>NZ_BJOR01000001.1:0-613971 GCF_006540305.1 Streptomyces sp. 6-11-2 | reverse complement strand
AGGGCGGCCAGCGCGGCCTGCATCACCATGAACAGGCTGGCGCCGCTGCCGCGGGCGATCTCCAGCAGCCGCGCGTGCACCTCGGGTCCGACGGTGATCGGCACGAATCCGCCGTCGTGGCTGGGGACCGCCGGGCGGGGCCGGTCGGCCGGCAGGTCCAGCTGGTCCGGCAGGCCGGCCAGTGTGTCCTTCCAGTAGCCGATCTGCCGCGCCAGCACGCTGTCGGGGTCAGCGAGGTCGCCGAGGACGTCCCGCTGCCACAGCGTGTAGTCGGCGTACTGCACGGGCAGTGGCGCCCACTGGGGGGCGTGCGCCGAGCGCCGCTCGGCGTAGGCCGTGGACAGGTCGCTCACCAGCGACGCGAACGACCAGCCGTCGGCCACGATGTGGTGCACCAGGACCAGGAACACCTGCTCGGTGGGGCTGAGCACGAACAGTTCCGCCCGGACCGGCAGTTCGTTCTCCAGGTCGAAACCACGGCGGGCGGCCGCGGTCAGCGCCGCGTCCAGCTCCGGCTCGGTCAGCTCGGTCACCGGGATCCGCAGGCGGGCCTCCCGCTCCGGCACGACGCACTGGACCGGTACCCCGTCGTGGTCGCGGAAGACCGTGCGCAGGCTCTCGTGCCGGACCATGACGTCGTGCAGGGCCTCGTGGAGGGCGTCGCGGTCGATCCGGCCGGTGAAGCGCAGGGAGACACCGAGGTTGTAGGTCGGGCTCGGACCCTCCAGACGGTTGAGGAACCACAGCCGCTGCTGCGTGAACGACACCGGCAGCCGGGCCGGGCGCCGCATCGGGACCGCGCGGGGCCTGGCCGTCCCGGCCCGCTCGACCAGTTCCGCCAGCTGGGCCACGGTGGGCGCCTCGAACAGGTCGCGCACCGCGAGATCGACGCCGAGCACCGACTGGATCCTGATGATCAGCCGGTTGGCGATCAGCGAATGCCCGCCGAGGTCGAAGAAGCTGTCGTCGACGCCGACCGAGGACAGCTCCAGGATCTCCGCGAACAGACCGCAGAGCACCTGCTCCCGCGGGGTACGGGGCTGCCGGCCGCCTCGGCCGCCGGTGAACCGCGGCGCGGGCAGGGCGCCGCGGTCGAGCTTGCCGTTGGCGTTGAGCGGCAGCCTGCGCAGGGTGACGAAGGCCGCCGGCACCATGTAGCCGGGCAGGGTGGTCGCCACCAGCTCGCGCAGGCGCGCGGTGTCGGCCTCGGACCCGGAGGCGGGCACGACGTAGGCGACCAGTTGCTTGTGGCGGTGCTGGTCCTCCTGGGCGACCACCACCACCTGCGCCACGGCGGGGTCCGACGCGATCACTGACTCGATCTCTCCGGTCTCGATGCGGAAACCGCGCACCTTCACCTGCTCGTCGCTGCGCCCCAGGTAGGCCAGCTCGCCGTCCGCGGTCCACCGCACCACGTCGCCGGTCCGGTACAGACGGGCGCCCGGCGGGCCGAACGGGCTGGCCACGAACCGCTGCGCGGTCAGGGCCGGCCGGTCCAGGTAGCCGCGGGCCAGGCCCGCGCCCGCCAGGTACAGCTCACCCGCGACCCCGGCGGGAACCGGACGGAGCCAGGGGTCCAGCACATACACCCGGGTGTTGGCGACCGGCCGGCCGATCAGCGGCTCTCCGGGCCCGCCGTCGGAGTACCACGCGGTCGCGTACACCGTGGCCTCGGTCGGTCCGTAGATGTTGGCGATACGGGCCTGCGGCATGACGGCGCGGATGTCCGCCACCGCCCGGCCGGTGAGCGCCTCGCCGGCGAGTACCACAAGCCCGGCCGAGGCGGAGACGTTGTCCTGGCCGATCAGCTCGGCCAGCGCCGACGGCACCGCGCTGATCATGCTGCCCGACCAGCCGTCCTCCCGCTCGGCCAGCGCCAGCAGGTCGCGCACCACGTCGATGCGCCCGCCGGCGGTCAGCGGACCGAAGATCTCGAAGACCGACACGTCGAAGCTGAGCGACGTCGACGCGAGCGGCCGGGACAGGGCGGCGGCGCCGATCTCCCGCGCCGCCCAGGCGACCAGGTTGACCACGTTGCGGTGCTCCACCACGACGCCCTTGGGCGTCCCGGTCGAGCCGGAGGTGTGGATGACGTAGGCGGCGTTGTCCGCCCGCAGCGGCGCCCCACGGTCCTCGTCGACCGGGTTCGTCCCGGGGCGGGCCGTGACCGCCTCCACCGTCCCGGGGGTGTCCAGCGCCAGCGTCGGCACCTCGGCCAGCGCCTTTTGCGGCCAACCGGCCAGTACGCCCTCGGTGGTGAGCAGCAGCGCCGGAGCGGCGTCGGACAGCAGCAGCGCGACACGTTCGACGGGATGGCCGGGGTCGACCGGCAGATACGCCGCGCCGGACTTGAGCACCGCGAGCAGCGCGACGATCAGCTCCGCCGAACGCGGCATGCCCAGCGCCACCACGCGCTCGGGACCCGCGCCCCGGGCGATCAGCTCCCGTGCCAGCCGGTTGGCGGCCTCGTGCAGGGAGCGGTACGTCATCGACCGGGTCCCGTCGCACACCGCGAGCGCGTCCGGACGCTCCGCCGCCGTGCGTTCCAGCAGGTCGACCAGGGTCCCCGCCGGGACGTCGCATTCCGTGTCGTTCCATTCGTGCAGCAGTCGCCGGCGTTCGGGCAGCGACAACATGTCCAGCGCGCGCACCGGAGCGTCGGGTTCGGCGACGAGTGCCCGGAGGAAACGCACCAGACGGTCGCAGAGCATTTCCACACTGGAACGGTCGAAGAGATCCGTCCGGAATTCGACGACCCCGTCGATACCGTCGGGTGTTCCCGTGTCGCCGAGGCGTTCACCGAATTCGAAGGACAGGTCGAACTTGGCCATCGTGCGCACGCCCGGTTCGGCGACCGCCGTCAGACCGGGGAATTCCAACGCGGTGTCGAGTTTCTTCTGGAGGGAGAACAGCACCTGGCACAGCGGGTGGCGGGACAGTGAACGCTCCGGGTTCAGCACCTCGACGAGACGCTCGAACGGGACGTCCTGATGGGCGTAGGCCGCCAGGTCCGACTCCCTGACCCGGCCCAGCAGTTCCCGGAACGTCGGGTCGCCGGAGACGTCGGTGCGCAGCACCAGCGTGTTCACGAAGAAGCCGACCAGGTCGTCCAGGGCGTCGTCGGTGCGGCCCGCCACCGGGCTGCCCAGCACCACGTCGGGGCCGGCGCCCAGCACCGACAGCAGCGAGGCCAGCCCCGCCTGGAGCGTCATGAACAGCGTGCTGCCGGTCTGCCGGGCGAGGTCGGCGAGGCCCCGGTGCAGCTCGGCCGGCAACCGCAGTTCGACCACGCCGGACCGGTAGTCGGCCTCGGCCGGCCGCGGCCGGTCGGCGGGCAGCGTGATCTCGTCCGGCAGACCGGCCAACTCCGAGCGCCAGAAGGCGATCTGCCGTGCCATGGTGCTGTAGGGGTCACGGTCGTCGCCGAGTACGTCACGCTGCCACAGCGTGTAGTCGGCGTACTGCACCGGCAGCGGCCGCCAGTCCGGTCGCGCTCCGCCCCGCCGCGCGGCGTACGCCGTGGACAGGTCGCGGGCCAGCACCCCGAGCGACCATCCGTCCGCCGCGATGTGGTGCACCACGACGGACAGTACGTGCTCCTCCTCGCCGAGCGAGAACAGGTCGACGTGCAAGGGAAGTTCGGTGGCCAGGTCGAACGCCCCGGCCGCACAGCTGGCGAGCGCCGCGGGCAGGTCCTCGGCGCTGATCGCCGAGACGGGCAGCTCGATCACGGCCGTCTCCGGGTCGAGCACGACCTGGCTCGGGACGCCCTTCACATCGGGGAAGACGGTGCGCAGGCTCTCGTGCCGGGCCAGGAGGTCCCCGAACGCGGCGAGCAGCGCGCCCCGCTCCAGCGGCCCGGACAGGCGCAGCACCAGCGGGATGTTGTAGGCCGAGTTGGGGCCCTCGAGGCGGTCGACGAACCACAGCCGGTTCTGCGCGTAGGACAGCGGGATCTCCGCCGGGCGCGGCATCGGGGAGATGCCGGAGCGGGCGTTGTCGGCGCAGGTGACGCGGTCCGCCACGGCGGCCACGGTCGGCGCCTCGAACAGCGTCCGGATCTGGAGCTCCACTCCGAACACCGAACGGATCCTGCTGACCAGCCGGGTGGCCAGCAGGGAGTGGCCGCCCACGTCGAAGAAGTTGTCGTCGATGGTGACGCCCGGCACGCCCAGGACCTCGGCGAACAGCCCGCACAGCACCTCCTCGACCGGGGTGCGCGGGGCACGCCCGGCCGAGCCGGCCACGGACTCCGGTTCCGGCAGCGCCTGGCGGTCCAGCTTGCCGTTGGCGGTGATCGGCAGCCGCGGCAGCACCACGAAAGCCGACGGCACCATGTGGTCCGGCAGCGCGGCGGCCACCGTCTCGCGCAGCACGCCCGGGTCGAGGCCGCCGCGCTCGCCGGACGGCGTGACATAGGCGACCAGCCGCCTGTCGCCCGGCTGGTCCTCCCGGACGATCACCGCGGCCCGCGCGACCCCGGCCGCGCTCTCCACCACGGCTTCGATCTCGCCCGGCTCGATCCGGAAACCACGGATCTTCACCTGCTGGTCGGCCCGGCCGACGAACTCCAGTTCGCCGTCCGCCGTCCAGCGCGCCACGTCGCCGGTGCGGTACATCCGGGTGCCGGACGGGCCGAACGGGTCGGCGACGAACCGGTGCGAGGTCAGGCCGGGGCGCCCGTGGTAGCCACGCGCGAGCCCGTCGCCGGAGACGTACATCTCCGCCGCGACGCCGGGCGGCACCGGCCGCAGGGCGTCGTCCAGCAGGTGGATCCCGAGGTCGGGTATGGGGGAGCCGATCACGCTGCCCCGCCGCGCGCCCACGGCAGGGCGGTCCAGCGCCGCATGGCTGACGTGCACCGTGGTCTCGGTGATGCCGTACATGTTCACCAGGACCGGCGCGTCGTCCGGGTGCCGGGCGTACCAGCGCTCGAGCCGCCGCAGGTCCAGCGCCTCGCCGCCGAAGATCACGAACCGCAGCGCGGGACCGACGCCGGCCCCGGGGTCCTCCTGGTCGGCCTGCATGAGCTGGTAGAAGGCGGACGGGGTCTGGTTGAGGACCGTGACGCGCTCGTCGGCCAGCAGCCGCAGGAACTCCACCGGCGAACGGCTCACCTCGTGCGGGACGACGACCAGCCTGCCGCCGTGCAGAAGCGGACCCCAGATCTCCCACACGGAGAAGTCGAAGGCGTAGGAGTGGAACAGCGTCCACACGTCCTCGGGCCCGAAGCCGAACCACTGCTCGGTGGCGGTGAACAGCCGCAGCACGTTGTGGTGGGGGACGACCACGCCCTTGGGCCGGCCGGTGGACCCGGAGGTGTAGATCATGTACGCCGGATGCCGCGGGTCGAGCGGTGCGGACCGCTCCGCGTCGGTGACGTCATCGGTGGCCCGGTCGGCCGGCTCCGCGCCGGCGCGGGCGTCGTCCAGAGTCAGCAGCGCGACGCCTTCGGTGTCCGGCAGGCGCCGCGCGTGCGCGGAGTCGGTCAGTACCAGGTCCGGTGCGGCGTCCGCGAGCATGAACGCGATCCGCTCGGCCGGATAGGCCGGGTCCAGCGGCAGGTAGGCGGCGCCCGCCTTGAGGACGGCCAGCAGCGCGACCACCATCTCCACCGAACGCGGCAGCGCGAGCGCGACGAACCGCTCCGGGCCGGCGCCCCGGTCGATCAGCGTCCTGGCCAGCTGGTTGGCCCGGGCGTTGATCTCCCGGTAGCTGTGGCCCACCCCGTCGCTCACCACGGCCGTGCGCTCGGGGTGCTCGGCGGCGACCCGCTCGAACAGCTCCGGCAGCGTCGCGGCGGCGGGGGAGCCGACGGGGGCTGGTCGGGTCAGCACCCGCGCGTGTTCCTCGGCGGTGGCGGTGTCCAGCCGCCCGACCGGCGTCTCGGGGTCGCAGGCGCACAGCCGGGAGAGCAGGTCGAGGAAGCGGCGCTGGTGCGCGGCGAGTGATTCCTCGTCGTACAGCGCGGAGTTGGCGTCGAAGTCGAAGCGCAGCGCGCCGTCGGTGGAGCGGGTGTCCAGCACGATCGCGAGGTCCGTGATCGGGCCGCCCGGCAGGTTGTGCACGCTCGCGCCGTGCCCGGCGAAGTCCAGGTCGTAGTCGAACAGGACCAGGTTGACGTGCGGCCCGATCAGGTGCTGCTCGGGCCCGAGCCGCAGGTCGCGCCGCATGTCCTCGTGCCGGTACCGCTGGTGGCGCACGGCCTGCCGCATCTCGGCGGAGACGGCGGTGAGCAGGTCGCCCACCGAGGTGTCCGGTGCGGCGCGCAGCCGCAGCGGGACCAGGTTGGACACGCTGCCGGGGACGCTGCGCAGGCCCGGGCCCTGACGCGCGGCGACCGGGAGGCCGACGACCACCTCGTCGGTGCCGGTGAGGCGCTGCACGTAGAGGGCGAGCGCGGCGACCACCACGGTCGGCCAGCCGGTACCGGCCTCGCGCGCGAGTCCGCGGATCGCCTCGGTCCGCGCGGCGCCGAGCGTCTCACTGCGGCGGATCACCCCGCTGGGCAGGTGCTGCCGGCCGCCGGAGAGGCTGACCGGGGGCTGCGCGCCGGTCAGCCGCTCGGTCCAGTGGGCGGCGTCACGGGCGTGGTCCGCGGAATCGGTGTAGGCCAGGGCGGCATCCACCAGGCCGCGCAGCGGCGGGAAAGGACTGGCCGGCACGGGAGTGTCGGCCATCAGCGCGGAGTAGACCTCGGCCACCCTCGGCGCGAACATGGCCACGCCGGCGCCGTCCAGCACGATGTGGTGGACGCGGTGGTACCACCACCAGCGGTCCGCGGCGATCCTGAACAGGGCGAAGGCGAACAGCGAGTCGCCGAACAGGTCGATCGGACGGGCACGGTCCTCGTCCATCCACGTCCGCGCGGCGGCCTCCGGGTCGGCCTCTTGGGACAGGTCCAGGACGGGGAACGGGAAATCGACCGCGGGAAGGATCAGTTGCTCGGGGATGTCACCGTGCTCGGCGAACCGCACGCGCAGTGCGTCGGTCTCGCCGACCACCCGGCGGAGCGCGGTCTCGAAGCAGCCCGGATCGACCGGCCCGTGGATGTCCAGATACTCGGCGATGTTGTAGACCGTGTTGCCGGAATCGATCCGTTGCGCGAGCCAAATACCCGATTGAGCGGGCGTCAGAGGGAGTCGGATCTCACCGGATTGTGGCACGACTACTCACTCCCCTTGAATCGGAAAACTGGTGGAGACAGCCCCCGCGGGCCACACCGATCGGGCGCATCCGGGCCGGGCGGGCGAGCAGATCTCGCCCCGCGCTTGGGACGTTACCGCGCGCCCGGCGCACGGGAACGGCCTTATAAGAAGCCTCGATAAACCATCGCCGCAGGTCGCCCGAGCATTTACTGGAAAAGGCGCCGGGCCGGGAACTCCGGGGTCAGCCGGGGTGGGTGCCGCGGCGGGCCCGGCCGCCGCACAGGCGCAGCGGGTCCCAGTCCGCACCGCGCGCGGGAAGCCGCCGCGGGTCTCCCAGCACCCTGCCCGCGTGCACCTCCGGCAGCAGCGGGCGGCCGAGGATCTGCCCGGCGCAGGAGATACCGCTGACGGCGGCACCGGTGATCCCGCTGCCGTATCGGGTGCTCTGCCCGACCACGTACAGGCCGGTCACACTGGTCCGGGTGTCCGGCCTGGCGCCCGTGCCGCCCCAGCGGGCCAGCCCGAACGGCGATCCGCCGGTCGACCGGGTGTAGCGGCGCTGCGTGGCCGGCGTGGCCAGCTCCAGGTGGGTCACGTACCGGCGGAAGGGGCCGAGCGCGCGTTCCGCGGTGGCCAGCATCGCCTCGGTGACCCGCTCCTTCTCCGCCCGGTAGACCGGGTCGCGGCGGTACGGCCCGCCGCTCTCGGACGCCGCCGCCGCGCCCCACGCCTCCAGGGACCGCGGGCACAGGGCCATCACCTGGAAGTTGGCGTGGCCGGGCGGCCGGATGGCCGCGGTGTGCGGGTCCTTGCGGGAGGCGAACGAGATGAACACCGACGGCGGCGCGTCGAACCGCCCCTCGGCCAGCCCGCGGAACGCCTCCTCGACGTCGGCGTTCCCGTGCCACCACAGGTTCGCCCCGGTCCTGCCCGGCAGTTCCCGGTCGAGCCCCACGTAGAGCACCACCAGGGGGAAGCCCATCACCGCGCTCCGGGCCCGCTTCCCGATCGACGCCGGGAAGTGCTCCTCGCCGACGAGCTCCCGGACGGTGCGCACATAGTCGGCGTTGGACACGACGACCGGCGCGCGCAGCTCCCGCCCGCAGTCGAGCACGACACCGCACGCCCGGCCCTGCTCGACCAGCACCCGGTCCACCCGGTGCCCGGTCCTGACCGTGCCGCCGTGACCGGTGATCGCCTCGGTCAGCGACGCCGCCGGCATCTGACCGCCGCCGACCGGATAGGCGGCGCCCCGCAGATAGTGGTCGGTCACGCTCGCGTGCATGCCGACCGTGGCCTCCTCCGGGCCGATCCCGTAGTTGAGCGCCTGGGCGGCCAGCACCGTGCGCGCGGCGGCGGACAGGCCGCAGTGCTCGAACAGTTCGTGCAGCGAGCGGCGGCCCCAGGCCACCGCGGTGGGGGTACGGCGCAGCACCTCGGCCGGGCCCGCGCCGACCGCGGACAGCAGGGTCCAGCGCATCTCCGCGCCGACCGCCGAGCACACCGTCACGAACTCCCGCAGGCCGTCCTTGTCCGCCGGCAGCACCTCGGCGAGCCGGTCGAGGTAGCGGTCCCAGCCGACGGGTACGGACATCCGCAGCCCGGGCAGGACGATCTCGTCGAATCCGTCCGGGTCCATCTCCCGGAAGGCGACACGGTCGCCGAGCCCCAGTCCCCGCAGGATCGACGGCAGTACGCCGTCGGGCCCGCAGTCGCCGATGTAGTGCACCCCGGCGTCGAACTCGTAGGCCGAACGGCGCCGGAAGACATGGCTGTTGCCGCCCAGCACCCCGGCCTGTTCGAGCACCAGCACCCGATGGCCGGCCACTGCCAGGTAGGCGGCGCAGGTCAGACCGCCCATGCCGCTGCCGACCACGATCGCGTCCCAGTCGCCCGCGAGCCGGTGCTCGTCGCTCATCGTGCCCCCTCGGGATCGTCTCGGTGGAGGCGGCTCAACCGCAGCCGCCGGCGTGACCGGCGTCCGCGCCCGCCGCGGCCATCTCCGGCAGCGCGGCCGCCTCCGCGTCCGGCACGGCGACGGAGGCGCGCGGGACACCGCGCAGCGCGGCGACGAACCCGGCCACCCGGTCGACGCCCCAGAACTTCTCGTGGCCGTGGACGAAGAACGGCACGCCGAACAGGCCGTCCTTCACCGAGGCGGCCAGGATCTCCACGCCCCGGGCGCGCAGGTCCGGGTCGTCGGCCGCGCCGGCGGCCCGGTCCGCGTCCAGACCGAGTTCACCGGCGATCGAGCCGATCACGGCGGGGTCGGAGATGTTCTTCGCCTCCTGCCAGCGGGCGCGGTAGACCCGGTCGACGAATTCCCTGCCCTTCCCGGCGTCCTCGGCCACCAGATAGGCCAGGTGCGCGACCTCCCAGACCGGTTCCCGGTCGATCGGCCAGGTGACGTCGAGCCCGCGGTCCTCGGCCAGCCGCCGGGCGTCCTGGAGGATGTAGAAGTTCTTCTCCCGCGCCATCGGTACCAGCGGCAGCTCGACCCCGGCCTGCGCGAGCTGTTCCTCGCTGCGGGCGTCCGGTTCCCAGAACGGGATCCACCGCACGCTGTCCAGGACGTCGGGGTGGTGCTTCTTCAGGTCGTGGTGGGCGAACCAGGAGTAGGGGCTGCGCAGGGAGAAGTACCAGCGGGGCGGCTTCTTGGCCATGGCGGCGTCCTTCGGTGGGAAGTCGGGGTGGGGCTCAGATGGTGATGCCGCCGTCGACCTGGAAGACGGAGCCGGTGATGTAGCCGGCGCGCTCGGAGGCCAGGAAGGACACCAGGTCGGCGACCTCGTCGGCACCGCCGAAGCGGTTCAGGGGGATCGAGGCCAGCATCTGCTCGCGGACCTTGTCGCTGAGCACCGCGGTCATGTCGGTCTCGATGAATCCGGGGGCGACCACGTTGGATCGGATGCCGTAGCGGCCGACCTCCTTGGCCAGCGACTTGGCGAAGCCGATGATCCCGGCCTTGGTCGCCGCGTAGTTGGACTGGGTGGCGTGGCCGTGGACCCCGGCCACCGAGGAGATCAGCACCAGTGAGCCGGAGCGGCGCTTCATCATCTCGAACACCACCGAGCGGCAGACGTTGTACGTGCCGTCGAGGTTGACCGCGAGCACGTCCTTCCACTGCTGGTCGGTCATCATCAGCAGTGGGTTGTCACGGGTGATGCCCGCGGCGGTGACCGCGACGTCCACCGTGCCCAGGGTCTCCTGGGTCTCGGCCACCCACTCGCGTACCGACTCCGGCGAGGCCACGTCGACCTTCCGGGCCAGCACCCGGACGTCGAGTCCGCCGAGTTCCTTCTCCAGGGCGGTCGCGGCCTCGTCGTTGGACTGGTAGCAGAAGCTGACGTCGTGGCCGTCGGCCGCGAGCCGCTTCACCACGGCCCGGCCGATGCCGCGCGAGCCGCCGCTGACCAGCGCGACCGCTTTGGTGTCCGGTGTCATCAGGCGTTCCTCCATGTCGGCTAAAGATCGGCTCAACCGGCGGACGGCAGCAGCCGGCCGGCGGGGCGGAAGGCCATCACCATCCGCTCGACCGACATCACCACCTCGCCGTCGCACGAGGTCTCGCCCTCGAAAATCGCGGTGTCGGACAGGGCGCGGGAGAGCCGGGCCCGATGCAGGAGCACGTCCCCCGGCAGCACCGGCCGGTGGAACACGACCCCGGAGAGACCGCCGAGCAGCATGACCCGGTCGGCCTCCCGCGGGTCGGTCCGCTCGTCGGGGGAGCGCCAGGTCGCCAGGATGCCGGCGGCCTGGCCCCACGACTCGATCAGGAGCGTCTGCGGGTACTCCAGACAGGCGCCGGCCGTGTGCGCGCCGACTCTCCGGTAGCACGGCTCGTTGCGGGTGATCGCCTTGGCCGCGGTGATGCTCTCACCCGGAACCAGGTCGAGGACCCGGTCCACGAGGAGCATGGGGAACCGGTGCGGAAGCAGGCGTTCGACCTGGACGGTGTTCATACGCCGACCTCACCGGACAGCCGCAGCCGCACCGACGCGGCATCGCCCCGCTCGGTGCGCGCCGTGGCCCGGCAGCGCACACCGCCCTCGTGATCGCGCAGCTCCAGGTGCACCGTGAGCAGGTCACCGGGATAGACGGCGCCGAGGAAACGCGTGGACTCCACCGCGAGCAGCCGGGGTTCGGACATCCCGGACCGCTCGGCCACCGCGAGCGCGCCGCGCTGGACGCATTCGACGATGCACACGCCGGGGAAGATCGGGAAGTCGGGGTAGTGGCCGGCGAAGACCGGCTCCGTCCTGTCGATCGCGACGGTGGCCACCGCGCTGAGCATGCGGCCGTCCCCTCCGGCCACCCCGGACCGCGCCACCGACGTCACCTCGATCCCGGCGTCCACCGGGGAGGGCCTCGGCGCGAAGGACGCCCGGGCGACCGTCCCGGCGGGCGCCTCCGGCGCGGTGGCGGTCACGCCGACACCGCCAGCTTGCGCTCCAGCAGCGCGCGCGCCTGACTGAAGGTGCGGGCCGTCCGCATCTCCTGCTCGGTGAACTTGACCTGGTACTTCTTCTCCAGCACCACGACCAGTTCCAGCAGGAGCAGCGAGTCGACCTGCAACTCCTCCACGAAGTCGGTGGCCTCCTCGATCTCGGTGGCGTCGACGTCGATCACATCGGCCAGGGTCCGCCGCAGTTCTTCCTTGTCCAGCTTCTCGAAGGGCTGTGCCGCCATGACTACCGCTCTCCTCCGCTCGATTGGTTTCCGGGTACGGCCCGGTCGTCTCCGGGTACGGCCGGGTGCTCAGCGCAGCCGCAGCAGGGCGCAGCCGGTCCCGCCGTCGCGTTCCACCGCGGTGACCACCGCCACCCGCCCGGCGACGTCGGGCGTCTGCTCGGCGACCGCGAGCACGGAGGCGATCTGCAGGCTCACCGACGCCGCCGAGGCGTCCCCGAACAGCTCGGTGTTCCGCACCCGTTCGAGCGCCGCGGTGCCGAACACCTCGGCCAGCACACCCCGTTCCCGCTCGCCGAGCACGTCGCCGGCGCCGCACGGGACGGCCGCCCACACCTGCGACGGGTCGACCCCGGCGCGGTCCATGGCGCGGCGCAGACGGGAGCCGAGCACCATCGGGAGCCGGCCTTCGGCGAACACGCCGCTCTCCACGGCCAGCACCTCGGCCAGCACGTGCTCGGCGGCGACGGACTCCTCGGGTTCCAGCAGGAGCATGCCGGCGCCCTCGCCGAGCAGCGCCGGCTTCTCCTCGTCGCCCCTGGTGTGCCACTCCAGCCAGGCCCGCTCGTTGGAGTACTCCTCGGCGGAGCCGCACAGCACCGCCTCGGCCCGGCCCGCGCCGAGCAGTCTGCGCGCGTAGTTCAGCGCGAGCAGCCCGGCCAGCCGGCCTCCGGCGATGGTGGCGTTCGGGCCCTTGATCCGGTGCCGGATCGCACACTGGCCGGCCGCGCAGTTCATCACCGTGTTGGGCATCTGCGCCGGGTCGACGAAGTACGGCTGCTCACCGGTCAGCGAGTCCCGGGTGAAGTCCATCATGCTCTGCGCGCTGCCGGTGGTGGTGCCGAGCACGACGGCCCCGCGGTCGCCGGTGGCGACCTCGCGGTTGCGCTCGGCGTCGTCGAGCAGCGCGCCCACGGCGCTGACCGCGAGTCCCGTCACCCGGTCCATCGACCGGGTGCCCTTGCGGCCCAGTGCCGCGCGCGGACTGAACCCGGGCACCAGCCTGGCCCGCTCGTCGGGAACCTGCCACTGCTCGCGGTCGATCCGGACGGCGGTCTCACCGCCCTCGTGCATCCCCTCGACGAACGCCGCACGCCCCATCCCGAACGGGGACACGGCCGACCAGGCGGTGATCACCGGTCTGCGGGCGGCGCCCATGGTGTCGCTGCTCATGGCAACAGCTCCTTTTGACAGGTCCGGTCAGCCGGCGGCGGGGGTCTTGCCGCCGAGCGCGGCCAGCACCTCGTCGTCGAAGGTGACCAGGGACCAGTCGCGCTCCGGCGACTCCTTGGTGACGTAGCCGTGCGTGATGTGTCCGGTGGCGACCCGCACCAGCGCGCCGTCACGCACCACGTAGCAGTCCATCCGGGCGGTGAACAGGACGGCCTTGAAGACGTCCTCGACGGTGAATACGGTGTACAGCTCGTCCTCGATCCGCACCTCGTCGGTGAGTTCGATGTCGCACTTGGTCACCACCGGGATCCAGTTGCGCTCGTCCAGCAGGCGCTGGATGGCGATGCCCCGGTCGGCGACGAACAGGTGCAGCACCTCCTCCATCTGCCGCAGGAAGCCGGACATCTGCATGTGACTGGTGAAGTGGCAGTAGAAGTAGGGCACTCGCCACTTCCAGCCGAAGGCGTTGTCGTCGCCGATGATCTCGGCCAGCACCGGGTCGCCGGAGCGCGTGGTGACGCCGCGCTGCGCGGACAGGTCGATGTTGTCCACCGGGACGGCGGCGAGTTCCCTCGGCGTCGCCCGGCCCAGCCGCGGCACCACGAAGCGGGTCAGGCGCTCGGGCAGCGGCCTGGGGTCCGGCACATGCTCGATGGCCCGAAGGGCGACCTCGAACTTGCTGGTCACCGCCTTGCGCGGCGCCCCGTCCCGCTCCACGGTCCCGGTGACCGCGAAACGCAGCCGGGTGTCGGAGTCCTTGGTGACCGGCTTGACCTCGACGTCGACCGTGTCGTCCAGGGTGAGCACCGTGTGCAGCCGGGTGTTCACGGAGACGACGTCGAAGCCGGCACCGTACTCGACGTAGAGGGTCGTGGCGCCCAGACCGGCGGCGCGGAAGTGCTCGAGCACGGCGGCCTCGAGCAGGTAGTGCACGTGCTTGAAGCCGATGGTCGTGCTGATGTTGCCGCCCTCGTAGGACGGCCGCAGCGAGAAGTGGCCGGCGGCGTCGAAGAAGTCGTTCAACGTCTGCTCGGTCGGCTCGGGAGTGCTGCTGATGGGGGACGTCATGCTGCTCAGGCTCCTTTTCTGTCAAGCGGGTTGGTCGACGACCGCGGGCACGGGGCAGCCGATCGAGTCGACGAACTCACCGAGGGCGGCGGAGAAGGCGTCCACCTGTTCCACCATCGGGAAGTGGCCGGCCCCGGGGATGAACCGGCAGCGTGCGTCGGGGAGATCGGCGGCCAGCGCCGTGCTCTCGGCGGGTACGGCGGTGAAGTCGTCCTCCCCGCCGATCACCAGCGAGGGCACCGTGATCAGGTCGGTGCGCAGCCAGGGCGTGCGCAGATAGCTGCGGAAGAAGCTCAGGTAGCCGTACGGGCCGACCCGTTCGCAGACCCGCTGCGCCATGTCGCGGCGCAGCGCGGGGTCGAGCCGGGGCCCGGCCATCACCCGGATGCCCTCTTCCATGGTGCGGCGGAAGTTCTCCAGCATGTCGCCGACGACGCCGTACTCGAAGCTCTCCGGATCGCGGCGGTAGAACGGCGACACGAGCACCAGGCCCTCGATGCCGTGGCGTGCGAACGGGTCACCGTCCCGGGCGAGTTCCTCGCCGAGCAGGTCCAGCAGCAGCACGGTGGAGAAGGAGTGGGCCACCACGATTCCGGCGCCGCCGGGGACCTGCCCGAGCGCGTCCGCGACCGCCCGGGAGGCGTCCTGACCGTAGGCCCAGGCCGGTGACTGCCCGCCGCCCCAGGGCAGTTCGGCGGCCCACATATCCAGGCCGCCGGCCTCGCTCCCGGTCAACTCGTCCCACACGGAGGAGCTGTTGGCCAGTCCGTGCAGCAGGAGGGCACGGGTACCGCCCGTGGGCCGCTTGCGCTGCACCGTGCACGCCGCGCCACCGGGCCGGCCCGGCGCCTGCGGCCGGTCACGGCTCACCGGGCGTCTCCGGGGGCGAGCAGGAGGACTCCGGCCACACCGTCGTTGCCGCGGCCGGCGAGCGCGTAGAGGGGGCCGGGCTCGCCCGCGTCGAACCGGCCGGTGGCGGCGGCGCACTGCACCAGGCCCAGCGCACCGGAGAGCGCGCCCCAGCCGTCGGGCATCCGGTACCGGGGAACCCCGGCGAGCAGCGCCGCGGGCGGTGCGTCGTCGGCGGCGGTCTCCGGCGGGTACCAGCCGGCCGGGGTGCCCGAGCCGAGCGCGGCGAGGCGTCCGACGCACTCCTCGACCCCGCCGGTGCGCACGAAGCCGCCCAGGCGGGCCCTCGGTCGTACGCCGCGCGCCCGCGCGGTCTCGGCGCGCTCCAGGACCACCGCGACGGCCCCGTCCACGATCCGGTCCGCGCCGACCAGCTTGCGCACCACCTCGTTGTCCGGTTCGACCCCGACGACCAGCACGTGCTCGGCCCGTCCGGAGCGCAGCAGGCCCGCGGCCCAGCGCAGGGCGTCGAGACCCGAGGCGTCGCCGTTGCAGACGGTCAGGTTCGGGCCGCCCAGCTTGAACCGGATCGCGATCTCGGAGGCGACGATGTTGCTGGAGGCGTTGGGGCTGTCCATCGGGCTCGTGCCCCGGGTCGTCTCGGCCGCGATGGTCGTGACCACCCGGCAGACGGTGTCCGCGTTCCCGTAGTTGGACGCCACCACGACACCGACACCGCCGCCCTCGACCAGCGGGCCGTCCGCGTCCCGCAGTCCGGCGTCGCACAGTCCGGCGAAGGCCGCGCACAGACCGAGCCGGGTGGCGCGGTCCTTGTACTTCAGGCCTTTCTTGCCGAGCCGGGCGGCCGGGTCCACCGGCTCCGCGGGGAAGCCCGGTCCGGTCGCCAGGTCCTCGGTACCGGCCACTCCGGGCAGGGCAGGACCCACACCGCTGACCACGATCCGCGGGAACTCGTTCATCGGGCCGCCTCCACGATGGCCACCGCGTTCAGTCCGCCGAAGCCGAAGCCGTTGACCTGCGCCACATCGACGCGACCGGTGGCCTCGGTGGTGTGCACCAGCCGCAACGCGCTCACGTCCTCGGTGGGTTCGTCGAGTTCGGTCACCGGCGGGATCCGCCCGGTCGACATGGCCCGCAGGGCCGTGATGAGGCTCAGCACCCCGGCCGAGCCGGCGGTGTGCCCGGTCATCGACTTGACGGCGGTCACCAGCGGTACGCGCTCGTGCTCGCCGAAGACCTCGCGCAGGGCCCGTACCTCCACCTCGTCGTTGAGCGGGGTACCGGTGCCGTGCAGCATGACCAGGTCCACGTTCTCCGGTTTCACCCCGGCCCGTTGGTGCGCCTGCCTGATCGCGGCGGCGACCCCGGCCTGGAGGGGCGCGGTGGTGTGGTGGGCGTCGCAGTTCACGCCGACCGACCGCACCCTGCCGTGGATCCGGCGGTGGTCCGGCTCGCGGGCCAGCACGATCGCGCCGGCTCCCTCGCCGAGGATGGTGCCCTTGCGGTCGACGTCGAAGGGTCTGAGCCGGCCGGGCGGCTCCAGCTGGAAGGCGTCGGTCAGCCCGAACATGCTCTCCGTGATCGAGTCGGTGCCGGCCACGATCACGTGCTCCACCGCGCCGGTCTCCAGCTGGTCGACGGCGAGTGCCAGCGCGTACAGCGAGGCGGAGCAGGCGTTGGAGAAGGTGTGTGTGTCGACCGCGCCGAAACGTTCCCGAAGGGCGGTGCCGAAGTGCATCCGCTCCGCCGCGAACGCGGCGCCGTCGCGCCACCACAGCTCCAGCGACCGCAGTTCCCGCAATCCGGTGCCGACCAGGATCGGCACCTCGCGGAGGTCCTCACCGAGGCCGGCGTCACGGGCCGCCTGGCCCACCGCGTCGAGCAGGAACCCGGTCGCCCGGCCCGGCACGTCCACGCCCGGCGCGGGCCGGTCGTCGATCTCGAAGAGATGGCCCGCCTTGAACTTCGACCGGTCGAAGCCGCGCAGCGGAGCCAGCCCGCTCCGTCCGGCGCACAGGCTCTCGAACAGCTCGGAGGGGTCGCGGCCGATGCTCGCGACCGCGCCGATTCCGACGACGGGCCGGCTCATGAGGCCTGCTCCTCGTACTTGGCGAGGATCACCACGGCGTTGTTGCCGCCGAAGGCCATCCCGTTGTTCTGCACGATCCTCAGCTCGGCGTCGACGGCATGGTTGGGCACGCAGTCGACCTCGCATTCGGGGTCGGTCTCCCGGTGGTTGATGGTGGGCGGGATGAACCCGCCCTCGACGGCCAGGGCGCAGGCGATCGCGGCGAGCGCGCTGGCGGCGCCCATGGTGTGGCCGAGCATCGACTTCAGCGAGACGGTGCGCGGCGGCGCCTCGCCGTAGACGTCGCGGACCGCGCGGGTCTCGGTGACGTCGTTCGCCTTGGTGCCGGTTCCGTGCGCGGAGATCAGATCGACCTCGGACGGCTTCACCCCGGCGTTGTTCAGGGCCAGTTCCATGCACCGGGCGATGCTGCCCTGGTTGGGCGCGACCGGGTGGTCGGCATCGCAGTTCAGCCCGTACCCCAGGACCTCGGCGTGGATGGTGGCACCGCGGCGCAGTGCCGACTCCAGGGACTCCAGGACCAGTACGCCGGCGCCCTCACCGGTCAGGATGCCCTTGCGGTCCTTGTCGAACGGCCGGCAGCAGTCCGGAGCGATCGTGCCCAGCCGGTAGAAGCCGGCGAAGGTCTTGCGGCACATCGCGTCCGCGCCGCCGCACAGCGCGAACTCGACCTCGCCGGTACGCACCGCGTCGAAGCCGTAGCCGATGGCGTAGTTGCCCGCGGCGCAGGCGGTCGGAATGGTGACCGCCTCGACGTCCTCCAGGCCCAGTTCGTGCGCGACGGCCGTGGCCAGCCGGCTCGCCGGGACCCGCCGGACCACCTTCGGGTCCATCTTCTCGGGTCCGTGCTCGATCTCGGTCTCGACCAGGCGGTCGAGGTCGTGCGACTCCCCGTCGGTGGACCCGATGGAGATCAGGCCGCGCTGTCCACGCAGGACGTCCTCGCTCAGTCCGGCATGGGCCACGGCCATCCGGGCCGCGGCCACCGAGAAGCGGGTGGCGGGGCCGAGTTCGTCGACGTCCAGGGTGCGGATCCACTGGCGTGGCTCGAAGCCGACCAGTTCGCAGCCGTTGGCGTGGGCGAAACCCTCGGTCGCGAACCTGGTGATCGGCTTGGCGCCGCTGAGCCCGGCCCGCAGCCCCTCGGCGAACTCGACCGCGCCCACACCGATGCTCGAGAAGACTCCGAAGCCGGTCAGGACCACGCGATGCGCTGGTGGTGCCGACCCGTTGCTGGTTGCAGTTGCACGCATGGTCTCTCCGTCCGGTTTCGATCGGCGGTGCCGCGGTGGTACCGCTCGCTCGGGGCTACTTGCCGGCGGCTTCCGCGACGACCTCTTCCACGCCCTTGAGGTTGACCATGCGGCCCAGTTCGGCCTGGTCGATGACGACGTGGAAGTGCTTCTCCAGGGCGGCGAGGATCTCGATGGCGCGCAGCGAGTCGGCGCCGTGGTCCTCCTTGAACAGGCTGCTCTCGGTGACCTCGTCCTCCTCGAGCTCGAGAATGTCGCAGACGATTTCCTTGATTTTCACGGACGTGTTCTCCGTAGAGGTCGTCATATCGCTCCTGCTCCCTCGTGATGGTGACGCCGGCCCGGACGAGCCGCGCATGGAATGGACGAGTTCGATCACCAAGGCCGGTACGGAAGTTCCCGACGCCGTACCGGCAATTCCCGGTGGAATTCGGCGCATCACTCACACGCCTCGGCGAACGTAGCCGGGGTGAACCCGCGTTCACCAGACCGGTACGAAGAATTCGAATCAGCCATCTGCGGTCCGTCCCGGAGCGGCACATCGAAGATTCCACATCAGCGCTGACGGCCGCGCCCGGCGGGGCCAGGCTGGTGGGCCGGACGTGCCCCGCGATCAGTGCGGAGGCACCGGACGACCGCAGGGAGAGCATCGATGGCAGCCGGCGGAGCGCTTTCGAAGCACTGGATGTTCAGTGACGACTACACCCAGAACCCGTATCCGACCTTCGCCGTGCTGCGCGCCGAACAGCCGGTGACCATGGTGCGGACGCCCGACGGAGCGCGGGCCTGGGTGGTCACCCGGCACGAGGACGTCCGCAACGCACTGGCCGACCCCCGGATGAGCCGGGACATCGGGAGCCTGTACGGGGCGCTCGGCCGGCAGATCGGCAAGGAGCTGACGCCTGCCGACGAGATCACGCATCACCTGGCCAACTCCGACCCGCCGCGGCACACCCGGCTGCGCAAGGCGCTGGTGTTCGCCTTCACTCCCAAACGGGTCGCGAACATGCGCCCCAGCCTGGAGAAGGTCGTCGACGAACTGCTCGACGAGCTGGCCGGGCAGCCGCGGCCGGACCTGCTGGCCGGTCTCACCGAGCCTCTGCCGATCATCGCGATCGCCCAGTTGCTGGGCGTTCCGGCGTCCGACTGGCGGCAGTTCAAGGTCTGGTCGAACACGATGCGCTCCACCGACGCGGCCGATCCGACCGGCGTTCTCGCCGAGCACACCAGGCAACTGTCCGCTTACATGGCCGATCTGATCGCGGAGAAGGAGCGTCACCCGAGCGACGACCTCGTCTCCGCGATGGTGCACGCCGAGGGCGACAAGCTGCTGACCCCGAAGGAGATCCTCTCCACCGCGTTCGCGCTGATGACCGGCGGCAACGAGACGACCACCGCGCTGGTGACCGGCTGCTTCGTCGGGCTGCTGACCCATCCCGGGCAGGCCGCGCGGCTCAAGGCCGACCTCGACCGGATCCCCCAGGTGGTCGACGAGTTGATCCGTTTCGCCGGACCCATGATGTACACCCTTCAGCGGCTGACCCTGGAGGACGTCGAGATCGCGGGCACCACGATTCCGGCGGGCGAGATCGTGATGCTCTCCCCGGCCAGCGCGAACCACGATCCGGCGGCCTTCCCCGACCGGCCGGACGAACTGGACATCGACCGGCCGAAGCCGGCGCACCTCACCTTCGGCCACGGCATCCACTACTGCATCGGAACGCATCTGGCCCGGGCCCAGGCGGAGATATCGATCCGGCGCGTCTACGAGCGATTCCCGGACGTCCGTCTCGCCGTGCACCCGTCGGAACTGCGTTATCAGCCCGCCCTGCTTGTCAGGGCACCGGCCGCCCTCCCCGTCAGGCTCTGACATTCCTCGGCCGCTCACCCCGCTCGAAATCCAACCGTCCGGGAGGATCGAAAACACCGATACGAAAGATTTCCCGCAATCTCTTGTGGACACAACCCGGTTCAGGCGGACCGCATCGCAGGATGGAGAAGGGCATATGAGCACCAATCCTTTCGAGGACAACGACGCCGACTACTACGTGCTGGTCAATGACGAGGGACAGCACTCGCTGTGGCCGGCCTTCGCGGAGGTGCCGGCGGGCTGGACGGTCGCGCACGGCCGGGACAGCCGGGAGGCGTGCCTGGAGTACGTCAACGAGAACTGGACCGACATGCGGCCGCTGAGCCTGGTGCGCGAGATGGAGGCGGCGGCCGGCAAGTAGCCGGTGGCGGCGGGCTGATCTGTGCGCGGGGTGGTGACGGCCGCGGGGCGGTGACGCCACGCCCGCACGGATCAGCTCTTCTCGCGTCTTGGGTGTTCCGGGTGTTCCAGGTGTTCGGGGCGGTCGGGGCCCGGCCTTCGGTCCGGTCAGGTCGCGCCACTTCTCCGAGGAGGAAGTCATGAAGGTGCTCATCGACCAGGACGCGTGCGTCGCCTCCGGCCAGTGCGTGCTGACCGCGGCCGACGTCTTCGACCAGCGGGACGAGGACGGCACCGCCGTGCTGCTCGACGACAACCCGCCCGCCGACCGCGCCGACGACGTCCGGCACGCAGCCGCGGTCTGCCCGGCCCGGGCCATCCGGCTGGAGGAGTGACGGCGGACGGCGCGCACGGGGAAGCCGTCGGGGGTTCCGGCCGGTCTCCGGAGGTTTACTTCCCGGCAGAACTTTCTTTGTTCCAGGGGCCGTTGACGTGGAACATGTTGCCGAACTAGCGTCCCATCCGTTCACAGACATCATACGTGTCCCAGGTGGGCCCCCACGCCCCATGAGGGCGGGGGACTCGCGCCCAAACCGCCGGCGCCTGCCAGTCCGAATCGCGCAGCCCGGCGGCCGGCAGTGCGCGATCGGGGCGCGGGCGCGGCCTTCACCGGGCATGCCCATCGCCATACGGTCGAGCACTCAGGTGCAGTCAGATTCGGCCAGACGGGGTGAGGAATGCGGAACCAGTTCGGGGGAAGGTCGCACGAACACGGGGGAGCCGACGGGGAGGGGGCGGTCCGGCACGACATGGACAAGGCCCTCCTGGACGTGCATTCGGTGATCCTCTCCACGGTGGCCAAGCACCGGGACGGGATGTCCCGGGCACCGCTCGCCACCGGGCTGAACCCGGTCGACCCCGAGATCGTGGCCGCCGCCGTGGAATTGGCGGAAGGGGCCGGACATACCGTCGACGCCGTGGTCGCCTTACCCGCCCACGCGGAGGCCGTCTACGCGATGCTGCGTGAACTGCTGCTGAGACGCGGCGACTTGCGGGTCCGGATCCTGTGCACCCGCGCCACGCTCGACCACGACCGGGTGCGGGAGTTCGCCCGCAGGGGGCGCAAGGCCGTCCGCATCGCCCGCATTCCGCTGATGACGGCCCTGATCGCCGACGGCCGGACGGCGCTGGTGTGCACCGAGATGTCCGGCGAGCGCCAGGCGTCCGTCCTGCGGGCGTCCTCCGTGACCCAGTGCGGCCAGACCCTCTTCGACACCGTCTGGAGTCACGCGGTCGACGCCACCGCCTGGCTGGGCTTCGGCGCCCATTCCCGTGTCGAACTCGTCCAGCAGATACTCCACTACCTCCACACCGGGGCCACCGACGAGGCCGCCTCCCGTGAGCTGTCCATCTCTGTGCGCACCTATCGTCGGCACATCGCCACCATCATGGAACTCCTCGACGCCAGGTCCCGTTTCCAGGCGGGAGTGCGCGCCGCGGAACTCGGGCTGCTCACCCGCGTCCGCCCGGGGGCGGAACCGCCTCGCGGGTGTCCGCCCGCGGGATGGGCGGCGGGCGGCGGCACACCACGACCTCGCGGCGGCTACTCCCCGGTCGCCTGAGCACGGACCGACACGGCGGGTCACGGCGCCGAGTGCGCTGGTCGGGGCAGGGGAGGAGCCGAGATCGGTCCGGCCGGACGAGACCGGACGAGACCGGACCGAGACCGCATGGACGGCGGGGCCGGAGAGGAGATGCCTCTCCGGCCCCGCCGTCCGTTCATGACCGGTTCCGACCAGGTGGGATCGATGTATTTCGGTTCGCTGATGTGTGGCGGCGCGGGTGCTCGCTCTGTCGTGCGAACGCTCATACCAGAGCGGGACGCTTCCTGGGGGATTTCGTCAACCTTCCCTCTCGCTCGGTGCGTTGGTGACTACTGTGAGTGTCCGTGGGGCGACGCGGCGCCGTACACGCGCCGCTGTCGACCGGCACAGCGATGGAGCATGCCCGCTCGCGCCCCGGGCGCGAGTACACAGGCCCGACGGACCCGTACGAGGAAAAGATGTCTCACCTCCGTGCACCGGCCGCCCGCGCAGACCGCCGTGAGGGCGGGCGGCACGGGCGCCCGGTCATCCGCACCGTCCCCTCGCTGCCCGAGACCCGACTACGGCCTCAGCTGCTGCGCCTGGCGGTGCTGCCGCCGACCTCGGTCGCGCTCGGCGCCGGAGCGGCCGTGCTCTTCACCGTGCGCTCCACCGGCGCACGCCCCGGTCTCGTCCTGTGGGCCGTGCTCGCCGGAGCGCTCGCGGTCACGCTCGCGGGCATCGCGATCGCCGCCGTCGCCGCCGGCCGGGCCGCTCGTTCGGTGCACGACCGGATCGGCGTCCTGCGCCGCGGCACCGCGCGCCGCGAGGCCGAACTGCGCGCTCTCGTCGACGCCCTGCGCCAGGGCGAGGCCCCGCCGCTGCGCAAGCCGCGCGGCGGCCCGCCGGAGGGCGCCGACGAGGTCGACCTGCTCGCGGCCGACCTGTCGCGCGCCCACGACGGGGCCGTCGCCGCCGTCGTGCAGGCCGCCCAGCTGTCCAGCCAGACGGGCAGCGAACAGAAACTGGAGGTCTTCGTCAATCTCGCCCGGCGTCTCCAGTCCCTCGTGCACCGGGAGATCTCCACCCTCGACGAGTTGGAGAACGACATCGAGGACCCCGACCTGCTCAAGGGCATCTTCCATGTCGACCACCTCGCCACCCGGGTCCGCCGGCACGCCGAGAACCTCGCCGTCCTCGGCGGCGCCGTCTCCCGCCGGCAGTGGAGCAACCCGGTCTGCATGACGGAGGTGCTGCGCTCGTCCATCGCCGAGGTCGAGCAGTACTCGCGGGTCAAACTCGCCCCCCCGATCGAGGGGCGGCTGCGCGGCCACGCCGTCGCCGACGTGATCCACCTGCTGGCCGAACTCGTCGAGAACGCCACGTTGTTCTCCGCCCCGCAGACGCAGGTCCTGCTGCGCGCCAACCTCGTCACCTCCGGACTCGCGGTGGAGGTCGAGGACCGTGGCCTGGGCATGCCGGTCGGCGAGCAGGTCCGGATGAACACCCTGCTGGCCGACCCCGACCAGGTCAATGTCGCGAGCCTGCTCGCCGACGGCCGCATCGGGCTGTACGTGGTGTCCCAACTCGCCAGGCGGCACGGCATCACCGTCCGCCTGCAGACCAACATCTACGGCGGTGTGCAGGCGGTCGTCCTCGTGCCGCAGGCACTCCTGGGAACGTCAACGGGAGCCTCCGGCACGTCATTCGGGGCGCTGGACACCGGCATGCGGCCCCCGGCTCCGGCGCCGTACCCGTCGGGCGCCGTGCCGTCGCTCCCGGACGGCGGACACGGGCACGCTGTCCCGCCGGCCCTGAACGGCGGCGGCACCCACCGCGCGCCGGCCGTGTCCGGCGGTCGCGGGGAGCCCCTGCGAGGCGTGCACGGCACCGGCGTACGACGCGCGCCGAGCCCCGTCACCGGCCTGCTCGGCGGACCCGCCCGCCCCGGCGACACGCGCCGACGCGACGGCGGGATGCATCCCGTGGCGGGTGCCGACGCCCTCGACGCGCGCCGCGTCCCCGGCGCACACGGAGGCGTTCTGCCGCCGCGCGCCGTACCCCGTATGAGCGGCGCCCCCGGACCCGTCACACCTGCGTCCGGGGGCGACACGCCCATGTCTGTGCCTGGCCCTGTGTCTGGTGGCGACATGCCTTTGTCGGTACCCGCGCCGACGTCCGGGGGTGACACGCCCATGTCTGTGCCTGGGGCGATGTCTGGTGGCGACATGCCTGTGTCCGTTCCTGCGCCCATGTCCGGTGACGGCACGCCCATGTCCGCACCCGTGCCCGCTCCCAGGGGCGACACGCCCATGCCCATGCCGATGCCCGGGGGCGACACGCCCACCCCCGGACCCGGCGGCGATCTACTGCCCGCCCCCGCCCCCGCCTCGCCCGGTGACGACGTGCGGTCCGTCGAGCCCGCCGACGGCGACCACCTCGATCCCCTGCCGCGGCGAACGGCGCGCGAAGGGCAGGACACTCCCGCGGAGGCCGTGCCGGGCATCCGGCCCGCCGAGCGGGCCGCCATGGAGGCCGACGCCGGTGCGCCGCCCGTTCCGCGCGCCGGAGTGGTGCGCGGAACCATGGAGAGGCCCCGACTGCCCCGGCGACGCGCCCAGGAACACCTCGTGCCGCAACTGCGCGGTGGCCCGCTGCCGCGCCAGGAATCCGAGTACGTCGCTGGCCACGACCCCGGGCTGATGGCGGCCTTCCGGCGCGGGACGGGACTCGCCGAGTCGGAGCAGCGCCGGGAGCCGGCCGCCGCGGAGCCGGCCCGCCCGCACGACCCGCACCCCCCGGGCGGCGCCCACCCCCAGGACGCGTCCGGGGCGACGGAGGCACGGCCCGTGCTCCTGCCAGGACAGCACCTCACCCTCCGGCGCGACGGGAGTGAGCCGGCCGGATGACCAGCCCGCCCAGCCCCGCCACCACTCCCGACCCCAGCGCTTGCGCAGACCTTCGGACCCCAAGGAGTCGATCCACCATGGCGAGCGATGCGTCGACCGGCCGTGTCTCCGACCTCGACTGGCTGATGAGCGGCCTCGTGCAGCGCGTACCGCACACCACCAGCGCGGTGCTGCTGTCCTGCGACGGGCTGGTGAAGTCCGTGCACGGCCTCGACCACGACAGCGCCGACCACATGGCCGCCCTGGCCTCCGGCCTGTACTCCCTCGGCCGCAGCGCCGGCGTCCGCTTCGGCGACGGCGGCGAGGTGCGGCAGGTCGTCGTCGAACTGGACTCGACGCTGCTGTTCGTCACCACCGCCGGTACCGGCACCTGCCTCGCCGTGCTCGCCGGCCGGGAGGCCGACGCGGCCGTGCTGGGCTACGAGATGGCGATGCTGGTCAAGAGTGTCCGCCCCTACCTCGAGACCGCGCCACGGCAGCATTCCGTCGAATCCCGGGCGCTGCGGCCTTGAGCGCGGCGGCGGCCGGCGACAGGCCCTGGCTCGACGACGCGGCCGGACGGCTGGTGCGCCCCTTCACCGTCAGCGACGGCCGCACCCGGCCCAGCATCGCGTTCGACCTCATGTCGCAGGTGATGGCCACCGGAGCGACACCGCTGGCCTATCTCGGCCCGGAGCACGGCCAGGCACTCGACCTGTGCCGTGCCCCCCTCCCGGTGGCCGAGGTCGCCGCCCATCTGAAGCTGCCGGCCGTGGTGACCAAGGTGCTGCTGTCCGACCTCGTCGACTGCGGGGCGCTGACCACCAGGCCCCCCGCGTACCAACACCACCCCACCGACCGGGCTCTTCTGGAGGCAGTGCTCGATGGACTACGACGACAGCTCTGACTACGACGGCGGCCTCGATCCCTTTCCCACCGCCCTGAAGATCCTGGTGGCGGGAGGGTTCGGGGTGGGCAAGACCACCTTCGTCGGCGCGGTCAGCGAGATCGCGCCGCTGAGCACGGAGGAGTTGCTCACCACGGTCAGCGCGGCCACGGACAACCTCGACGGCGTGGAGAACAAGGTCGAGACGACCGTCGCGATGGACTTCGGCCGCATCACCCTGGACCCGCGGCACGTGCTCTACCTGTTCGGCACGCCCGGCCAGGAACGGTTCTGGTTCATGTGGGACGAGCTGTGCGAGGGCGCCCTGGGCGCGGTGATCCTCGCCGACACCCGCAGGCTGGAGGAGTGCTTCGCCGCCGTCGACTTCTTCGAACGGCGCGGCCTCGCCTTCGTCGTCGGCGTCAACGAGTTCGACGGCGCCCACCGCTACGACCCCGAGGAGGTGCGGGCGGCCCTCGACCTCGACCCGAGGACCCCCGTGGTCCCCTGCGACGCCCGTATCTCCAGCTCGGGCATCCAGACCCTGCTGACCCTCGTCCGGCATCTCATCGCCCACGCACCCGCCGTCCCGGCACAGAGCCAGGGCGCGCACAGGTGACCCCGGCACACTGACCCCCGCACACCGTCACGGAGCCCGTACATGACATACGCCGACAGCGACGGAGCCCGGCCATGAGCTACGACCCGCCCCGCCCGGCCGGTCGCCTGCTGCTGACCCCCGAGGACAAGGACGCCCCCGCGCGCACCGAGCGACTGCGGCGGCTGGGTCTGGGGGAGCGGCCCGAGCCGGCCCTGGACGCCTTCGCCGACCGCCTCGCCGCGTTCACCCGGGCGCCGTACGCGATGGTCAACTTCCTCGACGAGGAAGGGCAGTTCTTCGCCGGACTGCACCGGCCCGAGCGCGACGTCCTGACCGTCGACAGCGTCGAAACCGGCGGCGACGGAAGCCGGCGGGAGGTGGGCCGCCGTCTGGCCCGCGACCACGGTTTCTGCCCGCATGTCGTGGTGCGACGCAAGGCGCTGGTGCTGGAGGACGTCAGCGACTACCCGCGGTTCGCGGGCAACCCGATCGTCGACGAGTTCGGCATCCGCTCCTATCTGGGCGCCCCGCTCATCGACAGTACGCAGATGGTGCTGGGCACGGTGTGCGTCGTCGACGTCGAGCCGCGGCCGTGGGGCAGGGAGGGGCTTCGGACCATCAAGGCGGCCGCGGCGGAACTCGCCCCGCGGCTGGAGCGCCGGGATACCGAGGGCTTCCTGTTCTGACGGCCGGGCGAAGGCCTCGCACCGCGCGTGAGCGCGCTCGCGGACGGCGTGAAGCGGAGCTGTGGCCGCGCTTAAGAAATCCTCGATGGACCAGCGTGCCGCCGTACGGCAGATTGCTACCGGAATCCACCCCTCTCCCCGGACGCGGGCTGCCCCGGCATGCCCGGCCCCGGGGCCGGAACCACAGGAGCGGTAGCGTTGAAGGCGCTGGTCAAGCAGAAGGCTGAGCCCGGGTTGTGGCTCGCGGACGTCCCCGAGCCCGCCATCGGACCCGGCGATGTACTGATCAAGGTCCTGCGGACCGGCATCTGCGGCACCGACCTCCACATCCGGGCCTGGGACGGCTGGGCCCAGCAGGCGATCCGCACCCCGCTCGTGGTCGGGCACGAGTTCGTCGGCGAGGTCGTCGAGACCGGTTCCGGCGTCGCCGACATCAAGCCCGGCGACCGGGTCAGCGGCGAGGGCCACCTGGTGTGCGGCAAGTGCCGCAACTGCCTGGCCGGACGCCGCCACCTGTGCCGGGCCACCGTCGGACTCGGCGTGGGACGCGACGGCGCGTTCGCCGAGTACGTCGCCCTGCCCGCCGCCAACGTCTGGGTGCACCGCGTCCCCGTCGACCTCGACATCGCCGCGATCTTCGACCCGTTCGGCAACGCCGTGCACACCGCGCTGTCCTTCCCGCTGGTCGGCGAGGACGTCCTGATCACCGGCGCCGGCCCGATCGGCCTGATGGCGGCGGCCGTCGCGCGGCACGCGGGCGCGCGCAACGTCGTCATCACCGACGTGAGCGAGGAGCGGCTGGAGCTGGCCCGCAAGATCGGCGTGAGCCTCGCCCTCGACGTCTCCCGGGACACGATCGCCGAGGGGCAGCGCACGCTGGGCCTGCGCGAGGGCTTCGACGTCGGCCTGGAGATGTCCGGCCGCCCCGAGGCGATGCGCGACATGATCGCGAACATGACGAACGGCGGCAAGATCGCCATGCTCGGCCTGCCCGCCCAGGAGTTCCCCGTCGACTGGGCCCGCGTCGTCACCTCGATGATCACCATCAAGGGCATCTACGGCCGGGAGATGTTCGAGACCTGGTACGCCATGTCGGTGCTGCTGGAGGGCGGCCTCGACCTCGCCCCCGTCGTCACCGGCCGGTACGGCTACGAGGACTTCGAGGCGGCCTTCGCCGACGCCGCGAGCGGCAAGGGCGGAAAGATCATCCTCGACTGGACCGTGTGACCGCGTACCCCCTTCTTCCGCCGCTCTTCTGCCGGCACCTTCAAGGAGCACCCTGATGTTCGACTCCGTGCGCGACGACCTGCGCGTCACCCTCGACGAGATCCGCGCCGCCGGGCTGCACAAGCCCGAGCGTGTCATCGGCACCCCGCAGTCCGCGACCGTCGAGGTCACCGCGGGCGGCCGTCCCGGCGAGGTCCTCAACTTCTGCGCCAACAACTACCTCGGCCTCGCCGACCACCCCGAGGTCGTCGCCGCCGCCCACGAGGCCCTGGACCGCTGGGGCTACGGCATGGCCTCCGTGCGCTTCATCTGCGGCACCCAGGAGGTGCACAAGGAGCTGGAGGCCCGGCTGTCGGCGTTCCTCGGCCAGGAGGACACGATCCTGTACTCCTCCTGCTTCGACGCCAACGGCGGCGTGTTCGAGACGCTGCTCGGCCCGGAGGACGCGGTCATCTCCGACGCCCTCAACCACGCCTCGATCATCGACGGCATCCGGCTGTCCAAGGCCCGCCGCTTCCGCTACGCCAACCGCGATCTCGCGGACCTGGAGCGGCAGTTGAAGGAGGCCACCGAGGGCGGGGCGCGCCGCAAGCTGGTCGTCACCGACGGCGTGTTCTCGATGGACGGCTATGTGGCGCCGCTGCGCGAGATCTGCGACCTGGCCGACCGCTACGACGCCATGGTCATGGTCGACGACTCCCACGCCGTCGGCTTCGTCGGCCCCGGCGGCCGCGGCACCCCCGAACTGCACGGCGTCATGGACCGCGTGGACATCATCACCGGCACCCTCGGCAAGGCGCTCGGCGGCGCCTCCGGCGGCTACGTCGCCGCCCGCACCGAGATCGTCGCGCTGCTGCGTCAGCGCTCCCGGCCGTACCTGTTCTCCAACACGCTCGCCCCGGTGATCGCGGCGGCCTCCCTGAAGGTGCTGGACCTGCTGGAGTCCGCGGACGACCTGCGGGTCCGGCTCGCCGAGAACACGGCGCTGTTCCGCCGCCGGATGACCGAGGAGGGCTTCGACATCCTCCCCGGCGACCACGCCATCGCCCCGGTGATGATCGGTGACGCGGCCAAGGCGGGCAGCATGGCGGAGCTGCTCCTCGAACGCGGCGTGTACGTGATCGGCTTCTCCTACCCGGTCGTGCCGCAGGATCAGGCCCGCATCCGCGTGCAGCTGTCCGCGGCGCACTCCACCGAGGACGTGAACCGCGCGGTGGACGCGTTCGTCGCGGCGCGTGCCGAGCTGGAGGGCTGAGCCGGAAGCCGACCGGTCGCAGGTCTTGCGATAATCGTTCGCATGATCGAAGCGCGGCGGTTGCACATCCTCCGTGCGGTGGCCGACCACCGCACGGTGACAGCCGCTGCCGCCGCGCTCTACCTCACGCCGTCGGCCGTCTCGCAGCAGCTCACGGCACTGGAGCAGGAGACCGGCCACCGGCTGGTCGAGCGCGGCGCCAAGGGCGTACGGCTGACCCCGGCCGGGGAGATCCTGCTCAGCCACACCAACGCGGTCCTCGCCCAGCTGGAGCGGGCGGAGGCCGAACTCGCCGCCTACGGCTCCGGCGAGGCCGGCACGGTGACGGTCGCCGCCTTCGCCACCGGCATCGCGCAGGTGGTGGCGCCCGCGGTGGCCCGACTGGCGGGGACGGCGCCCGGCATCCGCATCCGCGTGCAGGACGCGGAGGGCGACGCCAGCCTGCCAATGGTGCTGGACCGGCAGGTCGACGTGGCGGTCGCCGTCGAGTACCGGGGCGCGCCGTCCGCCGACGACCCCCGGCTGACCCACGTACCGCTGTACGCCGAGCCGTTCGACGCGGTCGTCCCGGTGGCCCACCGCCTGGCCGGCGCCGCCGAGGTGCCGCTCGCCGAGCTGGCCAAGGACACCTGGATCGGCCCGTATCCCGGCAATCCCTGCCACGACGTGGTCGTCCTGGCCTGCGAGAGCGCCGGCTTCCAGCCCCGCCTGGAACACTCCTCCGACGACTTCCGCGCCGTCGTGGCCCTCGCCTCGGCCGACGCGGGCGTGGCCCTCGTGCCGCGCTCCGCGCTGCGCGGCATGGACCTCACGGGCGTGGTCGTCCGTCCCGTGGACGGAGTGGCGCCCACCCGCCGGGTCTTCGCGGCGGTGCGCCGGGGAGCCGAGGGGCACCCGCTGATCCGCCCGGTGCTCCAGGCCCTGGACGAGGCGGCGCAGGCGTAGCGCCCGGCTGCACCGGCTGCACCAGGCTTCCTTGGGGGTGGCTGTCAGTGCGAGGGGTTAGCGTGCGGGGCATGCCGGATGCCCATGACGTACGCCGTATCGCCCTGTCCCTGCCGGACACCACGGAGAAGATCGCCTGGAGCATGCCCACGTTCCGGGTCGCGGGGAAGATGTTCGCCACACTCCCGGAGGAGGAGACCTCCATCGCCGTGCGCTGTCCCAAGGAAGAGCGCGACGAACTGGTCCTGGCCGAGCCAGAGAAGTTCTGGATCGCCGGCCACGAGGCGCAGTTCGCCTGGGTACGGGTCCGACTCGCGGCGCTGGAGGACGAGTTCGAGCTGCGTGACATCCTCGCCGACTCCTGGCGCCAGGCGGCTCCGCCGCGGCTGCTGGAGGCCCATCCCGGGCTGGGACTGCCCACCACCCGCTGAAAATCCCTCGGGCGTTGTCAGTGGGCCGTGGCATGATCCGGAGGCAGTGGGGCCGGCCGGTGCGGGAGGGGCCGCGGTCGGCCGGGGAGCGGGGGATCGGTCGGGGAGGGGAGCGTCGAAAGGATGACCGGGACGTCGTCGCAGTCGTCGCCGGGGGAGGCGGCGGGGCGGGATGACCTCGTTGCCGGAGCCGGAGCCGGAGCCGGGATTCGAGGTGAAGCCGGGGCCGCGGCCGGAGCGGACGACGGCGGTGGCGCGCGGCCGGTGTGGTCGCGGGACTTCGCGCTGTTCTTCGTCGCGCGGGCCGTCGCCCGGCTCGGCGACACCATGCTGCCGGTCGCCCTCGCCGCGGGCCTGCTCCAGCACGGGTACGGCGCGGGCGCGGTCGGCCTCGCCATGGCCTCGACGGCCGCCGCCTTCGCCGGGCTCGTGGTCTTCGGCGGCGTCATCGCCGACCGGTTCAGCACCCGCAAGCTGATGATCGGCGCCGACCTGGTGCGGCTCGGCACCCAGGCCCTGGCCGCCGTGCTGTTCTACTCCGGGCACGTGGTGCTCTGGGAGATCTGCGTGATCGGCCTCGTCAACGGCGTGGGGGGCGCCGTGTTCCAGCCCGGCGTGGCCAGTACGGTGCCCAGGCTCGCCTCCGACGTCCAGGCGGCCAACGGCGCGATACGGATCGCGGAGTCCGCGGCCCAGCTCGCGGGCCCCGCCGCCGCGGGCCTGCTCGTCGGCTTCGCCTCACCCGGCGGGGTGTTCGCGGCGCACGCCGCCACCTACGGGGTCAGCGCCCTGTGCCTGCTCCTGCTCCGGCTGCCCCCGCTCATCCGGACCGGCGCCCCGGTCCGCACCCCGGACGGCACCGCGACCGGTGCCTTCAGGGCGGATCTGGTCGAAGGATGGCGGGAGTTCAGGGCCAGAACGTGGCTCTGGGGCGTCATCGCCGTGTGGTGCCTCTACATGATCGCCGTCTGGGGCCCGACCGTCCCCCTGGTGGCCACCGAAGTGGTGCAGCAGCACGGCCCGCGCGCCTACGGCCTGATCAACTCCGCCCTCGGCGCCGGCACCGTCGTCGGCGGCTTCCTCGCCCTGCGGCTGCGTCCCCGCCGTATGCTGCGCGCCGGCGCGTTCGCGCTGTTCGCCTTCGTCGGCTTCCCGGCGACGGTCGGGGCCGGCTTCGGTGTGCCGGCCATGGCGGCGGGCGCCGCCGTCGCCGGGGCGGGCATGTCGTTCTGGGGCGTGATGTGGGCGACCAGCGTTCAGACCCAGGTCCCGTCCGACGTCCTCAACCGCATCCACGCCTACGACGTGGCGGGCTCCCTCGCCATGATGCCCGTGGGCCAGGCCCTGGCCGGCCCGGCCGCCACCGCCCTGGGCGCGGACCATGTGCTGCTGGTGTCCGCCGCGATGAGCCTCGTCGTACCGACGGTCCTGCTGGCGGTGCCCCCGATTCGCGGCCTCATACGGGCCGACGCGCGCGGCACCCACCGCCCGCACGCGCAGGACGGGACCGCGGACGCGGCCCCCGCGCGGACACACCCCGAGCGGCACTGACGACGGCGACTCCGGCCCGGCCACCGCCGCACGGCCTTCGTACGGCCTCCGCACGGCCTCCGCGCGGATGCCTTCAGGCGCCCGAGGTGTCCGCGGCGCCCGAGGTACCCGTCCCGGCCCGGGTCCCCAGGAACGCCGAGATCCGTTCCCGCAGCGACCGGGCGTCGAGCCCGTGCGCGGCGGTGTGCTCCTCCGCGGTCCCGTAGCGCCGCAGCTCGGCGCGGCCCACCCCCAGCCCCAGGACGCGGTGCGGGACGTCGTGGAGCGCGTCGTTCGCCGCCGAGGTCGATGTGCCCGCGAGGTACGGCTCCACCAGGACGACGTCCGTACCGGCCGCCCGACTGGCCCGGCGCAGCGCGGCCGCGTCGAAGGGCCGCACGGTCGTCGCGTACAGCACGGTGACGTCCAGGCCCTCCGTCGCGGTGAGCACCGTGTCGAGCAGGGGCCCGACGGCGACCACCACACCCGAGCGGCCCTCGCGGACCGTCACGAAGTGCTCGCCGTCGACCGGGCGGGGGTGCGCGTTCGACTGCACGGACAGCCGTACGTAGACCTTGTCGTCGCCCGCGGCGACCGCGTGCCGCAGGAGTGTCTCGGCCTCGTCCGGGTGCCCGGGTACATGAACGGTCCAGCCGTCCAGGGTGTCGAGCAGCGCCACGTCGCCGGGGGCCATGTGGGTGTAGCCGCCCGCGGGCCAGTCGAAGGAGGCGGCGGCGCTGACCAGCACCGCGCCCGCGCCCTGGTGCCCGAGATCCAGTTTGACCTGCTCGAAGGGGCGCTCGACGAGGAAGCTCGCGAAGGTGTGCAGCACCGGTCGCATACCGGTCAGCGCCAGCCCGGCGCCTGCTCCGACGAGGAGCTGCTCGCGGATGCCGACGTTGATCACCCGGTCGGGATGCCGGCGCCGCGCGTCGGCGAAACCGTCCTTGCCGATCTCGGCGATGACGACCGCCACCCGCGGATCCTCGTCGAGCAGGCGCGAGACGGCCGGTGCGAGACGGTCACGCATGGTGTCCATGGAGGTCGAGCCCTTCTGTGTCGGGAAGCCGGGGAAAGTCAGGGGAAAACAGGGGAAGTCAGGGGTCTGCTCAGCGGTTCCGGATCAGGGGTTCTTCGGCTCCACCCGGGCCACCACCACATGCGGGCGGCCCGGATGCGGCGCGGTGAACGCGGCGTACAGCGCTTCGTGGTCGCGGCCGTCGACGCTCGCCGTCGACCAGCCCGCCGCCTCGAAACGGGCCGCGATGCCGCCGGGACGGGCATGGCTGGCGGAGGCGTTGTCGACGACGACGGTGTGCAGCTGTTCGAGTCCCGCGGGCCCGGCGAACGCGATGGCCTCGTGGTTGCTGCCCTCGTCCAGCTCGGCGTCCCCGGTCAGCACCCACACCCGGGGCCGGTTCAGCCCCTGGGCGCGCAGCCCCAGGGCCGTGCCGACGGCGATGGGCAGTCCGTGCCCGAGGGACCCGCTGCCGATCTCGACGCCCGGCACCAGCGTGCGGTCCGGATGGTGGCCGAGCGGGGAGTCGTAGGCGCCGAAGTCCGGCAGCCAGCCGACGGGCACGAAGCCCTTCGCGGCGAGCACCGCGTAGTACGCCATCGGGCCGTGCCCCTTCGACAGCAGGAACCGGTCCCGCTGCGGGTCGTCCCGCTCCTCGGGGCGGACCCTGAGCACCCGGTCGTAGAGCACCCAGAGCACGTCCAGCGTGGACGTGGCCGCCGGTCCGTGCTTCTCGTCGCCCGTCATGAGCCCCATCAGCCGGGGCAGGTCGGCGTAACCGTGGGCGCGTTCGGTCTCCTCGGTGATCGTCATGCCGACGATGGTGCGACCTCAACCAAACTTGAGGTCAAGTCCGGTCGCACCGACACCGCCCGGACCAAAACCCGTGCGCGACCACCGACCTGAGTGCGGTATTGTTTTCCTGCACGTTCAGCCAGGGGAAACCCCAGGTCAGACGGGCACCGGGACGTGGCGCAGCTTGGTAGCGCACTTGACTGGGGGTCAAGGGGTCGCAGGTTCAAATCCTGTCGTCCCGACAGCGATGTCGGACGTTTCCGCAGGCAAGGGGCTCTCTTCTGAGGGCCCCTGTTTCGTGAGCGGGAGCAATCCGGGAGCCCACTTCCGCTCCCCGTGGTCCCCTCGCTCCCAACCGTGGTCATCGGCGTCCATCGATGTTGACCGTGTGATGCCCCGCCGCCGCTGACACGAGGTCTTCCCCGTCACGCCCGGGACCCTGCTGGCCTGGCACCGCAGGTTCATGGCCGCGAAGTGAGACTGGCGGCGCGCGGCGCGCCCGAACCGGACGGCCACCGACCAAGGCGGCACCGAAGAAGCTGATCCCGCAGTTCGCAGGAGGGGAGATCCGCCACGCGGTGGGCATCGACCCGGCCCCACGCCGCGCCGGCCCGACGTGAGGGGAGTTCCTCACCAGTCGGACCGAAGACGTCATCGCCGTCGACTTCTTCCACCTCGACACCGTCCTCGACCACAGGCTCTACGCGCCGGCGTTCCTCCAACTCGGTGCTCGACGCCCGCACATCGCCGCCACCAGCGCCCACCCCACCCGCTACTGGGCTGTGCGGCATGCCCGAAACCCGGCCACCGATCTCGGGCACGCGCCTTGGAGACCAAGGCCGGCGGGGAACCGTGGACCCCCGGTGTTCGGTGTGGACCGCTGCAACCGACTGCCTGCTCCTCCGCGTCCCAGGAGCATGACCGTCGTCCCTTACCGGGCTGCACCGGACACAGCTTCATGGCCGCACTGCGACGGTGCCCTACCAGGCGGCGTCGAGTGTCGCGGCCGCCGGGTCGAGCCACACACCGCGTGCCTGGCTCATCTGCCCGGGGATGAACGCTCTGCCTACCTTGCAGGCCTCCGGCCCGGCGCGGACCTCGACCACAGAGGCACCCGCTTCACCGAAGAACTCCTGAGCGAACTGCTCACCGCGCTCACGGAGCCCTCCACGCGTAGAGGGCAACCTTCCCGGAGATGCGCCGCCACGCCGACGACATCCCCTGGACCGAGCGGAGCCTGCTCACCGCGTACTGGGCGCTGTCCGGCTACGGGCTGCGAGCCTCGCGAGCCCTGGGCTGGCTCATGGTGGCCATGACCGCCACTGTGCTGGCGATGATGCTGTGGGGCCTGCCGCAGAACGACCCGAAGCCGAAGAGCACCGGCACGGTAGCCGACCGCAGTATCACGATGACTACCGACATACCCGGCCCGGTCAACCCGGACGGTCCGTATGACGAGCGTTTGACGACCGGGCGGTTCGAGAAGTCCCTGCGGGCGGTCGTCAACTCGGTGATCTTCCGTTCCTCCGATCAGCAGCTGACCACCGCCGGTACCTACACCGAGATGGCGTCCCGCCTGGTCGAGCCGGCCCTCCTCGGGCTCGCTGTACTGGCGATCCGCGGGCGGCTGAAACGGTAGTCGGAAACCGATGGTTGAGCACGCATGGCCTGGCTGCGGCAGCCGTCCTACGCCTGTGGAACCCGCAGCCAGACCCAGGCGGCGGGGTTCTGCGCTGAGTACGCGTACTCATGTGCGCCAGGACGCCGGCTGACAGGCTCCGCGCTATGACGAGCGGCAGAGGGGCGCTGACGGCCCTGCATCTCTTCCTGGTCTGGGCGACGATGGCGGCCGTGGCGCCGGCGCTCGGTTTCGGGCTGGTGGTATCGGCCTGGGGTGAGGGGGCCGGTGCGACGGTACCGGTCCTCGCGTTGGGTGTACCACTGATGGTGGGCCTGCTGGTCACGGCGGGCATACCGGTGCGGACCGTGGTGCCGCTGTGCGGCTCCCTGCCGCGGCGGCTGGGCTGGGCGGTACTGGTCTTCGCCCTCGGTACGCTCGGCGTCCTGGCAGGTCTGGCCGTCTACGGCGAAAACGTCGATCTGGGGAGCGCCAGTACCCGGATCGTGCTGACGGGGGTGCCGTACGCCGTGGCCGCGGCGTTCTTCGTGCCGAGCCGGTGGGTGCGGCTGGGGGCGCTGGCCGTACTGGTGGCCGGGGTGGCCTATGGGGGCTTCGTCGGCCCGGCGCAGGCGCAGCAGCGCCAGGACGAGGCGGAGGTCGCGCGGTACCGGGAGCATCCGGAGCTGCTGTACCTGGGCGCTGCGCCGCCGGGCATGCAGGTGTCCCATGCCGAGGTCGGCCCTGCCTCCTTCGGCGTCGACTACCGCCCCGTCCGGGAGGGCTACGAGGTGGGGTACGTGGGCCTCACGGTACGCCCGCCGCTCACGCCGGCTCCCCGATGCCCAGAGCCCGCGGAGAAGGGCGTGACCTGCACAGTGGACGCGCACGGCGAGATGCTCACGGTTCGCGACTTCCCCGGAGGCGGCCGCGCCGTCACCCTCACCCGCCGCCATCGGAACGCGGAGGTCGAGGTCACCAGCCAGACCCTGGACGAACCCGGGCTACGCCATCTCCTGAACACTCTGCACCCACTGTCGGACACAGAGCTGGAGAAGCTGATGCGGGAAAAGAAGATCGATCACAACCTTCGCTGAGAATCGCTCAAGCTTCGCTGCGAGAGGTCAGCGGGCGGTGCCGGCGCCCCAGTACACGGACCAGGGGCGGCTGAACCGGTTCGCCTTCAATTCGCTGTGCCTTGGCGAGCAGGGCCCTTAGGGTTCCTGCATGACGGATGAGAGCGAGGGGGCCGTGCGAGCGGCCATCGATGGGGAGATGCGGCTTCTCGATCCCGAGGTGCGTGCTTCGCCGTCCCGTGTCCTGGAGCTTCTGGATCCGGAGTTCACCGAGATCGGGGCTTCCGGACGCCGGTGGGATGTCGAGTCGATCCTCACGGTGACGAGTGGCGGCTCGGTGCCCCCGGAGTCTCCGGTCAAGGTCAGCGAAATGTCTGGAGTCGTTCTTGCTCCGGGTGTCGTTCATCTGACGTACTTCGCCGAAGACCAGGGCCGTCGGGCATGGCGGAGCTCTGTGTGGCGTCTGACGGGGACGGGCTGGCGGATGTATTTCCACCAGGGCACTTTGACCGCTTGAGCGGATAGAACCACCGCCCGCAAGGGCGGTGGGCCTGGCGTGTCACCAGGGCCGCCCGGTACGTCATGGTCCACCGCATGGCTTCCGCCCCTTCGGGCTCGGCGCTCATCCAGCCCTCGTAGGAAGACATCGCGAGCGGGACGTCAACGGCGGAGCGTGAACCGGGCCCGCGCACGAGCCCTCCCGTCCACCTCGGAAAGGACACAGGCCCTCCCGCCCACCTCGGAAGGGAAAGGTGGAGGAGAGGGCCCGTACGCGAAGTCGTCCCTACGACCGGTCGTCCTCGGTCTGCGGATGGACGCAGTGCCACCGGTGGGACTCGCCGGGGTCGGACCCGGCCGCGGGGAAGGCGGTCGCGCAGGCGTCGTCGGCCTTCCAGCAGCGGGTGCTGAAGGGGCAGCCGGGCGGCGGGTTGACCGCCGACGGCACCGGGCCGTGCAGCACGATGCGTTCGCTGCGCTCCATCAGGCTCGGGGTGGCCGACAGCAGGGCCTGGGTGTACGGGTGCGCGGGGGAGGCGGCGACGCGCCCCGCCGGACCCTCCTCCACGATCCGGCCGAGGTAGAGCACGGCGAGCCGGTCGGCGAGGTGCCGCACGGTCTGGATGTCGTGCGAGATGAACACCATGCCGAGGTTCAGCCGGTCCCGCAGGTCCACCAGCAGGTTCAGGACCTGCGCGCGTACCGACACGTCGAGTGCGCTGGTCGGCTCGTCGGCGACGATCAACTCCGGTTCCAGGGCGAGCGCGCGGGCGATGGCGACGCGCTGGCGCTGCCCGCCCGAGAGCTGTCCCGGCAGGGCCCGCAGGGTGTGCGCGGGCAGGCCGACCAGGTCCAGCAGCTCCTCGACCCGTGCGTCGCGTGCCTTGTCGTCGCCCCGCCGGTGCACGTCCAGCGGGTCGCGCAGGATCCGGCCCACCGGCAGCCGGGGGTTCAGGGCGGTCGACGGGTCCTGGAAGACGACGCCGACGCAGGAGCCGAACTCGTCGCGCCGCCGGGCACCGGGCATCGCCCACAGGTCCTCGCCGTGGAAGGTGACCGTGCCCTCGGTGGGCCGTTGCAGACCGGTGAGCACCCGGGCCAGGGTCGACTTGCCGCAGCCGGACTCGCCGACCAGGCCGACGATCTCCCCGCGCCCGACCTCCAGCGAGGCGTCGGTCAGGGCGTGCACGTGGCTCCGGTCGAACAGGCCGCCGCCGCGGGCCTTGTGGCGTACGTGTACGTGGTCGAGCCGGATCATCGGGTGCTCTCCTGAAGCAGGGCGGCCGGCACGGGGTGGTGGCACGCGGTGCTGTGGTCGGGCCCGCCGCCGGGCAGGGGCGGGGTGGTGCGGCACAGATCGGTCGCCGCGGCGCAGCGCGAGGCGAACCGGCAGCCGTCCCCGAAGCGTCGGGGGGCCGGGACGATGCCGGGGATCTGGTGCAGCCGCTCGGCGCCCGCCTCCAGCGACACCACCGAGCCGAGCAGCCCGCGGGTGTAGGGGTGGGCGGGCGCGGAAAGCAGCGACCGGGTCTCGGCGACCTCCGCGACCTGGCCGGCGTACATCACCGCGATCCGGTGTGACAGATCGCCGACGAGCGCCAGGTCGTGGGAGACGAGGATCATCGCGAAGCCGAGCTCGTCGCGGAGCCGTTCGAGCAGCTCCACCACCTGGGCCTGGACCGTGACGTCGAGCGCGGTGGTCGGTTCGTCCGCGATCAGGAGGCGGGGGCTGCGCGAGAGCGCCATGGCGATCAGTACGCGCTGACGCTGGCCGCCGGAGAGTTCGTGCGGGTAGCTGCGCAGGGTCCGCCGCGGATCGAGGCCGACCAGTTCGAGGAGTCCGGCCGGGGTCTGCGTACCGCCGCGGCTGGTGAGCTGCTTCAGCTGCCGGCCGACGAGCACCGAGGGGTTCAGCGAGGAGAGCGCGTCCTGGTAGACCATGGCGATCTCCGGGCCGTTGAGGGCCCGGCGCTGCCGGGGGCCGAGCTCCAGGAGGTTCCGGCCGCGGTACTCGACGCGCCCGCCGACCTCGGCGTTGCGGGCCAGCAGCCCCATGACGGCCAGGCTGGTGATGCTCTTGCCGCAGCCCGACTCGCCGACCAGGCCGAGGGTCTCGCCCTCGCGGACCGAGAAGGAGATGCCGTCCACGACCCGGGTGTCGCCGTAGCGGTCGGGGAAACGGATGGTCAGGTCCTTCACGGCCAGGAGTTCGGCCGCGTCGCCGGCGACCGGCGTGACCGCGGGCGGACCGCTCAGCACACGCGCCGACAGCCGGGCGAGCGCGGCGTCGACGTCCGCCGCGGCGACCGGATCGACCGGGGTGACGCCCGGCCGAGCACCGCCGTCGGACTGGGCGGAACCGGCAGGATCAACGGCACCGGCGGCACCGGCGGACTCGCCGGAACCGCCATTGGCGGACGTGGCGGACCCATTCACGGAGGACGTCGCGGACCCCGTCGCGGAAGACGCCCCGGACCGCGGATCCCCGTCGTCGGCGCGCGCGTCGGACGGTGCCGCCGCCGCGTCGGTGAGGCCCTCGGACAGGATGTTCAGGGCGAGCACGGTCGCCAGCAGCACCAGTCCGGGCAGCAGGGTGGCCCACCAGCCGCCCGACAGCAGGATCTGCCGGCCGTAGGACAGGACGTTGCCCCAGCTGGGGTCGGGGTCCTGCACACCGGCGCCGATGAAGGACAGGCTGGCCTCGAAGATGATGGCGTCGGCGACCAGCACCGTGGCGAACACCATGACGGGCGCGGCGCAGTTGACGGCCACGTGGCGGACGACGATGTACGCGCGGCGGGCGCCGATCACCTTCTCGGCGGCCACGTAGTCCTCGCCGTACTGCGCCATGACGTTGGCGCGCACCACGCGGGCGAGCGAGGGCATGTAGACGAAGGCGATGCACAGGATGAGCACCGGCAGGCTGGTGCCGAAGACGGTGACCAGCACGGCCGCCAGCGCGATCGGCGGGAAGGCCATGACGATGTCGAGCGTGCGCATCACCGACTCGTCGCCCAGTTTGCGCGAGGTGGCGGCGAGCGAGCCGAGGACCGCGCCCAGCACGAGTGCGGCGGCGGTCGAGCCCAGGCCGATGACCAGGGAGTACCGGGCGCCGTAGACCACACGGGCGAAGACGTCCCGGCCGACCCGGTCGGTGCCGAACCAGTGGGCGCCGCCGGGTGCCTGCACGGGGATGCCGGTGGCGAGCGGATCGGCGGCGATCAGCGGCGCGAACACGGCGGCGAGGACCACGATCCCCAGCACGCCCAGGGCGAGGCGCGAGGACAGGGGAAGTGCCCGGAACCGGATGCCGGGGCGGGACAGTCTCGTGACGAGACCGCTTCTGGGGAACATGTCACACCGTCCTGATACGCGGGTTGACCAGCAGGTACAGCAGGTCGACGACGACGTTGACGACCAGGAAGGCGACGGCGATGGTGAGCACGGTGCCCTGGACGAGGGCGACGTCGCCTCCGGTGACCCCCTCGAGGATCAGCTTGCCCATGCCGGGCAGGTCGAAGATCGTCTCGATCACGACCGCGCCGCTGAGCAGGTAGCCCACCCGTACGCCGAGCACGGTCAGCGGAGTGATGAGCGCGTTGCGGAGCACGCCCCGGACGACGACGTGGCGGGGCAGTCCGTTGCCGGTGGCGGTGCGTACGTAGTCGCGGTCCAGCTCGGCCACCATGGAGGTCCGCACCAGACGGGCCAGCGAGGCCGCCACGGGGACGGCGAGGGCGAAGGCCGGCAGGGCCATGGACCTGAGCCAGCCGCTGAAGGAGTCGGCCGGGTTGACGTAGCCGCCGGTGGGGAACACCGGGCTGTTCAGGGCGAACTGCTGGATGAGCAGCACCCCGAGCCAGAACGACGGGACCGCGACGCCCGCGATCGACAGCACACGGGTGAGCTGGTCGGGCCAGCGGTCCCGGAAGACCGCGCCCGTCACGCCGAGCACGAGGGCGAGGACGATCGCGATCACCAGGCCCAGGGCGGTGAGCTGGATGGTGAGGGGCAGCGCGACGGAGATCCGGTCGAGCACCGGCTGGCTGGGCGGCACGGTGGAGCCGAGGTCGCCGCTGAGCAGCTGGCCGAGGAAGCGGACGTAGCGCACCGGCAGTGGGTCGTTGAGGCCGTTGGCCTCGGCGAAGGCGGCACGGGCCGCGGCCGAGGCGCCGTCGCCCAGGGCGTTGTAGGCGGGGTCGACGGGTGAGAACTGAAGCACCACGAAGACGAGCAGCGTGATGCCGAGGATCATCACCGGCATGATCGCCAGACGGCGCAGCGCGAGCCGGAGGAATGTGACCATCGTGGGTTCCTAGGGAAGGGGAGGGCTCCGGGGCGCGGCAGCCGCCCGGCGGGGGGCCGGGCGGCTGCCGCGGCTCCGGGGTCAGACGCGGGTCAGGCGCGGCTGACGTCCAGGAGGGACAGGCCCGTGGTCGGCAGCGGCTCGAAGCCCTTCAGCGCCTTGTCGTTCCAGGCCGTGGGCAGCTTGCGGTGCAGGACGGGGTAGAGGGCGGCCTCGTCCGCGACCAGGTCGACGGCCTGGCCCCACAGGTCCTTGCGCGTGGCCTCGTCGGTGGCCTGGGCGGCCTTGTCCAGCAGGGAGTTGACCCTCTTGTACGCGGCGGTCCCGCCCCAGCCGTAGCGGCTCTCGGGCCACAGCCCGGAGTAGTACCAGCGCATCAGCAGGTCGACGTCGTTGCCGAAGACGGACGGGTCGCCGGGGGCGAGGAGGACCGTGTAGGAGCCGGCGTCCACCTTGGCGTACTGGGCGGAGGACTGGCCGATGCTCAGCGTGGTCTTCACGCCGATGGCGTCCCAGCTCTCCTTGACCAGCGGGGCCACGTCCTTGACCCAGCCGGTGTCGGTGGTGAGCAGGGTGACCTTGAGGTTCTTGACGCCGGCCTCGCCGAGCAGCTTCCTGGCCCTGGCCGGGTCGTGCCCGTAGACCGTGGCGGCCTGCTGGAAGTCGGGGTGGGTGGGCTGGAGGTAGCTGCGGGCGGCCGAGCCGTTGCCGGCCATGGCCGTGGTGATGAGCTTGTCGGTGTCCAGCGCGTAGTGGAGCGCCTGGCGCACCCGCTTGTCGTCGAAGGGCTTCTGCTTGCAGTTGAACATCAGGAAGAGCAGGCCGAAGGACTGCACGGACTCGACCTTCGCCTTCCTGGCGAGGCGGTCCACGTCCAGGTAGGGCACGTCCTCGATGGCCTGCACCCGGCCCGACTCCATGGCGCTGACCCGGGCGGCGGGGTCGGAGACCAGGCGCCAGACCATCTTCTTGGCCTTGGCCGGGTGGCTGCCGTTGTACTTGTCGTACGCCTCGAAGACGATCTTGTCCTCGCGGGTCGCCGAGACCATCCGGTAGGGGCCCGAACCCACGGGCAGGGCGTCGAAGCCCTTCTGGTCCGCCTCCACCAGCTTCTTCGGAACGATCTTGGCGACCGAGACGCGGCCGGGGAACAGCGCGAAGGGGTACTTCAGCTTGAACTCGACCGTCCTGGCGTCGACCGCCTCGACCGAGTCGAGGAACGGCAGGAACTGCGCCATCAGGGAGGCGTTCTTCTCGTCGAGGATCCGCTCGAAGCTGTGGACGACGTCCTCGGAGGTGACGTCGGAGCCGTCGTGGAAGGTGGCGCCCTCGCGCAGGGTGGCGCGGTAGGTGGTGGCGTTCACCTTGATGGGCAGCGCGGTGGCCAGACCGGGCCGGGCCTGGAGCGTGGCCGGGTCCAGATCGACCAGGCCCTCGAAGACGTGCAGGTTGGCCGCGATCGGGGTGGCGCCCGAGGCGATCATCGGGTCGAAGCCGGTCGAGAGCGGGTAGGAGATACCCGTCTCGATGGTGTCCGCGCCTCCTCCGCTGCTCGCGCCGGTGTTCGAGCCGGTCGAGGCCGGGCCGCTGCACGCGGAGATCGAGGCGGTCAGGGCCGAGGCGGCCCCGAGGGCGCTCGCGTAGCGCAGGAATCTGCGACGATCCATGCCGACGGGCGTCTTGTACGACACGTGGGGTCCCTCCTGGGGCGGCACAAAGCCAGGAAACGGTAGAGGAATTGGGGCCGCGCCATCAGACGTCTGATGTCCGACCTTGATAGGCTGTGAAGGTAGCTTCGTTGAGCAGAAGGGGTCAAGAGGTGAATTCGTCGCGTCCGCAAGAGGTCCGGGCGGCGGCCAGGCCGTCACTGCGTCAGGAGGTCTCGGAGGCGATCAAGAGCTACATCCTCGACAATCACCTCAAGCCGGGAGACCCGCTGCCGTCGGAGGCGGAGCTGTGCGCCGCCCTCGGTGCCAGCCGGTCCAGCGTCCGCGAGGCCGTGAAGACCCTGGCGGTGCTGGACATCGTCGAGGTGCGGCGCGGTCATGGCACCTATGTCGGCCGGCTGAGCCTGTCCGCGCTGGTGGAGGGTCTGGCCTTCCGCGGTCTGCTCAGCCCCAAGGACGACTTCCGGATCCTGTCCGAGCTGATCGAGGTGCGCGAGCTGATCGAACGCGGCATGGCCGCACGCATCATGGCGACGCTCGGGTCCGAGGATCTCGACGCTCTCGACGCCCTCGTCGACGAGATGGACCGTCGCGGCGCCCACGACGACCGCGGCTTCGCGGAATGCGACCGGGCCTTCCACGAGCGACTGATGGAACCGCTCCAGAACGAGCTGGTCAGCCAGCTCTCGCTGGCCTTCTGGGACGTCTACGCCATCGTCGCGCCGCAACTGGAGGGGATCTCCGAGGAGGCCGAGGCGGGAACCATCGCCGACCACCGCGCCATCGTGCGGGCGGCCAGGCAGGGGGACGCCGAGGGATTCGTGCGCGCCCTCTCCGGCCACTACGCGCCGGTGCGCCGGCGGCTGACGGAGGCTCAGGCGCAGGCGGGCCGGGGTGCGGTGGGCGAGGTCGAGCGCACCGCCTGACCTGTCACCGGGGCGGCCCGCCCGCGACCGCGGGCCCCGGACGTCGTTCCCTCACGGGGACTTGCCGCCCGGGTCGGAATCGAGAGTGTGAGCCATCCCCCTCTTGACCGACCCGGGCGGCTGCGTCTTATTGTTCAGACGTCAGACATCTGACGTCGCTTTCGCGGAGCAGCCGGCCGCGATCAGCAGTTCCGTCTTCCAGCCCATGGAGTAGCCCCCATGCCTCTGACCGCACCCCTGCGCGGAGTCGTCCCGCCCGTGTGCACCCCGCTCGACGCCCACGGCGAGGTCGACACGGCCTCCCTGGCCCGGCTGGTCGAGCACCTGCTCGGCGGCGGTGTCCACGGGCTCTTCGCCCTCGGCTCGACCAGCGAGGTCGCCTACCTCACCGACGAGCAGCGCGGCACCGCCCTGGAGACGGTGGTCAACGCGGTCGACGGACGGGTACCGGTCCTCGCGGGCGTCATCGACACCACCACCCCCCGCGTCCTCGACCACGCCCGCGAGGCGGCCCAGCTCGGCGCGGACGCACTGGTGGTCACCGCGCCCTTCTACACCCGCACCCACCCCCGGGAGATCGCCGCCCACTTCCGCCGGATCCGCCAGACGGTGGACCTGCCGCTGTTCGCCTACGACCTGCCGGTCTCCGTGCACAGCAAGCTGTCGACCGCCCTGATCCTCGAACTGGCCGCCGACGGCACCCTGGCCGGCCTCAAGGACAGCAGCGGCGACGAGGGCTCCCTGCGCCGCCTGCTCGTCGCACTCGGCGGACGCCAGGGCCGCGCCGAGGGACCCGCGCCCGCCTTCTCCGTCCTCACCGGCTCCGAGCTGACCGTCGACGCGGCGCTGCTGGCCGGCGCCGACGGCGTCGTCCCCGGCCTGGGCAACGTCGACCCCGCCGGCTACGTCCGGCTCTACGAGGCCGCCCGGACGGGTGACTGGACGCTGGCCGTCAAGGAGCAGGAGCGGCTCGCCGGCCTGTTCGCCATGGTCGACGCGGGCCCCGAGGCCGAGATGGGCCGCAGTTCCTCCGCGCTGGGCGCGTTCAAGGCGGCCCTGCGCCTGCTGGGCGTCATCGACTGCGGCGACACCGCCTTCCCGCAGATCCAGCTGGGCGCCGCGCCCGTCGCCGAGGTCGACGCGCGGCTGCGCGCCGCCGGGCTCACCCCGGTCCGATGACGCGGCCCCCGGCCCCCGGCACCGCTCCCGTCATCGGACTCGACCTCGGCGGCACCAAGATCGCGGCCGCCCTGGTCGGCCCGGACGGCACGGTGCTGCGCCGGCACACCCGCCCGACACCGGCGCGGGCGGGCGCGCGGGCCGTGCTCGACGCGCTCGCCGCCGCGGCCCGCGAGGTGGACCACGGCGCCCGGGCGATCGGAGTCGCCGCCGCCGGTGTCGTGGACCCGCGCACCGGCACCGTCACCAGCGCCACCGACTCCATCACCGGATGGGCCGGCACCGCGCTGGCCGCGGGCCTGTCCGACCGTACGGGGCTGCCGGTCGCCTGCGACAACGACGTACGCGCCACGGCCGCCACCGAACTCGCCGAGGCCGGCGACCCGTCCGCCTCCCTCGTCTACGTCGCCGTGGGCACCGGAGTCGGCGGCGCCGTCGCGGTGGACGGCCGGATGCTGCACGGCAGCGCCGGCATCGCGGGCCACCTGGGCCATGTGCCGAGCCCCGAGGCCACCGGCCTGCCCTGCACCTGCGGCGGCAGCGGCCACCTGGAGGCGATCGCCTCGGGACCCGCGATCACCGCACTGTACGAGCGCCTGAGCGGCCGGACCGCCGACCGCCTCCAGACCGTGGCGGAACGTGCCGCCGCGGGCGACGCCACCGCACGACAGGCGATCACCACCGGGGCGCGGGCCACGGGAAGCGCCGTCGGCGGCCTGGCCAACGCGCTCGGCCCGCACCGCGTCGTGATCGGCGGCGGCGTGCCACGGATCGGCGACCTGTACTGGTCCGCGCTGACCGACGCCTTCCGCGCCGAGCTGATGGCCCCCCTGCGCCATCTGCGCCCGGTGCCGCCGCGCCTCGGATCCGACGCGGCCGTACTGGGGGCGGCCCTGCTCGCCCGCACCCCGTCCCCGCACTCCTCGGAAGGACCCCGATGACCACGATCCCCTCGCCCGTAACCGCCGTCGCCGGCCGGCTGATCGTCTCCTGCCAGGCTCCCGAGGGCGACCCGATGCGCGACACCGCGACCCTGGTCAGGCTGGCGCGCTCCGCCGAGGCCGGCGGCGCCGCGGCCGTCCGCGTCAACGGTCCCGAGGTGGTGGCCGCCGTCGCCGCCGCCGTCGCCCTGCCCGTGATCGGGCTGTGGAAGGACGGCGACACCGGCGTCTACATCACCCCGACCGTGCGCCACGCCCTCGCCGTCGCCGAGGCCGGCGCGCACGTGGTCGCCGCGGACGCCACGGCGCGCCCGCGCCCGGACGGCGGCTCCTTCGCCGACCTCGTGACCGCCGTGCACTCCGCGGGCGCCCTGGTCATGGCGGACGTCGCCACGCTGGAGGAGGGCGTGCTCGCCGCCCGGCAGGGCGCCGACTTCGTCTCCACCACCCTGTCGGGATACGCGCCCGGCTCCCCGCGCCAGTCCGGCCCCGACCTGGAACTGGTCGCCGCCCTCGCCCGCGCGACCGGCACCCCGGTCGTCGCCGAGGGACGGATCGGCACCCCCGAGGAGGCGGCCGAGGCGCTCGCCCGGGGCGCCCACAGCGTGGTCGTCGGCACCGCCATCACCGCCCCGACCGCCCTCACCCACCGCTTCGCGACGCACCTCACACGTCGATAGAGGCGCTTTTACCTTCCGACGGTGCTCGACGACGAGTCCGTCCGGCATCCTGGAGCAACCGTGCACCACACCGCGTCATCCAAGCCGCCCTGGTTCCGCCAGGTGGGCCGCAGTCAGTGGAAGTCGTTCTTCGCCGCCTGGATCGGCTACGTCCTCGACGGCTTCGACTTCGTCCTGATCACCCTGGTCCTCACCGAGATCAGCGCCGACTTCCACCTCGACACCCTCCAGGCGGCGAGCCTGGTCTCCGCCGCGTTCATCACGCGGTGGCTCGGCGGCGCGCTCCTCGGTGCCCTCGGTGACCGCTTCGGGCGGAAGCTGTCGATGGTGGTCAGCATCCTGCTGTACTCGCTGGGCACCTTCGCCTGCGGATTCGCCTGGGACTACACCAGCCTGTTCGTCGCCCGGCTCGCCATCGGCATGGGCATGGCCGGCGAATACTCGTCCAGCGCCACCTACGTCATGGAGAGCTGGCCGGTGCACATGCGCAACCGGGCCAGCGGCTTCCTGATCTCCGGCTACTCCGTCGGCACGGTGCTGGCCGCCCAGGTCTACAAGTGGGTCGTGCCGTCGCTCGGCTGGCGCTGGATGTTCTACCTCGGCCTGATCCCCGTCCTGGTCGCGCTGTGGATGCGTCGCGCGCTGCCCGAGGCCGCCGACTGGAAGGCCTCGGTCGCCGAGCGGGAGCAGCGGCCCAACCCCTTCCGCCCGCTGTTCACCACCCGGTCCAGGGCCACCGTCAACGTGGTGCTCGCGGTGGCGGCCACCGTCTCGCTGTTCGCCGTCTTCACCCCGCTCGGCGACGGTCTCGTGCCGGTGCTGTCGGTGCTCGCCGGGGCCTGTCTGATCGCCTTCGCCGTGCAGCTGGGCGGCCGCCGCGGCTGGCTGCTGTACGTGTCGATGATCGTCACGATCTTCTTCGCGTTCCTGTACTCCTGGCCCATCCAGGCGCTGCTGCCCACCTATCTGAAGACCGACCTGGGCTACGACGCCGGGCAGGTCACCGACGCGCTCTACTACGCGGGCTTCGGCACGATGGCCGGCTGCTGGCTGGCCGGGTTCATGGGCGACTGGATCGGCACCAGGAAGGCGTACGCCCTCACCCTGCTGGCCTCACTGGCCTTCGTCTTCCCGGTCTTCGCGGTGCGCGACAGCCTGCCGCTGCTCGGCGTGCTGCTGTTCGCGCTGCAGGCCACCAGCTTCGGCATCTCCGGCCTGCTGCCCCGGTACATCGGCGGTCACTTCCCGACCCACACCCGGGCCGCCGCGCTGGGCTTCACCTACAACGTGGGCGCCCTGGGCGGCGCCGTGGCCCCCGTCCTCGGCGCCCGCCTCGCCTCCGGCATGGACCTGGGCCACGCGCTGGCCGTCCTTACCTTCGCCGGGACGATGATCGTCGTGGTCCTCGTCGGCTTCGACGTGCCGGGACGGCTGGGCCGGCTCCTCGACCCGGACGGTCCGGCCGACCACCTCGTGACGGAGGACGACCGTGGCCCGGCCCCGGCCGCCCGTGCGACCGCCGGATAGCCGGCCATGCCGGGGAGGGCGCCGCCGGTGATGCCGGAGGCGCCCTTCGCGGCACCCGTCAGTACGCGTGACCCACGTGGGCCAGCGCCTGCTTGAGCAGCACCCCGTGCCCGCCCGGCATCTCGCTCTGCAGCGCGGCGGAGGCCGCCTCCTGCGGGCTGAACCACACCAGGTCCAGCGCGTCCTGCCGGGGACGGCAGTCGCCGGCGACCGGCACGATGTAGGCCAGCGACACGGCGTGCTGACGCGGGTCGTGGTACGGCGTGATACCGGCCGTCGGGAAGTACTCGGCGACGGTGAACGGCTGGAGGGACGCCGGCACCCGGGGCAGCGCCACCGGGCCGAGGTCCTTCTCCAGATGGCGCAGCAGGGCGTCCCGCACGCGCTCGTGGTGCAGCACCCGGCCGGAGACTAGGGTCCGGCTGACCGTTCCGTCCGGTCCGATGCGCAGCAGCAGGCCGATACTGGTCACTTCGCCACTGTCGTCGACGCGCACCGGCACCGCCTCGACGTACAGGATCGGCATGCGGGCGCGTGCCGACTCCAGCTCGTCCGTGGTCAGCCAACCGGGCGTGGTTTCGGTCATGTCAGACATCGCTTGATCATACTTTCAGTGGTGCTCAATGGGGGAGTTCGGTAGCAGGGAGATCGGTGGGGTCAGCGGGGTCGTCGAGGTCGGTGGGGCCGGTGAATCCGTAGACCCGCCGGGCGTTGTCCCGCCCGGCCCAGCGGGCGATCCGCAGCGCGTCCGCCGGGCTCAGCTCGTCGGCGTCCACCCGCTCCCGCAGCAGCCCGGCCAGGCCCTGCCGGAAGGCCACGGCGCCCAGGTGGTGGAACTCGGCCAGACCGTAGGCGTCGGAGCTGTACAGCAGCTTGCGGAACGGCGTGATCTCCAGGGCCTCGGCCAGGACCGCCCGGGCCCGGGCGGGACCCACGTGGTGCAGTGCCAGACCGACGTCGAGGTACACCCCCTCGAACACGGCGGCCAGATAGGCGGCCTGGCGCTGGTAGGGCCAGCAGTGCAGCAGCAGGACCGGGATCGTGCCGGCGGTCAGGTGCAGCCAGTCGGTCAGAAGGGCGGGGTCCGCGCGGTGCAGGCGGATGTCGCTGTCGCCGAACCCGGTGTGCAGCTGCAGGGGCAGACCGAGGTCGACGGCCGTCCACAGCAGATGCCGTACGAGCACCGGGTCGTCGAGACGGTCGCCCGCGCGGGCGAGCAGGCCGGCCGCCGCCCGCGCGACCTCCTCCCGCGAGGGGCGTGCCGGGTCCAGGCCGAAGCCGGTGCGGTAGGCGGCCACCGACTTCACCGCGACCACGCCCGGCCGCCGCACGGCGTCCTGCGCGGCCGCACGGAAGGCGGCGCCGTACTCGCCGGGCTCGACGCCCCCGGCCGCCACGGCCTCCGCGACGCGCTCCAGCCGTACGACCTCGTACGCCACCGCGCCGCCGCCCGCGGCGCCGGCCAGCTCCCGCGCAGTGGTGCCGGGCTCGGGAGCGAAGCCGGTGTCGACGCAGAAGACGGCCGTGCCGCAGGTGCCGAGGAAGCGCCGGTTGACCTCCGCCGCGCCCAACTCGGCCCGGCGGGCCAGGTACACCTCGGCGGACGCGTGGCGCGGCAGGTCCAGGACCGGGGCGCAGTGCCGGCGCACGGCCACACCGACCGGGCTGTCGAACGGCGAGATGCCGCTGCCGGGCCACACCTCGCCCTCGGTGAGCAGGGACTCGAAGCCGGTCCGGTCCAGGTCGGCGGTGACGACCCCGTGGCAGTGGTGGTCCACGAGCGGCAGCGCCGCCAGCGCCTCGTGGACCGCTCCGGCCCCGGCCGACGCGCTCATCAGTACGTCCAGCGGTACGCCGCCGCGACCTGCTCGTCGTCCAGCCCCTCGACGGCCGCGATCTCGCCCTGCCGCACGGCGGTCACCGCGTCGGCGAGCACCGGTCCGAGAGCCGTGCGCAGCAGGTCGTCCCCGCGGAACGCGCCGACCGCCTCCGCCAGCGAGACCGGCAGGCGCCGTACGCCCCGGGCCGCCGCCTCCGCCTCGCCGAACCGGGCCGGGTCCCCGGTGATCTCCTCGGGCAGGGACGCGGACGACGCCATCCCGTCCAGTCCGGCGGCGATCAGACAGCCCAGCGCCAGGTACGGGTTGGCCGCGAGGTCGACCGGTTTGACCTCCAGGTTGGCCGCCCGCGCGCCCTGCCCCCGGGTCCCGGTGATCACGCGCAGCGCGGCCTCGCGGGTCTCCCGGCCCCAGGCGGTGAACACCCCGGCCCACTGGGAGGGCTTGAGCCTGAGATAGCTGGACGGGCTCGGCGCGGTCACCGCCGTCAGCGCGGGCAGGTGGGCGAGGAGACCGGCCGTGAAGGACTCGGCCTCGGCCGTCATGCCGTGGCGGCCGTCGCCCCCGGAGTGCAGGTTGGTCCCGTCGCGCCAGGCCGAGAGGTGCACATGGCCACCGTTGCCCACGCCCCGCGCGAGGACGGCCGGCGCGAAGGAGACCTTCAGCCCGTGCCGCCGGGCCACGGCCCGTACGGTCTGCCGCACCAGCACGCTGCGGTCGGCCGCCGCCACCGGGTCCAGCGCGCCGACGGACACCTCGAACTGCCCGGCCGCGTACTCGGGGTGGAACTGGTCCACGTCCACGCCCTGCGCCGCGAGGGCCGCCAGCAGATCGGCGGCGCAGTCGCTCAACTCCACCTGCCGGACGGCCCCGTACGCCGGACCCGACACCGCGGGCTCGAACTCGCCGCCGGGCGCGTTTCCTTGGCCCACGGCCCACTCGACCTCGATGGCCGCCTCGAAGGTGAGGCCGTGGCGCCGCTCGGCGTCGGCGGTGATCCGGCGCAGGAACGTACGGCTGCACCCGGGATGGCGCTCACCCTCCTGCGTGATCCGGTCGACCGGGGCCCAGGCCCAGCCGGGCTGCCCCGACAGGACCACCAGGTGGTCCAGGTCGGGGTAGAGCCGCAGATCGCCGTCGGGGGAGCCGAGGACGTCGGTGGTGACGATCGAGTCGTGCGCCAGGAAGGTGTCGAACACCGGGGACATGCCCGCTCCCCAGGCCGCCGCCGAGGGGAGCTTGGCCGTCGGCACCGTCTTGACCCGGGCGATCCCCGCGGTGTCGACGTAGGCCAGCACGACTCCGTGTACGCCCCGCCCGGCGAGTTCGCCGCTGAGCGTGGTGGCCCGCTCGACGTCACCGGGACGCCCGCCGGGGACGGGGTCGGCAAGGGTGGTCATAGTCCTCCTCGACGGGCTCGACTCGGGCGAACCGGCGGCCGGGTACCGCCCGCGTCAGGGTTTCACGGCGACCGCGCCGAACTGCGGTACCGCGGCGGGGGAGTCGCCGTCCGGGCGCCACCGCGAGCACGGCACCAGGCCCGGCTCGACCAGGTCCAGGCCGTCGAGGAAGGCGGCCACCTCGGCACGGGAGCGGGCGGTGATCGGCGGTGTGGCGTTGGCGTTCCAGAACTCCATCGCCGGGACGTTGCCCTCGCCGCCGAGGTCGGCGTCGTAGGTGGGGTGCGTCAGCACCAGGAAACTGCCCGAGGGGACCGCGGCCATGACGCGGCGGACGATGTCGCGCGCCTCGTCGGTGTCCAGGACGAAGTTCAGGATGCCCAGCATCATCACCGCGACGGGCCGGCCGAAGTCGAGCGTCGCGGAGGCACGCTCGACGATGGCCTCCGGGGCGTGCACATCGGCCTCGATGTAGGCGGTGGCGCCCTCGGGGGTGCTGGTCAGCAGCGTGCGGGCGTGCGTGAGGACGACCGGGTCGTTGTCGACGTACACGATCCGCGCGTCCGGGGCGATCCGCTGGGCCATGTCGTGGGTGTTGTCGACCGTCGGCAGCCCGGTGCCGACGTCGAGGAACTGGCGCACCCCGCGCTCGGCGGTCAGGTGGCGGACCGCCCGTCCGAGGAACTCGCGGTCGCCGCGGGCCACGTCCCGGATCACCGGGAACATCCCGGCGACGTGCTCGCCCACCTGCCGGTCGACCTCGTAGTTGTCCTTGCCGCCGACCCAGTGGTTCCACACGCGCGCGTTGTGCGCCACCGTGGTGTCCAGCCTCGGCGACCCGTCCGGCGGGGTGTGGCTCTCGCTCACGTCTGCACTCCTGGTTCGTCGCGTGCCGTCTCGTGACTGCCGTGGCCGTGGTCGCGCCCTGCCCGCGGCCGACGCCGCCATTGTGCCGCCCGGTGATCACCGTGTCCGGGAATCGGCCGAACCCGGCCGGCCGGGAAGACCGCCGGACCCGGGCCCCGGGCGGCCCCGGACCTGGTCGGGCAAAACCCCTGCCAGGCGGCCCCGGTAGGCTGGCGGGGCCGTGGCGTCACCGCGGCGGCGCGGCCCGACCGACCCGGCTGACGACGTCCCGGAGCCGGTACGGCGTCGACCACCGCCCCCGCGCACGGCAACGGAGCCGGCGCCCCACCACCCGGGGCGCGCCCGCCGCGCCCGCCACGGAAAACGGACATGCCCAGCACACCCTCGCCCCTGCTCACCACCCCCGAACCCGCCCCGGAAACCGTCACGGGCCCCGCCGGCATACGGCTGATCGTCACCGACATGGACGGCACGCTCCTGGACGACGCCAAGCGACTCCCGGCCGGACTGTGGCCGACCCTGGCCGAGCTGCGCCGCCGCGGCGTGCTGTTCAGCCCCGCGAGCGGCCGCCAGTACGCCACGCTGGCCGAGCAGTTCGCCGGCCACGACGAGGGCATGGTGTTCATCGCGGAGAACGGCACCTATGTCGTCCGGGACGGCGTGGAGCTGAGCTCCGACCCCCTGGACCCGGCCGTCGCGGCCCGCCTCGTCGGAGCCGTACGGGAACTCGTCGCGCAGGGCGTGGACGTGGGCGCCGTGGTCTGCGGCAAGCGGTCGGCCCATGTGGAGCGGACCGACGAGGCCTTCCTGGCCGAGGTCCGCAAGTACTACGTACGGCACAGGATCGTGCCGGACGCGGCTGCCGTCGACGACGACATCATCAAGGTGGCCCTGTTCGACTTCGGGTCGGCCGAACGGACCACCGCCCCGGCGCTGGCGCCGTTCGCCGCCACCCACCAGGTCGTCGTCTCGGGCGAGCACTGGGTCGACGTGATGAACCGCACCGCCGACAAGGGCGCCGCGCTGCGCCGGCTCCAGCGGGATCTGGGGATCACGCCTGCCCAGACCCTGGTGTTCGGCGACTACCTCAACGACCTGGAGATGCTGGACGCCGCCGAGTGGTCGTTCGCCATGGCCAACGCCCACCCCGAGGTCATCGGCCGGGCCCGCCACCTGGCCCCCTCCAACAACGACAACGGCGTACTGCGCACCATCGCGCGCCTGTTGCACCTGCCGCCCGGCCTCGGCGGCTGACCGCCGGCTGACCGTCGGGTGTTCGGAGCCGGGGGGAGTCCCGGCCGTCGGCAGCGGGGAGCCCGGATCGTCAGCCGGGAGTGGTCTCCTCGACCCGGGTGTCCGGGTCGTCCCGGTCCCTGCGGTCGCGGTCGTCCTGGCCGTGACCGTGGCCGTCGTCCGGGCCGGGCCGGCTGTTCGCGTCCTGCCGAGTGTCGCACCGGCTGTCCTGCCGACTGCCCTGCCGAGCGGTCCGCCAGTCCCCGGCCCGGCCGCGCAGCCGCCGCCACGCGTCGCCGCAGCGGTCGGCGAACTCGACGTAGCGCGCTCCGCAGCCGGGCGGCGGGAATCCCAGGCGGTCCTGGAGACGGTGGTACGCACGGCCGACGTCCGGCAGCAGATCGGGCCGGCCTTCGCGGACCATCGCCGGGTCGTCGGCCAGCGTCAGATGGACACCCCCGGCGTACTGCGAGGACATGTTGTAGAGGAACGCGCCCAGGGTCGCCATGGCCGTGCCCAGGACGACCTCCAGGGTGACGACACCGGCGGCGATGACGAGCGTCCAGCCGAAGGAGGGCCAGGCTTCCGGGTCCATCGCGGTGAGCATGGCCCAGACGAGCACCATGGTGACGAGCACGCAGGCACCGAGTCCCAGCAGCACCAGACAGCTCATCGACATCACCGACCAGGGATCGGCCCGCGCTACGCGCATGCGTATCGCGGACGGCCCCGGTCCCGCCGCCTGGCTCCGCACGGACCGGTCCTGGACCCCGCACTGCTGCGGGGCGGGGTCCTGCCCGGAGGCCTCGGCGCCGCGCTCCTGGTGCTCGGCTGGGCTCATGCCTTGCTCCTCACAGTGGGTGCGACCGCCCTGCGCGGCGTGCGTGACGGCGGCCGGGCCGTGGTGGGCGGTGCGGGAATCAGGCGCTGGCGCCGCCGTGGCGTGCGGCCGCGGCGACGATGTGGTGCCGCGTGACACGGCCGATCTCGTGCCAGAACGGCTTCGCCGTCAGGTAGGCGCCCAGCACGGAGATGACTCCGAGGGAGACGTCGACGCTGATCCGGCCCTGCTTGGCCCAGTAGACGTCGCGGAGATCCAGCAGGAGTGCGAACTCGTCGCAGATCAGGGCCGTGCCGCAGCCATAGGCGGCCGCGACGGCGGGGTGCCCGACCGCGCGTTCGTCACCGCGTACGGCGATCAGGCCCACCCCGGCGAGGGTGGCGATGCCGAGGTTGTAGTGGTGCAGGTGCTCGCCACCGGCGGAGATGCCCCCCCAGGGCAGCCAGCCGCCCCGGATGCCGTGCGTGATGACGCGGACGGTGCCGAAGGTGACCCCGAAGGAGATCCACGTGATCAGCAACGACCGTCGCAGCTGGGTCAGATGCCGGTCCGCCGTCTCGTGCCACCTGCTGACGAGCAGCGGCCGGTCCCGGTCCCGGTCGCGGCGGCGTGCTTCGGTGAGTCTCATTGGCTGACCGGCCTCCCACGCCGAACCGACACCCGCGGACGGAGTCGGGGCCGTCCCGGACACCGCCGTTGGTGTGCGCTCTCGACGTTAGGCGCGGCGCTCCCGTCCCGCATGCCCGCCGCCGCGGGACGGGGCCGCTCGGGTGACGGCGGTACGCGCGCCGGCCCGGCGGCCTGCCACCGGGCGGTGCTCAGCCGCGCTCGCTCACGTTCTCGGCGGCGAACATCCAGCGATGCTTCTCCAGTTCGGCCGTGATCGTGATCAGCAGGTCCTGGGAGACCGGGTCGGGCTTCTCCGTCGCGTCGATGCGCTCGCGCAGCCGCTTGATGGCCGCCTCCAGGGACTCGACCATGACCTCGACGACCTCCGTGTCGCGCACCCAGCCGTCCTTGGGGCCGGGCAGGGTGAAGGCCGAGGCGATCGTTTCCGGGCGTCCGTCCGGCGGCAGGCCCAGCGCCGCGGCGCGCTCCGCTACCGTGTCGGCGAACTCGCGGGCCGCCGCCACCACTTCGTCGAGCTGGAGATGGATGGACCGGAACCGCGGTCCCACGATGTTCCAGTGCGCCTGCTTCCCGATCAGGGAGAGCCCGAGAAGGTCCACGAGAGTGCTCTGCAGCGCGTCCCCGGTGACCTGAAGGGCCGCTTCGGGGATCGTGCTCTTCACGACAGTCATACGGTGGTTCTCCTTGGGGAGTCGTCTCCGGGAGTCGTCCATGGCGGTACGGAGCGGTGCGATGCGTTCGGCCTCGCCGGTCCCGGCCGGTCCCACCCGCACCGCGCAACCACTCCATGGGGGCGCGAGTGCCCTCGTCGAAAGGGGGCAAACAACCGCCCCGCCCAGGTCGGACGCTCTTTCCCGGCCGGGAGACGGGCGCTCAGTGCGCGAGTACGCGGTCCAGGAACTCCGTCATGTCGGCGAACACCTCCGCGCGGTTCGTCTCCAGGAACACCTCGTGCCGGGCGTCCGGGTAGATCCGCTCGGTCAGCGCGCCGCCCAGCCGCTCGATCCCGGCCCGGCTCCCGCCGAGCGGGACCAGCCGGTCGTCGTCGCCGTGCAGCCACAGCACGGGCAGCTCCCCGACGTCGCCGCCCTCGGCGACGGCCTTCAGGGTTCGCGCGAACGCCTCGACCGTCGGCCGCTTCATCGGGCCGTGCCAGACGAGCGGGTCCGCCGCGTACGCCGCACCGACCGCCGTGTCCCGGGACAGCGCGGCCGGGCTGACCGGCGTGTCGGGGAGCTCGTCCAGGGCCAGCAGCCGGCCCGGCAGCTCCCAGGCGCCGATGACCGGCCCGGACAGCACGAGCGCGGCGAGTTCCGCGCCGTGGCGCTGGGCGTAGCGGGCGGAGATCAGCCCGCCCATGGAGTGGCCGATCAGCACGAGCGGCAGTCCGGGGTGCGCGGCACGGGCGAGATCCGCCACGGCGCGCACGTCGGTGACGACCTCCTCGAAGTCCTCGACCACCACGCGTTCGCCCGCCGACTTCCCGTGGCCCAGGTGGTCGGGGCCGTACACGGCCGCTCCGTGCGCGCCCAGTGCGCGGGCCGGCTCCTCGTAGCGGCCGGAGTGCTCGCCGTACCCGTGCACCACGAGGGCGACGTACCGCGGTCGCGGCTGCGGCCACTCGCGGACGGCGAGTGCGCCCCGGACACCGGTCAGGACGTGCTCGCGGACGTCGGCCATGGCTCCTCCAGGTGAGACGGTCCTTACGCCCCTCGGTTGTCAGGACATAACATCGGTCACCGCATGAACACGATGACGCTCTGGAACATATCCGGGTGGGGATTCGCCGCGCTCGCCTTCGCGGCCCTGCTCGTCGGCTTCTCGAAGACCGCCGTCAGCGGGGCCAACACGGTGAGCCTCGCCGTCTTCGCGGCCGTCCTGCCCGCCCGCGCCTCCACCGGGGTGCTGCTGCCGGTCCTGATCGCCGGCGATGTACTCGCCGTCCTCACCTACCGGCGGCACGCGCACTGGCCCACGCTGTGGCGGCTGTTCCCGGCGGTCGCGGCGGGGGTGGTCGTCGGCACCCTGTTCCTGATGTGGGCCGACGACGGGATCGTACGGACGTCGATCGGGGCGATCCTGCTGCTGATGGCGGGGGTGACGGTGTGGCGGCGCCGCAGCGCCGACCGGGGGGAGGAGCCGGACTCGGTCACCACCCGTCCGGGCCGTCTCAAGGCCCGCTTCTACGGCGTCCTCGGCGGGTTCACCACCATGGTCGCCAACGCGGGTGGCCCGGTGATGTCGCTGTACCTGCTGTCGGCGGGCTTCCGCAAGCTCGGCTTCCTCGGTACGTCGGCCTTCTTCTTCCTCATCGTCAACGTCTCCAAGGTGCCCTTCAGCGCCGGTCTCGGACTGATCGACGGCCGCTCGCTCCTGCTGGACGCCGTGCTGGTGGTCTTCGTCGTGCCCGGTGCGCTGCTCGGCAAGTGGGCGGTGCACCGCATCAACCAGCGGCTGTTCGAGCGGCTGGTGATCGCGGCCACCGTCGTGGGCGGCTTGCAACTGCTGCTGCGCTAGCCGGTCATCCGGTCGGGAGGTGTCAGGTCGGGAGGTCGTCCGGGTCGGGAGACCGTCCGGTCAGGAGGCCGCGCGGGCCAGCGCCGCGCGGAGGCGGTCGTAGCGCTCCACGTCCGCCATGTCGTCGGTGCGCCGCGGCCGTCCCGCGAGGAGGCCCCAGACGCTCGTCATGAACACCACCGCCAGGGGGATGAGCAGCCATGTAAGAGGGGTCACTGTTCGTCCTCTCCTTCCCGAGTCCTTCCCGAGTGGATCAGCCGGGTAGGGCGACGATGACATACGTGATCAGCTCTACATATTTGTGCGACGGGCGACTCCGTGCTTTTCACTCGGAGGGCCCCGGTCCGAAACTCGGAAGGTTTCTTGTCCGGACAATCCGCCCGGGAGGGCCGCGCAGGGGTCGGGAGCACCCTGAGTGATCGTTAAGATGAGGCGCGGTTGCCGCGATCCGTATGCGCTGCCCGGCTGCTGCCGCGCCCGCTGCGGAGAGTGGTCGTGAGGGCGGGACTTCGGGGATCTTGAGGGCGGGGCTACGGGTGCTGGTGGCGGGGCGGTACCGGCTGCAGACGGTCATCGGGCGCGGCGGAATGGGCGAGGTCTGGCGGGGCCTCGACGAGGTGCTCGGCAGACCGATCGCGGTCAAACTGCTGCTGAACGACGGGTCGGACGCCTCCGCCGAGGCCCGGTTCAGACTGGAGGCGCAGACCTCGGCCCGGCTGAACCATCCGCACGTGGTCGGGACGCTCGACTTCGGCGCCTGGGAGGACCGCTGCTTCCTCGTCATGGAACTCATCGAGGGCGACAGCCTGGCCGGTGAACTGACCGCCGGCGGCCCGCTCTCACCGGAACGTCTGGCCCAGGTGGCCCAGCACTCCGCCGAGGGCCTCGCCGCGGCGCACGCCCAGGGCATCGTGCACCGGGACGTCAAACCCGGCAACCTGCTCAGCGACCACCAGGGCACCGTCCGCATCGCCGACTTCGGCATAGCCCGCTTCGTCGACGACCCCTCGGGCGCGCTCACCACCACCGGGCAGATCGTCGGCACCGGTCTCTACCTGGCGCCCGAACGGGCCATCGGCACCCCGGCGAGCGCGGCCTCCGACATGTACTCACTGGGCTGCGTGCTCTACCACCTGTCCGTCGGCTCCCCGCCCTTCGAGGCGTCGACCGCGACCGCGCTGCTCTACCAGCACGTCGACTCCTCGCCCGTACCGCCGCACCAGCGTGGCGCGGCGCTGCCGCCCGCCTTCGAGGCGTACCTGCTGAGCATGCTGGCCAAACGGCCCGAGGAACGGCCCACGGCCCGGCAGGCGGCGGACTGGTTCGCGGGCGGCGCGTGGCGTGGCGTTCCGGAACCGCTTCCCCCGGAGCAGTGGGACGGGGGCGGGGGACGCGGACAGCACCGCGGTCCGAGCCAGCGGGGCACGGCTCCCGCGCACCGCCGCGCCGCCGCCGCTCCCGTCCCCGCTCGCGCCGGCGTCGCGTCGGGGGCCGCGGGCATGGACTCCGGCTGGAACACCAGCGTGCACCGGGTGCCCGCGCGCCGACCCGGAGTGCGCTCCTCGCTGCGCCGCCACTCCCGTGCCGCCGCCGTCGTGGGCGGCGCCGTCCTCTTCGTCTCCGCGCTGCTCCTCGGGATGGCGTGGTTCTCCTAGACACGCCCGCGGGTGGACGACCCCGCGCGCTCGGTCGCCGGCCGGAGCGGGCGGGCGCCCCTGGAGTCCGGACGGCGCGCTGAGTAGTCTCCGGCACATGCGGATCTCCGTCTCCTCGGACATGGCCGAACCCGTCGCCCGCTCGCTCGTCGCCCTGCTGCGCGAGCGCGGGCACGAGGTGGTGACCCACGGTGCGCTGCGCCCCGGGGACGACCCCCAGTGGGCGGCGTGCTCGGCCGCCGCGGCCCGTGACGTCGCCGAGGGACGGGCCGACCAGGCCGTTGTGTGCTGCTGGACCGGCACGGGCGCGTCCATCGCCGCGAACAAGGTGCCCGGCGTACGGGCCGCTCTGTGCACCGACGCCTACACGGCGGACGGAGCACGCCGCTGGAACGACGCCAATGTGCTCGCGCTCGGCCTGCGGCTGACCTCCGAACCGCTGCTCAAGGAGATCCTCGACGCCTGGTTCGCCGCCGCGCCGAGCGAGGACACCGAGGACCGCGAGAACGTCGCCCGCGTAGGACGCCTGGACCTTCGGCGGGACGAGACCCGGGGCGACCGGCCCTGAGAAGCCCCCGGAGGGGCAGGGCCTAGGAAGGGCGGCTCGCCCCCGCGGCCCGTACGACCAGGTCGAGCGGGTCCTGCCGGAAGAGGGCACGCCCGGCCGCGATCCGTTCCTCACGTGGCGCGCCCGGCGCCGTGAGGCGGGTCAGGGCGCGCAGCAGGGCATCCGGGTCGGGTGCGTGGTCGCAGACGCCGAGGGCCGCCATACGGCGCAGCCCCTCCGCGCCGTGTCCGGGCAGCGGGCGGTGACCGACGACGGGCAGGCCCGCGGCGAGCGCCTGTACCGCGGTCTGCCCGGCCGCGTTGTCCACCAGGGCGGCACACGCGTGCAGCAACTCCGGCATGTCCGTCACCCAACCGGGGGTGAGGACACCGGGCGTCGCGGACAGGGCGCGGCGCAGCCGTTCGTTGCGTCCGCAGAGCACGACCGGCAGGAAACCGTGCGCGGCGAGCAGCCGGGCCGTGTCGGCCAGCCGGCTGCCGGCTCCCCAGGCGCCCGCGGAGACCAGCACCGCGGGCCGCCCGCCGCCGTGCCGCTCCAGCCGGCGCCGCCACACGGCCGTCCCCGGTCCGGCGGCGAAGAACTCCGGTGCCACGACCGGACCGGTCGCCTCCGCCGCCCGGCCGGTGCCCCGCCGGACCTCCCGAGCGGTCTCGTCCGTGAGGCACACATGTAGGTCGTTGCCCGGATGCAGCCACTGACGGTGCGCCGCGAAGTCGACGACGACCACCGCGCTGGGCACCCGCAGCGCGCCGCGCGCCCGGAGGTGGCCGGTGAGCTGGGCGGCCAGATGGAAGACCGGCACGACGACATCGGGCCGCCACTCACCCACCAGGCTCAGCAGACGCCCACCGGCCAGCCGTGCCAGCGGGGTGCCGCTCGGGCGTGGCCGGGGGCCGGGCGCGAGGAACAGGTCGTAGATACCGGCGTAGACCCAGGGGGCCCGACGTACGACGGTCCGGTAGAAGCCGCGCAGGCCGCTTCCCAGACCGCCTGGCAGCAGGCCAAGCACGTCCACGACACGGGCCTCCTTGCCGGCGGCGCGGGCGCGGCGGACCAGTTCGGCGGCCACCGTGTCATGGCCCGACCCCATGCTCGCGGTCACCACGAGCAGCCGCTCCGCTTCCGGCGGGGACGTCGGGCTCGGCCGGGCGGGCGCGTGGCGCGTGCCGGGCTCGCGGGCGGCGGGCAGCGGTGGCGGCACGGACGATTCGGACGACACTGGAAGTGAGTAACCCTCACCCACCGCAGTCAAACGAACGGGCACACCCTTGGGCCCGTCCCACGTTTCGGGCACAGCCTCCGGGATACTTCACCAGCCCGGAGGCCGTCCCGTACCGCCGGGGCCGCACCGGCGGCCCTCGGTCCGTCCGATCCTCGAGGTGCGTCCCGATGTCCCACGCCCCCTCCCGCGTACGGTCCGGCTCCGGCACGCCGGTCGAGGCACCGGTGGCGCCAAGCGCCGCGCCCGGCCGGACCGGCGGTGCCGCGGCGCCGGGCGGGGGCGCGCTGGTGACCGGGGCCTCGTCCGGGATCGGCGCGGCCGTGGCACGGCGGCTCGCCGCGGAGGGCGGCTGGCGCCTGGTGCTCAACGGGCGCGACCGCGCCCGGCTGGAGGAGGTCGCCCGGGGCACCTCGGCCGTGGCCTTCCCGGCGGACCTGTCCGGCCAGGGCGCCGAGCGGCGACTGGCGGAGTTCGCGCTCGACAGCGTCGGCCGCGTCGACCTGCTGGTGGCGGGCGCGGGCATCGGGTGGGCCGGGCCGTTCAGCACCATGCCGCAGCCCGCCATCGACGAGCTGTTCGACGTCAACGTGCTGGCGACGCTGCGCCTGGTCCGGCTGCTGCTGCCCCAGATGATCAGGCAGGGCACGGGCCGCGTGGTCATCATCGGCTCCCTGGCGGGCACGGTCGGTGTCCGCGACGAGGCCGTCTACTCCGCCGCCAAGGCCGCGCTGGGCGCCTTCGCCGACGCCGTGCGCTACGAACTGCGCGGCACGGGGGTCGGCATCAGCCATGTGGTGCCCGGGGTGGTCGACACGCCGTTCTTCGACCGCCGCGGAGTGCCCTACCGGCGCTCCCGGCCCCGGCCCGTCCCGGCGAGCCGGGTCGCCGACGCGGTGTGGGAGGCGGTGTCGCGGGGCCGGGACGAGGTGTACGTCCCCGGCTGGACCCGGCTGCCGGGCCGGGTGCGCGGTGCCGCGCCCGCCCTGTACCGCCGCCTCGCCGCACGGTTCGGGTGACGCACGGGGTGAACGCGATCACCATCGTCCTCGCACTGTTCGCCGCGTGCGCCAACGCCGCGGCCTCGGTACTGATGAGGCGCGCGGCGACGGAGACGCCGGGGGGCGGGGGAGGGGGCGACCGGCGCACCGGCGGTACGGCGGGCGGGACGCCGGACCGGCGCGGGGAGGGCGGCGGCCCGGACCCCCCGGCGGCGGAGGGCGGACACGGACCGGTCGGCGCGCGTACGCCGCACGCCGTCAAGGTCAGGCGGCGGCGGTTCTGGCTGGCCGGGGCGGCCATGCTGGCCGTGTCCGCGGTGTTGCAGGCCGCGGCGCTGGCCGTCGGGAGCCTGTCACTCGTCCAGCCCCTGCTGGCGACCGAACTGCTGTTCACGCTGGCGATGGGCAGCGTCGTCTTCCGCCGGCGGCCGGCCCGGATCACCTGGCTGTCCTTCCTCGCCCTGGCCGCCGGACTGGCCGTCTTCCTCGGCGCCGCCTCGCCGTCCGCCGGACGCGACACGGCCGAGGCGGCGCGCTGGATCCCCGTCGGCGTCGCCCTGGCGTGCCTGGTGCTCCTGCTGATCGGCGTGGCGCGGCTGGTCAAGGGCCCGCCCCGGGCCGCCGTGCTCGGTCTGGCCTCGGCCGTGCTGTTCGCGGCGACGGCCGCCCTGCTCAAGGAGGTGACGGGCCTCTATGCGCAGGGCCTGGCCACGCTGTTGTCGAACTGGACGCCGTACGCCACGGCGATCACCGGGCTGGCCGCCTTCGGACTGCTCCAGTGCGCCTTCCGGGCGGGCACGCTCGTCGCCTCCCAGCCCGCCCTCACCCTCGGCGACGCCCTGACGAGCATGGCGCTGGGATGGGCGCTGTTCGGGGAACACATCGCCCTGGGCGTACGCATGGTGCCCGAGGCGATCGGTATCGGTCTGCTCGCGGCCGGGACGGTCGGTCTGTCCCGTTCCCCCGCCGTGTCGGGCAAGTGGGACGCGGAATCGGCGGTCGGCGCGGCCTCCGGTCCGGGAAGGGCGCAGGCGGAGCACCCGTGAGGCCATGAGCCCGAGGAGGAGCCGGCAGGTGGCGGGCAGAGCACCGGTGAGGAGGAGTCGGCAGGTGGCAGAGCCAAGCAGCCGTCCCGCGCGCACCGCGCTGGCGGCCCTCACGCCGGTGGCCGCCGTCGCGGCCGCCCACATCGTCCCGGCGGCCACCTGGCTGCCCCGCTTCCGGGCCCTGTGCTTCCCCGGCCTCGCCGGGACCGGCCGCCCCGACCACGTCGCACTGACCTTCGACGACGGCCCGGACCCGGCCTCCACGCCGCGCTTCCTGGACGAGCTGGACCGGCTCCACGTACGCGCCACGTTCTTCGTCCTGGGCGAGAGAGTGGCCCGCTTCCCCGGCCTCACCCGGCACATCGCGGACCGGGGACACGAGCTCGCCGTGCACGGCTGGACCCACAGCCGCCCCTGGCTGCCGGCTCCGGCCCGGGACGGCCGGGAGACCGCGCGGGCGGCCCGCGCCGTGCACGACACCACGGGCCTGCGGCCGCGGTGGTACCGCCCGCCCTACGGCATCCTCACCGCGGGCCGCTGGGCCGCCGCCCGGCGCGCGGGTCTGCGCCCCGTGCTGTGGACCGCCTGGGGCCGCGACTGGACGGCGGACGCGACCCCCGCCTCCGTCCGCACGACCGTCACCGCGGACCTGCGCGGCGGCGGCACGATCCTCCTGCACGACACCGACCACGCCTCCGCCCCCGACTCCTGGCAGGCAACCCTCGGCGCCCTGCCCGGCCTTCTCCACGTCTGCCACGACGCCGGCTGGTCGGTGGGCCCCCTGTCCGAACACGGCCTGCGCCGAGCCGGGCAGCGTTGAGCCCGCCCATCCGTTTCCCGGGACTCCCACGCCGACCACGCCTCAGCCTCTGGGCGCCTCGGGCCTGCTGCTCCGCGGCCGGGCGCCCGCCCGACGCGCGATGGACCGCGGGTCTTGAGGGCAAGCCTCGGAGCCGTAGCCGTAGCCGTAGCCGTAGCCGTAGCCGTAGCCGGGACGGCCGGGCCGATGGGCGTGCGGGCACGCTCGCCTCCGCGGCGCGCCGCGCCACGCAGCGCCGGTATGCGATGCCGCGCGCGGCGCGATGCCGAATCGCGGCAATCGCGGGTTCGAATCGGGGGTGATGCGCGCGCCGCACGCGCATGAGGCCACGCGCCGCACGCGGAGAGACCCGTCGCCCGGCGGGAGCTCGTGCCCTCGTCGCCGCACCCCGATGCCGTGCCCCGTCCGTCACCCCCTACGCTCGATGTCATGTCCTCGCACATCCTGGTTCTCGGTGGTACCGCCGAGGCCCGTGAACTGGCCACGGTGCTTGCGGCGCGGGACGAGGTGCGGGTGACCAGTTCGCTGGCGGGGCGGGTGACGCGGCCGGGGGCGCTCGACGGGGAGGTACGGGTCGGGGGGTTCGGTGGGGCGGAGGGGCTGGCCTCCTGGCTGCGCGAGCACCGCGTGGACGCAGTCGTCGACGCCACCCACCCCTTCGCCGAGGCGATCACGCGGAACGCGGCGCGGGCCGCGGCGGCGACCGGCGTACCCGTGGTGGTCCTGCGCCGGCCCGGATGGCGGCCGGGCCCCGGGGACCGCTGGCACCCGGTCCCCTCGCTGCACGCCGCGGCGGAGATGCTGCCGCGGCTCGGACGCCGGGCGTTTCTCACCACGGGACGGCTGGGCCTCTCCGCCTTCGCCCACCTGGCCGAGACGCGCTTCGTCGTACGGTCGGTCGAGCCGCCCGAGCCGCCGATGCCCCCGGACACACGGGTGGTGCTGGCCCGCGGGCCGTTCACCGTGGCCGGTGAGACAGAGCTGCTCAGGGAGCACCGCATCGACGTACTGGTGACCAAGGACAGCGGGGGAGCGGCCACCGCGGCCAAACTCTCGGCCGCGCGGGAACTCGGGCTGCCCGTCGTCGTCGTACGCCGTCCGCCGCTGTCCCCGGAGCTGACCGCCGTACCGGATGTCACGGCCGTGCTGGAACGCCTCGACCGGGTCGTCCGGCCTACTCCGCCCTCTCCGGCCGACCCTCGGGCTTGCGGCGCAGCAGATACGTGTCCATGATCCACCCCTTGCGCTCGCGTGCCTCGGCCCGCAGCCGCTCGATGCGTGGCGCGGCCTCGGCGATCGGGCCGGAGACGAGGATCTCGTCCGGGGTGCCTATGTAGGCGCCCCAGTAGATGTCGATGTCCTGGTCGGCGCAGTGCCGGAAGGCCTGGTGGGCGTCGAGCATCACCACCACGTCGTCCACGCCCTCCGGGAACCCCTCGGCCAGCCGCCGCCCGGTGGTGATCTGCACGGGCCGGGCGACCCGGTTCAGCCCCGTACGGTGCCGGGCGACCAGGGCCGAGACGCTGCTGATGCCGGGCACCACGTCGTACGCGAAGTCCACCGTGCCCCGCGCCAGCACCTCCTGGAGGATGCCGAGCGTGCTGTCGTACAGCGCCGGATCGCCCCACACCAGGAACGCGCCGGTCTCGTCCTCCCCCAGTTCCCCCGTGATCAGCCGCTCGTAGATGTCCGCGCGTGCGCTGCGCCAGTCGCCGACGGCGGGGGAGTAGGCGGAACCGCCCGCCGTTCGGTCCCGCTCCGGGTCACGCGCCTCCACCACGCGGTACGTCCCCTCCGGTATGTGCGTGCGAAGCATGTCCCGGCGCAGCTGCACGAGGTCCGACTTCGCCTCGCCCTTGTCGAGGACGAAGAACACGTCCGTGTCGCACAGCGCCCTGACAGCCTGGAGGGTGAGCTGGTCGGGGTCGCCCGCGCCGATGCCGATCACATGAATCTTTCGCACGCCCCGAGTCTGCCGTACGGCACTGACAACGCGTCCACCGGCGTCGCACCGACCGCCACCGGCACCGCTCACGCCGCCCGCGGGCTACGCCCCGCCGCCGCGCAGCCGAGGCGCCCGCTCCGCCGCGTCCACGGCACCCGACGCCCCGCTGTCCACGGCGTCCGCCAGCTCCCGCGCCCACACCGCCACCCCGGACACGTCCATGCCGTACGGAGTCCGCTCCCCGGTGTCCGCCACCCACTCCTCCACCGCCCCCGCCCCGCGCCGCAGCAGCCGTGCGCCGCCGGTGACGTTGCCGCGGGCCGCGTGCGTGAGCCCCACCGCGAGCTGGGCCAGCCCCCGCCACAGGGCGCGCTCCGCCGGCGGCCCCGACTTCCAGGCGTCCTCGAAGACCTCGTGCGCGTGGAACGGCTTGCCCGCGTCCAGCAGCGCCTGAGCCTCGGCGACCGTCGCCGGCGGGGTGCGCACCACGCCCTCGGGCTGCCTCGGTACACCGTCGGCGCCGTACGGCAGGGGCCGCCCGAGCCCGTCCCGGGGCCGCGCGTTGCGCGCCCGCCCCTCACTGTCCCGGTCCCGCGCGCCCGCCGGCCTGTCGGAGGAAGTGCCGCTCATACGCCGATTGTCCCCGACCCCGTGCCCCTTTTCGGCGCGGACCCCGAGGTGGGGTAAAGTGACGTTCGCGCGATCACGTGGTTCACCGCACGAACGCGCACCGGGACGTGGCGCAGCTTGGTAGCGCACTTGACTGGGGGTCAAGGGGTCGCAGGTTCAAATCCTGTCGTCCCGACTCGAAAGAGTCGCAGGTCAGGGGATGTTTTGGAGGAATCCGAAACATCCCCTTGATCATGTTCGGGGACCAGTGGCGCCCCTTTCACGACCTCACCAGCAGCTGGAAGTCGAAGGTGTACCGGGACGCGCGGTACACGTGGGTGCCGTGCTCGACCGCGCGGCCCGTGTCGTCGTAGGCCGTGCGCTGCATGGTGAGCAGGGCGGCGCCCTCCCGCTCGTCGAGCAGGGGGGCCTCCTCGGCGGTGGCCGCGCGGGCGCCGATGGTCTGGCGGGCGCTGTGCAGGGTGATGCCCGCCGAGCGCATCACGCGGTACAGACCCGTCGACTCCAGCCGGGCGGTGTCCGGTTCGAGCAGGGCCGCCGGCAGGTGGTTGCACAGGAAGGCCACCGGCCGGCCGTGCGTGAACCGCAGCCGTTCCAGCACCGTGACCTCGGCGCCCTTCGCGAGGCCGAGCGCGGCGGCCACGTCGGCGGTCGCGGGCACCCGCTCGTTGCGCAGCACCCTGGTGGTCGGTCCCTGCCCGGCCGTCTCCAGGTCGTCGTAGAGACTGCTCAGCTCCAGGGGGCGCTTGACCCTGCTGTGCACCACCTGGGTGCCCACCCCGCGCCGCCGCACCAGGAGGCCCTTGTCGACCAGGGACTGGATGGCCTGGCGGACCGTGGGGCGGGACAGGCCCAGGCGCGCGGACAGGTCGATCTCGTTGCCCAGGAGGTCCCCCGGGATGAGGAGCCCGCGTTCGATCGCCCCCTCCAGCTGCTGGGCGAACTGGTGGTACAGCGGCACCGGACTGCCCCGGTCCAGCGCGAAGTCCAGGGAATCGAGCGCGCAGACGGTCCCGGGACGGGACCGGTCACCGGTCGCCGCCATGGCGGCACCCCCTTCGGGTCGGGTGGGACACGGGCTGGAGCGGCCCCGGCCGGGGCGCCTTCACAGATGGCGGCGGCGGGCGGCCACCTCGCGGTCGTAGCGCGCGCGGGCCCGGACGGCGGGCTCACGGGCGGACACCTCGGCCACCGGCACGTCCCACCAGGCCTCGGCCGGGGGAGCGGCCGGGGCGGGACGCTCGACGTCGGTCTCGACGTGGACGCACGTCGGCCGGTCGGAGGCGCGGGCCGCGCCGAGCGCCCGGCGCAGCTCGCCGACCGTCTTGGCGCGCAGCACCTCCATGCCGAGGCTGGCGGCGTTGGCGGCGAGGTCCACGGGGAGGGGTGCGCCCGTGAAGGAGCCGTCGGCGGCGCGGTAGCGGTAGGCGGTGCCGTAGCGCTCGGCGCCCACCGACTCCGACAGGCCGCCGATGGAGGCGTACCCGTGGTTCTGGACCAGCACCACGTTGACGGGCAGGCCCTCCTGGACGGCGGTGACGATCTCCGTCGGCATCATCAGGTAGGTGCCGTCGCCGACCAGCGCCCACACCGGCGTGTCCGGCGCGGCCTGCTGCACGCCGATCGCGGCCGGGATCTCGTAGCCCATGCAGGAGTAGCCGTACTCCAGGTGGTACTGGCGCGGGGAGCGGGTCCGCCACAGTTTGTGCAGGTCACCGGGGAGGGAGCCAGCCGCGTTGATCACCACGTCGTCGTCGCCCACGACCGCGTCCAGCGCGCCCAGCACCTGGCTCTGGGTCGGTACGGCGCTGTCGTCGTCGGCGCGGAACGCCGCCTCGACCACCCGCTCCCAGCGCTCCTTGCCGGCGCGGTACCCGGCCTCGTACCCGGCGTCCACACGGTGCCCGGCCAGTGCCTCCGTGAGTGCCGTCAGACCGGTCCGCGCGTCGCAGACGAGGGTGGTGGCCGCCAGCTTGTGGGCGTCGAACGCGGTGACGTTGAGGTTGACGAACCGGACCTCCGGGTTCTGGAAGAGCGTGCCGGAGGCCGTGGTGAAGTCGGTGTAGCGGGTGCCGACGCCGATGACCAGGTCCGCGGTGCGGGCCAGGTCGTCACTGACGGCCGTGCCGGTGTGGCCGATGCCGCCGAGGTCGGCCGGGTGGTCGTGGCGCAGCGAGCCCTTGCCCGCCTGGGTGGAGGCGACCGGGATGCCGGTGGCGTCGGCGAGCGCCTTCAGCGCGTCCTCGGCCCCGCTGTGGTGGACTCCGCCGCCGGCGACGACCAGTGGACGCCGGGCGGCCCGCACGGCCCGTACCGCGTCGGCGAGTTCGGCCGGGTCCGGGGCGGGACGCCGTACCCGCCACACCCGCTCGGCGAAGAACTCCTCGGGCCAGTCGAAGGCCTCCGCCTGCACGTCCTGCGGCAGCGCGAGGGTGACCGCCCCGGTCTCGGCCGGGTCGGTGAGCACCCGCATGGCGTTCAGGGCGGAGGGGATCAGGGCCTCGGGGCGGGTGATCCGGTCGAACCAGCGGGACACCGGGCGCAGGGTGTCGTTGACGGACACGTCCGCCTCGACGGGGTGCTCCAGCTGCTGGAGCAGCGGGTCGGCGGCGTGCGAGGCGAAGTAGTCGCCGGGGAGCAGGAGCACCGGGAGGCGGTTGATCGTGGCCAGGGCCGCACCCGTGGCGAGGTTGGTGGCGCCCGGTCCGATGGACGTCGTGACCGCCTGCGTGGACAGCCGGCCGCGCTGCCGGGCGTACCCGACCGCCGCGTGCACCATGGCCTGCTCGTTGCGGCCCTGGTGGTAGGGCATGACGTCCTCGCCCGCCTCCATCAGCGCCTGTCCGAGACCGGCCACGTTGCCGTGGCCGAAGATGCCCCAGGTGCCGGCGATCAGCCGGTGCCTTACGCCGTCCCGTTCGGTGTACTGGGCGGCGAGGAACCGCACCAGCGCCTGGGCGGCGGTGAGGCGGATCGTGGAATGGCTCATCGTGACCTCACGGGGAAGGGGCGGTGTACAGGGGGAGGCGGGGGTCGACGGGCTGCTCGGGCCAGGTGTCGCGGATCCACGCGTGGTCGGGGTGGTCGCAGATCAGCCAGGCGCGCTCGGCGTCCGGTCCGGCCATGACGTTGAGGTAGTACATGTGGTGGCCGGGCACGGCCATCGACGGCCCGTGCCAGCCGTCCGGGATCAGGACCACGTCACCGCCGCGCACCTCGGCCAGCACGTCCGTCTCCCGGCCGGGACCGGACGGGGAGACTCGCTGGTACCCGAGGCCGGGGGTGCCGTCGTGGGCGGCGAACTCGAAGTAGTAGATCTCCTCCAGGACCGACTCCTCGCCCGGCCGGTGCTCGTCGTGCTTGTGCGGCGGGAAGGAGGACCAGTTGCCGCCCGGGGTGATCACCTCCACGGCGATCAGCTTGTCGCACTCGAAACCCTGCCCGTCAGCGCCTCCGGAGGGGGCGGCCGCGCCGAAGTTGTTGACCTGGCGGGAGCAGTTCCCGGTGCCGCGCAGCTCCACCGGTACGCCGGACGCCGGACCGTAACGGGCGGGCAGGCGCCGGGCGCAGCGGGCGCCGGTGAGCGCGAACCGTCCGCCGCCGGTGGACGAGACGGTCGCGCGGGCGTCGCGGGGTACGTACGCGAAGTCGCTCACACCGCTGAACACGCTCTCGCGGCCGGCCAGTTGGAACGTGTCACTGCCGAAATCGTCGTCGGCGGCGACCGTGCAGCCGCCGCTGAGCGGCAGCACGATCCACTCGCTGTCGCCGGTTTCGAAGGTGTGCGAGCCGCCGGGCGGCAGTTCCAGGACGCGCAGGCCGGCGTGGTCCCAGCCGGCGGACTCCGGGCTCACGTCCACGACGTAGGGGCCGGCGAGGGCCTTTCCGGCGGGGAGGTGGTAGGGGCTGGTCACGAAATGCCTCCTGTCGCGGCGGGACAACGGCGAATCACGGCTGGAGCACGGGCGTCACGGCCGGAGCGCGGGCGGGCCGGGGCAAGGCCCGGACCGGAAGGGCCCGGTCACAGCAGGCTCACGGCCGTGTCGACCGCGCTCTCCACACTGCCCGCGGCCGGATACAGCAGTGACCGGCCGACGACCATGCCCTGCACGGTGGGGAGTCTGAGGGCCTTGCGCCAGCGCTCGTAGGCGCCCTCCTGGTCGTCGCCGATCTCGCCGCCGAGCAGCACGGCCGGCAGCGTGGAGGTCCGCAGGACCTCGGCCATGTCGTCCGGATTCTCGGTGACGGGCAGTTTCAGCCAGGTGTAGGCGGAGGTGCCGCCCAGGCCCGACGCTATGGCGATGGAGCGGGTGACGGCCTCGGCGGACAGGTCGTTGGCGACCCTGCCGCCGGCGCGGCGCGCGATGAACGGCTCGACGAAGACCGGCAGGCGCAACTCCGCCATCTCGTCGACGGCCCGCGCGGTGGACTCCATGGTGGTCAGTGAGCCCGGGTCGTCGTAGTCGATGCGCAGCAGCAGCTTGCCCGCGTCGAAGCGGAGCCGGGCGATGTCGCGGGCGCGGTGCCCGGTGAAGCGGTCGTCCATCTCGAAGGAGGCGCCGGACAGGCCGCCGCGGTTCATCGAGCCCATGACGACCTTGCCGTCGAGCACCCCGAGGAGCAGCAGGTCCTCCAGGACGTCGGCGGTGGCGAGCACCCCGTCGACGCCGGGCCGCGACAGCGCGACGCAGAGACGTTCGAGCAGGTCGGCCCGGTTGGCCATGGCGAGTCTGCGGTCGCCGACCCCGAGCGCGCCGCGGGCGGGGTGGTCGGCGGCCACGATCATCAGTCGGCCGCTGTCGCCGATCAGCGGGCGGCGCACCCGGTGCGCGGCCGCCTCCGCGACGGCCTCGGGGTGCCGGGCACGGACCGCGGTCAGGTCGGGGATGCTGAGGCTCAAGAGGAGGCTCCGTTCAGGCAGTGGCTCGCGCGAGGAGGCCGTCGACCTCCGCACGGGTGGGCATCGCGGAGGAGCAGGCGAGGCGGGAGGCGACGAGGGCGCCGGCCGCGTTGGCGTACCGCATGGCCGTCGTCAGGTCCCAGCCCGACAGCAGGCCGTGGCAGAGCGAGCCGCCGAACGCGTCGCCCGCGCCGAGGCCGTTGACGACCTCGACGGGCACCGGCGGGACCTCGGCCCGGCTGCCGTCCCGGTGCACCGCGAGGACTCCCTTGGGGCCCTGTTTGACGACGGCCAGTTCCACACCGGCCGCCAGCAGCGCCTCGGCGCAGGCCTCGGGTTCGCGCACGCCGGTGGCGATCTCGCACTCGTCGACGTTGCCGACCGCCACGGTGGCGTGCCGCAGCGCCTCGGCGTAGTACGGGCGGGCCCGGGCGGGATCCGGCCAGAACATCGGGCGCCAGTCGAGGTCGAAGACGGTGGTGCCCGCCTTGTCGCGCGCGGCCAGGGCGGCGAGTGTGGCGGAGCGGCTCGGCTCCTCGCTCAGGCCGGTGCCGGTGATCCAGAAGATCCGGGCCGCGCGGATGGCGGAGAGGTCCAGCTCGTCGGTGTGGATCTCCAGGTCCGGGGCCTTGGGCCGGCGGTAGAAGTAGAGGGGGAAGTCGTCCGGCGGGAAGATCTCGCAGAAGGTCACCGGGGTGGGGTACGCGGCGACCGGCGTGACCCAGCGGTCGTCGACGCCGAAGTCCTTCAGCGCCTCGTGGAGATACGCGCCGAACGGGTCGTCGCCGGTGCGGGTGATCACCGCGGTGGAGCGGCCGAGCCGGGCCGCGGCGACGGCCACGTTGGCCGCGGAACCGCCGAGGAACTTGCCGAAGGTCTCCACGCGGGCCAGGGGTACGCCGGACTGCAGGGGGTAGAGATCGACTCCGATGCGTCCCATGGTGATCAGGTCGAAGGACTGGGCGGACTCAGCGGGCTCTGCCATGCGCGACGCTCCTCGGGCTGGGCTGGGGTGCGGATCCCAGGGGGCCCCGCGACGGTGGGGACACGGATCCCGGGGCCTGCCGCCTCCCAGATGTAGGACGCGGACGGCCACACTGTCAAGAGTTTGTTCTTACATTCGGACTAGCTCGTGAACGGATGTCTTAACAAAGTATTGACAGCGGGCGCGCCAGGGGATTGGATCCGGTCCCAACGCACCAGCCGCGCAAGCGGCACACGGCCCCGGATCCGTCCTTGCCGGCCCTGGGCCCCGGACCTCCCGATGCCCTACCCTCCCCCGAGTTTCCCGAGTTCTCCCCGAGCTTTCCCCGAACCACAGTGAGGTGCAGGAAAGATGGACCGCTCTTCTCGCCGCTCCCGCGGAGTCGCCCCCCTCGTGGCCGTGACCGCGGCGGCGGCCCTGGCCCTCGCCGGCTGTTCCAGCGGCTCGGGCGGAAAGAAGGCCGAGGAGGGCGGGGACGGCGGCGGCACCGCGGGCAAGGCCGGCACGCCCCGGATGACGGTCGCGCTGGTCACCCACCAGGCACCCGGCGACACCTTCTGGGACATCGTCCGCAAGGGCGCCGAGGCGGCCGCCGCCAAGGACAACATCAAGCTGGTCTACTCCGCCGACCCCAACGCCGGCACCCAGGCCAACCTCGTCCAGAACGCCATCGACCAGAAGGTCGACGGCATCGCCGTCACCCTCGCCAAGCCGGAGGCGATGCGGAGCGTGCTGGCCAAGGCCGAGCAGGCCGGCATACCCGTGGTCGGACTCAACTCCGGCCTGAACGACTGGAAGAAGCTCAACCTGCTGGAGTTCTTCGGGCAGGACGAGTCGGTGGCGGGCGAGGCGTTCGGCAAGAAGCTGAACGAGGTCGGCGCCAAGAAGGCCGTCTGCGTGATCCACGAGCAGGGCAACGTCGGCCTGACCCAGCGCTGCGACGGCGTGAAGAAGACCTTCCAGGGCTCGATCGAGAACCTCTACGTCAACGGCGCGGACATGCCGTCGGTGAAGTCGACGATCACCGCCAAGCTCAAGCAGGACGGCTCCGTCGACCACGTCGTCACCCTCGGCGCCCCCGTCGCGATGACCGCGGTGCAGTCGGTGGGCGACGCGGGCAGCAAGGCCCAGGTCGCCACCTTCGACCTCAACAAGGAGCTGGCCGGCGCCGTCAAGAAGGGCGACATCGAGTTCGCCGTCGACCAGCAGCCCTACCTCCAGGGCTACCTGGCCGTGGACGGCCTGTGGCTGTACAAGAACAACGGCAACTACAGCGGCGGCGGTGAGCAGCCCGTGCTCACCGGACCGGCCTTCGTCGACAAGTCCAACGTCGAGAAGATCGCGGGGTTCGCCGCGAAGGGCACCAGGTGAGTGACATGTCCCAGCAGGCCGCACCGGCGGTGAGCACACCGCCGGCCCCCGGCTCCCAGCAGACCGACGGCCGAACCGTACGGCGCCCGCTGGCGCTCAGGCTGCTGGCCCGCCCGGAGGTCGGGGTCTTCCTCGGCGCCGTCGCCGTGCTCGTGTTCTTCCTCGCCGTCGCGCCCTCGGTCCGCCAGGGCGGCTCCATGGCGACGGTCCTGTACCAGTCGTCGACCATCGGGATCATGGCCCTGCCGGTGGCGCTGCTGATGATCGGCGGCGAGTTCGACCTCTCCGCCGGTGTCGCGGTGATCACCTCGGCGCTCACCGCGAGCATGCTCAGCTACCAGCTCACGATGAACGTGTGGGCGGGTGTGATCGTCGCCCTGGCGGTGTCGCTGGGGGTCGGCGCCTTCAACGGCTGGATGCTGGTGAAGACCGGCCTGCCGAGCTTCCTGGTCACCCTGGGCACCTTCCTGATCCTCCAGGGCGTCAACCTCGCCGTCACCAAACTGGTCACCGGCAACGTCGCCACCGACGACATCAGCGACATGGACGGCTTCGAGCAGGCGAAGGCCGTCTTCGCCTCGTCCTTCGACGTCGGCGGTGTCGAGGTGAAGATCACCGTGGTGTGGTGGCTGGTCTTCGCCGCACTGGCCACCTGGGTCCTGCTGCGCACCAAGTACGGCAACTGGATCTTCGCGGTCGGCGGCAACAAGGACAGCGCCCGCGCGGTCGGCGTGCCCGTCACCTTCACCAAGATCACCCTGTTCATGCTGGTCGGCTTCGGTGCCTGGTTCGCGGGCATGCACCAGCTGTTCTCGTTCAACACCGTGCAGTCCGGCGAGGGCGTCGGCCAGGAGCTCATCTACATCGCCGCCGCCGTGATCGGCGGCTGCCTGCTCACCGGCGGCTACGGCTCCGCCATCGGCCCCGTCTTCGGCGCCTTCATGTTCGGCATGGTGAACCAGGGCATCGTCTACGCGGGCTGGAACCCCGACTGGTTCAAGGCCTTCCTCGGCGTGATGCTGCTCGGCGCCGTCCTCATCAATCTGTGGGTCCGGCGTACGGCGACCCGGAGGTGACCGACATGACGACCGACAAGGCGGCGGCCCACGGAGCCGTCCTCCCCGACACCGAGCCCGCGCACGACGGGCCCGTCGTCGAACTGCGCGGCGCCGGCAAGTCCTACGGCAACATCCGCGCCCTGCACGGCGTCGACCTCGCCGTCCACCCGGGGCACGTGACCTGCGTGCTCGGCGACAACGGCGCCGGCAAGTCCACCCTCATCAAGATCATCTCCGGGCTGCACCGGCACACCGAGGGCGAGTTCCTCGTCGACGGCGAACCGGTGCGCTTCTCCAGCCCGCGCGACGCCCTCGCCAAGGGCATCGCCACCGTCTACCAGGACCTCGCGACCGTCCCGCTCATGCCGGTGTGGCGGAACTTCTTCCTCGGCTCGGAGATGACCAAGGGCCCCTGGCCCGTCCGCCGACTCGACATCGCCCGGATGAAGCGGACGGCGGACGAGGAACTGCGCAACATGGGCATCGTCCTGGACGACCTGGAACAGCCCATCGGCACCCTCTCCGGCGGCCAGCGCCAGTGCGTCGCCATCGCCCGCGCCGTCCACTTCGGTGCCCGCGTCCTCATCCTCGACGAGCCCACCGCCGCCCTCGGCGTCAAGCAGTCCGGTGTGGTCCTCAAGTACATCGCCGCCGCCCGCGACCGCGGCCTCGGCGTCATCTTCATCACCCACAACCCCCACCACGCCTACATGGTCGGCGACCACTTCAGCGTGCTGCGCCTCGGCACCCTCGAACTCAGTGCCGGCCGCAGCGACGTCGGCCTGGAGGAACTGACCCACCACATGGCCGGCGGCACCGAACTCGCCGCCCTCAAGCACGAGTTGTCGCAGGTCCGCGGTGTCGACACCGAGGAGCTCCCGGAGGCGGAGGACCTCGCCGCGCCCACCGCGCCCGCACCGGCACCCACCGAAGGGAACTGATGACATGGCCCCCGTGCTGGACCGCATCCGGGTCGGCTCCGCCCCCGACTCCTGGGGTGTCTGGTTCCCCGACGACCCCGCGCAGGTGCCCTGGGAACGCTTCCTCGACGAGGTGGCCGAGGCCGGCTACTCCTGGATCGAACTCGGCCCCCACGGCTACCTGCCGACCGACCCGGCCCGGCTCACCGACGAGGTGGCCAAGCGGAACCTCAAGGTCTCGGCGGGCACCGTCTTCACCGGCCTGCACCGCGGCCCGTCGGTGTGGGAGTCCACCTGGGAACACGTCAGCCAGGTCGCCGAACTCACCCGGGCCATGGGCGCACACCACCTCGTCGTCATCCCCTCCTTCTGGCGCGACGACAAGACCGCGGAGATCCTGGAGCAGCCGGAGCTGACCGGCGAGCAGTGGGCGCACCTGACCCGGGGCATGGAACGGCTCGGCCACCAGGTCAGGGAGACGTACGGCCTCGACATCGTCGTCCACCCCCACGCCGACACCCACATCGACACCGAGGCCCACGTCGAGCGCTTCCTCGACTCCACCGACTCCGATCTCGTCAGCCTCTGCCTGGACACCGGGCACTACGCCTACTGCGGCGGCGACAGCGTCAAGCTGATCGAGACGTACGGCGAGCGCATCGGCTACCTGCACCTCAAGCAGGTCGACCCGGAGATCCTCGCCGAGGTGGTGGCGAACGAGGTCCCCTTCGGGCCGGCGGTCCAGCGGGGCGTCATGTGCGAGCCGCCGGCCGGAGTACCGGCGCTGGAACCGGTCCTGACGGCCGCGCAGGGACTAGGCGTGGACCTCTTCGCGATCGTCGAGCAGGACATGTACCCGTGCGAGCCGGACAAGCCGCTGCCCATCGCGGTGCGCACACGCAGGTTCCTCAAGTCCTGCGGTGCCTGACCCCGCCGAGGAAGGACGACGATGGCCCGGTCATCGACGCTGAACGTCGCCGTCATCGGCGTGGGCCGGATGGGCGCCGACCATGTGCGCAGGATCCAGGAGGTCGTCAGCGGGGCCCGGGTCAGCGCCGTCGTGGACGCCGACGCGGAACGCGCCTCGGCCGTCGCGGCCCGCGCCGGCGGCTGTGCCGCGTACACCGACCCGGCCGCCGCGCTGGCCGCGGCCGACGTCGACGCGGTGCTCGTGGCCTCCTCGAGCCCCGCCCACGAGGCGGCACTGCTCGCCGCCCTCGCCCACGACCTGCCCGTCCTGTGCGAGAAACCCCTCACCCCGGACCCGGCCTCCGCCCTGCGCGTGCTCGAAGCCGAGCAGCGGCTCGGCCGGCGGCGCATCCAGGTGGGCTTCATGCGGCGCTACGACCCGGAATACCTCCGGCTCGAACAGCTCCTACGGACCGGCCGGCTGGGCCGCCCGCTGCTGCTGCACCACCGCCACCGCAACGTGGCCGCCCCGCCCGGATGGGCCGGCGAGCTGCTCATCAGCGACTCGCTCGTGCACGAGATGGACGTGACCCGCTGGCTGCTCGGCCAGGAGATCACCGCGGTGACGGTCCTGCGCCCCACCCCGTCCCGCGACGCCCCCGACGGCATGCAGGACCCGCAGTTCGTCGTCCTCGAGACGGACGGCGGCGTCATCGCCGACGCGGAGATCTTCGTCAACTGCGGCTTCGGCTACCAGGTCCAGGCCGAGGCCGTCTGCGAGCGCGGCACGGCCCGCGTCGGCGACGGCCACGCCATGGTCACCCAGACGGCGGGCCGCTGGGGCGGCACCATCGCCCAGGACTACCTCGAACGCTTCGAAGACGCCTACGACCGCGAACTGCGCGCCTGGATCGACTCCGTCCGCCACGGCACGGCCACGGGTCCCACCGCCTGGGACGGCTACGCCGCGGCCGCGGTCAGCGCGGCGGGCGTCCGGTCCCTGACCGAGGGCGGCCGGGTGGAGGTGGAGCTGCCGGAACGCCCGGCACTGTACGGATGACACCGGCCGCGCGCCTCGCCCGCCGCGCTACAGTCGGGGCGTACGGGAAGCACCGAACGTCGCGTTCGGCCGCCGGTGCGCAGTGGTGCGCAACTCCTCGACGGGGAGCGTAATGAGCACAGCGCGTGACCTGATGATCGTCGCCCTGGACCTGGAACCCAGCCGGTCGCTGGAGCGCGGGGACCTCTCCCTGGCGCTGGCCGGAGCCGAGGCGTACGACCTGCTGCGGGCCGAGGTGCTGGAGCTGGTCGCCGACCGGATCGTGCCGCGGCCCCTGCCGGAGCTCGACGACCGGCTGCTGGACGAGGCCGCCTCCTCGCTGGTGCGCCAGGTGCCGTACGAAACCCTGGAGGACTGGCTCTGGCGGCGCGGGCGCGGCCTGGCCCGGGCCTATCTGACCGCACTGGAACAGGAGGGCCAGGTCACCTGGGAACGCAGCCGCTGGCTGCCCTTCCGGGGCGGCCGCTCGGTCCTCAGCGACACCGAGGCGCGGCGCCGCGCGGGCTACCGCTGGGCGGCCGACGAGCCGGTGCTGCTCACCCTCGCCGCGGCCGTCGGGATCCGCGAAGAGATGGCCGCGGCCGAGTCGGGCGTCACCGACGACGCGGTCCTCGCCGTCCTCGCGGTCGTCCATGACGCGGTGATGGAACTGGAGGCCGTCCGCCAGCGCCGGGCCATCGAGGACGCGGCCTTCGCCAACGTATGGCGGGGCGCGTAGCCGTCGCCGACAGGCGGTGCCGCGGGGGCGCTCCTAAGCTGAAGTGCGGCGCGGGTCATCGCCCGCGCGATTCCGTCGGCGTGCGCCGACGGAATCGCGCGGCGGCCCCTCGTCCCCTGCTCGTCCGGGACGGCCGCGGGCTCGTTCCCACGCGCTTGGAGCCGGCGCATGACCCATGCGTGTCCACGACTGCGACGGGGTGTCGTCACCGCGGCCGCCGTCGGAATCCTCGTGGTGCCGCCCACCGGCGGGGCCGCCTCCGCCGGACCCGCCATCCGCCCCGGCGCCGTCGCCGCCGCCGCGCCTTCGGGGCTGTCCCCGACCGGGGTGCGGAGACTGAGTCCCGACGTGGTCCGGCAGCTCGACCAGGCCGTGCTGCGCGTCATGCGGCAGGCGGGCGTGCCCGGGGTGACCGTGGGGCTGTGGACACCGGACCAGGGCCAGTACGTCAAGTCCTTCGGCGTCGCCGACAAGAGCACCGGGCGGAAGATGTCGCCCGACCTGTACATGCGGATCGGCAGCGAGACCAAGACCTTCACCGTGACGGCGCTGCTGCACCTCGTGGACCGGCACAAGCTGGGCCTGGACGACCCCGTCGGCAAGTACGTCGCCGGCGTGCCGAACGGGGACCGGATCACCCTGCGACAGCTCGCCGGGATGCGCAGCGGACTGCCCGACTACACGGCCGACGCGGGCTTCCGCAAGGCGCTGACCTCGGATCCGCGCCGGCCCTTCACCCCGAACCAGTTGCTCGCCCACGCCTTCAAGCACCCCGTGCTCTTCCCGCCGGGCCGGAGGTTCGACTACAGCAACACCAACCTCATCCTGCTGGGCCTGGTCGTCCAGAAGGCGAGCGGCCGGACGCTCGCGGACTACATCGGCACCCATGTGCTGCGGCCGGCCGGACTCGACCAGACCTTCTTCCCGGCCGGGGCGCGGTTCCCCCGGCCGCACGCGCAGGGCTACACGAACCGGACGGCGAACGGCGAGGTGCGGGACGCGGCCGACTGGAACCCCTCCTGGGGCTGGGCGGCCGGAGCGATGGTCTCCAACCTCGACGACCTGCGCGTATGGGCGCGCACCGTCGCCACGGGCGTCCTGCCCGACGGCACCAGGCTCATCAGCCCCGCCTCCCAGAAGCAGCGGCTCACCACACTCCCGACCTCGGTCCCCGGCGCCGGATACGGCCTCGGCATCTTCGACGTGCGGGGCTGGATCGGCCACAACGGCTCACTGCCGGGCTACGAGTCCCTCACGGTCCACCTCCCCCCGGCGCGGACGACTCTCGTCGTCCTGCTGAACAGCGACATCGACGACAAGGGGACGGAGCCCAGCACCCTGCTCGGCGAGGCGATCACGAAGATCGTCACCCCGGAGCACGTCTTCGACCTGCCGGCCCGGGCAGCCGCCCGGTGACCGGCCCCTCCATGGAGTGACGACGTGTCCCGGGCCCCGACCACACTTCCGGAACAGCCGCCCATGAGCGGGCAGACCGCCTGCGGCGCCGGCGCGCACGGCCCGCTCCGCGCCTTCCTGCGCACCGAGACCGGCAGCGCCGCCGTGCTGCTCGCCGCCGCGGTCGCCGCGCTGGTGTGGGCCAACGTCTCGCCCGGAACCTACGAGTCGTTCTGGCGCACCCACGTGTCGTTCATGGTCGGCTCGACCGGGGTCTCCCTGGGACTGCGGGAGTGGATCAACAGCGGGCTGATGGCGCTGTTCTTCTTCGTCGTCGGCCTGGAAGCCCGCCGGGAGTACGACATCGGCGAGCTGAGAGAGCGCAGGCGGCTCGCGCTCTCGGCGATCGCCGGGATCAGCGGCATGGCCGTACCCGTGGCGATCTACCTGGCCGTCAACGCGGGGCACGCCACCGCCCGGGGGTGGGGCGCGACCATGTCCACCGACACGGCGTTCGCGCTCGGCATCCTCGCCGTCTTCGGCTCCCGGCTGCCCGGCGGCCTGCGGGTCTTCCTGCTCGGCGTCACGGTCGCCGACGACTTCCTCGCTCTCGCCGTCATCGCCTTCGCCTACAGCGGGACCCTCTACGTGCCCGCCCTGGTCACCGTGTTCGGCGTCCTCGCCGTGCTGATGGCGCTACGCGTGGCCGGCGTGCGGATCTCCGTCGTGTACGCGCTCGTCGCCCTGGTCCTGTGGGGCGCGCTGCTGCGCTCCGGCGTCGACCCGGTGGTCAGCGGACTGGTCATGGGCCTGCTCACCTACGCCCACCCGGCCCAGCGGCACGCCCTGGAACGCGCCAGCCGGCTCTTCCGGCGCTTCCGCGAGCAGCCCACACCCGAACTGGAACGCACCCTGCGCCGGGGCCTGGCCACCGCGCTGTCGCCCAACGAGCGGCTTCAGCGCATGCTCCACCCCTGGACCAGCTATCTCATCGTGCCGCTGTTCGCACTGGCCAACGCCGGTCTCCCGCTCGGCGCGGCCCGGCTCGCGGACGCCTTCACCTCGCCCGTCACCGTCGGCATCCTGCTCGGCTACGTCGTCGGCAAGCCGATCGGCATCGTCGGCTCCACCTGGCTTGCCGTGCGGCTGAGCCGCGGCCGGCTGCGCCCGCCGATCGGCTGGGGCGCCATCACCGCGGGCGGCGGCCTGGCCGGGGTGGGCTTCACCGTGTCCCTGCTGATCGCCACCCTCGCCTTCAGCGGAACCCGGCTGGAGGAGGCGAAGATCGGCATCCTGGCGACCGTCCTGTGCTCCTTCGCCGTCACCTGGCTGGTGACCGGGGTCCTCTCCCTGCTGCCCCCGCGCCGTCGGGCCCGCGCGCTGCTGGGCCGGGGCCGGGTCATCGTCGACCTCGGCGAGCCCGTCGACCCCGAGCGCGACCACGTCCGCGGGCCGCTCGACGCCCCGGTGACGCTGGTCGAGTACGGCGACTACGAGTGCCCGTACTGCGGACTCGCCGAGCCGGTCGTGCGGGAGCTGCTCGCCGACTTCGGCGACGACGTGCGCTACGTCTGGCGGCACCTGCCGCTGACCGACGTCCACCCGAACGCGCAGCTCGCCGCCGAGGCCGCGGAGGGCGCCGCCCGCCAGGGCCGCTTCTGGGAGCTGCACGACGTCCTGATCAGCCACCAGGGCGACCTGGGCCCCAAGGACCTCCTGCGCTACGCCGAGCAGATCGGCCTCGACATGGACCGCTTCCGCCGGGACCTGCGGGAGCGCAAGGGCGCGCAGCGGGTGGCCGACGACGTGGAGTCGGCCGACCTCAGCGCCGTCTCCGGCACCCCGACCTTCTTCGTCAACGGCCGCCGCCACCACGGCGCCTACGACATCGCCACCCTCTCGACAACGGTCCGCACAGCCCGCGAACGCGCCGCACTCGCGGGGGCGGGCCCGCCCACCTGACCATGCGGCCCGCAGCGGGCCGCATGGTCGGGTCACGTGGCCCGCGGGGTCGGTCACCCGGGTCGCAAGACCGGCGCCGCGACCCGGACGCCCCCCTCACACGGGCCCGCAGGGCCGGTCGCCGGGGCCATGGAGTCCACGTCGGCGGTCTCGTCCCGGTGGGTCAGATGGTGCGTACCTCATCGATGCGGACCGGGCGGTGTTCGTGGAGGGACAGGGCGCAGGCCTCGGCGATCCAGCCGGCCTCCAGGGCGTCGGCGACCGTGCACGGGGAGGGCAGCCGGCCGGCCACGACCTCGGTGAACGCGGTGAGTTCGGCGCGGTAGGCGGCGGTGAAGCGGTCCATGAAGAAGTCGTGCGGGGTGCCGGCGGGGAAGCTCACCCCGGGTTCGACGGAGCGCAGCGGCAGTTTGTCGTCCAGACCGACGGCGATCGAGTCCTCGAAGCCGTGCAGCTCCATGCGGACGTCGTAACCGCGGGCGTTGTGGCGGCTGTTGGAGACCACCGCGATCGTTCCGTCGTCCAGGGTGAGCACCGCGCCCGTGGTGTCGGCGTCGCCCGCCTCCCTGATGTAGTCGGCGCCCCGGTTGCCGCCGACGGCGTACACCTCGGTCACCTCCCGCCCGGTCACCCAGCGGATGATGTCGAAGTCGTGCACCGAGCAGTCCCGGAAGATCCCGCCGGAGGCGGCGATGTACGCGGCCGGCGGCGGCGCCGGGTCGAGCGTGGTGGACCGCACGGTGTGCAGCCTGCCCAGCTCGCCCGCCCGCACGGCGGCCCGTGCGGCGGCGAAACCGGCGTCGAAGCGGCGGTTGTAGCCGATCTGCACGGGCACACCGCTGCCCTGGACCGCCTTGAGGACCTCGACGCCCTCCGTCATGGTGCGGGCCACCGGCTTCTCGCAGAAGACGGGGACACCGGCGTCGACGGCGGCGAGGATCAGCGCCGGGTGGGCGTCGGTCGCGGCGGCCACGACGACGCCGTCCACCCCGGCGGCCAGGACCGCCTCGGCCGAGTCGGCCACCTCCGCCCCGAACCGCTCGGCGGCGGTCTTGGCGGCGTCCGTGAACGGGTCGGCGAGGACGAGCGACTCGACCGTGTCGAGTCCGGAGAGGGTCTCGGCGTGGAAGGCGCCGATCCGGCCGAGGCCGAGGATTCCGATACGCATGGGGGCTGATGCTCCTTTGGTGCGTGGGTCGTGCGTGGCGGGGGGCGTGGTCGCGCGAGTGGTGCGGCAGTACGTCAGTCCAGTCCGCCGAGCACGTTCTGGTCCCAGTCGATCACGGATCCGGTGACCACGCCGGACCGCTCGGACAGCAGCAGGACCACGAAGTCGGCGATCTCGTCGGGCCGGCCGAGCCTGCCCATCGGCAGCCGCTCTCCGGCCCGCTCCCGCCAGTCGTCACCGGCGCCGTGGAAGGCACGCTGGGTGGCGTCCTCGCCCTCGGTCGCGGTCCAGCCGATGTTCAGGCCGTTGATCCGCACCCGGTCGAAGCGGTGGGCGTGCGCGGCGTTGCGGGTGAGCCCGGCCAGGCCGGCCTTGGCGGCGACGTACGGCGCCAGGAACGGCTGTCCGCCGTGCGCCGAGGACGTGATGATGTTGACGACCGTGCCCGGTGCCCCGCGGGCCACCATGTCTGCCACCGCCGCCTGCATCGCGAAGAACGGCCCCTTGAGGTTGACCGCGATGTGCGCGTCGAACAGCTCGGGCGTGGTGTCGAGGAGCGTGCCGCGCGAGGTCAGCCCCGCGGAGTTCACCAGGCAGTCGATCCGTCCGTACGCGGAGACCACCCGCGCCACCGACCCCCTGGCCTGCTCCGCGTCGGCCAGGTCGGCCCGGACGAACATCGCCTTGCCCCCGGCGGCCGTCAGCTCCGCCACCAGGTCCTCGCCCGGCTCGGTCCGCCGCCCGGTCACGGCGACCACGGCGCCCTCACGGACGGCGGCTCGCGCGATCGCGGCCCCCACACCCTGGCTGCCGCCGTTGACGAGGACGACCTTGCCGTGCAGCAGACCGTTCGTGGATCCGTCGAGAAATCCCATGACTCTCCTCAGCTCTCGCGTCGCCCGGCGGCGGCCCGCAGCTCCGCGCGGAGCGCGTCCGGTGTCCACTCCTCGCGCACCGCCCGCCGTACGAGGTCCGCCTGCGAGGGCGGCGCCAGACCGCCGACCGGCGGATCGCTGTCGAGGTTGGTGGGGAACGGGTAGCCCTCGGCGCTCGCGGCGACGACGCGGTCCAGCCATGCGGCGTCGGCACCCTCCGCCTTGCGCTTGAGCAGCACCGGGAAGACGGCGCCCGCGACGGCCTCGCGGTCCACGGTCTCCATCGCCCGCCCGAAGGCGGAGGAGACCTGGAGCAGGTTGGCCATGCGCCGGACGTCCGCCGACCGGTTCGTCCCGGCGGCGTGGAAGAGCGCCGGGTTGAAGAAGACGGCGTCCCCCTTGGCCAGCGGCAGTTGCACGTGGTGGTCCTCGAAGTAGGCCTGGAACGCGGGCAGTCGCCACGCGAGGTACCCCGGCTCGTACCGCTGCGAGTACGGCAGGTACATCGTCGGACCGGACTCCACGGGCATGTCGCAGTGCGCGACCGCGCCCTGGAGGGTCAGCACGGGGGAGAGCCGGTGGACGTGCGCCGGGTAGGCGGCGGCGACCTCGTTGGCCAGGAACCCCAGGTGGTAGTCGCGGTGCGCCGTCTGGGCCGCGCCGCCCGGGTTGACCACGTTGATCTGCGAGGTGACCTGGTAGCCGGGGCCCAGCCAGGCCTCGCCGACCAGCGCCAGGACGTCGTTCGCGTAGTAGTCGGCGAACGTCTCCGGGTCGTGCAGCGCCGCCTTCTCCAGGGCGTTCCACACCCGGTCGTTGGCGCCCGGCTTGGCGAAGTGGTCCCCGGCGCCCGCGCCCGAGGCGCGTTGCTCGGCGATCAGGGCGCGGAAGACGGCGGTGGCCCGGTCGACCACCGAGGTGTCGGGGAAGGCGCCCCGGAACACCACGATGCCGGGGCCCTCGTCCAGGGCGTGGACCAGTTCGGCCCGCAGGGCGTCGCGGGCGGCGGGGTCGGCGGGCCCGCGCAGCCGCTCGGCGTCGTAGACGAGGACGTCGTGGACCACCGACGAGGCGTGCGGGTAGTCGGCGGCATCGGTCGCCCGCTCGACGAGCGCGCGGAAGGAGTCGAGGTCGCAGTCCTGCTCGGACAGCCGGACGCGGCGGTGTACGGGGGTGGAGGACATCGTCGTCCTTTCGGTCGTCGGGCGACGCGGCCGAGGAACGGTCGTCGGGCGACGCGGCCGAGGAACGGTCGTCGGGCGGGCTCGGTGACGGGGACGGTCATGGGCGGACTCGGGGACGGTGACGGGCGGACTCGGTCACGGGGACGGTCGTCGGCGGACCCGGCCACGAGGGCCGTCGCGTCCTGCCATTCTTGTCAGTACAAACACCTCGAACAACCAGCAGTGAGCCATCAAAAACCCCTCAGGGAACCTCCCAAGGAGCCTGCCGCATGGGCCACCCCTTCCCGATCCGCGAGATAGCACGTCAGGCAGGGCTGAGCGAGGCCACCGTCGACCGGGTGCTCAACGGCCGAGGCGGGGTGCGGGAGAGCACCGCGCGGGAGGTGCACCGGGCCATCGCCGACCTCGACCGGCAGCGCACCCAGGTCCGGCTGGTGGGCCGCACCTTCATGGTCGACATCGTGATGCAGGCACCCGAGCGGTTCAGCACCGCCGTACGGGCCGCCCTGGAGGCCGAACTGCCGTCCCTGCACCCGGCCGTGGTGCGTTCCCGCTTCCACTTCCGCGAGACCGGTCCGGTGCGCGAGCAGATCGCCGTACTCGACCGGATCGCGCGGCGCGGCTCGCAGGGCGTGATCCTCAAGGCCCCGGACGTCCCCGAGGTCAGCGCGGCGGTCGGCCGGCTGGTGGCGGCGGGCATCCCGGTCGTCACCCTGGTCACCGACCTGCCCGCCAGCGCCCGGCTCGGCTACGTCGGCAGCGACAACCGGGCGGCGGGCGCGACGGCCGCGTACCTGATGGGCCAGTGGCTGGGCAACCGGCCCGGCAATGTGCTCACCAGCCTCAGCAGCGGCTTCTTCCGCAACGAGGAGGAACGCGAGATGGGCTTCCGCGGTGCCATGCGCGCCCGCCACCCCGGGCGGGCGCTGGTGGAGATCGCCGAGGGGCAGGGACTGGACGCCACGCAGTACGACCTCGTGCGGGCCGCCCTGGAGCGCGACCCGCAGATCCGCGCGGTCTACTCGATCGGCGGCGGCAACATCGCCACCCTGCGGGCCTTCGCGGACCTCGGCCACGAGTGCGCGGTGTTCATCGCGCACGACCTCGACCAGGACAACACCCGTCTGCTGCGCGAGCACCGCCTGTCCGCCGTGCTCCACCACGACCTGCGGCAGGACATGCGGGAGGCCTGCCACCTGGTGATGCGGGCCCACGGGGCCCTGCCGCCCGCGGGACCGACGCTTCCGTCGGCGATCCAGGTGGTGACCCCGTACAACATGCCGCCGCACCCGGTGGCCGGCTGAACCCCGCGACGTGCCTCACAGGTTGATCGCGTACGCCTTGCGCAGCGTCTCGTGCACCGTCCACTTCGTGCGGTCGCCCTCGCGCAGTACCGCCATGTCGCCGGGGCCGACGTGCAGGGTCGCCCCGCCTTCGACCTCGATGGTCGCCGAGCCGCTGATCACCACGAACAACTCGTCCGCCTCGACGTCGGTGACGACCCCGGGGGTGATCTGCCAGATCCCGCGGATCTGCCGGCCGTCGGCCGACTCCCAGACCACCTTGCCGGTCACCTCGGGCGTCCCGGAGACGATCTGCTCGGGGTCGAGCGGCTCGGGCTCGAGGTCGGCGTCGGGAACGTGCAGAACGAAACTGTGCGTCATGCCGTGACCCTAGCCGGGGCGGACGGCACGGGAACGTGGACAGAGTGTGGGGGATCGGCCCCGGCCCACGGACACTTCGTCGCTTCCCGCGGGAAGCCCGGCAGGTGCGAGCGGGCCTTGGCGGGCAGGCACAGGGGGCAGGTGCGCGCGGGCAGTATGACCAACAAAATTGTTGACAATCTTGTCTCGCTAGATTTAGGTTCGAGACGCACTCACTCAGGGAGGGCACGATGCCGAACCAAGCCCGTCCGAGCAGCGGGGAGCAGGCCAAGCAGCATGCGCTCACGCGGCTGCGGCAGGCGATCCTGCACGGCGAGATGGCACCGGCTCAGCGGCTGGTGGAGAACGAACTCGCCGAGCAGTTCGGTGTGACACGGGCCAGCATCCGCGCGGCGCTGATCGATCTGGAGGCTCAGGGCCTGGTCGAGCGGATCCGCAACCGGGGTTCGCGGGTACGGGTGGTGACCGTGGAGGAAGCGGTCGCCATCACCGAGTGCCGCATGGTCCTCGAAGGGCTGTGCGCGGCCAAGGCGGCCGTCGCGGCGAGCGACGAGCAGCTGGCCGAACTCGTGGACCTCGGCGCGGCGATGGAGAAGGCCGTGAAGGAGGGCGAGCCGGTCACCTACTCCGATCTCAACCACGAACTGCACGCCCGCATCCGGGAGTTCTCCGGCCAGCGCACGGCCGTGGAACTGCTGGAACGGCTCAACGCGCAACTGGTGCGGCACCGCTTTCAGCTGGCGCTGCGGCCGGGACGTCCACAGCAGTCCCTGAGTGAGCACCTGGCCATGATCGAGGCGATCGGGGCCAGGGACCCGCAGGCGGCCGAGGCGGCCGTCCGCGCCCACCTCACCAGCGTGATCGACGCGTTGCGCGACTGACGCGTCGCCCGGCAGGGAGGTCGCGCGACCGTGCGCCGCGCGTACGGCGGCGAGCCGTGGGCGCACACCTGTCCACCACGGCACGGAGTATGAGCAATGACGCATCCAGGCGCGCCCTCGCCCCAGCCCTCGACTTCGCTGGACCAGGGGCGACACCGGTCCCGGCCACGATCGACACTCGTCGTCACCGCGCACGCCGGGGACTTCGTGTGGCGGGCGGGCGGAGCGATCGCCCTGGCCGCCGCGCGCGGTGAGAAGGTCACCATCGCGTGCCTGACCTTCGGCGAGCGCGGCGAGTCGGCCAAGGCCTGGCGCGAGGGGAGGAACCTGGAGGAGATCAAGGAGATACGGCGCGCGGAGGCCGAGCAGGCCGCGGCCGCGCTCGGCGCCGGCATCCTCTACTTCGACGCCGGCGACTACCCCCTCGTTCCCACGCCCGAGTTGACCGACCGGCTCGTCGCTGTTCACCGTGAGACCCAGCCCGACGTGGTCCTCACCCACCCGGTGGAGGACCCGTACAACGGTGACCATCCGGCCGCCAACCGCATGGCGCTGGAGGCCCGTGTACTCGCGCAGGCCATCGGCTACCCCGGCCCCGGCGAGATCATCGGTGCCCCGCCCGTCTTCTACTTCGAGCCGCACCAGCCGGAGATGAGCGGCTTCAGGCCCGAAGTGCTGCTGGACATCACCGAGGTGTGGGAGACCAAACGCGAGGCGATGGAGTGCCTGGGCGCCCAGCGGCACCTGTGGGACTACTACACCGACCTCGCCGTCCGCCGCGGCGTCCAGCTCAAGCGCAACGCCGGCCCCAACCTCGGCCTTCCGCACAAGACCATGGCCGAGGCCTACATGCGCCCCTACCCGCAGGTCACGAAGGAGCTGGCATGAGCGGCGTGATCGTCACCAACCCTCCGAAGGCCGACGCCGAGGACGTACGGGCGCTCGCCGGGTACGGTGTGGCCACCGTCCACGAGGCCATGGGCCGTACCGGTCTGCTGCCGGGGCGCCTGCGCCCGGTCCAGGACGGCGTACGGGTGGCCGGCACCGCCGTGACCGTGCTGTCCTGGCCCGGCGACAATCTCATGATCCACGCCGCCGTCGAGCAGTGCGGCGAGGGCGACATCCTGGTCGTCGCCACCACCTCGCCCTCCACCGACGGCATGTTCGGCGAGCTGTTCGCGACCGCGCTGAAGCGGCGCGGGGTGCGCGGCCTGGTCATCGACGCGGGGGTCCGGGACGTCGCCGAGCTGCGCGGGATGGGCTTCCCCGCCTGGGCCGCCGCCGTGTACGCGCAGGGCACCGTGAAGGCGACCGGCGGCTCGGTCAACGTCCCCGTGGCGATCGGCGGTCAGGTGGTCCGGCCCGGCGACGTGATCCTCGCCGACGACGACGGCGTGGTGGTCGTGGCGCGTGAGAAGGCCCGGCGGACGGTCGCGGCGTCCGAGGTGAGGGAGGCCAAGGAGGCCGCCGCCCGGGCCGCCTTCCTGGACGGCCAACTCGGCTTGGACCGCTACGGGTTGCGCGACAACCTCGCGCAACTGGGCGTGACCTGGCAGGCGTACGACGACCATGTGCGGGACGGAGCCGGGGAGTGACCGGAGCCGAGGGGGTCCGCTGCGCGCTCCTGCGCGGCGGCACCTCCAAGGGCGCGTACTTCCTGGCCGAGGACCTGCCCACCGACCCCGCCGCCCGCGACGACCTGCTGCTGCGGATCATGGGGAGTCCCGACCCGCGCCAGATCGACGGTCTCGGCGGCGGCCATCCGCTCACCAGCAAGGTCGCCGTGGTCTCCGCCTCCGCCGACCCCGCGGCGGACGTGGACTACCTCTTCCTCCAAGTGGCCGTCGACCGAGCTGAGGTGACGGACCGCCAGAACTGCGGCAACATCCTCGCCGGAGTCGGGCCGTTCGCCGTCGAGCGAGGACTCGTGCCTCCCGGGGACGGCGAGACCTCGGTACGGATCCGGATGCGCAACACCGGGGAGTCGGCGGTCGCGACCTTTCCCACCCCCGGCGGGCGCGTCGACCACACCGGCCGCGCCGCGATCTCCGGGGTACCTGGCACCGCCGCTCCGGTGATGATCGAGTTCCCGGCCGCCGGCCGCCCGCTGCTGCCCACCGGCCGGGTCCGGGACACGATCGCCGGTACGGACGTGACGTGCGTGGACAACGGCATGCCGACCGTGCTGATCCCCGCCACCGCGCTGAAGGTCACCGGCTACGAGGATCCGGCGGAACTGGAGGAGGACCGGCAACTGGCCGACCGGCTGCGGGAGATCCGGCTGGCAGCCGGCCCGCTCATGGGCCTCGGCGACGTCGAGTCCGCGACCGTGCCCAAACTGAGCCTGCTGGCGCCGCCCCGGAACGGCGGTGCCGTGACGACCCGGACCTTCATCCCGGTGCGCTGCCACACCTCCATCGGCGTCCTCGGCGCCGCGAGCGTGGCGGCGGGACTCGCCCTCCCCGGCAGCGTGGCCGAGGGCATCGCACGGCCGCCCGCCGAGGGCCACCGTATGCGCATCGAACACCCCACCGGATTGCTGGAGGTCGACACCGACGTCGTACCCGGCGCCGGTGACGCCCCTCCCGTCGCCCGCCGCACCGCCGTGGTGCGCACCGCGCGCAAGATCTTCGACGGCACCGTCTTCCCCCGGCCGGCCGGTGTCCTTCCCGCCGCCCCCACCCCCGCCCCCGCACGAACCCCTGGAGGCAACGATGGCTCCGCCCCTTCGTGACATCGCCCATATCGGCCACGCCCAGCTGTTCACCCCGGACCTGGACGCCAGCGTCGCCTTCTTCACCGACTACCTCGGGCTCACCGTCAACGAGCGGCACGGCGACACCGTCCACCTGCGCACCTTCGACGACTACGAGCACCACAGCCTGGTGCTCACCGCCCGCGACCAGCCCGGTCTCGGCCGGCTCGCCCTGCGGACGTCCAGCGAGGAAGCCCTCCAGCGCCGGGTGAAGGCGATCGAGGAGACGGGCCGCCCCGGCCGCTGGACCGAGGACGAACCCGGACTCGGCAGGCTGTACGTCACCACCGACCCCGACGGGCACGAGCACGCGCTCTACTGGGAGAGCGAGCACCATCGGGCCCCCGGCGAGCTGAAGCCCGCGCTGAAGAACCAGCCCCAGGCCAAGCCCAACCGGGGCGTGGGCGTGCGCCGTCTGGACCACGTCAACTTCCTCGCCGCCGACGTGCTCGCCAACGCCGAGTTCCAGCAGCGGGTGCTGGGTGCCCGGCCCACCGAGCAGATACGGCTGGACTCCGGCAGGATCGCGGCCCGTTGGCTGACCTTCACCGACAAGTCGTACGACGTCGTCTATACCGAGGACTGGACGGGTTCCAGCGGCCGGCTGCACCACATCGCCTTCGCCACCGACACCCGTGAGGACATCCTGCGCGCCGCCGATCTCGCCATCGACAGCGGAGTGTTCATCGAGACCGGTCCGCACAAGCACGCCATCCAGCAGACGTTCTTCCTCTACGTCTACGAACCGGGCGGCAACCGCGTCGAGTTGTGCAACCCGCTCACCCGGCTGGTGCTGGCGCCGGACTGGCCGCTGATCACCTGGACCGAGGCCGACCGGGCCAAGGGGCAGGCCTGGGGCCTGCGGACCATCGAGTCCTTCCACACCCACGGAACACCCCCCGTCGGCTGAGACGGAAGGGACGAGCGAGGGCCGCACACGGTGGTGTGCGGCCCTCCTTCGGTTCCGAGGCCACAGCCCGCGGACCACGCGCCCTGATTGTTGCTGAGATTGTTGACAAAAACGTTGACTCTTTTTTCGGGGCTCCTTAGCGTCTAGCGCACCCACGTACGAGAGGTAGCAACGATGTCCTCCTCCACCGCTCTGTCCGGGCGCGGCAGCAGACTGGCCGCGCTGGTCGTCGGTCTGTGCTGGCTGGCCGTGCTCTTCGACGGCCTCGACATGTTCATCTACGGCTCGGTGCTGCCGCACATGCTGGAGCAGAAGGCCCTCGGGATCACCCCCGGCCAGGCCGGCGACCTCGGCAGCTACGCCACCTTCGGCATGCTCGTCGGCGCGCTGACCTCGGGCACGGTCGCCGACCGGATCGGCCGCAAGAAGCTCATGGTCGCCTGTGTCGCGCTCTTCTCCCTGGCCTCCGGCCTGTGCGCGGTCTCCGGCAGCGTCACGGTGTTCGGTCTCGGCCGGACCATCGCGGGCGTCGGTCTCGGCGGTCTGCTGCCCACCGCGATCAGCATGGTCACGGACTACGCCCGGGGCGGCCGCGGCGCCCTCACCGTCGGCGCCCTGATGACCGCTCACCACGCCGGGGGCATCCTCTCCGCCTACGTGGCCAAGTGGCTCGTGGAGCCCGTCGGCTGGCGCGCCGCGTTCTGGGTCTGCGTGGCCCCGCTGCTGTTCGTGCCGGTGCTCGCCAAGGCCATGCCGGAGTCGCTGAGCTTCCTCGTCGCCAAGGGCCGCGCCGACGAGGCCCGTGAACTGGCCGCCCGCTACGCGGTGGAGCTGCCCGCGGCGCCCGCCCGCAAGGAGGGCGCCGACCGCTGGGCCGCCCTGGCCGGCCTCTTCCGCGGCGGCGAGTGGATCCAGACCCTGCTGTACTGGCTGGCCTCCTTCGGCGGTCTGCTCCTCGTCTACGGCGTCGCCACCTGGCTGCCCACCCTGATGCGCGGCGAGGGCTACAACCTGGGCTCCGCGCTCACCTTCGTGGTCCTGTTCAACCTCGGCGGCATCGTGGGCATGCTCGTCGCCGGCCGCGCCTCCGACCGCTTCGGCGCCCCGCGCATCTCGGCGATCTGGTTCGCGCTGACCGCCGCCGGGGTCTTCCTGCTCAGCGTCCACATGCCGCCGGCGCTGACGTTCACGGTGGTGTTCCTCACCGGTGTGTTCCTCAACAGCGCGCAGACCATGATCTACGCCACGGTCTCCATCCGCTCCAACGCCGGAAACCGCGCCACCGCCGTCGGCTGGACCTCCGGCATGGGCCGCTTCGGCGCCGTCTTCGGCCCCTGGCTCGGCGGCCAGTTGCTGGCCGCCGACCGCGGCGACTGGGGTTTCACGGCCTTCGCGCTGGCCGGCGTCTCCTCCACGGTCTTCATCGGCATCGCGGCCCTGCGGAGCCGGAAGGACCCCGCGCAGAGCAGCCCCCGCCAGGACCTCCTGGCCGCGAGCTGACACTCCCGCCCTTTCCGTGGGCGTCACGGGTGGTCCGGCGCGTCGGGGTCCAGGCCGGTGCAGGCCAGCTTCCCCTCGACCTCGGCGCAGGCCTCCACACCCCGCGGGGAGGAGACGCTGATCATGGGGCTCGTGTCGCCGCTGGCGTCGGCGGCGGCGTAGGTGGCCGACAGAACGTTCCCGCCCACCCGTACGGAGATCTCCCGGGCGACCGCGCCCCGTACCCGCACCTGGGACCAGGCGGTACGGCAGGAGGGCGAGTACCGCAGCCACACGGTGTACGTCGCGCCCGCCACGGCGCTCTGGGTGCGCGCGTCCCCGGCACAGGACGAGGCATCGGGCAACTCGCCCTGACAGGAGGCGCTGTGACAGCGTGGCGACGCCATCACCACCCGGGCGCCCGGTGGCCTGCCGGGGGAGGGCGTGAGGAGGCCCGCGGCCACCGCGGTGGCCGCGGCGGGCAGGGCGAGGGCCGTCAGCAGCGGCAGGCGTCTCAGCCGCGCCCTGAACGGATTCGCCGGCTCGGACGCGCACTCGGCCTCGGGACGGGGGATGGGCTCGGCTCCGGACTTGTGTCCGGGATCCGGTCCGGGATCGGAATCAGGCCCGGGATCGGGCTCGGCGGCCACGGAAGGCGACTCGCCGACGGCGTCCCACAGGGCCAGCGCCGGGACCGGATCGGCGCCCGCGAGCCGGGCGAGCGCCTCCACGGCCGACCGGGGCGGGTGCTTGGCCCCGGTCAGATAGCGGTGCCAGGCGGACTTGCTGTACGGAGTGCGCGCGGCCAGGGCCGCCAGGCTCAGACCCGTACGGTCCCGCAGCTCGCGCAGGGCTGTCGTCAACTGCCCGGTTGATGCTGCCGTTCCTTGGGGTTGCCGCATGCTGCTGCTCCCGACTCCACTCCCGCTTTGGGCGTTTCGCCCCGGTTGTCGGGATGGTTTCCCGGGCTGAGGGCACCGACACACCTCGAACGGACGGCCCGTCCGGGAGCGTGCTGCTCCTGGACGGGCCCGGCCGGTCACCGCGTACGTGCGTGACGGCGCGTCAGCACCACGGCAGGGTGCTCCGTACCCGGACGTAGTGCGCGGAGACGTAACCCCGTGCGTGCGCGAGGCGGTACCACTGCCGGGTGCCGCCCACCCATGACCCGTGCGTCCGGCACTTCAGCGCCACCAGACGGTGTGAGTGCCGGACGCCGACCACCCGGTACCGGGTGCTGGGGCCGGAGCGGACGTTCAGTGCCCGGCGGTGCGTGACCACGCGTCCGAGGGAGTGGATCGAACGGTGGTGCGTCGCCCAGCGGTTGACGTGACGCGCCGGCTGGGCGGGCTCGGGCAGCATCGGGGGAAGCAGGTGCGGGGCGAGCGCCGACACGGCCGGGCGTGAGCCGGGGTGGGCCGGGGCGGCGTCGGCCGCCGTGGGCACGAGCGCGAGCGTCGCGACCGCGGCCAGCACACCGCTGGTGAGGGTCCGTCGGATCATGGAAACCTCCGGGCTGTCGTTCCTGCGATCACGCGTCGTGATCGCATGCCGCCCAGCGTTTCCGCGCCACGCCTCCGGGATGCCGTCCCCGCGTCCCCGGGGACGTCCCAGCCGTCCCCGGGGACGGGGCCCGGGGCGTGACCGGTCGGGAAGACGGCTCCGCGTACACGTCGCCGTACTGCGTTCCAAGGTCGCAGCAAATTACTTGAGTAAGGCAATGATATGGTAAAGTTGCGGGTATGGTCACTCCATCGTTGCCCACCGGACCCGTCTCGCCCGAAGTGGCCGAGATCGAGCGCGCCCTGATGCGCATCACCTACCTGGGGACACGGGCCCGGCAGCACGAGAGGCTGATGAGTCTGGCCGGGGTGCCGCTGGACCGGGCGGCGGTCGCCCTGCTGCGCCAGATCGCCGACTGCGAGCCGCAGCGGCCGGGGGAGCTGGCCAACCGTCTGGGCGTTGAGGCCTCCCACGTCACGCGCACGGTGCAGCAGTTGGAGCGCTCCGGCCATGTGATCCGGATTCCCGACCCCGACGACCGTCGTGCCCAGCGCATCCGGCTCACCGACCTCGGTAAGGACGCCATCTCCCGCATCCGGGAGGTCGGGGCCCGGGGTATGCAGCTCGCCCTGGCCGACTGGTCCCCGGAGGACCTGCGCCGCCTCGCGGCGCTCTTCCACCGCATGGTCGACGACTTCCTCGTCTACGCCAAGGATGTCGAGGGTGAACACGAGGCCGCAGAGGCGGCCCGGCGCACGCGCTGAGGGTCTGCCGGGCTCCGGGGCCGCGCCGGATGGCGTATCAGTGGTGACTTATATAAGTGGTGGGTGATACGTTGGCGGCCATGCACGCGTTCGACGTCCTCGGCGACCCCGTCCGGCGGCGGATACTGGAACTGCTCGCCGACGGCGAGAAGACCTCCGGCGCCGTCTGCGACGCCGTCACGGCGGAGTTCGGGATCTCGCAGCCCGCGGTGTCGCAGCATCTGAAGGTGCTGCGGGAGAACGGCTTCGCGACCGTCCGCCCCGAGGGCGCCCGGCGGCTGTACGCGGTGAACTCCGCACCGCTCAGGGACGTCGACGCCTGGCTCGACCGGTTCCGCGGCTTCTGGGCCCAGCCCCTGGACGCGCTGGCCACCGAGCTGGCCCGCGGCAGGCGCGAACGCCGGCTGCGCGGTGCCGACGACCCCCCGAGGAGCACCCCATGATCGACGTGACCCATCAGATCAACGCCGTGGACCGCCAGGTCGGCCGCCGCGTCTTCAAGGCGGCCGAGGCCCGTGTGGTCACCGTGAGCCAGTCCTACGACGCCCCCCTCGACGACGTCTGGGACGCCTGCACCAACCCCGAGCGCATCCCGCGCTGGTTCCTCCCCGTCACCGGCGAACTCCGCCTGGACGGCCACTACCAGCTCGAAGGCAACGCCGGCGGCACGATCGAACGCTGCGACCCGCCCAAGGGCTTCGCCGCGACCTGGGAGTACGGCGGCGAGACCAGTTGGATCGAGCTGCGCCTGACCCCGCGGGACGGCGGCGGCACGCGCTTCGAGCTGGACCACCTCTTCCACATCGACGACACCAAGTGGGGCGAGTTCGGCCCCGGCGCGGTCGGGGTCGGCTGGGACATGATGCTCATCGGTCTGACCCTCCACCTGTCGAGCGGCGCTCCGGTCGACTCCCGCGAGGCCATGGCCTGGATGGGCTCCGAGGAGGGCCGTCGATTCGTCGCCGCGAGCAGCGAGGGGTGGTACGCGGCCAACGTCGCGAGCGGCGAGGACCCGGCCCGCGCACGCGAGGCCGCCGACCGCACCACCGCCGCCTACACGGGGGCGGAGGGATAGCCGGAAATCGGCCGCACCCGCCCGCGTAAGGTAAGGTTCACCTGCGCGTTCGGGCGGATCCCCGCACGAACGCACCGGGACGTGGCGCAGCTTGGTAGCGCACTTGACTGGGGGTCAAGGGGTCGCAGGTTCAAATCCTGTCGTCCCGACTTTGCGAAGTCGCCGGTCAGGGGCCTTTTCAGAAGACATCTGAGAAGGCCCCTCGATCGTTCCTGGGGACCATGTGGCGAGCAGCGCACGTGACTGGGCCGGGCGCGCACGGCCTGTTGGGGACCATCACCCGGGGCGCTCTTCGGTTCGCCCTCGCCCATGAGCGGTGGCCACGCGGCCGGGGCGCGACCGACCGGCCCGTCCCCACCGTAACGCTTCCGTCCGGAACCGACTGGCCCTACGCTCTCCCCGCAGTTCCGGCACCCAGCAGTGAGGAGAACGCGATGGCCGAACATCCGCCTCCCGACTCGCTCCAGAACTACGGCTACCGGCAAGAACTCCACCGCTCCCTGACCTTCCGCGACCTGCTGGTCTACGGGCTGGTCTTCATGGTGCCCATCGCGCCCTTCGGGATCTTCGGCAGCGTCTTCCAGGGCTCCGGCGGCATGGTCGCCCTGACCTACGCGATCGGCATGGTGGCGATGATGTTCACCGCGCTGTCGTACGCGCAGATGGCCCGGGCGTTCCCCATGTCCGGCTCGGTCTACGCGTACGCCGGACGGGGCATCGCGGCTCCCGTCGGGTTCCTCTCCGGCTGGATGATCCTCCTCGACTACGTGCTGGTGCCCGGACTGCTGTACCTGATCGCCGGGATCGCCATGAACTCGCTGGTCCCGGCCGTCCCGGTGTGGCTCTGGCTGCTGGGCTTCGTGGTACTCAACACCGCGGTCAACTACGCGGGCATCCGGATGACCGCGCGGGTCAACAAGGTGATGCTGCTGGCCGAACTCGTCGTGCTGGCGGCCTTCGTGGTGATCGGCGTGATCGCGCTCGCCCGGGGCAAGGGCCGCGGTTTCGACTTCACCGCGGTCTACAACGGCGGGACCTTCTCCTGGGGGCTGGTCTTCGGCGCCGTCTCCATCGCCGTGCTGAGCTTCCTCGGGTTCGACGGCATCTCGATGCTGGCCGAGGAGAACAAGGAATCCGCCCGCGCCATCGGTCGTTCGATGGTGGCGGCGCTGCTGCTGGCCGGCGCCCTGTTCATCGTCCAGACCTGGCTGGCCTCCCTGCTGGTGCCCGACCCGGACAAGCTCATCGACCGGGGCGACCCCGACGGCACCGCCTTCTACGACGCGGCCCGCGTGGCCTCCGGCGAGTGGCTGGCCACCCTGACCGCCGCGGCCACCGCCGTGGCCTGGGGCTTCGCCAACTCGCTGGTGGCCCAGGCCGCCACCTCCCGACTGCTCTACGCGATGGCACGGGACCGGCAACTGCCCTCTTTCCTGGCCAGGGTTCACCCACGGCACCGGGTTCCGGTCAACGCGACCCTGCTCACGGCCGCCGTCTCGCTGGTGCTGGGCCTCTACATGAACTCCCGCGACGACGGCGTGACTCTGCTGAGCACTCTGATCAACTTCGGTGCGCTGACGACCTTCCTGGTCCTGCACGTGTCCGTGGTCGTCCACTACCTGATCCGCCGGCGCAGCCGTGACTACTGGCGGCATCTGATCGCGCCCGCCATCGGCTTCGCCATCCTGGCCTACGTCGTGTTCAACGCCGACATCGCCGCGCAGCGACTGGGGTTCGTCTGGCTGGGCGTCGGTGCGGCGGTACTGGCCGGGCTGCTGCTGACCGGTCGCCGACCGCGCCTGGCCGTCATGGAGACCACGGACGAGCCGGCGGCGACACCGCCGCGCGACGGATAGGCGCCGCTCGCCCACGCCGCATCCCGTACACCCCGCAGGCAAGGAGTCGCATTGAACACGCTCGCCCAGGTGATCAGCATCCCCACGGACCCGGACCGGTACGCCTACTCCTTCGGCGGCGGGTCGCCCGTCGTGACGGTGCCGCCCGGCAGCATCGTGGAGCTGACCACCGAGGACTGCTTCGGCGGCCGGGTACGCGCAACGGCCGACCTGCCCAGCCAGGTGTGCACCTTCCCCTACCTGAACCCGGTCACCGGTCCCATCGCCGTCGCCGGCGCCGAACCCGGCGACGCGCTGGCGGTGCACTTCGTGGACATCTCCCCGGCCCGTGACTGGGGCGTGTCCAGCACCTTCCCGCACTTCGGCGCGCTGACCGCCACCCATACCACCGCCATGCTGCATCCGGCGCTGGAGGAGCGGGTCTGGCTGTACGCCATCGACGCCAAGGCCGGCACCTGCCGGTTCGAGGCCCGCCGCAGTGACTTCGCGGTGGACCTGCCGCTGGATCCGATGCACGGCACGGTCGGCGTCGCCCCCGCCGCGGGCGAACGGCTGATGTCCATCTCGCCGGGTGTGCACGGCGGCAACATGGACACACCCGAGCTGCGCGCCGGAACCACCGTGTACTTCGGGGTCAACGTCGAGGGCGCGATGCTCGCCATCGGGGACGGCCACGCCCGGCAGGGTGAGGGCGAGGTGTGCGGGACCGCTGTGGAGACCGCCATGAACACGGTCGTGGCCGTGGATCTCGTCAAGGGCGGCGCGCCCGCGGTGCCGCGGCTGGAGAACGACGACTTCCTGCTGAGCACGGGCCACGCGCGCCCCCTGGAGGACGCCTTCCGGATCAGCCAGCACGATCTGGTGCAGTGGACGGCGGATCTGCTGGGGCTCGACCAGCTGGACGCCTACCAGCTGGTCAGCCAGGCCGGGCTGGCACCGGCGGCGAACGTCTGCGACACCCAGTACACGATGGTCGCCAAGCTGCCCAAGCGGATCCTCGGCGGCGCCCGCGCCTACACCGGGGTCCACGACCGGTTGCGGGCGCTGGGCGCGGAATACCTGCGGCAGCGCTGAGCCGCCCCGTCCAGGGGCCGTCTACTGCGGCCGCACCGGATGCCTGCTCATGATCGAGACCCGGTTGAACGCGTTGATGGTGACCGCCGCCCAGATCACGGCGGAGATCTGGTCGTCGGTGAGCACCTCGCGGGCCGTGTCGTACGCGGCCTCCTGAAGCGCCGCGTCACCGGGGTCGGTGGTCGCCTCCGCGAGCGCGAGCGCCGCGCGCTCGTCGGGGGTGAACAGCTCGGTGTCCCGCCAGGCCGCCAGCACCCCGATCCGCTGTGTGGTCTCGCCCGCCCGCACGGCCGCCCTGGTGTGTACGTTGAGGCAGTAGGCGCAGCCGTTGATCTGCGACACACGCAGGTTGACCAGTTCCACGAGCGTCCGGTCGAGCCCCGCCTCGGCGGCGACCGTACGGACCGCTTCCGCGGTCTGGACGAGCGCGCGGTAGGCAGTGGGGCTCTGCTTGTCGATGAAGATCCGCCGGTCCGCGGACTCCGTCGTGTGGGTGCTCAACCTGGGACTCCTCCGGGGCCTGTGCGGCTCCCTTGTCGTGTGGTGTGTCGTGTCGTGTGTACCTGCCGGTGTCGCCGACCTATTATCGCGGCATGATAGTTGAATGTAAAACGATTCTTGGGAGAGGCGGTCCACGGTGAGCAACGCCGAGACGAAACCCATGGAAGTGCGGTGCGGCGGGCCGGCGGACGGCGAGCGGCCGACCGAGGCGGCCCGGGTCGACGTCCTGACCGCGCGGGACGTGCCCCTCGGCGGCCCCCGGGCGATGACCGTGCGGCGGACCCTGCCGCAGCGCACCCGGACCCTGATCGGCGCCTGGTGCTTCGCCGATCACTACGGCCCCGACGACGTCTCGGTGACGGGCGGCATGGACGTCGCCCCGCATCCGCACACCGGGCTCCAGACGGTGAGCTGGCTGTTCAGCGGGGAGATCGAGCACCGGGACAGCCTGGGCAGCCACGCCTACGTACGACCCGGCGAGCTGAACCTCATGACCGGCGGGTACGGCATCTGCCACTCGGAGGTCTCCACCCCGCGGACCACCGTCCTGCACGGAGTCCAGCTGTGGGTGGCGCTGCCGGGGGAGCACCGCGACGCCGCACGGGACTTCCAGCACTACGTACCCGAGCCCGCGCGGATCGACCGGGCCGAGATCAGGGTCTTCCTGGGCTCCCTGGCCGGCCACGCCTCCCCGGTGCGGACCTTCACGCCCCTGCTCGGCGCCGAGATCGTCCTCCAGCCGCGCGCTGCCCTCACGCTCGCCGTGGACCCCGGCTTCGAGCACGGCCTCCTGGTCGACCAGGGAGAGGTACGCCTGGCCGGCACCCTGGTGGCTCCCGCGGAGATGGGCTACGCCCATCCGGGCGTCGACGCGCTGACGCTGACGAACGAGTCGGACGACATCGCACGGACGGTCCTGCTCGGCGGAACCCCGTTCGAGGAGGAGATCGTCATGTGGTGGAACTTCATCGGGCGCAGCCACGAGGACATCGCCAAGGCCCGTGACGCATGGCAGAACTCCTCCGATCGCTTCGGCGTGGTCGAGGGGTACCCGGGAGACCGGCTTCCCGCCCCCGCACTGCCGAACGCCGTCATCACGCCGCGCAGGAATCCACCGCGCCACTGATCCGTTCGACGTGTCACCGACCCCAGACGAGAGGCATCCGATGAGCCAGCCCTCCACCGCTGCGACCGTCCAGCGGGCGGACGCGAAGCACCGCTACGAAATCCTGGTCGACGGCAAGCGCGCCGGACTGACCGCCTACCGCGACCGCGGTGAACAGCGCGTCTTCCACCACACCGAGATCGACGACGCCTTCGCCGGACAGGGCCTCGCCTCCCAGCTGGTCCAGGAGGCGCTCACCGACGTACGCGAGTCCGGAAAGCGGATCGTGCCCGTCTGTCCGTACGTGGCCAAGTTCCTGAAGAGGCACGAGGAGTTCGCCGACATCACCGACCCCGTGACCCCCGACGTCCTGCAGTGGCTGGACACCCAGCTGGGCTGACCGCTCGCACGCTTCGAACCGGCCGACGCGGAAGCGGGAAAAGGAAGAGCCGGGCCCGGGGCGACCGCCCCGAGCCCGGCTCCTTCTACTGTCCGGCTACAGGCTTCGTACCCGGATGTTGCGGAACTCGGTCAGATCGGTGTTGCTGTGGTTCTGCAGCCCGATGTACCCGCTGAGGAACTGACGCAGGTCCGTGGGCGGGTCACCCGCACGGGACGACGACTTGCCGGGCGTGTTGTCGAACTCGTTGATCACCACGCCGTTGCGGATGATCGTGTAGTGCTGCCCGACCGCACGCACCTCGTAGTCGTTCCACTGGCCCTTCGGGGTCACCCCCGCCTTGTCCAGGCCGAGCGGTTTGAAGTTGTAGACGGAACCGGTCTTCTGGACCTCGCCCGTGGCCCCGTCGTAGATCTGGATCTCATGGCCGCAGTAGATCGCGACCCACTCGGGGGCGGTACGGGCCGAGCCCACCGTCCCGCAACTGCCGGCCGGGCGCTCCGCCAGCGGTGTCCGCGGGTCCGGGAACCGGACGAAGACTCCGCTGTTGGTGTTGGCGGTACCCGGAGCCACGTCCCGGAACTGGAGCCTGACCGAGAAGTCCTTCAACTCCTCCTTGGCGTACCACAGCATGCCCATGCCGCCGGTGCTGCGCATGGTGCCGTCAGGCTGGACCGAGAACGAACCCGCACCCGCCTGCCGCCAGTCGGACAGACTCGCCGCGGTTCCGTCGAAGATGGACTTGTACCCGGCGACCTTGCCGATCTCGGACTTCGCCGCCGCCTTGCTGATCGCCGCCGACTCCTGGTTGTCGAGGACGCCCTCCTTGCGGAGGTCGTTGACCACGGAGTTGACGTGGCTGACGAACTCGCCGTGGTTCGACCAGGAGGCCTCGTCGTCGATCAGGTCGTTGACGGTGCAGCCGCCTCCGGCCTTGTGGTTGGTGACGCCCGTGTCGGTGTCCAGCAGCTGGACGGTCGGCCGGGCGTCGGGAGCCGGGCAGCCGGCCTTGGCGTCGAGCGTCGCGGTGGCCTTCTCGCCGTTGGCGTAGGTGACCGTCAGCTTCGCGTGGTACGTGCCGTAGTCGGCGTACGTGTGCGTCGGGTTGGCCTCGTGCGAGGGCTTGCTGCCGTCGCCGAAGTCCCACTCCCAGGCCACACCGCCGGTCTTGGCGCTGGAGAACGCCACCGCCTTCGGCTTGCTCTGGGTGATGACCCGCGCCCCCGCGTCCTGCGGCTTCGGGGTGGCCGGGCCGCCCTGGTAGGAGATGCGGATGAGCTTCTGGTTGTTGTGCAGGCTGAAGAAGCCGCCCGCGTAGTCGAGCATGTACAGGGCACCGTCGGGACCGAACTTGGCATCCATCCAGCTCTGCAGCTGGGTGGCGCCGCTGCCGGGCGCGATGATGCTGCGCACGTCCTCACCGAAGGCCGGCGCGCCCTGGTCCTTGATGTGGTCGGGGTCGAGGGTCACCGCGACCCGGTTGTTGGCGTTGGACTCGTCACCGATGAACCACTTGTCCTCCCAGTACGCCGGCCAGGCGACACCGCTCTTGGTGTCCACCTGGGAGCGGTGGTAGGTCGGACCGGACATGATGGCCTGGCCGCCGCCCTTGAGGTACGGCTGGGTGTAGGTGGCCTCGCTGTCGACGTAGCTGGGGACGCCGCTGCCGTCGGAGCGCTCGGGGAAGACCGGCCCGCCGCCCTGGGGCGAGTACCAGATCATGTTGTCGCGGGCCGGCGGGATGTCCACCAGGCCGGTGTTGCGCGGCGACTCGTTCTTGAGGTGGTCGCAGTCGTACCAGCCGGTGAGGACGCTGGCGTCGGTGCTGCTGCGGTCACGGTAGGGCTGCCGGTTGCCCATGCAGTACGGCCAGCCCTGGTTGCCCGCGGAGGTGATGACCGTGGCCGTCTCGTACTTGGCCGGGCCCAGCTCCGGGTTGGAGGCTCCCGCGTCCGGACCGACCCAGCCGGCGTTCAGCCAGTTGTGCACCGGGTCGATGGAGAGCCGCGCGATGTTGCGGACACCCATCACGTAGATCTCCGGGCGGGTCTTGGCCGTGCCCGGCGCGAAGAGGTTGCCCTTGGGGATGGTGTAGGTGCCGTCGGACTCGGGGTGGATGCGGATGATCTTGCCGTTGAGGTCGTTGGTGTTGCCGGAGGTGCGGCGCGCGTCCTGGAAGGAGACGCCCTTGTAGTCCTGGGTCCAGTTGTTACCGGAGTAGCCGCTGGAGCCCTCGGAGGAGTTGTTGTCGCCGGAGCCGATGTAGAGGTTGCCGTCCTTGTCGAAGGACATGCCGCCACCGGCGTGGCAGCAGCTGTGGATCTGGGTGTCCCAGTGCAGCAGGTCCTTGCGGGTGCCCTGGTCGATGGACTCGGACGCGAAGTCGTAGGTCAGCCGGGAGACCGTCCGCTGGCCGATCCGCTTGTCGCGGTCGATCGACTCGTGCGGCATCCAGTAGATGTAGATCCACCCGTTCTTCTCGAACTTCGGGTCGAGGGTGATGCCGACGAGGCCCTCTTCGTTCTTGACCAGTTCGCTACCGCTGCCCCGGTTGCCCATCACGTCGAGCGTGGTGAGCAGCTTGACCTTCTGGGTCTTGGGGTCCCACTGGTGGATGGTGCCGCAGCCCAGGCCGACCTTGGGGTCGTTCCAGTCGGCGATCGGGCCGGACGGGCAGGCGGCCTTGCCGATGTAGAAGGCCTTGCCGTCGGGGGCCATGGTGAGACCGTGCGGCTCACCGATCTGGTCGAGCTGCCCCGCCTGGTTCTGGGCCGTCAGCCGCTCGGTCTTGTAGTTGGAGGCGATGGTCGCCTGGCAGTCGCCGCGGACCATACCGGTGGTCCACTGGATGGCGCCGAGGAGGTGGCTCTGGAACTTCGTGTCGGTGGTGTAGCTCTCCTCGGTGCGGCCCATGCCGGTGTAGAAGGACCGGCCGCCGTCGTAGTCACGGCACCACGAGATCGGGTGGAACGCGCCGTTGGAGCCTGCTCCCGGCTTGTACTTCCACTCCTCGACCTGGGCGATGGTGTGGACCTTGCCGACCGGGTTCGGGTCCCAGTTGATCCACTGGTCGGAGCGGGTCCAGTTGAGCGGCAGGCCCTCGTTGGCCGGGTGCTGGCGGTCCGTCACGTCGACCACGGCCTGCTGGACCTTGGAGGCCTGCGGAGGCGTCGGGTTGGCGTTGAACAGCCGCAGCTCGGCCAGCTGGGTCAGCGGCTCACCGCTGTTCGCGGTGATGTCCAGCCGGTAGTGCTGGTAGGCCTGTGTGTTGGTGAACTGGAACTGCCTGGTCTGGAACCGCGACGGGAAGGTCTCGCCGCTCCGGGTGTCCAGGGTCGTCCAGTTCTGGCCGTCCTGCGAACCCTGGAGCTTCCAGTCCTTCGGGTCCCGCCCCTGGTAGTCGTTGGCGGAGGTCAGAGCGTAGTTGACCACCGCGACCGGCTTGTCCAGCTTCATGGTGACCCAGGCGGTCGGCGTACGGGCCAGCCACTTGGTGTCGTCCTTGCCGTCGAACAGCTTGTCCTTGGTCTCGCTCGGCGGGTTGTCCGAGTTGACCGCGCTCTCGACGACCTTCTCGGCGTCGGGCAGGCCCAGGGCGGGCCGGGTGCCGATCAGCCCGGTGAACCAGGAGGAGTCGGACTGCGCCCGGGCGGCGTCGTGGACACCGACGAAGCCGCCGCCGTTCTTGATGTACGACTGGAACGCGGATTCCTGGTCGGCGTTGAGGGTCACGCCGTCGGCCGACAGGAACACCACCCCTCGGTACTTGGCGAGGCTCGCGGTGGTGAACACACCCGCGTCCTCGGACTCGACGACCTTGAACCCGTTCTTCTCGCCGAGGTTCCCGATCGCCGCCGCGGCCTTCTTCACGGGGTCGTCCTGCTTGGCGGCCGGTCCGTGGAAGACCAGGACGTTCACCTGGCTCTCGGCGCCGGCGTCCTGGGCGGTCCCGGACGGCGGCTGTGCGTTCGCCTCCACGGCCGGCAGCGTGGCAAGTCCCACGGTCAGCGCGGCGCTGGACAGCAGGACGACGGCGCGGCGCCAGGACCACGCGTGACCAGAGGCCCGCGCGGGACGCGACGGCGGCGCTCCGCTTCGTCGTGAGAGGGCGAACCGGTCTCTCTTGCCCATGCTTGCTCCTTGACTCGATCCGACAACGGAAGAGTGATCAGGGGATGGAGCGAGGGCTGCCGCGGACGCCTCACCCGGCGTGCGCCGGGTGAGGCGGATCTCGGCGGGCGGTCACGATGCCCGGGAAGGACGGGTGCCGGAGGGACGAGGACAGGTTCGCCTCAGGTCCTTGCGGGTGAGGACCGGCCGGCGGCAGTCGTACACGCCCGTCGGACCGTCAGGTGGTACGACGGGCGTGGCTTGGGGGGCGGAGCCCGGATCGAGGGCGCCGCCACTGCCTTTCTAGTGGTGGTGCATGCCGTCGGCGGCCGAGCCGTCGGCCTCGGCCATGTGGTGGGGCATGCCGCCGGGGACCGAGCCGTCGGCCTCGGTCACGAGGAACACACCGGCCATGCCCATGTCCGAGTGGCTCTGGACGTGGCAGTGGTACATCCAGGCGCCCGCGCCGACCCGGTCACCCGCGATCACCTGGAATCCGAAGGAGTCCGCCGGGCCGACCGTCTTGGTGTCGATGACCCGGCTCACGTCTTGCGGACCCTGGAGGATACCGGTGCGGTTGTCCACCCAGCGGTGGCCGTGGATGTGCCAGGTGTGGAAGAAGTCCCCGTGTGTGATCACGATGAACTCCACTCGCTCACCGCGGACGGCCTTGAAGGTGGGCGCGTCGTGGGCGCCCCGGTTGTTGATCGTCATGTCGTTGAACACGACCGTGAACTGCTTGTCGGGCAGCACGTCGCCCTTGCGGCGCACGATCACGGGGCCGTAGAGGCCCTTTTTGATGCCGCCCGTGCCGTGCTCGGTCCCCACGTTGTGATCGTGATAGTGCCAGTAGCCGGCGCTGCCGGCCTCCCATGTCCCGCCCTGGTTCGACGGGGCGTGGGTGCGCCAGACGTAGGTTCGCCGGCCGCCCGGCTCGACGACGCTGTCGTTCATCCTTGTGCCGTCGCTGGCGACGTCGTAGTCCAGGCCGTGCACGTGCAGACTCGCGGCGACGTCCAGGTTGTTGACGACCTCGATGTTCATCGTGTCGCCCTCGGTCAGCTCGATGAGCGGGCCGGGGATCGTCGCCTCGCCCGGCTTCAGGCCGTAGCCCATTTCCCCGTTCGGCAGCTTCTCCATGTACAGGGTCAGGTTGCGGACGGTGCCCTTGTTGTTTCCCTGGCCGTTCCCCTCCACCGGCTTGTCCTTCGGGGCGGCGGCGGTCGCGGTGATGCCGAGCACCGTGGGTACGACTGCGGCAGCGGCTGCCCCGGTGGCGAAGGCCCGCCGGGAGAAGCGTCTCGTACCTGCGCCTGAGTCGGTCATCGTTCTCCAATCCTCTGAACGCGTGCGGGCCCGAAGGCGTCGCGTGGTGGTGATGTGAGCCGCCGCCGACGGCAGCCGTCCCGTCAGGGCGGTGGGCGGTGGTGCGCGGGGCTTCAGGCCCGTGGGGCAGGCGGGCGGTCGTCGGATCGGACTCCGGTGGCAGCCGTCCGGCCTGGCTCGATGTGCCGGATACGGCGGGAATCGGGACGGCTGGGCGAACGGGATTCGCCTCGGGACCGCCTCACCGTAGCGGGCGCCCCTCCAGTTTTTCCAGACTCAGGTCAAAGTTGGTTGGATTGTGGCCATAGACCTTGGCGAGTAGTCAAAAGCCCGGTAGCTTCCCAACGTTGCCGCACTTTGAGAGAGGTTGGGTCCGGGAGACCACCCCCTCGACGCGCTCATCCCGGCGGCTGGACATCCACTAGACGGGACCGCGAGTCCCTGCGCGGTGCCGCACAAGCGAATTCGCGAAAGGTGCAGCGGTGTTCAGAAGACTGCTCCATGCCAAGACGGATCCGCCCCTCTCAAGATCAGCGCCACGCAACCGATTCCGCGCACATCCGGTGCTGGTGGCGCTGGTGGCCGTCGCCCTCGCGGCCTTCTCGCTGGCCGTGCCGGCCGCGTACGCGGCGGCGAGCCGCGGGTCCGAGAAGGCGGCGAACCAGGTGCTCACCTGGACGGCCGGCGACGACTACACGAAGTACGCGTCGGCCCCCACCACCGCGGTGGCCGGACCGACGACGATCGTGTTCGAGAACAGCGCGGCGACCGGTAACACCACCGGAATGCCCCACACGTTGACGTTCGACGTCTCGAACTCCGACTACAACAACGACGTCAGCCTCAACATCTTCGCGAGCCCCTTCGATTCCAACGGGGGCAAGTACACGGCCGAAGTCAACCTCAAGCCCGGCGTGTACCGCTACTTCTGCGCGATGCCGGGCCACCAGTCGATGACGGGCGAGCTCGTCGTCACCCCCGCAGCCGGCGGCGACACCACCGCGCCGGAGACGTCGGCGACGGTGTCGGGGACGAAGGATGCTTCCGGTAACTACGTGGGCAGTGCGACGGTGACGGTGTCCGCGTCCGATGCTGAGTCGGGTGTGGCGAAGGTCGAGTATTCGCTGGACGGTGCGGCCTATGCGGCTTATTCGGCGCCGGTTGAGGTGAGCCAGGTCGGTGCGCATACGTTGTCGTATCGGGCGTCGGACAAGGCGGGGAACACGTCGGCTGTGAAGTCGGTGGAGTTCACCGTGGTGGCGGCTGTTCCGGAGGACAGGACGCCGCCGGAGACGTCGGCGACGGTGTCGGGGACGAAGGATGCTTCCGGTAACTACGTGGGCAGTGCGACGGTGACGGTGTCCGCGTCCGATGCTGAGTCGGGTGTGGCGAAGGTCGAGTATTCGCTGGACGGTGCGGCCTATGCGGCTTATTCGGCGCCGGTTGAGGTGAGCCAGGTCGGTGCGCATACGTTGTCGTATCGGGCGTCGGACAAGGCGGGGAACACGTCGGCTGTGAAGTCGGTGGAGTTCACCGTGGTGGCGGCTGTTCCGGAGGACAGGACGCCGCCGGAGACGTCGGCGACGGTGTCGGGGACGAAGGATGCTTCCGGTAACTACGTGGGCAGTGCGACGGTGACGGTGTCCGCGTCCGATGCTGAGTCGGGTGTGGCGAAGGTCGAGTATTCGCTGGACGGTGCGGCCTATGCGGCTTATTCGGCGCCGGTTGAGGTGAGCCAGGTCGGTGCGCATACGTTGTCGTATCGGGCGTCGGACAAGGCGGGGAACACGTCGGCTGTGAAGTCGGTGGAGTTCACCGTGGTGGCGGCTGTTCCGGAGGACAGGACGCCGCCGGAGACGTCGGCGACGGTGTCGGGGACGAAGGATGCTTCCGGTAACTACGTGGGCAGTGCGACGGTGACGGTGTCCGCGTCCGATGCTGAGTCGGGTGTGGCGAAGGTCGAGTATTCGCTGGACGGTGCGGCCTATGCGGCTTATTCGGCGCCGGTTCAGGTGAGCCAGGTCGGTGCGCATACGTTGTCGTATCGGGCGTCGGACAAGGCGGGGAACACGTCGGCTGTGAAGTCGGTGCAGTTCACCGTGGTGGCGGCTGTTCCGGAGGACAAGACGCCGCCGGAGACGTCGGCGACCGTGTCCGGGACGAAGGACGCCTCCGGCAACTACGTGGGCAGCGCGACGGTGACGGTGTCCGCCTCGGACGCCGGGTCCGGAGTGGCCAGGATCGAGTACTCCCTCGACGGCGGCCCCTACCTCCAGTACTCGGCGCCGGTGGTGATCGACAGGGCCGGTAGCCATGCCTTCCTCTACCGGGCCACCGACAAGGCCGGCAACACGTCCACGCCGAAATCGTTGTCCCTCACCGTCGTCGACAGTGAGCCGCCGACCGACTGTCCGGAAAGGGACGACCGGGCCACCGTGTTCGTCGGTTCGATCAACACCGGTGTTCCCAACCGCGTCACGGCCGACGGCTGCACGATCAACGAGCTGATCGAGGACAACCGGGCCTGGGAGAACCATGGCACGTTCGTCTCCCACGTCGGAAAGGTCGTCCAGACGCTGCGGGACGAGGGTGTCATCGACCAGCGGGAGGCCGCCGAGATCAAGAAGGCGGCGGGTCAGTCCGACGTCGGCAAGCCCAACCGCGGGCCCTCCGGCGCGTGAGTCACGGCCGGGGCGGTGACACCGCCTGAGCCGTGAGCCCTGGCGGGCCGCTTCAGCGGCCCGCCAGGGCACCCTCCGGCGGCGGGTCCATGAAGCTGTCGCGCACGGCTTTGTCCATCCGCAGATGAAAGTTCCACTCGTTGGTGCACAAGTTTCTTTCATCGGCGGCGGCTCGGTGCTACGGTCCTTTCCAAAGTCGTGCCCCCCAAGTGCCGGGCATGCGAACGGTTCTTGCCATGACGGGGGCGGCGTGAGGTCTATGACGGCTCGACCGGCCAATCTTCATCAGGCCCGGCTGCTCCGCCTCCTGCGCGACCTCGGCCCGCAGTCCCGGGTCGCCCTGGGGGAGCAGGTCGAGCTGTCGCGTTCCAAGCTCGCCTTCGAGATCGACCGGCTACTGGAGACCGGCCTGGTCGTGCAGGACGGCCTCGCCGCCTCCCGCGGTGGCCGCCGCTCGCACAACGTCCGGATCGCCCCGTCGCTGCGGTTCCTCGGCGTGGACATCGGCGCCACCTCCGTCGACGTCGCGGTCACCAACGCCGAGTTGGACGTCCTCGGCCACGTGGCCGAGACACTGGACGTGCGGGAAGGCCCGGTCGCGGTCTTCGAGCGGGTGCTCGCCCTGGCCGGCAAGCTGCGCGAGGCGGGGCTGGCGGAACACTTCGACGGCGCCGGGATCGGCGTGCCGGGACCCGTCCGGTTCCCCGAGGGTGTCCCCGTCGCGCCGCCGATCATGCCCGGCTGGGACGGCTTCCCCGTCCGGGAGGCGATGAGCCAGGAGCTGGGCTGCCCCGTCCTCGTCGACAACGACGTGAACCTGATGGCCCTGGGCGAGCAGCAGGCCGGCGTCGCCCGGTCCGTAGGCGACTTCCTGTGCGTGAAGCTCGGAACCGGCATCGGCTGCGGCATCGTCGTCGGCGGCGAGGTGTATCGCGGTGTCACCGGCAGCGCCGGCGACATCGGTCACATCCAGGCGGACCCGGAGGGGCCGCGGTGCGCCTGCGGGAACATCGGTTGCCTGGAGGCGTACTTCGGCGGCAGCGCCCTCGTCCGCGACGCGACCGCGCTCGCCCAGTCCGGCCGCTCGACGGAACTGGCCGGACGGCTCGAAGCGGCCAGGAGGCTGACCCCCGAGGACGTGTCGGCCGCCGCCGGTGCCGGGGACGCCGCGTCCCTGGACCTGATCCGCCAGGGCGGACGACGAACCGGTCAGGTCATCGCCGGTCTGGTCAGCTTCTTCAACCCCGGCCTCGTGGTCATCGGGGGAGGCCTGACCGGACTGGGCCACAACCTCCTGGCGAGCATCCGCACCCAGGTCTACCGGCAGTCCCTGCCGTTGGCGACCGGCAACCTGCCGATCGTCCTCGGCGAGCTCGGCCAGGTCGCCGGCGTCGTCGGCGCCACTCGGCTGATCAGCGACCACGTCTTCTCACCCGCCTGATCCCCGCACGGCCGGATCCTCGCGGCCGGAGCGTTCGCCGTTCTCCCTGACGTGGTGCGCGGGCACGAGCCCGTAGCCCGTGCGGGGGAGGCGGGAGCGCGATACATGGCCGCCCGCACTCTGGCGCGAGTGGACGGTGACACGTCAAGATCTCTTCCCCGGCGGCTCCGTCGGCCCGGAGCCGGTACCGGTGAGGGCCGGTGCACGCCCGGAGGAGGAGAGGAGCGACATGTACGAGACCGCCAGTCTCGACTCTGTGGAAGTACGTGCGTACCGCAGCCTGGTCAGGGTGCCGGAGGCGACGCCGTCCCAGCTCGCCCGCCGTCTCGGTCTGTCCGGGCGGGAGGCGGCCAGGCTCCTCGTCACGCTGGAGGCCAAGGGGCTGGTGAGCCGCGCCGAGGGTTCGGCACACCGCTTCCGGGCGTCGCCGCCGGATCTGGCGCTCGGCCCGCTGCTGCTGAGCCGGCAGCAGGAGTTGCAGGCCGCGCAGTCGGTGATGGCGGAGCTCACCGAGGAGTACCGCAGCCAGACCCGGCGCCGGGGCTCGGTCGAGACGGTCGAGACGGTGACCGGGGCACAGGCGATGGCCCGGACGTTCGACCAGCTTCAGCGCGGCGCCCGGGACGAGATCCTGGCGCTGTGCAAGCCACCGAACGTGGCGGTGCCGTCCCGCGGCAACGACACCCAACTGGATGTCCTGGCCTCGGGGGTGACGTACCGTGCGGTCTACGAGTCGTCGGCGCTCGAGATGCCGCCCGAGGTGTACCGGATCCGCGAGTTCGTCGAATGCGGGGAACAGGCTCGGGTCGCCGCGGAGGTCCCGGTGAAGATGGTGGTCGCCGACCGGCAACTGGCCATGCTGGTCTCTCCGTTCGCGGGCGCGGGCGCCTTGGAGGCGGGCGTCCCGACCGGCGATCCGACGGTCGGCCCGGCAGACGCTTCGACCGGAGACCCGACCGGCTTCCCGACCGGAGACCCGACCGGAGCCCCGACAGGCGACGCGGCTGGCGACGCGGCTGGCGATCCGCCTGTCCAACCGCCGCCCGCCCCCGCCGCCAGGCCGTCCGTCATCCCCGGCGCCGAGCCCGCGCCTGAGCCGTCCGCCGTCCTGGTCCGCCCAGGCGCACTGCTCGACGCCCTGATCGCCTTCTTCGAGAGCCTGTGGGCGGGCGCCTCCCCGCTGGTGCTCACCGAGGACGGGCTGGTCGGCGCGGCGGTATCCGACCGGACCCCTCCGCCGGAGGACCTGCTCCTGCTGTCGCTGCTGCTCACCGGACTGACGGACACCGCCATCGCCGGCCAGCTGGGCACGAGCCTGCGCACCGTCCAGCGCCGCATCCGCGACCTGATCGAGTTCGCCGGGGTCCGCACCCGGATGCAACTGGCCTGGGAGGCCTCCCACCGCGGCTGGCTGTAGTGCCCGTCGCGCCGGGGCCCCGGGATCAGCCGGTGCCACCCGGGGCGGCTCCGGTGCGGACGCACCGGAGCCGCCGGCGGGTCACTTCTCGAAGACCTGGAACTCCGAGGCCCGGACGTTGAACGCCGCCGTGGAACCGGTGGCACAGTCCGTCACGTTGTTCGGGTCATTGTCCTGCTTGCCCGCGTAGGCGGGGTTGCCCACGCACTGGTTGGTGATCGCCTCGATGCGCAGGTCGGTGGCCGTGGTCGCCGGGATGTCGAAGCTGCGCATGAGCAGGTCCGGTGCCGCCGGACGCGGCTTCGGCGCGTCGAAGGCGTTCGCCGGGCTGAGATAGACGACGTGGAACTGCTTGGGCTGGGAGCAGTCGACGGTCGCGGTGCGGGTGCAGGCCGAGACCTCGAACTGGCGCAGCGCCGAGAAGCGGCTCTGACTGCCCGTGTCGCCGCCCGGGTCCTTGCTGTCGGTCGGCCGGTTGACGGCGCTGACCTGGATGCGGCGGACCTTGGTCGGGCCGTCGACGGCAAGGTGGACGTAGACGCCCTTGCCGGTCACCGAAGTGCCGGTCTTGTCACCGACGTACGCCCAGTTGGTGCCCTCGTCGTCGTCGATGAGCTTCGCCGCGTTGTACCCGTCGCCGGTCGCGGTGGCGCCGGCCGCCGCCGAGGCGAGGTTGGGCTGCATCTTCACCTTGACGGTCTGCTTGGAGGCGTCGTCGACCTGGAAGTCGAACCGCGTCAGGCCGTAGCCCGGGGCGACCGCGATCGCGTCGTAGTGGCCCTTGGTGAACAGCGCCTTGTTGCCGAGGTCGGGCGCGGTACCGGCGATCGGCGTGGTCCGGGCGCTGAACCGGCCTATGTAGATCCGGGCGTTGGGGATCTCGTCCCCGCCGTTGACGACCTTGAAGGTGATGTTGCCGTTGGCGCCGGTCGGGGTGGCGAAGTCCGCGTGCGGCCGGGTGTCGCTGGTCGAGGTGGCGGTGGCGTCGATGCCCATGCCGCGCTTGGCGAACGCGGCCCACATGACGTCGAGGTCGGCGCCGTGGTAACGGATCTTGTCCGCGGCGAGCATCGCGTCACGCGCGTCGATCATGGTGATCTTGCCCGTGCCCATCAGCAGGTACGAGTCGAACATCAGCTGGATCCAGCGCCGGCCGCCACCGCAGGCGTCGACCGAGGTCTTACCGGCCGCGCACGAGGCGAGCACCTTCTGGGACGGCTCGCCGTACTTCCCGACGAGCGCCTGACGCACCTCGTACTGCACGGCGTTCCAGATCTCGCCGTCGGAGTGCACCTCCGCCCCGCCCATGTCGTAGCCGAAGTTGGAGTAGTTGAGGGGGCTGCGGTCGATCGCGAAGTTGCGGATGCCGCGCTCGTTGTTGTCCGTCACGTACGGGCCGACCACCCACGGGTCCACCCCGTCCGGGACCGCGCCGGTCTCGATCAGCCGCTCGGTGGCGACCAGGTCGCTCCAGGACTCGCCCATCGAGCCGCCGTGCGTACCGGAGATGCCGGAGGTGCCGCCGCCGATCATGCGGTTGGTGATGGCGTGGGTGTACTCGTGGCCGATGACGGAGGCGTCGAAGTCACCGTCGGCGCACCGCCCGTAGAAGGCGCCGGCCAGCGGCTGCCACAGGTACATGTTGGTCAGGGCCACGCCGCCGTCGGCGCCGGTGCTCTGATTGGCGTTGTTGCGGGTGCTGGGGTTGCTGCCGCCGGAGCGGGCCACGCCCATCTCCGGGTCGCCGCCCTTGCCGCCCAAGTCGTAGTTGTCGTGCTGCATGTTCCAGGTCTTCTCGGTGAACCCGAGCTGGTACGAGAAGTCGTGCATCACGTTGTGCTGGGCGAACAGGTTGCCGATCGCCGCGTCGCGGTCCGGCTTCGCGGGGTCGGTCAGCACCTTCGGGTCGCAGCCGCTGGCGTGCCAGGCGTCGGTGTAGGAGTAGTCGTAGACCCGGTCGGCCCGCACGTCCGGGGCGATGCCGAGCCAGTTGCGCCCGGTGGCCGTCAGACCGTCGCTGGCGAAGGCGTTGGAGCCCAGCGTGGTGCCCAGCTTGTAGGAGGTGCCGTAGGTACCGCCGCCCTCACCGGAGGCGATGTCCCAGGCGTGGTGCGGAGTGCCCGGGGCGGAGTCGCTCATCACGCGGTCGCAGCCGGGGGCGGCCACCCAGCACCAGGTCTCGCGGGTGTCGGTGGACGAGTCGTCCAGTGGGGGAGAGAAGGGGAAGACCTTCCACTGCGGATTGCCGTCGTGGCCGTCCGCGACGCCGTCCTCGACCAGGGACCGGCGGGCCAGCACCTCGCCGGTGCGGGCGTCGACGACGCTGTCGTACAGCTCCGGCTCCTCGCCGGCCGTACCGGCCTGCACCTGGTAGGCCGAGCGCACGGTGCCGTCGGGGTCGGCGATCACGACGGGGCGCACGATCTGCTGTCCGGACAGGCCCGAGGCCTCGAACTTCCGCCATTTGTCGGCGCTGTCCGCCGCGGTCAGCTTGCCGGGCGCCATCCCCACATCGGCCAGCGCGGCCTTGATCGCGTCCTGCTCCGACAGGGTCGCCGCCTTCGGTGCGCCGGTGACCGGTGCCAGTGCGCCGGTGACGCTGACCACGGTGCCGTCGACCACACCCACGGAGACCTGGCCGTCCCGGCCGAACGGCTTGCCGTCCACCTCCTGGGCGAGCAGCACCGCGGCGCCCTTGCCGATCGGGGTGCTCGACACCAGCTTGAGGTCGTCGACCTGGTCGGCCGGGATGCCGAACAGGCCCGCGTTGGCCTTCAGGTAGGCTCGGGCGGTCTGCTCGGGCTTGGCCGGCAGCCCCTTCGCCAGGGCGGTGCCGTCGCCCTCCGGCACGACCGTGGTCGGGGTGCCGTACCGGCTCCAGCTCACCCGGGCGCCGGCCTTGGTGGCCGCGCCTCTTGCCTTGCTCGACGGGGCTCTGTGGGCCCCGGGGAGGTCCTTGTCGGCCTTTCCGTGGCGGTGGGCGCCGGGTGTGCCCGCGCCGGAGTCCGACGACCGCGGCTGAGCCGGGCCTGGGTCCGCACCGGCGGACGGTGTCTGGATCACCGCGACGATGCACGCCGTGGCCACCGCCAGGACGGTCCGCCGCACACGTGTGGAGCGTGTGGAGTATGTGCGCACTCGTACCCCTCTCCTCATGGAAGGACCGGACGGGGATTGCCCGTCCGGCACTCGCGGAGAGTGGCACGCGGCGCGGCACCGCCGGAATGATCGTGCATGGCGGAAACATGACAATGCAGAGTTCCGCCAGGGGCCGCCGCCGGATGGCGTCGGATCGCCGGGTTGAATGGTGAGGTTCCGGACGCCGACGGGCGGCGGCGATCGACCCGACCAGCACTCATGCCCTCGTGCCCGGCCCGCCCCCTCCTCCGTCTCAGGCCGCGCCGAATGCCGCGAAGGCCCAGCCCGTCGCCTGGTGTGTCGCGTCGTCCGGCAGCGCGGCCCGTGCGTCGCGCAGAGCCTCGGCCAGGGAGAGTCCGGCGTCCAGGCCCTTGTGCAGGGCGAGCATCAGGGGAACCACCGCCTCGTCGTTGACGGGGGCGCTGCACGCCACCACCCCGGCGGTGCCCAGCGGCAGCAACGCCGTGACCAGGCCGAGGAGTTCGTCGGCGCCCACTGAGGCGAACCGGGCGGTGTCGCAGCAGGACAGGATGATCCGGTACGGGCTGCGGTCCAGACGCTCGAAGTCGTGCACGATGAGCGGGCCGTCGGCCATCGTCAGCGACGAGAACAGCGGGCTGTCCGCGCGGAAGGCGCCGTGCGCGGCGATGTGCGCGAGCGTGGCCCCGTCCAGCTCCCGCAGCACCCGCGACACGTGCGCGTCGGCCTCCTCCAGCACGGTCGGCGTGCCGTAGCGGTCGGCGAGTTCGGGCACCTCCGCGCCCCCGGTCGCCAGACCCGGCCCGCGCACCAGCACCCGGCGGCCCCCCAGCGGCGGTTCGGTCTCGTGGGCGCGCAGCCAGCTGCTCGCCGACGGCGACACGCTCAGCACCCGCTCCCGCAGTGACGGCAGCAGCGCCCACGGCACCCGGTGCAGCGAGCCCGGCGGCACCACCACGACCGGCCCGGAGCCCAGATGCCGGGCGGCCGGGCCGAGCAGCAGCTCCTCCAGGCGGCGCCCCGCCGCCTCCACCAGCGGCAGCCGGGCCGCCGCCCCCGGGTGGGCCAGCCGCCGCAGTCCCGCCTGCACGTGCTCGGCCTCCGTCACCGCGTCCGCGAGCCGCCCGGCCTCGAAGCGCCGTACCCGCCCCCCGCCGCACAGCAGCACGTGCACCCGCCCGTCCAGCACGGCCAGTTCGACCAGTCGCGCCTCCCCGAGCCGCGCCAGCAGCCGGCCGGGGTCGAACCGGTCGCCGCCGCCCGGCGCGTCGCCGCGCAGACGCAGGGTGCGGGAGCGGATCTCCCGCTCCAGACGGCGCTGTTCGCGTTCCAGGGCGGGCACCGGGTGGCCGTCCTGGCGGGCGTCCTGCGCGCGGGCGGCGATCTCACGGAAGGCGGTCAGCCCGCTGAGCAGGGCCGGGTCGGCGGGCGGCCGGGTGGGCGGCGCGGACAGCACGGTGGCCCGCCAGCGCTCGCTCCACACCAGCAGCCGCCGCGGCTCACCGGAGGCGAGAGCCGACTCCTGTGCCAGCGCGGCCAGTTCGGCGCCCTGAGCGGTCGCCCGGGCACGCAACTCCGAGGCGCCCAGCGTCATCCGGTGGTCGTCGAGCACGTCGAGACCGCGTCGGCACGCCTCCAGCACACCTCGGCGGGAACCCGCCGCCCGCGCCCGCAGCGCCTGCGCCGCCCAGCCCGTCATCCGGGCGAGCGGCGGTCCGCCGCACCGGCTGCGCGCGGCGACGGCGAGATGGCTCTCGGCGTCCGCCGGCCGGCCCAGGGCGAGCGCGATCCGGCCCGCCAGCAGCGACGCCTCGGGCGCGGCAGGCGAGCCGAAGGAGGCCAGCCGTTCGGCCACCGCCGCGGCGTCCGCGACCAGCCGCCCCGAGCGGCGCCCGTCGGCCACCCGGGCCTCGATCAGCACCAGCCGGGCGTGCGTCTCCCACCAGGTGCGCCGCTGCCCGGCGAACAGCCGCACGGCCAGCGCCGCGCGCGCGGTCGCCGTGTGCGGGTCGTCCGCCAGCCGCGCCGCCCGCGCCGCGGCCAGCAGCAGTTCCGCCTTGCGGGTCGACTGGCCGCCGATGCCGTCCAGTTCGGCGATCGCCGCGTCCGCCCCGGCCAGTGCCTCGGGGGCGAGACCGGCCGCCATCAGTACCTCGCAGCGCCGGATGTCCAGCATGAACGTCGGCGTGCCGAGCTTGGCGTACTGCTCCTCGGCCTCGTCGAGGAGCCGCAGCGCCGCCGGGATGTCGCCCTGCCGGAACGCCGCCAGTCCCCGGCTCTCCACGGCGTCGGCCTTGTCGTGCTCCTGGCCGGTGGTGTCCCACAGCGCCTGCGCCGCGGTGAAGTCGGCGTCCGCCCGTTCCACCGCGCCCAGCGCCAGGTGCACCGTGGCCCGCAGCGTCAGCGCCCGCGCCGTCCAGATCACGTCACCTGCCTGCCGCAGCACGGGAATCGCCCGCCGTACGTCCTCCAGCGCCTCACGGTGACGGCCCAGCACCCACCACACGTACGCCCGCCGGAACAGCACCCGCGCCCGGGTGTGGCCCGTCCCGCGCGCGACCCCGCGCTCGAATGCCACGAGTCCCTGCCGCGTGCGCCCCGCGTGCACCAACGCGACCCCCAGCGTGGCCAGTACGTCGGCCTCCCGCTCGGCCGAGTCGGCGCGCGCCGCCAGATCCCGGGCCCGCCGCAGATGCCGCAAGGCCAGCCGGGTGTCGCCGAAGTCCCGCTGCCAGATGCCGATCACCTGGTGCGCCACGGAGCCGTGCAGCGGCGGCGGACGGGCCTCCAGCAGCCCACGGGCCCGCGCCAGGGCCTCGCCCGGCGCGGCGAACACCATGGGCAGCAGTTCGAGGACCGAGTCGCTTCCCGCTGTCACGCGTCGGATGGTAGTGGCCTGGTGGGGCGCCTGGAACCGGCGCATGCCGGTTGGCGCTGTATCAAGTGTGAGCCCCACGGCTCAGACTGACGACCGTCGCACCAACGGGAGGACACGCCATGGCACCTCAGCGATTCCGTGAGCAGTTCGCTCAGATCCAGCGCTCGATGCCGGACGTGCCGCTCGCGATGGGCCCGGACGACGCCGCCGAGTTCTGTTACGAGAAGGGCGTCGTCCTCGCCCGCGACGGCGAGGAGGCCCGCCTGGTCGAGGACACCGTCCGCACGCATTTCACCGCGGCGCCCGGCCTGACCGCGGACCGCGTCCGCCGGGCGGGCCCGGAGAGCAACCGCACCGGCATCACCCGTATCCAGGTCGGCGACCCGGGCCGTGGCGACCGCGGCGGCGACCTCGCCGTCACGCACGCGCTGCGCGCCCTGCGCGAGCACGAGGGCAGAGCCGGAAGACGGCTGATCAGCCGCAACCACGTGGTGTCCATCGCGGTCAACGCCTGCCCCGGCGACGAGCCGGTGCCCGCCCCGCTCGCCCAGGGCCCCAACCCGGCGCCCGCCGAGACCGCCTACGACGGGGACACCGCCGTCGGCGTCCTCGTCGTCGACACCGGCCTCATGCACGACTACCGCGCGGTCCCGATGCTGGCCCACGTCCAGGGCGACGCGCAGGTGGAGGAGACCGACGACGCCGGCGTCCTCCAGCAGTACGTCGGCCACGGCACGTTCATCGCCGGGCTGGTCGCGGCCGTCGCCCCCAACACCGACATCACCGTGCGCGGCACCCTCAACGACGCAGGCGCCGTCCTGGAGTCCGACTTTGGCCACCGGCTGTTCGAAGCCGTCGACGCGGGCGGCTGGCCCGACATCCTCAGCCTGTCCGCCGGCACCTCCAACGGCCGCACGGACGGCCTGCTCGGGGTGGACGCCTTCATGCGGGAACTGCGCGCCCGCGGCACCCTGCTCGTCGCGGCCGCCGGCAACAACGCCAGCGGCACCCCGTTCTGGCCCGCGGCCTACGCCGGCCTGCCGGACTACGCCGAGTCCGTGCTGTCGGTCGGCGCCCTGCGCGGCGACGGCGAGCACGGCGCCTGCTTCAGCAACCACGGGGCCTGGGTGAAGGCGTACGCCCCGGGCGAGCGTCTGACCAGTGCCCTCACCGGGTTTCAGTCGCCCGTGCCGTACGTCTACCAGCACTCCACCTACGACGCGTGCCGGTTCGGCTTCTCCTACGCCTGCACCTGCCAGTCCCCGCGGCACACCGGGGTGCTCAGCGAGGCGGAGCAGAGCCCTCGGGCGACGGCGGACCAGGTGATGTTCGAGGGCTTCGCGCAGTGGAGCGGCACCTCCTTCGCCACCCCCGTGGCCGCCGGCATGATCGCGGCGCACATGACCGCACACAAGGAGCGCGACCCGCGCGCGGCCCGGCGCCAAGTGCTCGGGGCGAACACCGAATACGCGGAAGTACGCGGGGCGCACGTCCCGGCACTGCGTCCGCCGACCTGGAGTCCGGTCCCCGTGGTCCGGCTCGCCCCGCCGGCATGAGGTCCGGAACAGTCCCCTCCACGGCGTACGATGACAGGCCGTATTCGAGGGGTGAGTTCGTGGATCGTGCAGAAGTCGGCCTGCTCGTCCAGTCCGCCGTCGACGGTGACGCTGCGGCCTGGAAGGCACTGGTGGAGGGGCTGAGTCCGCTCGTGTGGTCGGTCGTGCGCGCGCACCGGCTCTCGGACGCCGACGGACACGAGGTGTACCAGACCGTGTGGTTCCGCTTCGCCCAGCACCTCGGGCGGATCCGGGAGCCCGACAAGGCGGGCTCGTGGCTGGCGAGCACCGCGCGCAACGAGTGCCTGAAGACGCTGAGGAGCCTCAGCCGGCTGACGGTGACGAGCGATCCGCAGCTGCTGGACCGGGTCAGCGAGGACCGTACGCCCGAGCAGTCGCTGCTCGACTCCGAGGAGGCCGCCGCACAGAGCGAGCGGATCCGCAGGCTGTGGCAGGAGTTCGAGAAACTCGGCGACCGCTGCCGCCAGTTGCTGCGGGTGCTGATCGCCTCGCCGCCGCCGAGCTACCAGGAGGTGTCCGCGGCCCTCGGCGTGGCCGTGGGCAGTATCGGACCACTGCGCCAGCGCTGTCTGAGGCGTCTGCGCGCACGACTCGACGCACGGGGGACAGCGTGAGCGACGGAAGCGACACCCACGACAACGACCGCAACGGCGACGAACTCCTCGGCGGGAAAGAACCGTTCGACGAGGAGGAAGTGGTCGCGGGCCTGGAGGAGGAGTTGCGGCAGGCCGCCGCCGTCCTCGACCCGGTGCCCGACAGCCTGCGTCAACTCGCCGTCGAGGCCTACGCGTTGCGTGACCTCGACGCCCGGATCGCGGAGCTGACCTTCGACTCGCTGGTCGACTCCATTCCGGTCCGGGGCGCGACGGACACACCGCGGATGCTGACCTTCCAGGCCGGTGAGCTGACCGTGGACGTCGAGGTCACCGGGGACGGGCTGATGGGGCAGGTGCTGCCGCCGCAGCAGGCCCGGATCGAGGTGCTGGCCGGCCCGCGGCGGCCGGGCCCCGCGCTCACCGCCGACGAACTGGGCCGGTTCACCGGCGAAGCGCCGCCCGCCGGCCCGTTCGCGCTGCGGCTGCGCGCGGGCGGCGAGGTCGTGGTCACGGAGTGGCTGCGGGCGTGACCGGTCCGGCGCGCCTCACCGGCTGACCGGCAGGGACCGCGGGCCGCGGATCATCGTCCTCCGCCGCCAGACGATCCGGTCGCCGGGACCGCGAGCCGCGGCCCCGGCAGCCGGACGAGCAGTGACTCGGCCCCCGCTCCCGCGTCGTACGGTCACCCCGGCCAAGCCCGCACCGCTCGTCGCGGCGTGCTCCAGCCGGAGGTCAGCGGCCCAGACCGTCGACGAGGGCGGCCAGCGCCCCGGCGAGCCGGTCGAGGCCGGGGCCCGCGGGGCCGCCCGGCTCGGTCATGTACGTGTCCCGCCGGATCTCCACCATCAGGGCGCCGACGCGGGCGTCCTCGCCGTGGAACTCCAGCGGGACGTACGTGCCGCTGAACGGGCTGTCCAGTCCCGTCCCGCCGCAGCGCGCGAACGCCGCACGGGCGAGCCCGGTCAGCTCGGCCGGGGTGTGGAAGGAGTCGGTGCCCAGGCACACGGGCGGCCGCGGACCACTGCCGTGCAGCTCGTAGGGGAGCGCGGCGCCGGGGTAGGAGTGCACGTCGATGATCACGGCCCGCCCGGTGGCGGCCAGCCGGTCGGCCACGGCCTTCGCCATCGCCTCGGCGTACGGCCGGAAGTACCGCTCGATCAGCGGCTCCGGGTCGGTGTCCGCCGGCCGCAGGACTTCCCGGTGCGTCGTCCGCGTGTACACCGCGCCCATCCCGACGGCGAGCATCTCCTCCCGCTCGTCCGGAAACCGCTCCGGGTCCAACACCAGCCGCGACAGCCGGTTGACGAACCGCCACGGCGCAAGGCCCGCCAACTCGGCCGCCGCCTCGGCGATGCGGTCGGTGTACGCGTCGGTGATGTGGTCCAGTTCCCGCTCAAGCGCCGCGTCGTCCAGCACGATCCCGGCCCGGACACCGTCCGGTATCGCCCGCGCCGCGTGCGGCACGTGCAGGATCACCGGCGACTCGGCGGCACCGGGCAGCAGTTCGAAGGACGGTGGGGTGTCGGGCATGGGGCTGTTCCTGTCTCTCTTCGCCTCGCCACGCGGTCTCGGCGCCATGGCCCCTCGATCCTGCCGCACCCCACTGACAACGCGGCTCAGACCGCCCCCAGCAGCTCCCGCACGAACCCTCCCACCTGCTCCGTCTCGATCAGGAAGCCGTCGTGGCCGTACGGCGACTCGACCACCCGGAGGCGGTCGGCGCCCGGGATGCCGTCGGCCAGTTCGGCCTGCTGGGCGAGCGGGTAGAGGCGGTCGGAGTCGACCCCGGCCACCAGCGTGGGGGCGGTCACCCGACCCAGGGCGGCGCGCACACCGCCCCGGGCACGACCGGCGTCGTGGGCGTTCATCGCCTCGGTCAGCACCACGTAGCTGGCCGCGTCGAACCGCCGTACCAGCTTGCCCGCGTGGTGGTCGAGGTAGGACTCCACCTGGTAGCGCCCGCCGTGCCACGGGTGCTCCGCGCCCTGCGGGGAACGGCCGAAACGGAGCTGGAGTTCGGGCTCGCTCCGGTAGGTGACATGGGCGAGCCGGCGGGCCAGTCCCAGGCCGGCGTGCGGTCCGAGGCCGGTGTCGTGGTAGTCGCCGCCGCGCCAGTGCGGGTCGCTGCGGATGGCGTGCAACTGGACGTTCGCCCAGGCGATCTGTTCCGCGCTCGCCGCCGCCGTCGTGGCGAGCAGCAGCAGGGCACCCGTGCGCTCCGGGTACGACACCGCCCATTCCAGGGCCCGCATCCCGCCCATCGAGCCGCCGGCCACCAGGGCCCACCTCTCGATGCCCAGCGCGTCCGCCAGATCCAACTCGGCTGCCACCTGGTCCCGCTGGGTCACGAACGGGAAGGCCCCGCCCCAGCACCGCGCCCCGTCGGGTCGCGGCGAGGCCGGTCCCGTACTGCCCTGGCAGCCGCCCAGCACGTTCGGCGCGACGACGAACCACCGGTCGGTGTCCAGCGCCCGGCCCGGCCCGACCAGCCCCTCCCACCAGCCCGGCGTGGGATGACCGGCACCGGCCGGCCCGGTGACATGGCTGTCGCCGGTGAGGGCGTGCAGCACCAGCACCGCGTTCGAGGCGTCCGGGGCCAGACTGCCCCACGTCTCGAACGCCAGCCGAACGCCCGCCAGTTCACCCCCCGCCTCCAGCGGCAGGGGCCTGCGGAGGCCGTGCCACCGACGGCGCCCCGGCGGATCCCCCGCCCGCCAGGCCCCGGAGGCCGGCGGGCGGGGGAGTGCGTCCGCGGGGGAGGCGAGCACGCTGTTCAGGACGCCCCCTTGGCCGCGCGGAAGCCGGCCTTCAGATCGGCCTTCAGGTCGGCGAGGCTCTCGATGCCGACCGACAGCCGCACCAGACCCGGCGCGGTCCCGGTCGCCGCCAACTGCTCCTCGTCCAGCTGGCTGTGCGTGGTGGACGCCGGGTGGATGATCAGGCTGCGCACGTCGCCGATGTTGGCGAGATGGCTGAACAGCTCCACCCCGTCCACGAACCGCTTGCCCGCCGCGACCCCGTCGCGCAGCTCGAAGGAGACCACCGCCCCCGCGCCCCGCGGCAGGTACTTGCGCCCCGCCTCGTACCAGGGGCTGGAGGGAAGCCCCGCGTAGTGGACCGCGGACACCTCGTCGCGCCGCTCCAGCCACTCCGCGAGCGCCTGCGCGTTGGCGGAGTGCCGCTCGATGCGCAGGCTCAGCGTCTCCACGCCCTGAAGCAGCAGGAACGCCGAGTGCGGGGACAGCGCCGGTCCCAGGTCGCGCAGCAGCTGTACCCGCAGCTTGGCGGCGAACGCGCCCGGCCCGAGCGCCGGCCAGTAGCGCAGACCGTGGTAGCTGGGGTCGGGCTCGGTGAAGTCCGGGAAACGGTCGGCGTGCGCGCCGAAGTCGAAGGTGCCGCCGTCCACCACGACCCCCGCGATCGCGGTGCCGTGCCCGCCGAGGAACTTGGTCGCCGAGTGCACCACGACGTCCGCGCCGTGCTCGATCGGGCGCAGCAGGTAGGGCGTCGGCACCGTGTTGTCCACGATCAGCGGCACGCCCGCCGAGTGCGCCACGTCGGCGACCGCCCGCACGTCCAGCACGTTGCCGCGCGGATTGCCCAGCGTCTCCGCGAACAGCGCCTTGGTGTGCGGCCGGATCGCGGCCCGCCAGGCTTCCGGGTCGTCCGGGTCGTCCACGAACGACACCTCGATGCCGAACTTCGGCAGGGTGTGCCGGAACAGGTTGTACGTGCCGCCGTACAGCGACGTACTGGAGACGACGTGGTCGCCGGCGCGCGCGACCGTCAGCAGCGCGAGCGTCTCCGCGGCCTGCCCGGAGGACAGCGCGACCGCGGCGACTCCGCCCTCGAGCGCGGCGATCCGCTGCTCGAACACGTCCTGGGTGGGGTTGTGGATGCGGGTGTAGATGTTGCCGGGCTCGGCGAGCGAGAACAGATCGGCGGCGTGCTGGGTGTCCCGGAAGACGAACGACGTCGTCTGGTAGATCGGTGTCGCCCGCGCGCCGGTCGCCGGGTCGGGCGCGGCCCCGGCGTGGACCTGCCTGGTCTCGAACGACCAGGCGGAGGTGTCGGGCCCGGCGGACGCCTCGTCGGGCGTGTGACCGGCGGCGACGGCGTCGATGGGCTGGGTGGGGTCGCTCATGGTGCTCCTCGTACGGAGTGCGGTGGCGCGGAATGCCACGGGTGTGCCGCGGGTCCCGGGGCATGCGTGAGCGCGTGCGGGAACCGCGGGATGAACGAGATGAGGGAGAGAAACGACGGAGGACCCGAGGGCCGTGACGCGACGGCGGTCCGCGGGCTCGTCAGCCGGTGAGGCGACAACCCGTGCTGGTGACACGTCCGTAGTCGACGTGGCGGCGGCTCACGAGCGCGATCATGCGACCCAGGTAAACACAGGGCTCCACGGCGCACCAGCGCCGGAGCGGGGATGACACGCAGCCGTCACAAAAGGGCTCCGCCCCGGCCGGCGGGATGCCGGTCGGGGCGGAGCGGTGAGGACTGCCGGGCCCCGGCGGTGTGCCGGGGCCCGGGTCGGCTCAGAGGGCGGCCAGCGCCTCGTTCCAGGTGGCCGACGGGCGCATGACCGCGGCGGCCTTGGCCGGGTCGGGCTGGTAGTAGCCGCCGATCTCGGCCGGCTTGCCCTGGACGGCGATCAGCTCGTCGACGATCTTCTGCTCGTTGGCGGCGAGGGTCTCGGCGAGCGGCGCGAACGCCTTTGCCAGACCGGCGTCGTCGGTCTGCTTCGCCAGCTCCTGCGCCCAGTACAGGGACAGGAAGAAGTGGCTGCCGCGGTTGTCGATGCCGCCGACGCGACGGGTCGGGGACTTGTCCTCGTTGAGGAAGGTCGCCGTGGCCCGGTCCAGGGTGTCGGCGAGCACCTTGGCGCGGGCGTTCCCGGTGGCCTCGGCGTACTGCTCCAGGGACGGCACCAGGGCGAAGAACTCGCCCAGGGAGTCCCAGCGCAGGTAGTCCTCCTTGACCAGCTGCTGCACGTGCTTCGGCGCGGAGCCGCCGGCGCCCGTCTCGAACAGGCCGCCGCCCGCCATCAGCGGGACCACGGAGAGCATCTTGGCGCTGGTGCCCAGCTCCAGGATCGGGAACAGGTCGGTGAGGTAGTCGCGCAGCACGTTGCCGGTCACCGAGATGGTGTTCTCACCGCGGCGGATGCGCTCCACCGACAGCTTCGTCGCCTCGACCGGGGACAGGATCTTGATGTCCAGGCCCTCGGTGTCGTGCTCCGGCAGGTACTGCTCGACCTTGGCGATCAGGTTGGCGTCGTGGGCGCGGCCCTCGTCCAGCCAGAACACGGCCGGGTCGCCGGTGGCGCGGGCGCGGGTGACGGCCAGCTTCACCCAGTCCTTGATCGGGGCGTCCTTGGTCTGGCAGGCGCGGAAGATGTCACCGGCCGAGACGGTCTGCTCGAGCACGGCGTTGCCGGCCTGGTCGACCAGGCGGACGGTGCCGGTGACCGGGATCTCGAAGGTCTTGTCGTGGCTGCCGTACTCCTCGGCCTTCTGCGCCATCAGACCCACGTTCGGGACCGAGCCCATGGTCGACGGGTCGTAGGCGCCGTGGGCGCGGCAGTCGTCGAGCACGGCCTGGTAGACGCCCGCGTAGCTGGAGTCCGGGATGACCGCGAGGGTGTCGTGCTCCTGGCCGTCCGGGCCCCACATGTGGCCGGAGGTGCGGATCATGGCCGGCATGGAGGCGTCGACGATCACGTCGGAGGGGACGTGCAGGTTGGTGATGCCCTTGTCGGAGTCGACCATCGCCAGCTCCGGGCCCTCGGCGAGCTCGGCGTCGAAGGAGGCCTTGATCTCGGCGCCCTCCGGCAGGTTCTCCAGGCCCTTGTAGATGCCGCCCAGACCGTCGTTCGGGGTCAGGCCGGCCGCGGCGAACGCCTCGCCGTACTGCGCGAACGTCTTCGGGAAGAAGGCGCGCACCACGTGACCGAAGACGATCGGGTCGGAGACCTTCATCATCGTGGCCTTCAGGTGCACGGAGAACAGGACGCCCTCCTGCTTGGCGCGGGCGACCTGGGCGGTGAGGAACTCGCGCAGCGCGGCGACGCGCATCACGGAGGCGTCCACGACCTCGCCCTTCAGGACGGGCACGGACTCGCGCAGCACGGTGGTGGAGCCGTCGTCGCCCTTCAGCTCGATGCGCAGCGCGCCGTCCTCGGCGATGACGACGGACTTCTCGGTGGAGCGGAAGTCGTCGACGCCCATCGTCGCCACGTTGGTCTTGGACTCCGCGGTCCAGGCGCCCATGCGGTGCGGGTGGGTCTTGGCGTAGTTCTTCACCGAGGCGGGGGCGCGGCGGTCGGAGTTGCCCTCGCGCAGCACCGGGTTCACCGCGGAGCCCTTGACCTTGTCGTAGCGGGCGCGGATCTCGCGCTCCTCGTCGGTCTTCGGGTCGTCCGGGTAGTCCGGCAGCGCGTAGCCCTGGCCCTGGAGCTCCGCGATCGCGGCCTTCAGCTGCGGGATGGAGGCCGAGATGTTCGGCAGCTTGATGATGTTGGCCTCGGGCGTCTTGGCGAGCTCGCCCAGCTCGGTCAGCGCGTCCGGGATCCGCTGGTCCTCGGCGAGGTACTCCGGGAACACGGCGATGATGCGCCCGGCCAGCGAGATGTCACGCGTCTCCACCGCGACACCCGCCTGCGAGGCGTACGCCTGGACCACCGGCAGGAAGGAATACGTCGCCAGGGCCGGGGCCTCGTCAGTGTGTGTGTAGATGATGGTCGAGTCAGTCACCGGGTGCTCCGCTCCACGTCTGCAACATTGCTCGACATCAAGATATCTCGTGACGGTCCCCGGCTCGACAGGGGTCCGCCCCGGATCCGGAGGGGTGGCTCACTCGTCCCTGGAGGGCGGACTCAATCGTCCGCGAACGAGCCGTGCCGTCCCGCCCCGGCGGCGAACCGGGCCGCGCCCTGAAGGCCCTCGGCCAGTACGTCCCTGCCGTGCCGGAGCTCCCCGCGCAGGGCCGACATCTCGTCCAGGGACTCCTGGTCCAGGACCGAGGCGCGGTCCGCACGCAGGCAGGCCTGGGGGAAGCCGGCGAGCCGGGCGGCCAGCCGCTCGGCCTCGGCGCGGGCATGTCCGGTGGGGACGAGCCGGTTCGCCAGGCCCATCTCGTACGCCTCCCGGGCCGGGACCGGCCGTCCGGTCAGGATCATGTCCATGGCGCGGCTGGTGCCGATCAGCCGGGGCAGCCGTACCGTGCCTCCGTCGATCAGCGGCACGCCCCAGCGGCGGCAGAACACACCGAACACGGCGTCCTCCTCCGCCACCCGCAGATCGCACCACAGCGCCAGTTCCAGACCGCCCGCCACGGCATGGCCGGCCACCGCCGCGATCACCGGCTTGGACAGGCGCATCCGGGTCGGCCCCATCGGCCCGTCGCCGTCCTCCGCGACCCGGTTGCCCCGCCCCGTGCCGACCGCCTTCAGGTCCGCGCCCGCGCAGAACGTGCCGCCCTCGCCCCACAGCACCGCCACCCTGGCCTCCGCGTCGGCCTCGAACCGGCGGAAGGCGTCGGCGAGTTCGGCGGCCGTGGGGCCGTCCACCGCGTTACGGGCCCCGGGCCGGGACAGGACGACCGTGGTGACGTACCCCTGGCGCTCGATCCGGACCGGCATGGCGGCGACCTCCTGCGGCGATCTCCTGGTGCGTGGTGGGACGGCAGGTTACTCCTCGGTCACCTCGTGCGGGAGACGGAGCCGCGGGGGAGGGGGACGGTCAGATGACCTTCAGCCGTACCAGCGCCCCCAGCGTGAGCGCCCCCGGCAGCAGCGGCAGCCACACGGTGATGATCCGGTAGGCGACCACCACCGCCGTGGCGACCGCGGCCGGCCCACCCGCCGCCACCAGCGCCACGACGAGCGCGGCCTCCACCGAGCCGAACCCACCGGGCGTGGGCACCAGCGCGACGGCGGTGGTGGCCGCCAGGTACGCCAGCGCCATGTGCACGGACGGCACCGGCAGCGCCAGCGCTCGGCCCACCGCGACCAGTGAGACCGCCTGAAGAGCCGGGAAGGCCAGCGAGCCGCCCCACAGCGCGAGCGCCCGCGCCGGACGGCAGTGCACCGAGCGCGCCTCGCTCAGCGCGGTGCGCACGAAGGAGGCGACCGCCGCGCGCAGCCGCCGTACGCACAGTGCCGCCCCGGCGGCGGCGACCAGGACCGCGCCCACGGTGTACAGCAGCGGACCGACCACTCCCGAGGGCAGCAGACCGCCGAGCCGCAGCGCGTTCGGGAACGCGAGGAGCAGGGCGGCGAGCAGCGCCAGCCGGGCGATGCTCTCCGCGAGCATGTACAGCGCGAGCGCGGCGGAGGACCGGGCCAGGGAGACCCCGCACACCGTCAGGAACCGCAGGTTCACCGCGCTCGCCCCGAGGCCCGTCGGCAACAGGTGGTTGGCGGCGCCGGCCGCGAACTGGGTGGCGAGCAGCCGCCGTCTCGGCAACCGCTGGACGACCGCGCCCTGCCGGGTGACGGCCGCCGCGACCCAGGTCAGACAGGTCGTGCCGACCGCGGCCAGCAGCCACGGCCACTCGGCGCTCCGCAGATGCGCGAAGCCCTCGGCCAGCACCGACCGGTGCCGCACCGCGGCCACCGCCACGAGCAGCACCGGCAGCAGGCACAGCACCTGGCGCAGGGGCAGGCGCCGCGGGAGCCGCCCTGGCCGCGGCTCGCGAAGTTCGGCCGCTGTCACATCCGGGGTCACATCCGGAGAGGGTTTCCCCGCCGCGCCAACGGCGGATGGCGGAACCGAGGACGGCGCCTTACGAGCGGAAAGCGGGTCGGGAGGAGTCGGAGCCGTAGGGGTCTTCGGGGTGCGCACATTGACCTCAACGATGCTTGAGGTTCTAGGTTCTTCTCCATGAGCATGGAGACCACCGCCTGGACGCAGCTGCACAGCGTCATGACCGCCCAGCAGGAGCGGCGTCCGCTCGCCCGCGCGACGCTGCGCCGTATCGGCGCGTTCGCCCGGCCCCACCGCCGCCGTATCGCGCAGTTCGTCGCCCTCGGGGTGGTGACCGCGCTGCTCGCGGTGGCGACCCCCGTACTCGCCGGGCGCGTCGTCGACGTGATCGTGTCGCGGGGCGACCAGGGCACGGTCGTACGCCTGGCCCTGCTCATCGCCCTGATCGCGGTGGCCGAGGCGGCGTTCGGCATCCTCGGCAGACGCCTGTCGGCCACGCTCGGCGAGGGACTCATCCTCGATCTGCGCACGGCGGTGTTCGACCATGTGCAGCGCATGCCGGTGGCGTTCTTCACACGCACGCGTACGGGGGCGCTCGTCTCCCGGCTCAACAACGACGTCATCGGCGCCCAGCGGGCCTTCAGCAACACCCTCTCGGGCGTCGTCAGCAACGTGGTCACGCTGCTGCTCACCCTCGCCGTCATGCTCACCCTGTCCTGGCAGATCACCCTGTTCGCCCTGGTGCTGCTGCCGGTGTTCGTGGTGCCGGCCCGGCGGATGGGCAGCCGGATGGCCCGTATGCAGCGGGAGGCGGCCACGCTGAACGCGGCGATGGGCACCCGGATGACGGAGCGCTTCTCCGCCCCCGGCGCCACACTGGTCAAGCTCTTCGGCCGCCCGGAGCAGGAGTCGGAGGAGTTCGCGGCCCGCGCCGCCCGGGTGCGGGACATCGGCATCCGCACGGCGACGGCGCAGTCCGCCTTCATCACCGCGCTGACCCTGGTGTCCTCGCTGGCGCTGGCCCTCGTCTACGGCCTCGGCGGGTACTTCGCCCTGCGCGGCACCCTGGAGCCGGGCGCCGTCGTGTCGCTCGCCCTGCTGCTGACCCGCCTGTACGCGCCGCTCACCGCGCTCGCCGGGGCGCGCGTGGAGGTGATGAGCGCCCTGGTCAGCTTCGAGCGGGTCTTCGAGGTGCTCGACCTCAAGCCGCTGATCGAGGAGAAGCCGGACGCCCGCCAGGTGCCCGAGGGACCCCTCGCCGTGGAGTTCGAGGGCGTCCGCTTCGGCTACCCGTCCGCCGACAAGGTCTCCCTCGCCTCACTGGAGGAGGTCGCCGGCCTCGACACCCGCGACGGCGCCGAGGTTCTGCACGGCGTCTCCTTCCGCGCCGAGGCCGGACAGACCGTCGCCCTCGTCGGCTCCTCCGGCGCCGGCAAGTCGACGATCGCGCAACTGCTGCCGCGCCTGTACGACGTCGACGAGGGCGCCGTGCGCGTCGGCGGCGTCGACGTCCGCGACCTGACCTCGGCGTCCCTGCGGGCGACCCTCGGCATGGTCACCCAGGACGGCCACCTGTTCCACGACTCCGTGCGCGCCAATCTGTTGCTGGCCCGCCCCTCGGCGACCGAGGCGGAACTGTGGGACGCCCTGCGCCGGGCCCGCCTCGACGACCTCGTGCGCTCCCTGCCCGACGGCCTCGACACCGTCGTCGGCGAGCGCGGCTACCGTCTGTCCGGCGGGGAACGTCAGCGCATGACCATCGCCCGGCTGCTGCTGGCCCGCCAGCGGGTGGTCATCCTCGACGAGGCCACCGCCCACCTCGACAACACCTCGGAGGCGGCCGTCCAGGAGGCACTGACCGAGGCCCTGGACGGCCGGACCGCGGTGGTGATCGCCCACCGCCTGTCCACGGTGCGGGCCGCCGACCTCATCCTGGTCGTCGAGGGCGGACTGATCGTCGAACGCGGCACCCACGACGAACTCCTGGCGGCGGACGGCCGGTACGCGGAGCTGCACCGCACGCAGTTCGAGCAGCGGGCCGAACAGGCGCGGGAGGCGCGGCAAGCGGGGGTGGCGCCGGAGGCCGTGGTGGCCGGGGAGGCGGTGGCGTAGGCGGCACCTGGTACTGGCGGCCGCCCGGTCACCGCGAGGGCGCTCTCATCGCGTGGGCGGCTGCCGGGTGTGCCGTGCACGCCGTGCCTGCACCAGCAGAGGCACCAGGGAGAGCACGACGAGCACGGCGACCATGACCAGGAGGTAGTCGCCGATGCGGGGGACCGACGCCCCCAGACCGTATCCGGCCAGCACCAGGCTCTGGGTCCAGAGCACGCCCCCGACGGTCGCCCAGAGAGTGAAGGTCCGCGTGGGCACACCGAGCGCCCCGGCCGCCGGGTGCAGCACGGTCCGCAGCATCGGGATGAAGCGGCCGATCACGAGCGCCTTGCCCTGCCCGTAGCGGGCCAGGAGTTCCTGCGCCCGCGCCGCCCGTTCCTTCAGACGCCGGTTGGAGGAGCGGGCCAGCAGGGTCCGCCCGCCCCGCCGCCCGAGCAGGAACCCCACCTGTCCGCCCGCCACAGCGCCCACGGCGGCGCACGCCAGCACCTGCCACAACGCCATCCGCGGTGTCTGACCGTCGGTCTGCGCGCACAGCACACCGGCCGGGATCAGCAGGGTGTCACCGGGAAGGAAGAAGCCGACCACGATCAGACCCGACTCCGCGAAGGTCACGACCAGGACCCCCAGCGCACCGAAGGCGGCCAGCACCGAGGCGCTGTCCGTCGGGTTGACGGCGAACACCGTCATCGCCTCATGGCCCTCCTCACCGTGCACACGTCGGGCCCACTGCTGGATGAGTACCCATGCCGTACCGGGCGGCGGTACGGCCGGTCGCGAAGTCGAGTACAGCAGGCATCACAGACATCATGGGTGATACGCGACGCCCATCGCCTGTCGGTGTTGAGGTCGAACCGCACACCGGAAGCGGTCCGGGGGCGGCTTCGCTCAGCTCTCCAGTCTGCCGATCGCCTCGTCCAGCCACCTCCTCTCCTCGGTTCCGGTGGCACGGGCGATGCGCAGCATGCCCTGCCGGAACAGGTCCGGTGCGTCCTCGGCCCGTACCGGCTCACCGTCGCGGTAGAAGAAGCTCGCCGGGGTGTCGAGGAACGTTTGCCGGCGACGGAGGACGGCCGCCTGCTCGGCACGGTCCGGAAGGTGCCGCAAGAACGCGAGCAGCGTGAAGAACCGCTGCCCATCGGTGACTTCGACTTCCTTGGGGCTCCTCAAGCGCTCCAGAAGCTCGGTGCGGCCCGCCTCCGTGAGGGACAGCGTCCGGCGGTGCGCGGCACCACTTCCGGGCTCGGTGCGCTGCTCGATCAGGCCCGCCTTCACGAGTCGGGTGATGGCCGGATAGAGCGCGCCGTCACTCACGGGGCGGATGTGACCGCTGAGGCCTTGGATGCGCGCCTTCAGCTCGTAGCCGTGCAGGGGTGCTTCGTAGAGGAAGCCCAGGATCGACAGCTCCAGCATGAACAGGTCCCCTTCGGTGCCATCCGCGCGCTTGTCCACTCGGCGCCGCCATGTTATCTCTTTTCGCTGTACCTCGATTCGAGGTACAGCGAAAAGAGGGGGGAGCGATGAGTGCAGCGGAGCACCGTCGCAGGCTGGCGTCGCTCGCGCTTCCGGTCTACTTCGAGCTGCTCGCCGGGGTCATGGCCGGAATCATCAACATGGTGTGGGTGGCCCGGCTCGGCGGGCAGGCCGTCGCCGCGGTGGCAGTCGCCACGAATGTCGAGAACCTGCTGCTCGGCGTCATCCTCGTCGCCGGCTCCGGTACGACCGTGCTGGTCGCACGGGCCAGGGGGGCGGGGGATCCGGCGGCGCTCCGTTCCGCCGTACGCGGCGGCTGGGCGCTGTGGGCACTCGTCACACCCGTCGTCGCCATCGGCGGATACCTCTGCCGGGAGCCGCTGGCCCAGCTCGTGCTCGGCGGCGACGAAGGCCGTTCACTGGCCCTCGCCACCGGGTACTTCTCGATCGCGCTCCCTGGGATCGCGGTGTTCTTCGCCACCAACGTCGTCGACGGCATCCTCAAGGGCGCGGGCGACACCCGCACCCCGATGAAACTCTCACTGCTCGCCAACGGGCTGATCCTCGTGCTGGATCCCCTGCTCATCCTCGGTCTCGGACTCGGAGTGCGCGGGGCGGCGATCTCCACCGTGCTGGGACGGACGGCCGCGCTCGGGTGCGGTTTCCTCACGCTGCTCCGAAGCGGCGCACTCCCGCAGACCGGCGGAGGAACCTCGTTCCGCATCAAAGAACTGGGCACCGACGCGCGCAGGACGGCATCGACCGGTCTGCCGATGTCGGCCGACTTCGGCGTCAGAATGGCCGGGGCGCTCGCGCTCGTCGCCGTGGTCGCCCGGGTCGGCGTGAGCGACGTCGCCGCGTACGGGATCGCGGCCAAGGCGATGTACGTCGCCACGATGGCCTTCTACGCGGTGCGCCAGGCCGCCGCCATCCACACCGCCCACCAACTCGGCGCCGGTCACGACGAGCGCCGGACCATCGGGCGCCAGGCACTGCTCCTGGCCGGGACGCTGGGGCTCGCAGCCGCCCTGGTCCTGCTTGCCACGGGACCGTGGATCATGCGGATCTTCGGCGCCGGGGGCGAGGTGGCCGAGGCAGGAACGCTCTATCTGCGCTGCGTGGGGCCCTACTTGGTATTGCTCGCGTGCTTCATCGCACTGGGCGGTGTGTTCGAGGGCAGCGGCGGCAGTCCGGCCCTTGCCCGGATCACCTCGTGCGGAGTGGCGCTGCAACTGGCCCTCGCGTACCCCCTGTCGGGGTGGGGCCTGCCGGGCATCTGCGCGGCCATGGCGCTGTCGATGGCGTTGCAGTGCGGAGCCGTCGCCAGGACGTACAGGCACACGAAACAGCCCGGGACCGCAGGAGTGTAGGGCGGTTGCGTCGGCCGCGGCCTCGACGCATGCGCCGCCTTCGTCACCGGGTTGCCCGACCTGCCGGTTCCGGCGACCGGCAAAAGGCCCCCCGATGTGTATCAGCGTCGGCCCCGACCGCAGAATGATCGCCGAATCTCTGATAATGACGGCGAGGAGCACGGCTCATGGCAGGACCCACCGCTCAGCAGGACCCCGGACAGACAACAGCCCATGACGCCGCGCCCCCGGGGACCGAAGGGCTTGGGCAGCTGCGCGAGACATTCCTGCCGAAGCGCATCAGCACAGTGCGGATAGCCGCCGTCCTGTTCATGGGAATCGTCTCCCTGATCCTTCCGCCCCTCGCCGCCTACTTCTTCTGGCTCGCCTTCACAGCGCCCAACCTCTCGCGCAAGCAGGCCGCCCGCCGACTGCACCTCTTCGAGCACGGCCTGGCCGAGGTGGGAAGGAACGGCGAGGTCTCCGTCTTCCGCTGGGACTCGATGACGGTGCTCCAGGAGATCACCGAGCGGTACGCAAACGGCATCTACGTCGGGACCACCTACGTCTACACGCTCCACCGCGAGGACGGTACGAGGCTCAAGGTGACCGACTTCTACGCCCAGCCGGAGCGTTGGGGTCCGGCGTTCCAGCAGGAGATCACCCGAGCGCAGTTGCCCGGACTGGTCACCGGGCTGGAACAGGGCCGGACCCTGACCTACGGGAGCCTCTCGGTGAACCTGGGCGGTGTGGCCACGGCAAAGGGCAGCCTGACCTGGACGGAGATCGAGAAGGTCGAAATCTCCCAGGGAATGCTGGTGCTGCGCAAGCCCGGCAAGAAGCTGCCCTGGGCCCAGGTGCAGGTCAAGAAGGTCCCGAACCTCTTCCTCCTCCTCGCCCTCATCGACCAGCTCCGATACGGCGGCCCGCGCCAGAACGCCTGACCACCGGAGCACGGCAGCGCCCGGGGGCCGCTCTGAGCGGCCCCCGGGCGCCCTGCTGCAGCGGGCAGTTCCAAGGTCGCGCCCCGTCCGCGCGGTCAGCTCCTCGACGGCCGGCATCCGTAGCCTGCCAAAGGAAGCCCGATGTACGTACGCAGCCTGTCTGAGTGGCCGGCGACACCGGCACCCCGCCCCAGCGCAGACGACGGAACCCCGGGCGAGCCGTGGCGGCCTCACACTCCGAGCGTTCGAGACCCTTGAGGCCCGGTTGATCGGACTTCAAAGCGGCTCCGGCGCGCAGTCACTGCTCGCCGACCGGTGGCTGTCGAGCCAGGAATTCTGCGAATGCCGCTGCCTGCTTGGGGTCCATGTATCCCTGGCGCTTATGCATGGCTCTGTCCTCAAGCCACGCCGCCTCGTCGGCAGTCAGTTGCACGGCCACCACCGTCCCGCTCCGGACGAAGCTCACGCGCCTGCCGTCGGCCCGCACGTACCGGGTGTAGGGCCCGTACTCCCGCGGATTGGCCAGCGGCTCGATCCGCAGCCGACCGACGTCCCACCCCGGTTCGTTCGCATCCTCCCCTTCTTCGGCCTGCGGTATCGGTGCGGGCGTGGCGAAGTCGGCGCGGGCCCAGTGTTCCAGCCGGGCCACCACCCCCGCCGGGAACAGGACACTCACCGGCACGCCGCCCTCGGTGGGCACGACGCGTTCGCCGGTGGACTCGACCAACGAGACGAGGCGCTCATAGTCGATCGGGTTCGAGGCGTACTGACGCTCGACAACGATCTTCACGACATCATCCAGGGAGCTGGACGCTACTGGGAGGGGTCGTGCTGTTCGCCTTCGCAGGCGGCGGGTGTTCGGTCTGCGTACGGAGTGAAGTGCGCCGGTGCGTGGTCGATGGGTGGCAGGTCGGAGCGCCAGGACGTGAGGATCTGGGCGCTGCACACGAACAGGCCCTGGGGCAGCTCCTCCGGGTCCCACCAGCGCCAGTCGCCCACGCTTTCGTGCGGCTGGTCGGCTGGTTCGCCCTGCCAGGCCGTGACGACGGCGCCGACGGTGACGCGTACGACGTCGTCGACGTGGTCGAGGAGTGTGCCCAGCAGGGTCACGTCCTCAGGGCGGGCGACGAGCCCGGTCTCCTCGGCGAGTTCGCGCACGACCGTGTCGTGGAGGGACTCTCCGGGCTCGACAGTGCCCCCGGGCAGCTCCCAGGTGCCGTGCCGGTGCCGTCCCAGCAGCAGGCCCCGCTCACCGAACACGATGGCCCCGACGCCGATCGCGGCGTGCGGTGCGGGCGGGCGCGCGGTCCGTGGACGAGTGCTCACCCGAGGTGGGCTGGTCGTGCGGTGTGCGGGGCGTGCCGTCACAGATCAGGTCCTTTCGGCGGTGTGGTGCTGCCCGTACAGGCCGTCCTGTACTGGTTCCAGCCGTGCCAGGCACGTAACCACTGCTCAGGGTCGAGCCGTTGTATTCGCTGCAAGAGGTGACGCGGGTGTGACAAGGGGGTCGTCATTCATGGCAAGTGGCAGTGCGCTGGATTCGTCCGGGAGTATGAAGGCGTTCGGGGCGGCTCTGAAGGTCTTTCGTGAACGAGCCCTGCTGACGCAGGAGCAACTGGCCGAGCGGCTCAACTACTCGCATGCTGCGGTTGCTTCGGTCGAGCAGGGCCGGCGGATGCCCACCGCTCACTTCATCGAGCGGGCGGAGGAGGCGCTGGAGTCGTTCGGCGTGCTGCGCGCGGTGGCCCGGCACGTGGGACGGCAGCGGGGGCTGGCGGTCTGGTTCCGGGAGTGGGCGCAGTTGGAGGAGACGGCGGTCAGCCTGTGCACGTACGAGTGCCGGGTCGTGCCGGGGCTGCTCCAGACCGAGGCCTACACGCGCGCGGTGATGCTCAACGTGCCGCCCCCGCCCACGGAGGAGCAGCTGCAGGAGCGGATCGCCGCCCGGCTGGCGCGGCAGGACCTGTTGACGCGCAGGCCGCCGGTCGCGTTCAGTTTCATCGTCGAGGAGTCGGTACTGCTGCGGCACACGGGAGGTGAGGAAGTCACCCGGGGACTGCTCGACCACCTTCTCGTCCGCACGGAGCTGTGGAACGTGGAGCTGCAGATCATGCCGTTGCGGCAGCCGCATCACGCGGGTACGGACGGGCCCATGCAACTTCTGGAGACCCCGGAGCGCCAGTGGTTGGGATATTCGGAGGGGCAGAAAACCGGGCAGCTGGTTTCCGACCGGGAAGCGGTGAGCGTCATGCAGATGCGCTATGCCAAGATGCGCTCGCAGGCTCTGTCCCCCGCGGACTCGGCCGAGTTGTTGCAGCGGATGCGAGGAGCGCTATGAACACCGACAGTGAGCTGGAATGGTTCAAGAGCAGCTACAGCGGGTCCGAAGGCGACAGCTGCGTGGAAGTCGCACTCGCCCACGGAGCCGTGCACGTACGCGACTCCAAGCAGAGTGACGGGCCGCGATTCGGGGTCGCCTCCTCGGCGTGGTCGGATTTCCTCGGTTTCGTGGTGGAGTAAGCGATGTGTTGTGGGCCGCGGCCTCTCGCTGCTGGACCACTTCACGGTCTGGAGGGACGGACGACGACCTCGCTGCCCAGTGGTGTGTAGCCGGCCGCGAGGAAGGCCCGAAGGGATCGAGCGTTACCCGGGGCGACAGCGGCGAAAACCGGCTCACCGGCGGGGAGCAAGGTGAGCGCGTCACGCAGCAGGGAGCGACCGAGCCCAGCCGCACCGCTGCCCGGGTGGTTGAGTTCGATGCTTATCTCTCGCCGTCCAGCCAGGCCGTCGGCCAGTGCGACAAGGCCGCGTTCATCTCCGTGGACACGGACGTCGGTACGCAAAGCCCGAGCACGGCGAACACGTGGGTGGTCATCGGCATCAAGACGTTCGGGCAGGCGTCGGGGGGCCTGCGTGCCACGCGCGACGAGTGTGACGTCGACACCGTCGATCCACCCCTCGGGACCGGCGAGGTAACGCAGGAAATCCGGAGCCATTGAAGCCCCGTAACCGTCGGGCCCCTGAGCCTGGACGTCGGAAGCGGACAGGGCGGTGGCGATCACGGCGTGCCCGGTGAAGGCGACCGAGCACTCCAGCCCACCCGGCAGAGGGGGGAGAACTGTTACGCGACCGTCCGCGGGCGGAAAGCGTCCGTCGGCGGCATTGAGGAACATGCCCAGCAGCGGGTGAGACTCGGCCATGACGGTCCACCTTACGAGGGGCCGTCCCCCTGGTGGGCCAGGTCGGCCCCACAGCCATGTCTCAGTAGCCGCCCAGCAGCGTCCGTACGCTCCGCAGCGCCTCAGGGCCCGCGGCGCTGTGCCAGCGGGTGGGGTCGGCGGGGCGGCGGCCCCACAGGAGGAGGACGCGGGTGGCCGCGTCGCTCTCGATCGTGGCCGGGCCCTCGGGGGCGGCGAACCGGATCGTGCCGCCCTCGGCGTCGGCGGTCACCACGATGTCGTCCGTGCCCGGGGTGCGCAGGCGGCCCTCGACCCGTCCCTCGGGCCCCAGGTCCAGGCCCGCGCGGCCCCGGACCAGCAGGGGGCGGCCGACCGACACCACGCTGTGCTCGGTCATCCACGGCTCGTTGAGGGACTGCACGGCCGTCCGGTCGTCGCCGGTCAGGTCCCAGCGGTGGAGGATCAGTTCCTCACGCATGTGTTCCGCGAAGAAGGGGACCTTAACGGAACGGCCGGTCCACATCACCTCGGTGTCCGGGGAGAGGTCCTGCGCGGCGGCCGCGGCGATCTCGGTGAGCTGTTCACAGTTGGTCATGAACGCCGCCCAGAGCTCGGCGTCCGGCATCCGCCGGTAGGGAGCCTCGCGCTCGAAGCTCCTGGTCGCCACCGGTGTGCCCGCGAGGAACGCTCGCAGCACCCGGGCCAGTTCCTCGGCGTTCCCCGTCTGGTGGGCCAGGACGTCACGCACCGTCCACGCCTCGCACCACGTGCCGTCGTCGGGCCTTCGGCCCTGTACGGCGTGGACGAAGGGAGCCAGCTCGGGCAGCGTGTCGTCGACCTTGGACGGGATCACGGGCCATGGGTATCCCGGTCGAGCCGTCCGTCAAACCGGCGAGCGTCCGATCGGAGGCATGACGCCCCGGAGCAGGGTGCCGAGCGCGTGGGCTCGTTCTCCACGGGTACCCGTCAGCGCGTACGGCGGTCCGACGACCGTACGACGAAGAGTCCGGACGCACGCATGCCCGAACTGCCGGATGTCGAGGGATTCCGCGAGGTGCTGATGACCTGCGGCCGGCAGCGGTGTGTCACGGACGTCGAGGTGCGGGACACGGGGGTGTTGCGGGGTGTCAGCGCGCAGCGGCTGCGGAGGGAGTTGAAAGGCAGACGTCTGGGGGAGGCGTGGCGGCACGGGAAGTGGTTGTTCGTGCCGGTGGATGACGGCGGTCGCGTACTGGTCCGGCCCTTCGGTATGACGGGATCGCTGCGGTGCTGTGCCCCGGACGAGCCCCTCGCACCGCACGACCGCGTCGTGCTGACGCTCGACGACTCCCGGCACCTGCGCTGCCGAGATCAACGCAAGCTCCAAGGCGTGCAGTTGGCCGACGACGCGCAGGTCGCACGGATCATGGACGGTCTGGGGCCCGACGCGTTCACTCTGAGCGGAGCGGAATTGAGGGAGCTGCTGTCGGGACGACGGCGCGCCGTCAAGAGCGCGCTGATGGACCAGTCCGTGATCGCGGGTCTCGGGAACCTCCTGTGCGACGAGATCCTCTGGCGGGCCCGGGTGGCACCGCGGACCCCGGCGCGGGACCTGGGCGAGAGCGCGCTTCGGCGTATCCATGCGGGGATGGGCCGGGTCCTTGAGACATCCGTGCGTGCCGGGTGCGTGCCGCCGCGCCGTTCCTGGCTCACCGGGCACCGGGACGACCGCGAGCCGACATGTCCTCGCTGCGGATGGCCCCTGTGCTCGAACCGTGTCGGCGGACGCCGCACGGTCTGGTGCCCGCAGTGCCAGCAATGAGCGAAGTGACCGTTGTCCAGTGAGCGAACGGCAATGGGATGATGGTCGGCGACATAAGGCGACGGCGGTCCGAGGAAGTCGGTGTGAATCCGGCGCGGTCCCGCCACTGTGACCGGTGAGCGAGTTCCGGAAGGCCACTGCCCCCGCCCGGGGTGGGAAGGCGGGACGAGTGACGACCCGGGAGCCAGGAGACTCACGCGGTCGCCTCCTCGATCGACACCGGGGCGGATCTCCCCGGGAGGGGAGTGGTGCGACGTGCCCGAAAAGCCGACGGACGAGGCGCCGGACGGTGCCGTGGCGGGGAGCGGTTCGGTGCCGTGCCGGGTCGTCGTGTGCCGGGACTGCTGCTGCGGCAGCCCCAAGGTGACCGGGGTCGATCACGCGGCGCAGACCGCGCGGCTGCGTGCGGAGGTGCCGGTGCGCATCTCCGACTGCCTCGACGTGTGCGAGCAGGCGAACGTCATCGTGGTCCAGCCGTCCGCCGCGGGCCGGACCGCCGGTGCGCGACCGGTCTGGCTCGGGCTCGTCAACGACGAGGACGCGACCGAGGACATCGTCGCCTGGGTACGCGCCGGCGGCCCGGGAGTGGCTCCCCTGCCGGACATCCTCGACCTTTACGCCATCACGCCGCCACGGCGTCCCACGGACTCCTGAGGCCCGCACGGGCGGGGAGGCCTGCACACGCGGGGAGGCCCGCACGGGCGGGGAGGCCGACCGTCGTCACCGGCCGGGGAACGGACGGGCCTCGGCCGGTGTGACCGACTCGCCGGCCGGTACGCCGTGCAGGATCTGGGCGAGCACCTCCGCCCCGCGTACCACCCGTGGCCCCGGCCGGTTGAAGCAGGACGGTCCGTCCAGTACCCAGACGCGGCCGGACCGAACGGCGGGCAGATCCGTCCAGCCGGGCAGCCTGGTGAGCAACTCGGCTTCCCGCAGGGTGCGTTCAGGCGGGAAGCCGCACGGCAGGACGAGGACCACGTCCGGCTGTGCGGCGCGTACCGCCTCCCAGGTCACCGGCTTGGTGTGCTCGCCGGGCGCGGCGAGGAGGGGCTCGCCCCCGGCGGTGGTGATCTGCTCGGGCACCCAGTGCCCGGCGGGCCACAGCGGGTCGAGCCACTCGATCGCCACGACCCGGGGCCGGCCGAGGCCGGCGACCGCGCCGCGGACCCGGTCGAGGCGGTCCCGCAGCTCGCCACGGCGCCGCTGTGCGCGCTCACGGACGCCGAGCAGGTCGCCGACGGTGACCAGGCAGGCCAGTACGTCGTCGAGCGTGCGCGGCTCCAGGCTGAGGACCCGGGTGCCGGCGTCGAGCAGCCGCACGGTCCGGCTGACCTTCTCGTACGACACCGCGCACACGTCGCACAGGTCCTGGGTGAGTACCACGTCGGGGTGCAGGGCGGCCAGCGCCTCGGTGTCCAGGGTGTACAGCGACGAGCCGGAGTGCGCCGAGCCGCCGACGGCGTCGGAGATCTCCCGGCTGGTGAGCGCGTCCTGGTCCAGGTCGGTCCTGGTCACCACGGGCACCGAGGCGACCTCGCGCGGCGGCCAGTCGCACTCGTGGGTGCGGCCGGCCAACTGCTCCGACAGCCCGAGTTCGGCGACGATGTCGGTCGCGGCGGGCAGCAGGGAGACGATGCGCATACCTCGACTGTAGGAGCCTCCAGGACCGCGGACCGGCACCGGGTACTCCGTCGCCGACCGGGCGCTCCAACTGCACGGGGGCTACGGCTACCTCGGCGAGTACGGCCTTGAGAGGATCGTCCGTGACCTGCGCGTCCAGCAGAACCTGGAAGGAACCAACGAGATCATGCGTGTCAGCGTGGCCCGCGGCCTGACGGAGGCGTTCTGATGACCGCCGCCGAGGAACCCGTCCTGTTCCACACCGACGGACGGGCCGCCCACATTACCCTCAACCGGCCGAAGGCCCTCAACGCCCTCACCCACGAGATGGTGCGCCGTATCGACGAGGCGCTGACGGCCTGGGAGCACGACCCGGCCGTGGAGACCGTCGTCGTCACCGGCGCGGGGGAGCGCGGTCTGTGCGCGGGCGGTGACATCCGCGCCATCCACGACGACGTCCGCGAGGGGGACGGCACCGCCTCGGCCGCCTTCTGGCGCGACGAGTACCGCCTCAACGCCCGTATCGCCCGCTATCCGAAGCCGTACGTCGCCGTCATGGACGGCATCGTGATGGGAGGCGGCGTCGGCGTCTCCGCGCACGGCAGCGTCCGGATCGTCACCGAGCGCTCGCGGATCGCGATGCCGGAGACCGGCATCGGCTTCGTCCCCGACGTCGGCGGTACCCATCTGCTGGCCCTCGCCCCGGGGGAGCTGGGCACCCATCTCGCGCTGACCGGTGCGCAGATAGGCGCCGGCGACGCCGTGCTCTGCGGGCTCGCCGACCACTACGTGCCGTCGGCGGCCCTGCCGGCCCTCGTCGACGACCTCGCCGGCACGCCCGTACGGGAGGTGGTGGCGCGCCATGCCCGACCGCTGCCGCAAGGGGAGTTGGAGGCCCACAGGGAATGGACCGACCCCTGCTACGCCGCCGGGACGGTCGAGGACATCCTGAGCCGGCTGTTCGACCACGGCGGGCCCGCCGCCAAGGAGGCGGCCGAAACCCTGCTCACCAGGTCACCGACCGCCGTGAAGGTCACCCTGGCCGCCGTGCGCCGCGCCCGCCGTCTCGGATCGCTGGAACCGGTCCTCGACCAGGAGTACCGCGTCTCCTGCGCCGCCCTGAGCAGCCCCGACCTGGTGGAGGGCATCCGCGCTCAGGTCATCGACAAGGACCGCGACCCGCGCTGGTCCCCCAGGACCCTCGCCGAGGTGACCGACGCCGACGTCAACCGCTTCTTCGCCCCGCTCGGCGACCGCGAACTGGGCCTCGCCGGCCCCGGCACCACCGCGCAGTCGGCCAGGTGAGTAGGACCGTCGCGTTCACCGGACTCGGGCACATGGGCGCCTCGCCCGTGGCGTGACGGCCACGCGGTCACGCAGGTGCGGGGCATCCGTCGGCGGCGACCGGCTCCTCCTCGTCCACCCCGGGACGGAGCACCTGCGCCGAACCGAGCAGCGCCTCGACCATCTCCTCCAGGTCGAGTCGCTTCTCGACCGAGCGCAGGTGCACGCGGTGCACGCGGAATGCGCCGCATGTACCTGTCGTGCCCGGTCCGGGCCAGGCCGTGCACCAGTGGGTGGGGCGCTGCCGATGCCCGGCTCTCGGCACCGGGGACGGTCCCCGGACGCGCCCGCCCCCTCGACGGCCCATAGGAGATGACCGGCGAGCGCTCGTCATCTCCGCCGGGAAAAGAGCTTGGCCCGGCTTGTGGGGACTTGAAGAATGACGGCCATGCAGACTCGACGGGCATGTCCTGACGACGCGGCGGGGGTCGCTGGTGTCCACGTGCGCTCCTGGCAGGTGGCGTTCGCCGGCCTGGTGCCCCAGGTCTATCTCGACGCCATGGCGCCAAGCCACGAGGAGCCCAAGTGGAAGACGTGCATCACGGAGGCACGGTGGCCGTCGTCAGGAGTGCTCGTAGCCGAGACCGAGGCGGGAATCGTCGGATTCGCAGGTTTCGGCCCGTCCGAGGAGAACCCCGCCGTCGCGGAAATCGGCATGCTCTACGCGCTGCCCGAAGTCTGGGGAACGGGGATCGGGAAGCAGTTGATGTCGGCCACGTTGATGGCCTTCGGAAAGGCCGACTACACGCAAGCGACCTTGTGGGTCCTGGAGGACAACGAACGCGCCCGGCGCTTCTACGAAGCCGCCGGCTGGCGCGCGGACGGCGCAGCCGTGGAAGACACCACGGGTGGGGCCTCCCTCAACAAGTTGCGCTACCGCCGCGCTCTGCGCCGGCCCCCTCGCCGTCTGTTCCGGGACGGATTGGAGCCGAACGGCCCTTCGCGTCGCCGGCAAGGCGGGGTCAGCAGCCGCAGGCGCCCGTGACCGGGGCGGTCAGGGGGTCGGCGTCGCGGCGTTCCGGGCCCTGCCAAGTCTCGTAGGCGAAGGTCGCCCGCGGCGCACCGCTGTCGACGGCCGTTCAGGACGTTTGCCGGACGCCTGCTTTGACGCCCACGTCGATCTCGTGCCGCTCCGGACCGCCGCCGGACTGGCCGGTCAGCGCGCCGGAGCCGAGGGCGCGCAGCAGAGCCCGGGCCACCGCGTCGTTCTGCCGGAAGGCAGGCGCGTCGGTGCGGGGGCGGGCGAACGCGGCGACGGCCCGGCTGTTGGTGGGGGCGCCGAGAGCGATGCGGCGGGGGTGCGGGCGCCCGAGGCGGGGGTCGACGACGTGGTCGTCCGCCGGGCTCACGGTGAGCCGGCCGGAGCGGTGGGTGTACGCGGGATCGGCGATGACCTCCTCGGTGAGCTCGCCCGTTCGGTGCAGGTGCCGGAGCAGAGGGTCCTGGGTGCCGTCGAGGTCCGGGCCCGGCAGGTACGCCTCGATCAGGGCCGCGGCGTGGACCGTGTGGCCGGGCACGGTCGGGCTCGTCGCGGTGAAGGTACCCATGGTCTCGTCCGTGCCGATGCGCAGGTCCGCGCCGAGGAAGTGGACGAGCCCGGCCCGGGACAGGGCGAGCAGCTGACGCAGCCGGAAACCCGGCGGGCCGGAGGCGAGGAAGCTGAAGAAGCCGTGCCACCAGCCGTCGAGGCCGTCGGCGACAGAGCGGGCCGACAGCCTTCCCGCGCTGACCAGCCGGGGCAGCCGGCCGTAGACGGAGAGCAGGGCGAGGAACGCGCCCAGGTCGGCACTGTGCGCGGGGTTCGCGCGGCGGGCGACGTCCTGGGCGATGTGGTCACGCAGGTGTTCCTGGAAGGCGTCCGGCGTGGCGAAGGCCTGGCCCTCCAGCGGGTGGTCCAGGGCCTCGAAGTCCAGGCGGTCCTCCGGATCGGGCACGGCCCTGGCGACCAGGGAAGTCATCGCGTCGGAGTACCAGTGGAGGCGGTCGTGCTCGGCGAGGAACTCCGGCCAGGGCACACTCGTGCGCCCGGGATGAGCGTGGAACAGCTCGTGGTAGTGACCGAAGCCGATCTCCTTGGCCATCAGCGGCCACACGTCGCGGCGCAGGTCCAGCGGGCGGCCCTCGGCCAGCAGGCGGTCGACCGCATCGGCGCCGAAGTGGCGCGGCAGCGGGGGCCTGAGGCCCTGAAGCCGATAGCCGGTCTTGGCGTGGTACGGCACCCCGCGCCGCGATCCGACGTGCAGGACGGGCTCGCGGCCCGACGGGAGATAGGTCAGTGACCCGTCCGGCTCGGTGCGGTAGGCGCCGCCCCGGCCCTCGGTGAGCAGCACCATCAGGTCGACGAAGGCGAGACCGAAGCCGCGCAGGACGACGTGCTCGCCGGGCCGCAGGGCCGCCAAGTCGGCGTCGGAGGAGAAGTCCGGCGGCAGGTGGAAGCGGCCGTGGCGGCGGGCGAAGGCCGCGTGCGCGCGGTGCGCGGGGGCGGGCGCGGACCCGAGGTGGCCCTGGGCCAGGACCACCAGGTCAGCGGAGAGCGGCTCGGCTCGGTCGGCCAGGCGCACCTGCTGCGGACCGTCCGGCGGGCCGGTGACGGCGGTCGCGGTGGCGCGGTGCCACTCGACGGTGACCGACGGCGGCAGGTCGGCCAGCGCCCGCCGGAACACCCAGTCCAGATAGGCGCTCTGGGCCCGGCGGGTGGGGAAGTCGGTCCCGGCCAGGGCGCGCAGTTCGGCGAGTACCTCCGGGTCCGCGGGTTCCGTGTACGGCGCAAGGCGCGGGCCTCTCGGGTCGGCGAACTGCGCGGCCCATTCGGCCAGTGAGGGGCCCTGCCGTACGGGGCCGTCGATGGTCGAGGTCTCGTCGGTGAACATGGTGACGTCCTCGGCCATGGAGTTCATCCGCAGCAGCGGGGACTGCTCGTGCCGCCAGATCCGGCCCGGGCCGGGCGGATGCGGGTCCACCAGATGGATGTGCAACGTCCGTTCGCGTTCCCACAGTGCGGGAAGGTTGGCGGCGATGCGCTCCAGCAGTCCGGTGGCGCGCGGTCCCGCGCCGACGACGACGAGGACGGCCGTGGGGGAGTCGTTGGTCATCGGTCACCGCCGACAGAGGGGCGGGCGTCGGCGGCGGCCACCCGGTACAGCCGGGCGCGCAGAGCGATGAGGCGCAGGCGCAGCCGCCCGAGCGGTGTGGGCGGCAGAGTCCGCGCGGCACCGCGGGCGTAGTACCGCTCGACGTAGTACTGGCCTGCGCCGAGGACGGAGGTGACCGCGACGTACCAGAAGGTCGCGACCATCAGCAGCGGGATCACCTGGTACGTCCGGTTGTAGATCAGCTGCACGGAGAACAGCAGGTCGTGGACGGCCAGCACGCTGACGATGCTCGTGCCCTTGAGCGCGCCGATCAGCATGTTGCCCGCGGTCGGCACGATGGAGCGCATCGCCTGGGGTACGACGATTCGGCGCAAGGTGCGCCATCTGCCGAGGCCGAGGGCCTGGGCGGCCTCGGTCTGCCCGGCGTCCACGGACAGGATGCCGCCGCGCACCACCTCGGCGGCGTAGGCGGTCTCGTGCAGGGTGAGTCCGATGACGGCGGTGAGAGTGGGGCCGAGCAGGTTCACCGCGGTGTCACGGTCCTGGCCGTCCTCGACCCGGTGCGGGTCGCCGAGGACTACGCCACCCTGCACCAGCTCTCGCGCGGCCGGCTGGAACTGGTCATCGGCAAGGGCGCGGAAGCGGGCCACTTCGGCCTCTTCGGCCTCGATGAGGGCCTGCAATGGGAGTACCAGGCCGAGAAGTACGAACTCCTGCGCAGACTCTGGCGCGAGGAGAAAGTCACCTGGCAGGGCAGGTTCCGGCCGCCACTGACGGACACCACCACCGTTCCCCGCCCATACGGCGGCCGTCCGCCACGCGGCTGGCACGGCTCGGCCACCAGCCTCAACTCCCCGGAACTGGCTGCCCGCCACGGAGATCCGCTGTTCAGCGCCAACGCCATCCAGCCGCGGGGCGTACGCCCGGCTCATCGAGCACTACCGCGAACGCTTCGAGGCGTACGGCCACGACCCGCGCACCGCGTACGTGGGAGCCGGCTCGGGAGGACTGTTCATCGCGGACACCACCCAGCAGGCAGTAACCCGCTTCAAGGACTACTACGAGGCCCGCGTCCGGCAGACCCACAAGCCCCACCTGGAGGGCCGGCCCGGCTACAACACCCCCTTCCACACCATCGAGGACGCCGTCGCGGACGGCCCCCACCTCATCGGCAGTCCACAGCAGATCACCGACAAGATCCTGGGCTTCCACGCGGCATACCGCCACGACCTCCAGTCCATCACCGTCGACACCTCGGGACTGTCGCTGCCCGAGCAGATCGACCAACTACGGCGCTTCGCCGAGGAGATCGCACCGGTGGTGCGGCGCGAGGCCCCCTGTGGCAGGCGCCCGAACCCCTCTCGCCGGCCGAACCCACCCGCCACTGAAAGGTCCCCGCCCATGGCCACCGTCCTGTCCGTCTCCGGCAGTCCCTCCGCCACCTCCCGCACCGCGAAACTGCTGCGCCACCTGGACCACCGCCTCGCCGCCCAGGGCCACGACGTGATCCCGCTGGACGTCCGCACCCTGCCCGCCGACGCGCTGCTCGGCGCCGACTTCCGGCACCCGGCGATCGGCGACGCCGCCGCCCTGTTCGAGCGTGCTGACGGAGTGGTGATCGGCACCCCGATCTACAAGGCCGCCTACTCCGGCCTGCTCAAGTCACTCCTCGATCTGCTTCCGCAGTACGCCCTGACCGGCAAGACCGTGCTGCCGCTGGCCACCGGTGGCAGCACGGCCCATGTCCTGGCCATCGACTACGCGCTGCGCCCCGTGCTGAACTCCATGGGCGCCGCGCACATCGTCCCGGGCTGGTTCACCCTCGACAGGGACATCAACGTCGGTGACGACGGCACCCTGACAGTCGCGCCGGGTTCGGCCGAGGCCCTGGCCCAGGTCACCGACCAGTTCTCCGTCGCGCTGGGTGGCCGAGCCACGGTGCTGGCGGCCACGGCATGACCCTCGCCTTCCACTGGTTCCTGCCCACCAACGGCGACAGCCGCCACGTCGTCGGCGGCGGTCACGGCACTCCTGCCACGCCGTCCGGCGGCGACCGTCCGCCGAGTGTCGCCTACCTCACCCGGATCGCGAGCGCGGCCGAGGACCTGGGGTTCACCGGCGCGCTCACCCCGACCGGAGCGTGGTGCGAGGACGCCTGGCTGACCACCGCCATGGTGAGCCAGCACACCCAGCGCCTGAGATTCCTGGTCGCCTTCCGCCCCGGCTTCGTCTCACCCACGCTGGCCGCGCAGATGGCCTCCACCTCCACCTTCCAGCGGCAGACCGGCGGTCGGCTGCTGATCAACGTGGTCACCGGGGGAGAGAGCCGGGAGCAGCGCGCCTACGGCGACTTCCTGGACAAGGACGCCCGCTACGCTCGTACCGACGAGTTCCTGCACATCCTGCGGGCGCTGTGGGAGGGCCGCAGCGTGGACCTGGCGGGCGAGCACCTCCGGGTCGAGGGCGCGAAGCTGATCCGGCTGCCCGATCCGCGCCCGGAGATCTGCTTCGCGGGCTCCTCACCGGCCGCGGGCGAGGTCGCCGCCCGCCACGCCGACGTCTACCTCACCTGGGGCGAGCCACCCGCCGCCGTCGCCGAGAAGGTCGCCTGGATACGGGAACTGGCCGACAAGGAAGGCCGGGGCATCCGCTTCGGCATCCGCCTCCACGTCATCTCCCGCGACACTTCCGAGCAGGCGTGGGCCGAGGCACGGCGTCTGCTGGACGGGTTCGACGACGAGACCATACGCGGTGTGCAGAGCGGGCTGGCCCGCAGCGAGTCCGAGGGACAGCGGCGCATGCTCGCCCTGCACGGCGGCACCCGGGACGACCTGGAGATCCATCCGAACCTGTGGGCCGGCATCGGTCTGGTGCGCGGCGGCGCGGGCACGGCCCTGGTCGGCAGAGTCGATGGCGCGCGGGCGAGGTCGAGATCGCTCCCGACGCGCAGTCTGTGCAGCCGTAAGAAACGGCGGGGTGTGGAGCAGGCTGCTCCCACCCGTAACCGGCTTCTCGCGGACCGTCAGTCTTCAGCCGACGGTGGCACCCTGCGCCGTTACCTCGCCGTCGGCCTTCACTCGACGCGCGCGAGCCGAACTCGACAGCTTCTCGGCAGCCACTTGGGCGGTGAGGTCCTGAATCTCCTCGCCTGCCTCGATGACTGCGCGCCTGACTTCGAAGGTCAGGCCGACCGACGTCTTGATGATGCCTCGCACCAGCGGTTTCGCCACTCTCTTGATCAGAGGGGCCGTGATGAGGCCAACGAGAAAGGGAGGAGCTACAGGGGTCATGGGTGAACCCTCTCTTGTGTACACGGCACGGTTGCCGCCGTCGCACCTGCCGCTACCGCCCGGCCGGCGGTGCTGGCAGAAATATCACCCCCACCGAAAAACACCGTAGTCGGCCCTCGGCCGATACGCCCGGGGACGCCGACGCCTTTCATTCGTTCGGGCGGAGACGCGCCGGATCAGACCGTGGCCGCGGAGCGGGGTCAGAAGGGGTCCGGTGCGCCCGGCGTGCGTTCGTCCAGCAGTGATCCCACCACCTGCACGACGAACTCGGGTACGCGGTCGGGAAAATCGTGGCCGGTTCCCTCCGGGGTGTAGACCCTCCGGGCAGCGCTTGAGGCTGCGAGAAAGCGTTCTCTCACGGTGAGGAAGAAGTGCCGTACGCGGGCGCTCTCCTCCGGATCGTCGACCGTGTCGAAGATCTTGTCACCGCCCGTCAGATCGCGTGGCGCCACGAGGAGGAGAGGGAGCGAACCGAGCTCGCCGTCGTGTACGACCGTCTGCCAACCGTCTCGGGTGATGCCGCCCGGCGACAACTGTCGCAGGATCGATGCCGCGGCGCAGTTCGCCTTGGTCCTGGTCTCGATCACGGCGAGAACCTCCGTCGGGTCCTCGGAAGAGTGTGCCTCGTTGCCGCGCAAGAAGGCGTGGAGGCCGAAGAGGTGGCGCAGCGCGAGGGCGGTCTGGTCCCTCACGGCATGCCGCAGGGCCGGAAGCGACGGGCCGAAGGCGACGACATCGGGCGGGGTGGGATCGAGCAGCACCAGACCGGCCACCAGGTCGGGGCGGCGCCTGGCGGTGTTGGCCATGAGCAGTCCCCCGAAGGAGTGCCCCACGAAGACGTAGGGCCCCTTTTCGCCGGCCCGCTCCAGGGCCGTGAGCAGTTCGACGGCTTCGGCTGCCGTCGTGCGCGGGAACGGGCCCGGGTCGCTCCAGCCGGAGCCCGGACGGTCCACCAGGACCGAACGCGTCCGTTCCCGCGTCAGTGCGTGCAGCCGGTACATGGCGTACCCGCCGGCATGGCCACCCGGCATCCAGACCACGGTGGGCCTCGGTCCGGCATCTCCCTCGGCGAGGACGTGCATGCGGTAGCCGCCCACGTCGACCATGCGTCCGGGTGGCGGATACCTCACCCGTACCCGGGCCACATGCACCAGATGGCGGAGAGACCCGAGACCGAGCGCGAGGGCCACGGCGCAGAGCACGCCGCCGAGAATGCGCCAGCCGCTTCCCAGGGTGACGCACCACGCGCCCGCGGCCGCCGGCAGCAGGGCGATGGCCAGCCCGGCCCAGTCCCGGCTGAGCAGCCGGAGTATCGTGTCGGCGACACGTGTGCCCGGTCGCATGGTTCCCTCTCCGTCCCAGCCTTCGTGGCCGCTGCCAGGGACACCGGGCGTCTCAGCGCCCGGCACGAGCATCGTCCCCTGAAACCCCCGCGGGCGCCATGCGCGGTGTCGGGCCCTGCCTTCCAGCACGGCCGTACGGGCATCCCCCGGGGCCGAGGTGCATACCTGGCCGAGGACCGGCAACACACGGCGCCTGGCCCTTGTGGGTGCGTGATGAACGTCCAGATTCCCGATACGGGGGCATACCACCGTCAGGCCTGGTCCGCGCCGCACGCGCGCGCAAGGCGTGTTGCCACGTCCGCGACCACTTCGGTCTCCCGGGGCACGAGATAGAAGTGGTCCCCGGGAAACGAGCACAGCTCGAAGGAACCCGGGGCAGCGAGGTCGGACCAGGCGAGGACCCGGTCGAGCACGCAACTCGGATCGTCCTGGCCGACGTACGCGGTGATCGGTGCCTTGACCGGAGTCGGATGCGGGGGATGGTAGCCCTCGATGAGCCGGTAGTCCGCCCGGAGGGCGGGCAGCAGCAGGTCACGCAGCTCCGGGATGTCGTAGACCTCCGAGTGCAGGTCTCCGAGGTGCCGGACGCGGGTGATCAGGGTCTTGTCGTCGGCACTGTGCAGTGCGGTGCGTTCGGCCCGCTGGGGGGCCTCGTGCGCGGACACCAGCAGGTGTTCGGGGACGATGCCGCGGGCCTCCAGCCGCAGGGCCAGCTCGTAGGCGACGCAGGCGCCCATGCTGTGTCCGAAGAGCGCAAGTGGCCGGTCGAGCCAGGGCCGCAGCGCGTCCTCGATCGTGTCGGCCAGGGTGGCCATGTCGTCGATGCAGGCTTCCGCGAGCCGGTCCTGGCGGCCGGGGTACCGCACGGCGAGTACCTCGACCTCCTCCGGTAGCAGCGCGGGCCAGCCGTGGAACAGCTGTGCCGTGCCGCCGGCGTGCGGGAAGCACACCAGTCGGAGCCTGGGGTCCGCCGCGCGCCGATGGACACGGAACCACTTGTTCGCGTCGTGCGCCGTCATCGCTGTCGGAGACCACCCAGCTGCGAGGAGTTGAGCTTGGAGAGGAAGGTGGGAAGCTGCTCCACCACTCTCCTGGACACGTATGCGGTCTGCACGGTGTGGCGCAGGCGATCGGTCACGACGAGTTTGTAGGCGCTGCCTTCCTGGATGAGTTCGGCGGAATACAGGGGTGTTCCGGTCGCAGACATCCGACCTGCCTCCATCAAAGTCCTTCTTCTCCGGTCCTGCCCTCCGTGACGCCGAACGGCGGCAGACGAAAGGCGGCGTGGAGATGTGTGCAGAGCGGCCGACGGCACGTGGAAAGCACTGGTCTCGCGTCGGGCCGTGACATCCAGCGCGCCGGGGACAGCGACTCAGTGCACATTGGCAACGGCCGAACCGGCGCCGCGGGCCTTGCCGGCGGCCTTGCTCTCGCCGCCGGCCTGTGCCGCGTGGGCCACTGCGGCCGTGGGTGCCGGCCCAGTGCCCGATTCGGTCCGGCCCGCGATGCCGGCCGCCGGGGCGCCGGTGTCGGTGCCGTGCTCGACTCCCTGCGTCATCTGGACGGCGAGCATTTCGGCGGTCGCCTCGGCCGCGAGATCCTGGATTCCCTCGCCGGCTTCGTGGACGGCCCGCTTGACTTCGATTCCCAGGCCCACCGACGTTTTGACGAGCCCCCGCATGAGGGGCTTACCCAGCCTTTTGACCAGGGAGGCGGTGATCAGGCCGATCAGGAAAGGAGGTACTACAGGGGGCATGGCAGGACGTCCTTCTCTTCTGCCGAGAAAACGATGGCGGAAAGGCAGCTGGAGGTGAACAGGAAAACTCCGATGACATGCAGGGGTACCGCATCGTCGAACCCGCACGCCTCATCACAGAGAGTATCCAGGGTTGAGCGAACAGCCACCGGTTCCGCCGTGGCCTTCACTCATTCGAGTAGAACGGCCTGTCCATGACGGCCTGTTCAGGCCATTCAACGGCCGGAACCCGACGTCACCCGCCTTCTTCGGGTGACCACTGGTACCTCTGCTGATGGTCGGACGCCCCGTGCAGTTCTCTCGCCAGCCGTCGGCGCAGGGCGGGAAACGGCAGCGTTCCGCCGGCCAGCACGGCCTCGTGAAAGGCGCGCACGTCGAACGCGGCGCCGGATACGCGTTCGCACGCTGCCCGCAATGCCGTGAACTCCGTATGGCCCGCCCGGTACGTCAGCGCCTGTCCCGGCATGTCGGTCGCGTAGCGCAGCAGCTCGCTCGTGATCTGCGTCTCTGATTCGGCCGCCGCGTGGGCGCGCATGAAGGCGCGCGCCTGCTCCAGCGTCATGGTCCCGAGGTTGAGGCCGGTGTCGACGACCAGGCGCTGCGCGGTGAACCGTTCATGGGCCAGACGTCCGTACGCGTCCCACGGGTCGTCGTACAGCCCCATCTCCCAGGCGAGCCCCGCCGCGTACTCCGCCCAGCCCTCCTGGAACCCGCTGAAGGGCACCAGTTCGCGTCGCAGGTCGGGCAGCGTGGTGCTCTCGGCCTGACGGGCGAGGTGGAAGTGGTGTCCGGGCGCCAGCTCGTGGTAGATCAGCGCGGCCGCGCCGAGCAGTGACCGGTGTGCCAGGTCCGAGGCGTTGTAGCGGTAACGGCCCACCGGTTGCGCGGCGGTCGGCGGGTCGTAGTAGCCGAAAGTCATCGACGCCTCCAGCGCCGGATCGAGGCGGGCCACGCCGTACGGGGCGTCGGGCAGGACCGTGAACCAGCGTGGCAGCAGCGGCGTGAGGCGGTCGAGGTGTCCGCGGTAGCGGGCCTCGACCTCCTTCGGGGTGGCGGCGTACAGGCGGGGCTCGGTCGCGAGTCGTTCATGGAACTCGGCCTCCGTACTCGCGAAGCCGAGCGTGGCTCGCATCTGCCGCATCCGCTCGTTGAGTTCGCGGCAGTGCTCCAGGCCGAGTTCGTGGAGGCGTTCGGGTGACGTGTCGCCGGAGGTGTACGTCCTGACGAAGGCCCGGTACGCCGCTTCGCCTTCCGGGTAGTGGGCCCATCCGACGGCCTGCGGTGCCCCCCTGAGGTAGTCCGGGTCGTCCACAAGGGCGAGGAGGCGGTCGAACGCCGGCTCCAGTTCGGTGGCCACGAGCCGCGCCACCGCGTCGTGCAGGCGGCCCCTGCTCGCCGCGTCGAGTCGGGCGAGCCGCTCGGCGTCCGCTTGGACGTACCGCGTTGCCGATGCCCGCAGCCGGATGAGGGTGGTGTGGACCCCGGCCAGCGCCGGGGCCGGGATGCGGAAGCCTCGTGCCGCCTGCCCGGCGGCCTTGTCACCGATCGTCGCGACGCAGCGGGCCAGATCCCGTACGAGGGACATGTACCGGTCCGCGTCGGCCCGCTGCTCGAAGCGGAACGGGCGGAAGACCGTGTCACCGTACTGCTGGAGGCCGAAGAGCTGGTACGGCGTGGCGGTGGGGGTGAGCCAGTGGAAGCGTCCCGCCTCCGCTTCCTGTTCGGCCAGCGCCTGAACGAAGTCCGCGGTGTCGGCGGAGGGACCGGGCAGCACCGCGGGCCGCAGCGTTTCCAGCCGGTTCAGCACCCCCGACGCGAACCCGGCGCGCTCGTCGGTCTCCGCGGCGGACACCCCCGGCAGCGACTCGACCGGCAGTCCGCGGCGTGTCCGCAGCGACGGCTCGCGGGCGAGCAGGAAGTCCCAGTACGAGGCCGCGAGTCGGTCGATCTCCCGCGCCGCCGAGCCGTCCGGGAGGTCCGATGAGTGGTTCGCCATGGTGCCAGTGTGCGGCCCAGGTGACTCTGCATCAGAAGTGGAGATCAACCGCGAGTCGGGGGCTTCACTCGGACGGGGGAATTCGTCCGCCCCGTTCGTGTCCGGCCCGGGGGAGGCGGTCCGGCGCCGTAGATCTCGGTGGCACGATGAACATCATGCGCCGCCGAACCGTGTCGTTTCCCAGGGCCCGGTCGGCCGCGGTGGCGTCCGCCGTTATCGCGTCAGCCGTGCTGGCCGGTTGCGGCGGCGACGATGTGTCATCGACCCACACCCCTGTCGTCGTGGGGGGAACCGTCACGATCGCCACCGCATCAGAGACCCCGAGTTTCCACCCGTACGCGCAGTTCGGCTCCGCCCTGGCTCCTTATGCCTACGACTCGTTGGTCGCCATGGCACCGGACGGGCAGGTGGTGTCGGGCCTGGCCGAGACGTGGCGGGCCGGGGCCACTTCGGCGAGTTTCACTTTGCGCAAGGGCGTGACCTGCTCCGACGGCACGATCCTCACGGCTTCCGGGGTGGCCCGGTCACTGAGCTATGCGAGCGATCCCCACAACCGGCTCGTCGGCGCCCGGGCGGCACTGCCCGGTGTGCCGTTCACGGCGTCGGCCGACGACGCGGCCCGGACGGTGTCGGTGCGGATGGCGTCGCCGTACAGCTTCATCGTGCGGACGATCGGTGTGCTTCCCATTGTCTGCCCCGCCGGGCTGGCGGACCCCGGCGCGCTGGACAGGAGCACACGGGGCACCGGGCCGTACGTGCTGAGCGGCTACACCTCGGGCGGCCCGTACCTCTTCACACGGCGCAAGGGGTATGCGTGGGGGCCGCGCGGAGCGACGAACGCGGCCGCGGGCCAGCCTGAGCGGATCGTGGTGTCGGTGGTGCCGCAGGAGTCCACGGTGGCCAACCTGCTGCTCACGGGCGGCGTGAACATCGCGACGGTGACCGGCCCGGACCGCGCGCGGCTGACCGGCCACGGCCTGGCCACCGCCCAGGTGCCGACCGTGGTGGGGCTGACCTTCTTCAACGAACGGTCCGGCCGCCCCTTGAGTGATCCCGTGCTGCGTCAGGCACTGGTGGGGGCCCTGGACCGCAAGGGCCTCGCCAATGTGGCGATCGGCGGCGACGGAACGCCCGCGAGCCACCTGACCGCCGAGAACTCCGTCTGCCATGCCGATGTGGCCACCCGGAACCTGCCCTCGCGCAGCGCCGTGGGAGCCTTGGGCGCCGCGGGCTGGACGAAGAACGCACGGGGCAGGCTGGTCAAGCAGGGCCGGCCGCTGCGGCTGCGGCTGCTCAGCAGCGCCGACTTCGGCTCCACCCTTCCGTCGGTCGCCGAACTGATGGCCGCCACCTGGCAGGCGCTGGGCGCGGACGTCGACCTCGTCAGCGAGAGCCGCAACGCGGTGGTACAGGCCATGTACCAGAGCGGGGACTTCGACGTCGTGGTCGGCAGCTCGCCGGGTCCGCCACTGCCCGCGCAACTCGTCCCGTACTTCTCCGGTCCGCCGCCCTCGCGGGGACTGAACTTCGCACACGTCGTCAACCGCGCCTACGACCGCTTCGTCGCCCTCGCGCTGCGCGCGCCGGGCACGGCCAGCTGCGCGGACTGGAACAGGGCCGCCGCGGCGCTGTTCCGCTCGGCCGACGCGCTGCCCGTCGCCGACGGCACGGGCACGGTGTACGGCTACCGGACGACCTTCGCCGTCGCGCACGGCGGCCAGGTCGTACCGACCAGCATCCGCCTGCACAGATAGCGGCGGCGGACGCAGCACCCGGCCGACCACCACCAGTCGAGGAGGTCTCCCATGAGGACCGTGTCCGCACGGCTCGGTGCCCTGGCCCGGCGCCACCCGTGGGTGGTGTTCTGCTGCCGGCGTACGGTGCGGCTGACGGTCTCCCTCTTCGTCGTCGTCACCGCTTCCTTCGCGATGATCCGGCTGGTGCCCGGTGACCCCGTCCGGGCCGCGCTGGGCGTGGACGCCCCGCCGGACCTGGTAGCGGCGAAACGGCACGAACTCGGCCTGGATCACGGCCTGTCGGCACAGTACTGGCGGTATCTGCGGCATCTGGCCCACGGGGACCTCGGGGTCTCCCTGGTGACCGGCGAGCCGGTGGCCGACCTGATCAGGGCACGTCTGCCGGCCACCTTGCTGCTGGCTGTCCTGGCCTTCGCCTGCGTGCTCGTCGTCGCCCTCCCCGGAGGGCTGCTCGCCGCGGTGTGGACACGCGGAGGGCGGCGGCCGCGGGCGGAGCTGGCGTTCACCGCCACCACCTCCGTCATGGCGGGCGTGCCGGACTTCGTGCTCGCGGCGGGTCTCACCGCGGGACTGGCGGTCGCGCTGCGCATCTTTCCGGTGGCCGGCGACCTTGGTCCCCAGTCCTACGTGCTGCCCGTGCTCGCGCTGGCCCTCGCTCCGACCGCGGTTCTCCTGCGGATCGTACGGGTGGAGACGCTCAAGGTTCTCGCAACGGACTATCTGCGTGCCGCCCGCGCGAAACGGCTGCCCGCCGTCCCGCTCTACCTGCGCCACGTGGCACCGAACACGCTGACCGCGTCGCTGACGGTCGCCGGGAACCTCCTGCCGGCCCTGATCGCGGGGACCGTACTGGTCGAGAAGGTGTTCGCCTGGCCGGGCATCGGGTCGGCCATGGCGCAGTCCGTGGCCGCACAGGACTACGCGGTGGTCGAGGCGTCGGTCCTGGTGCTGGGCTCGGCCGTCCTCGTGGTGAACTTCCTGGTCGATCTGGCCCTCGCGCTGCTCGACCCCCGATCCGTCATCCGGGAGACGTGATCCGATGGTGTTGTCCTCCCCTTCCCCGCTCACGCCGCGTGCCACCGCCGGGCGGTCTCGTGCGACCCGCTCGGGCTGGTCCACACCGATGGGCGTGATCACCCTGGCGATGCTCGGATCGCTCGTCGTACTGGCCGTCGCGGGGGCGGTGCTGTGGGGGCAGGCCGCCGACCGTCCGGACCCGTCGGCGGTGCTCCGGGGACCCACTGCAAGTCATCTGCTCGGCACGGACCACCTCGGGCGCGACCTGCTCGCCCGGCTGCTCGCGGCGACCGGGCTCTCCCTGCTGCTGGCCGTCGCGGCAACGCTCCTCGGCGCGACGGCCGGGATCACACTCGGGGCGCTCACCGCCGTCGTCGGCGGACGCGCCCGCCGCCTGCTGGGAGCCCTGATCAACCTTCTGCTGGCCTTCCCCGCACTCCTCGTCGCGATGTTCTTCGCGGCCCTCTTCGGCGCGGGCGCGGGTGGGGCGGTGTGCGCACTCGCCGTCGCCTGTGCACCGGGCTTCGCGCGGATCACCCAGACCCTCGCCGCCAAAGTGGCCGGAACCGACTTCATGGCGGCCGCGCGCGTGCTCGGCCTGCGCCGCCACCGGCTCCTCCTGCGCCATGTCCTGCCCCACATCGCCGAACCGCTGTTGCTCAACACCACGGTCGCCGCGGGCTCGGCACTCGTGGCCCTGTCGGGACTGAGCTTCCTCGGACTGGGGGTGCAGCCCCCCTCGTACGACTGGGGGCTCCTGCTCAGCCAGGGACTGGACCGCATCTACACCGAACCGCTGACCGCCGTGGCACCCGGCATCGCCATCGCGTACGCCGCCGTGGCCTTCCAACTGCTCGGCGAGATACTGGCCGGAGCCGCCGCGCGCCGCGCCCGCCCAGGGCAGTCGGCAGAACCCGCGCCACACCCGGCGCGCACCGGCCTTCCGGAAGCCGCGGACCACGTGCTGGAGCTGGAAGATCTGCGGGTCGCCCTTCCCACGGCGGAGGGGGTGGTCCGGCCCGTCCGCGGTGTCACCCTCGCCCTGCGGCGCGGCGAGATGGTCGGCCTGGTCGGCGAGTCCGGCTCCGGCAAGTCGCTGACGGCGCTCGCCATCTCCGACCTGCTGCCGGACGGCGCCTGCGCGACCTGGGGCATCCATCGGTTTCTCGGCGCGGACGCCGAGTCGTTGTCACGCAAAGAGCGACGCAGGCAGCTGGCGACGGGGATGGCGATGATCTTCCAGAACCCGGCCTCGGCCTTCAACCCGTCGCTCCGCATCGGAACGCAGATGACGGAGGCCGTGCGCGCACACCACCGCACCCCTCGTGCCGGGGCCGTCGAGCAGGCCCTGGTCCAGCTTCAGCGGGTCGCGCTGCCCGGCGGACGCCGGTTGCTGCGCTCCCGGCCCTTCCAGCTCTCCGGAGGTCAGCGCCAGCGAGTGGCGATCGCCGCCGCTTCGATGATGCGGCCCGACCTCATCGTCGCGGACGAGCCGACGACAGCCCTGGACGTCACCGTCCAGCGGCAGATCATGGACCTGCTCCACCGTATCCGGCGCGACGACGCCACCGCGATCCTCTTCATCAGCCACGACGTCGCCCTGGTGGCTGACGCCTGCGACCGGGTTCTGGTCATGTACGGGGGAACGATCGTGGAGAACCTTCCCGCCCGTGAGCTGGCGACCGGCGCACGGCATCCGTACACGCGGATGCTCGTCGCCTCGGTCCCGGATCCGGCCGCGGATCGCGACCACCCCCTGCACACCATCGAGGGAGGGCCGCCCGATCCGAGCGGTGCGGCCCGGGGCTGCCCGTTCCATGACCGCTGCCCGCATCGACTGGACCGGTGTGCCGTGGAGAGCCCCGTGTTGTCCCCGCTCGCCCCGGAGCACGAGGTCGCCTGCTGGCGGCCGCCGGCCCCGGCACAGTTCCACGGACGGCGTGAGACCGAAGAGGCGGAGAAGTGAGGGAAGAGGCAGGGCTGGTGCTCTACGACGTCAGCGTCCGCCACCACGGGCCGTTCGGACCGGTCACGGCGGTGGACGGGGTGTCACTGGAGGTTCCCCGGGGCACGACGGTCGGCCTGGTCGGCGAGTCCGGTTCGGGAAAGTCCACTCTGGCACGTGCGGTCGTCGGGCTGGACACCCCGTGCGCCGGGCGGATCACGGTCGGCGGCCGGGAGTACCGAGGGCGCCGGGCGGCCGATCGGCGTCGGCTGGGCCAACAGGTCCAACTGGTCTTCCAGGACCCGGACACGGCACTGGACCCCCGTATGACGGTCCGCCAGTCGCTCGCCGAAGCGGCCGGGGCCTTCGTCCGGCTGGACCGCCGCAGTCGCGAACAGCGCATCGAAGGACTGCTGGAACTCGTCGGTCTCGACATCGGCTGCGCCGACCGTGTGCCGCGGCAGCTCTCGGGCGGCCAGCGCCAACGCGTGGCCGTCGCCCGCGCGCTCGCCGTCGATCCAGCGGCACTCATCGCCGACGAAGTCACCTCGGCCCTCGACGTGTCGGTCCGGGCGGCGCTCCTCACCATGCTCCGGGGCCTGCAACGACGCATGGGCTTCGCCATGCTGTTCATCAGCCATGACCTCGCCGCCGTCCGCCATGTCTCGGACGTCGTCGCCGTGATGTACCTCGGCCGGATCGTCGAGACCGCCCCCACCGAGAACCTGCTGCGCGGCCCACGGCATCCCTACACGCGAACGCTGCTGTCCGCCGTGCCGAGCCTGCACCCCGGACGACGACCGGTCGGGGAGCCGTTCCTGTCCGGAGAAGTGCCCGACCCCGCGTCGCCACCGACCGGATGCCGCTTTCATCCGCGCTGCCCCGTCGGGCCGAACCGCCATCCCGAGCGGGACGTCTGCTCCGCACGGGACCCCCAGCAGGAGGCGGCCGGACAGCCGCACCGGGCCGCGTGCCACTTCCCGTATCCCGCCGACGACTGCCCGCCCCACGTCGGCAGCGTGCACCAGGACTCGGACGGTGACCGGGCTTCGCGAACCCCCGGGGACCCGCCGTCATGACGCCCGGGGAACCGGACACGCTTCCGTCCGGCGCGGACGCGGTCGTCGTGGGTGCCGGTGCGATCGGTGCCGCGGTGGCACTGGAACTGGCGCGAACCGGTCGGCGCGTCATGGTCGTCGACAAGTTCGGCGGCGTCGGTCACGGATCCACCAGTGCCTCCAGCGCGGTCATCCGTTTCAACTACTCGACCTGGGACGGTGTCGCCACCGCCTGGGAATCCCGGCACTGCTGGGCACGATGGGCGGAGCACCTGGGCGTGATCAACGCCGCCGGGCCTTGGTCGGCAGCGTTCGACCGGATGGCCGAGGTGGGAGCCGAGTTCACTGTGTCCACCTGGTTCGACACCCAAGTGACCAGGGCCGCACGCCGATTCCCGCTGCTGCGCGTTTCGAACCGGCCGACCGGCATCGCCGGTGCCTACGACGCCGCCGACGACTGGGCCCCATCTACGACCGCACCGATCTGCCCGGCTTCTACGTCGCGATGGGCACGAGCGGCAACCAGTTCAAGAACGCTCCGCCGGCGGGCCGATTCCTCGCCACCCTGGTCGAGCGCGTCGAGGCCGGCCACGACCATGACCGCGATCCGCCGCCGAACACACCGGCATCGTCGTCAACCTCGGTGCGTTCTCCCGTAAACGGCCCGTGGCCGAGGGTGCCGCCCCCCGAACGGTCATGGGCTGACCCGTGGCGCGGCGGGGCCGGTGCCGTCCGGGAGTTGCCGCGCCGGACGGCACCGGCCGCGTGACGTCGGAAGAGGTCTACCAGCGGCCGCGTGCGGGGGCGGAGCCGAGCTTGGAAGTCAGCACGGACAGGAAGGAAGGGAGCCTGTCGACCGCGGATTTGGGGACGGGGGTGACCTGGACCGTGTCCCGCACCACGTCCTGCACGACGAGCTTGTAGGTACCGTCTTCCCGGACGAGTTCGGCGGCGTAGAGCAGTGTTTCCACCAAGGGTCCTTCAGTTGTGGCGGGCGAGGGGTCAGGCGCCGTTGAGCCAGGCGTTCCACGCCTTGGTGGCCCGCTGTTCGTCCACGTCCTCGGCGAACAGGTGGTGGCCCAGCCAGATCGGCCAGTTCCAGGAGCTGCCGTTGAAGAACCGGTACAGCGCGTCCGGGCCGCGCAGGCCGACGAAGTCGGGGTTGAGCCAGTCCACGACCACCTCCTCCGAGCCTCCGTCAGGACCCGGGAGTTCGAGCGACAGCCGGTCGCCGACGGCCGTGTCGTCGGCGAGGCCGAGGCGTCGGCGCAGGGCGGCGAAGTCGGCCGGGTCGTCGGTGCGCTCGTCGCGGCCGGCCTTGACGTAGACGGCGGGGCGGCCGGCGAAGTGCCTCAGGTACTCGGCGAGGCCGTGCTGGTAGAAGTCGACGTGCTTCTCGGCCGCGTCCGCCTTGGTGTCCCAGTACTCGTCGACGACTCCCGTGTGCACCCAGTGGATGCCCATCCGCAGGTGACTGGTTGTGTCGTCGAGCGGCTCGATCCGGTAGGTGAGGGTGTTGGAGAACCCGTCGTCCAGGGCCACGCGTACGGCGAAGTGGTGCGGCGGTTCCCACGCCACGACGGTGCCGTCGGCCCGGGTGACCTTTCCGCCGACGTGCGGCTCGACCTCCATGGGGTACAGCCAGCCGAGGTTGCCGGCACCGGTGGCGACCGCGTGCCAGACCTGCTCGGGGGTGGCGGGCAGGTCCTGCTCCCGGCGGACCTCGAACTCTCGGGCCATGGTCAGTTTTCTCCTTCGTCGTCGTTCGTGTGTCAGTACGTGATCGGGAGGGCGTTCAGCCGTCGTTGCAGTGGGTTGGGCCGCCATTCGAGGGCCGCCCCGTCGGCCAGCCGCAGGTGCGGGAGCCGGCGGACCAGCGTGCCGACGGCCACCTCTGCCTGGAGTTTGGCCAGCGGACCGCCGAGGCAGAAGTGCGGGCCGTTGCCGAAGCTCAGGTGCCGGTTGCCGGGGCGGGACAGGTCGAGCCGGTCGGGCTCCTCGAAGCGCTCGGGATCACGGTTCGTCGCGGCGAGGAACAGGTACACCAACTCGCCCTCGCGCAGCGTCTGCCCGCCGATCTCGAGGTCCTCGGCCACCACCCGGACGATCGCCTGGGTCGGCGTGTCGTAGCGGGCGAGTTCGTCGACGGCCGTGCGGATCAGCGCGGGGTCCTCGCGCAACCGGGCCAGTTGGTCGGGGTGGCGCAGCAGGGCGAGCGTGCCGTTGCCGACCAGGTGGGTGGTGGTCTCGTCGCCCGCGGTGATCAGGACGAAGCAGGTGGACAGCAGTTCGGAGTCGGTGAGCCGGTCGTCCTGTGCCTGGGTCGCGACCAGGGCGCTGACCAGGTCGTCGCCCGGGACTGCCCGGCGTCGGCGGACGAGCCGGGCGAGGTATTCCTCGTACTGCTCGATCGCGGCCTCGGACTTGTCGATGTCCTCGGAGAGCCGGCCGAGGCGGCGGAACCAGCTCTTGACCTGCGGGCGATCCTCGGGCGGGATGCCGAACAACTCGCAGACGACGGACAGCGGCAGCGGGGAGGCGAGCGCCTCGATCAGGTCCATGGACGGCCCCGCCGCGACCGCCTCGTCGACGAGCCGGTCGACGATCCGCTGGATGCCGTCGCGCAGGGCTTCGACCCGCCGCGCGGTGAAGGCGCGGTTGGCCAGCTTGCGCAGCCGGGCGTGGTCCGGCGGGTCGGTGTTGGTCATCACCCGGCCGAGCCGGTCGGTGAGCCTGCTGAAGGCCTTCAGGTCGCCGCCGAGCGCGCCGTAGGCGCGGGTCATCCGGTCCCGGTCGTTGGACAGCCGCAGGTCTCCCAGGGCCGCCTCGACGTCGGCGTACCGGGTGAGGTACCAGATGCCCTGGCCGCTGCGGTGGACCGGGCTCTCCCGCCGCATGCGGGCGTAGAACGGGTACGGGTCCCGGCGGGCCTCGGGCGTCAGCAGTGCCGCGGCGAGGTCGCCGGGCCGGACGAGGCCCGCGGCACCGCGGGCCTCGTCCAGGGTCTCGGTGGAGGTCACGTCGGTCGCCCTACCGCTGGGCGTCCATGGCGTCGACGAGGCTCTTGGGCCGCATGTCGGTCCAGGCCTGCTCGACGTACTCCAGGCACGCGGCGTGGGTGTCGGGGCCGTGCGCGACGGTCCAGCCGGCGGGGACGTCCGCGAACTGCGGCCACAGTGAGTGCTGGTTCTCCTGGTTGACGAGCACAAGGAAGGTGCCGGCCTCGTCCTCGAACGGGTTGGTCATGGACATCAGTCCTCCTGGTTGCGGGTTGGGGTGTCACCGGTGTCACCGGTGGCTTCGGCGAGCCTTGTGGCCAGAACCGGTCCGATCTGGGCCAGCGAGCCGGCCTGGGTCATCCGGTCGTGCCGGGTGGTGATCTCGTGCGATTCGATCCGGCCGGTGATGTATGGGCGCCAGGTCCCGGGCCCGGCGTCGTCCTTGCCCCGGTCGATCGTGGAGTTGAACAGCAGCAGGTCTCCGTCGAACCTGCCGGGGACGAAGTCGACCGCCAGCTTCGCGTTGTTGATCATGATTTGGACGACGACCTCGATCTGCTGCCCCGTCAGGCCGGCCAGCGCGCTGCCCCGCTCGCGCAGGATCTCCGCGACCTCGCCATAGGTCAGCGGCCGGTCGCCCAGCTCGTCCAGGCCGCAGTCGAGCACGCCGACGAGCACGTCCCGCTCGGTGGGCACGGGCACCTCCTCGAACGCCACGTCCTTCACCGGGTAGGCGTCGAGGATCGCCAGCAGCGCGGTCCGCTCGCCGCGTGCCTGCAACTCGCAGGCGATCGCGTGGGCGATCAGCCCGCCGGCGGACCAGCCGAGCAGCAGGTACGGGCCCTCGGGCTGGATCTTGCGGATCTGGTTGGCGTAGTCGGCCGCCATCTCCTCGAAGGACGTCGGCCGGGGTTCGGGGCGGCCGAGGCCGCGTGCCTGGATCGCGTAGACGGGGTACTCCGAACCGATGTGGTTCAGGAGCCCGCTGTACGACCAGCTGATGCCGCCGCCGGGGTGGATGCAGAAAAGCGGTGTCCGGCTCCCCGTCGTACGCAGCGGCAGCAGCACGTCCAACGCATCGTCGGGATCGTTCATGACCAGGCGTTCCGTGAGCCCGGCCACGGTCGGCGCCTCGAACAGCGTGCGCAGGCTGACCTCGACACCGAGGGTCTCGCGGACGCGGGAGACCAGGCGGGCGGCGAGCAGCGAGTGCCCGCCCAGGTCGAAGAAGCTGTCGTCGATGTGCACCTGTTCGCGGCCGAGGACGTGGGCGAAGAGGTCGCACAGCAGCTGTTCCTGCGGCGTCCGGGGGCCGCGCCCGGCGCCCGGCGCACCGTAGTCGGGGGCCGGCAGGGCAGCTCGGTCCAGCTTGCCGTTGGCGGTCAACGGCAGCACGTCCAGGGTGACGAACGCCGACGGCACCATGTACTCGGGCAGTTCGCGGCGCAGCCGGTCGGACAGTTCACCCGCCTCGGGCGCGCCCTCGGGAGCGGGTACCAGGTAGGCGACGAGCCGCTTGTCGTCCGGCTGGTCCTCGCGGACGACGACGGCCGCCTGGCCGACGCCCGGGCAACTCGCGAGCACCGCCTCGATCTCGCCGGGCTCGATCCTGAAGCCGCGCAGCTTGACCTGGTGGTCGGCCCGCCCGGCAAACTCCAGCGTGCCGTCGGCCAGCCACCACGCCAGGTCGCCCGTACGGTACATCCGGCTCCCGGCCGGCCCGTACGGATCGGCGGTGAACCGCTGTACCGTCAGGCCGGGCCGGCCGACGTAGCCCCGGGCCACGCCCACCCCCGCGAGGTACAGCTCGCCGACCACGCCCGGCGGCACCGGCCGCAGCGCGGAGTCGAGCACGTAGGCGCGCATGTTCGTCATCGGACGGCCGATCGGCACGGTCGCGGCGTGCTCGGAGAGGGTGTGCACCGGGTGGCAGGTGGCCAGGGTCGTGGCCTCGGTGGGCCCGTAGCCGTTGACCACCGTGATACCGGGGCAGGCCGCCAGCACCCGGACGACGGCGGCCGGGGACACCACGTCACCGCCGGTCCACACCTCGCGGACCCCTGCGAGCAGGCCCGGCCGCTCCTCGGCGACCAGGCGGAACAGGCCGGCCGTCAGCCACAGTCCGGTCACCTGATGCTCGTTGACCGCCTGATCCAGCAGGTCGAGATCGAGCCGCCCGGGCGGTGCGACCACGATCCGGCCGCCGCCGAGCAGTGGCACCCAGTGCTCGTACGTCGAGAGGTCGAACGCGGTGGGGGAGTGCAGCAGCACCCGCTCGTGTCCGCCGTCGCGCCAGCAGGGGGTCAGGGCGTGGGCCACCACGTCGCGGTGGGTGACAGCCACGCCCTTCGGCCGTCCGGTCGAGCCGGAGGTGTACATCACGTACGCCAACTGCCGTGGGTCGCAGGTGACTTCGGGGTCGGAGGAGTCGGACTCGGCCTGGAGCAGTGCGGTCAGCACGTCCTCGGTGAGGGCCAGTTTGGCCCCGGCCTCCTGGAGGATCAGGTCGATGCGGGACTGTGGGAATCGCGAGTCGAGGGGCACATAGGCGCCGCCCGCCTTGATGATCGCCAGGATCGCCACGACCAGATCCGCCGAGCGCTCCAGCAGTACCCCGACCGACGTCTCCGGCACCACGCCCTGGCGGATCAGTGCCCGCGCGAGGCGGTTGGCCCGCTGGTCGAGTTCCCGATAGGTCAGCTCGGTGCCGCTCGCCACGACCGCCACCGCATCCGGGGTGGCTCGCACCTGGCGAGCGAACAGCTCCGGCAGCCCGGCGTCGGGCAGCTCGGCGGCGGTGTCGTTCCATTCGGACAGCAGCCGGTGGCGCTCCTCGCCGGACATGATGTCAATCCGGCTGATCGGCCGGTCGGGGTCGGCGACCACCGCGCGCAGCAACCGCGCCCAGCGGGTGAACAGCAGCTCCACGGTGGCCGGGTCGAACAGATCGGTGGCGTACTCCACCGCACCGACCATGCCGTCGAGGCTGCCGTCCGGCCGGTACTGCTCGGCCAGACTGAACGTCAGGTCGACCCGCGCGGTGCCGGTCGGTGCCTCCAGGTGGCCGGTCGACAGCCCCGGCAGCGTGAACTCGCTCAACGGCGCGTTCTGCAAGGCCAGCATGATCTGGAAAAGCGGGTGGTGCGACAGCGACCGGGCCGGGTTGACCACCTCGACCAGGTACTCGAACGGCACATCCTGGTGGGCGTACGCGGACAGCGCCTTCTGCCGTACCCGGCCGAGCAGTTCGGCGAAGCCGGGGTCCCCGCTCGTGTCCGTGCGCAACACCAGGGTGTTGACCATGAACCCGACGAGGTCGTCCAGGGCCTGGTCGGTGCGCCCGGCGATGGGGCTGCCGATCGGGATGTCGGTGCCGGCGCCGAGCCGGGTGAGCAGCGCGGCGAGGCCGGCCTGGAGCACCATGAACATGCTGGCGCCGCGCGCGGTGGCCAGGTCCCGCAGTGCCTGGTGCAGTTCGGCGTTCAGTCGAACGGCGAGCCGGCCGCCCCGCTGGGAGGCCACGGCCGGCCGGGGCCGGTCCGTCGGCAGTTGCAGCCGTTGCGGCAGTTCGGTCAACTCATCGCCCCAATAGGCGAGTTGCCGGGCGAACAGGCTGTCCGGGTCGGCGGCGTCGCCGAGCAGATCGCGCTGCCACCGGGTGTAGTCGGCGTACTGCACCGGCAGCGGGGACCACCGCGGTTCCTCGCCCCGGCAGCGGGACGCGTAGGCCGTCGCCAGGTCGCGGGAGAGCGGGCCCATCGACCAGCCGTCGGCCGCGATGTGGTGCACCACGAGCAGCAGCACATGCCGGTCGGGGGCGAGCGCGTAGAGCTCCGCGCGGATCGGCGGCTCGGCGGCCAGGTCGAAGCCGCGCCCGGCGCCCTCCGCCAGCCGGCCGGCCAGCCGCACGTCGTCGAGCTCGACGACCGGCAGCTCGGGGCGGGCCTCGTCCGTGCTCAGCACGAGCTGGTACGGCACGCCGTCCGCCTCGCGCAGGACTGTTCGCAGGCTCGCGTGCCGGGCGATCACGTCGGCGAGCGCGGCATGCAGCGCCGCCCGGTCGAGTTCGCCGTCCAGGCGCAGTGCGAGCGGCATGTTGTAGGTGGCGCTGGGCCCGTCCAGGCGGTGCAGGAACCACAGACGTTGCTGGGCGAAGGACAGCGGTACCCGCCCGGGGCGCGGACGGGGGGTCAGCGCGGGCCGCTCCGTGACCGAGCCGTCGAGGCGGGCCGCCAGGGCGGCCACGGTCGGGTGCTCGAAGAGCGTACGGACCTCCAGCTCCGCACCGAAGGCCGCCCGGACCCGGGAGGCCAGCCGGGTCGCCAGCAGGGAATGCCCGCCGAGGTCGAAGAAGCTGTCCTCGACACCGACCCTGGGCAGCCCGAGCACGTCGGCGAAGAGATCGGCGAGCAACTGCTCCTGCGGAGTGCGCGGCGCCCGCCCGGTCGTGGCCGTCCCCAGGTCGGGGGCGGGCAGGGCGCGGCGGTCGACCTTGCCGCTGGCGGTCAGCGGCAGCGCGTCGAGGACGACGATGGCCGACGGCACGAGGTAGTCGGGCAGCCGTTCGCGCAGCCGGTCGCGGAGTGCGCCGACGAGGGCGCCCGTGGCACGGCTTCCGGTCGGACGGTTGGTGAGCGAGGACAACGCGGTGCCGACCGGCCGCAGTCGCCGGTAGACATCGACGGGGGCCACTCCCGGTACGTCGCCGATGACGACGTCCAGGGCGTCGGGCGCGTCGGCCGACCAGGTGACGTCCACCCGGCGCCCGAGTTCGTCGCCGAGCTCACGGAAGTCCTCCGGGTCGGGCAGGCCCTCGCTGTCCGGGCCGTGCAGCCGGTCCAGCAGTCCGACGAGCGTGCCGTCCCCGTTCTGCACCGCCCGGGCCAGTGCCGCCTCGCGGGCGACGCGCCGGTTCGGTACCCCGGTGATGCGCACCGGCTGCGCGCCGGGCCGGGCGAGCAACTCGCGCACTTCCGTGAGGTCGGCGACCTCTCGGCCCCACGTCAGCTCCTGCGGCGCGGCCGGTGCCGTTGGGACGGCCGACCGCTCGTGCAGCGTGACGTCGTAGCGGTAGCGAGTGAGCTCGTTGTGGTGCCGGCCGCCCTTGACCGCCACGGTCACCGCCCCGACGGTGCCGCGGTCGCGCAGGACGGTGAAGAAGTCCGGGTCGACCAGGAGTTCCTTCTCCACCAGAAGGGCCTGCTCCACGGCACGGTGCACCGAGGTCAGATCGGCGCCCTCGCCGGCCCGGTGGAGCTGGACGGCCGTGGCCAGCGGGCGCAGCAGCCGCAGGTTGCGGACGTCGCCGACGAAGAGCGCGCCACCGGGGGCGAGCAGCCGCATCAGTCTGTCGATCACGTCCGCGAGGTAGTCGGCGGACGGGAAGTACTGCACCACCGAGTTCAGCACGATGGTGTCGAACCGTCCGGCCGGCAGCCCTTCGGTGTCGTGCGCCGGGCGGGTCTGCAACACCACACGCTCGGCCAGCCGCTCCTCCCGCGCCACTTGGGCGGCCAGGGCGTCGATCGCGGTGGCGGAGAAGTCCGTCGCCCAGTAGGCCTCGCAGTGCGGTGCGACCTGTGAGAGGAGCAGGCCGGTACCGACGCCGACCTCCAGCACCCGGCGGGGGCGCAGGGCCAGGATGCGCGCCACGGTGGCGTCCCGCCACTCCCGCATCTGCTCGACCGGGATCGGGCTCGTGTCGTAACTGCTGTTCCAGCCGACGAAGTTCTGGCCGAAGGCGGCCTCCTCGGGAACGATGGGCAGGGCGTCGTAGATGTCCCGCCATTCCCCCACGTGGTCCGCTTCGAGACTGCTGTCCCGGGCCGCCTCCTGGCGCGGAACGACGTAGCCGACGAGCCGGTCGTCCTGTGCGAGGACGGCGGTCCGGGCGACGGCGGGGTGTTCGGCGAGGGCCGCTTCGATCTCGCCGAGTTCGATGCGGAAGCCGCGTACCTTCACCTGCTGGTCGGTGCGGCCGATGTATTCCAGTTCTCCGTCGGTGCGTCGGCGTACCAGGTCGCCGGTGCGGTACATGCGTTCGCCGTCCGTGCCGAACGGGCAGGCGACGAACCGTCCGGCCGTCAGCCCCGGCCGGTTCAGGTACCCGCGTGCCAGACCCGCTCCCGCGACGTACAACTCACCCGCCACGCCTGGCGGCACCAGCCGCATCCGCTCGTCCAGGACGTACACCCGGGCGTTGGCGATCGGACGGCCGATCGGCGGCACGCCCGACCCCGGGGACAGCGGGTCGCTCATCGTCGCGCACACCGTCGTCTCCGTCGGACCGTACGCGTTGATCATCCGACGGTCCGGAGCCCAGCGTTCCACCAGCTCCGGCGGGCAGGCCTCACCCGCTACCACCAGCGTCGACACGGTCAGCGCGTCCTGCGCCACGGTGGCCAGGACCGACGGGGGCACGGTCACGTGGGTGACCGCCAGGTCCGGGTCGGTCAGCGCGGCGACCGGGTCCGCCGTGGAGGGCAGCACCAGGGCCGCGCCCTGCAGCAGGGCGGTGAAGACTTCCGACACCGAAGCGTCGAAGCTGGGCGAGGCGAACTGGAGCACCCGGCTGTCGGGTTCGATTGCGAACCGCTCGATCTGGCCGGCCACCAGACTCGCCACCCCGCTGTGGCCGACCACGACGCCCTTGGGGCGGCCGGTGGAGCCCGAGGTGTAGATCACGTAGGCCGGGTGCCGGACGTCGAGCGCGATCTTCGGGTCGGTCTCGGGCCAGTCACCTTCGGTGACCATTGCCGGATCGTCGATGACCACCGTGGGGCGGGCGTCGTCCAGCATGAACGCGATCCGCGAGTGCGGGTACGAGGGGTCCACCGGTAGATAGGCGGCCCCTGCCTTCAGTACGCCCAGGATCGCCACGACCGATTCCAGCGACCGCGGCAGGGCCACGGCCACGATCTGTTCCGGGCCCACACCCCGGGCGATCAGCGCATGCGCGAACCGGTTCGCCCGCGCGTTCAGCCGGCGGTACGTCAGCTCGATGTCGCCGCAGACGAGTGCGACCGCATCCGGCGTCGCCACCACCTGCGCCGCGAACGCCTCCGGCACCGGTACGGCGTCCACCTCACGGGCGGTCGCGTTGCCGCGCTCCAGCAGCCGGTGCCGCTCGTCGGCGTCGAGGAGGTCGACCAGTCCGATCGGCTGCTCCGGGTCGGCGGTGACCGCCTCCAGCAGGAGCGTCCAGCGCCGGGCGAGGGTGGCGACCGTGTCCCGGTCGAACAGGTCGGTGGCGTACTCCACCACGCCGACGATCCCGGCCGGGCTTCCGTCCGGCCCGAACTGTTCGGCCAGGTTCACACCGAGGTCGAACTTGGCGGTTCCGGTGGCCACCGCGTAGGTGGTGACCTCCAGGCCGGGCAGCGAGAAGCGGCCCATCGGCGCGTTCTGCACGGCCAGGATGGTCTGGAACAGGGGGTGGTGGGAGAGTGACCGGGACGGGTTGAGTGCCTCTACCAGGTGCTCGAATGGGACGTCCTGGTGGGCGAAGGCCGTCAGCGCCGTTTCCCTTACGCGGCCCAGGAGTTCGGTGAACGTCGGATCGCCGCTCGTGTCGGTGCGGAGTACCAGTGTGTTGACGAAGAACCCGACCAGGTCGTCCAGTGCCTCGTCCGTGCGGCCCGCGATCGGGCTGCCGATCGGGATGTCCGTTCCCGCGCCCAGCCGCGTGTACAGCACGGCGAGGCCCGCCTGGAGCACCATGAACAGACTGGTACCGGTACGCCGCGCCAACTCCACCAGGGAGGTGTGAAGTTCGGAACTCAGCTCCAGGCCGATCTGGTCACCATGCCAGCGGGCGACGGCCGGCCGCGCCCGGTCGGTGGGCAGCTGGAGCAGCTCCGGCATGTCGGACAACTGCCGTTTCCAATAGCCGAGTTGTTCGGCGAACCGACTCTCCGGGTCGGCGGCGTCGCCGAGCAGGTCGCGCTGCCACAGCGTGTAGTCGGCGTACTGCACCGGCAGGATCGGCCGGCTCGGTGTGCGACCCTCGCACCGAGAGGCGTACGCCTCGGCGAGGTCGCGGGCCAGCGGGCCGGTGGACCAGCCGTCGCCGGCGATGTGGTGCATGACCAGCAGCAGCACGTGCTCCTGCGGGGAGACCTCGAACAGCTGCGCCCGCAGCGGCGGTTCCACCGCAAGGTCGAAGGGCCTCCGTGCGAACTCGGCAAGTTGTTTCGGCAGTTCGGCCTGCGACGTTCCGGTCGACCGCACCCGGGGCCGGGCCGCACCAGGGTCCAGGACGCGCTGGCACGGTACGCCGTCGACCTCCGGGAACACCGTCCGCAGGCTCTCGTGCCGGGTCACCACGTCGGCGAGTGCCTCGTCCAGCGCCGCCGCGTCGAGCGTCCCGGTCAGCCGGAGCGCCAGCGGGATGTGGTACGTCGCGGCGGTGCCGTCCATGCGATGCAGGAACCAGAGCCGGCGCTGGGCGAAGGAGAGCGGTACCGCTTCCGGCCGCACGTGCGCCGTCAGCGCCGGGCGGGCGCGACCGGCCTCGGCCAACGCCTCGGCCAAGCCCGCCGCGGTGGGCGCCTGGAAGAGCGCGCGCAACCCCAGCTCCACGCCGACCACCGAGCGGATCCGCGCGACCAGCCGGGTGGCGAGCAGGGAGTGCCCGCCCAGGTCGAAGAAGTCGTCGTCGACGCCGACCCGCGGCGCGCCCAGCACCTCGGCGAACAGCTCGCACAGGATCTGCTCCTGTGGCGTACGCGGCGCCCGGCCCGTCGTCGTGGTCACCGACTCGGGCGACGGCAGCGCTGCCCGGTCCAGCTTCCCGTTCGGCGTCAGCGGCAGCGCGTCCAGCAGGACGAACGCCGACGGCACCAGATAGTCGGGCAGGCGGTCGCGAAGATACGCCGTCAGCTCCGCCGGACGTACCACCGCGTCGGGACGCGCGGCCACGTAGCCGACGAGCCGGTCGTCCTGTGCGAGGACGGCGGTCCGGGCGACGGCGGGGTGTTCGGCGAGGGCCGCTTCGATCTCGCCGAGTTCGATGCGGAAGCCGCGTACCTTCACCTGCTGGTCGGTGCGGCCGATGTATTCCAGTTCTCCGTCGGTGCGTCGGCGTACCAGGTCGCCGGTGCGGTACATGCGTTCGCCGTCCGTGCCGAACGGGCAGGCGACGAACCGTCCGGCCGTCAGCCCCGGCCGGTTCAGGTACCCGCGTGCCAGGCCCGGGCCCGCGACGTACAACTCACCCGCCACTCCCGGCGGCACGATGCGCAGGCGCTCGTCCAGCACGTATGCCCGGAAATCCGCGACCGGTCGGCCGATCGGCGGCACGCCCGACCCCGGCGAGAGGGGGTGGCTCATCGTCGCGCACACCGTCGTCTCCGTCGGGCCGTACGCGTTGATCATCCGGCGCCCGGGCGCCCACCGTGCCACCAGCTCCGGCGCACACGCTTCACCTGCCACCACCAGGGTGGCGGCCGTGACGTCGGCGCCGTCGAGCGCCGCCAGAGCCGAAGGCGGCAGCGTCACATGGGTGACGTCGAGCCGACGGTCCGTCAGGCCCTCCAGCGGGGCATCGGGCGGGGCCAGGACGAGGGCGGCACCGGTGAGCAGGGCGCTGCACAGGTCCCAGAACGACGCGTCGAAGCTGGGCGAGGCGAACTGGAGCACTCGACTGCCCGGCGCCACGCCGAGCCGCTCGACCTGCGTCGCCACCAGGCCCGCCACTCCGGTGTGGCCGACCACGACGCCCTTGGGGCGGCCGGTGGAGCCCGAGGTGTAGATCACGTAGGCCGGGTGCCGGACGTCGAGCGCGATCTTCGGGTCGGTCTCGGGCCAGTCTCCTTCGGTGACCATTGCCGGATCGTCGATGACCACCGTGGGGCGGGCGTCGTCCAGCATGAACGCGATCCGCGAGTGCGGGTACGAGGGGTCCACCGGTAGATAGGCGGCCCCTGCCTTCAGTACGCCCAGGATCGCCACGACCGATTCCAGCGACCGCGGCAGGGCCACGGCCACGATCTGTTCCGGGCCCACACCCCGGGCGATCAGCGCATGCGCGAACCGGTTCGCCCGCGCGTTCAGCCGGCGGTACGTCAGCTCGATGTCGCCGCAGACGAGTGCGACCGCATCCGGGGTCGCCGCCACCTGCGCCGCGAGCATCTCCGGCAGGCTCGCGGCGGCGGTCCCGCTCTCGGCGGCGGGCAGCAGCTCGCGGCGCTCCCCGTCGGACAGCAGGTCGATCCCGCCGATCGGTCGCTCCGGAGCGGCTGCGACCGCGGCCAGCAGCCTGGTCCACCGGGCGAAGAGTGCCTCCACCGTCGAGCGGTCGAACAGGTCGGCGCTGAACTCGACCGCACCGCTCAGACCGGCAGGCGCGCCATCGGGTCCGTGCTGCTCCGCCAGGCCGAAGGTCAGGTCCAGCCGGGAGGTCCCGGTGGGCACGGTCATCCCGGTGGCCCTCAGGCCGGGCAGTTCGAAGTCACCGCCCGGCGCGTTCTGTACGACCAGTCCGGTCTGGAACAGGGGGTGGTGGGAGAGTGACCGGGACGGGTTGAGTGCCTCTACCAGGTGCTCGAATGGGACGTCCTGGTGGGCGAAGGCCGTCAGCGCCGTTTCCCTTACGCGGCCCAGGAGTTCGGTGAACGTCGGATCGCCGCTCGTGTCGGTGCGGAGTACCAGTGTGTTGACGAAGAACCCGACCAGGTCGTCCAGTGCCTCGTCCGTGCGGCCCGCGATCGGGCTGCCGATCGGGATGTCCGTTCCCGCGCCCAGCCGCGTGTACAGCGCGGCGAGGCCCGCCTGGAGCACCATGAACAGACTGGTACCGGTACGCCGTGCCAACTCCATCAGGGAGGTGTGGAGTTCGGCGTCGATGGTGACGTCCAGCAGGTCGCCGCGGTATGTCATGGCGGCCGGACGCGGCCGGTCGACCGGTAGTTGCAGCTGGTCGGGCAATCCGGCCAGAGCCTCGGTCCAGTAGACGACCTGGCGCGCGAACGCACTGTCCGCGTCGTGCTCGTCGCCGAGGATCTCGTGCTGCCACAGGGTGTAGTCGCGGTACGTCACCGGCAGCGGCGGCCATGCGGGTGCCGCACCGCTCTGCCGGGTGGCGTAGGCCGCGGCGAGGTCGCGGGCCAGCGGACCCATGGACCAGCCGTCACCGGCGATGTGGTGCATCACCAGCAGCAGCACGTGCTCCTGCGGCGCCACCTCGAACAGCTCAGCCCGCAGCGGCGGTTCCGACGTCAGGTCGAAGGCCCGTACCGCCGCCTCGCGCAGCAGGGACGGAACCTCCGCCTCGTCGGCCGCGCGCACGGCCAGCGGGACGGCGGACTCGGCGGCGTCCAGTACCCGCTGGTGCGGAACGCCGGCGGTGTGGGGGAAGACCGTGCGCAGGGTCTCGTGCCGGGCGACCACATCGGCGAGCGCGGCACTCAGCGCGGCCCGGTCCAGGTCGCCGGACAGCCGCAGGGCGAGCGGCATGTGGTAGGTGGCGCTCGGCGTCCCGAACTGCTGGAGGAACCAGAGCCGGCGCTGCGCGAACGACAACGGCATGGGCTCGCGGCGGGGCTGGGGGACCAGGGCCTGCCGCGCGGTGCCGGCGTCGTGCAGCCCGGCAGCGAGCCCGGCGGCCGTCGGCGTTCGGAACAGGCTGCGCAGTTCCAGCTCGACTCCGAGCGTAGCCCGGACCCGCGAGACCAGCCGGGTGGCGAGCAGGGAGTGCCCGCCGAGGGCGAAGAAGTCGTCGTCGACCCCGACCCGGGGCAGGCCCAGCACCTCGGCGAACAACGCGCACAGGATCTGCTCCTGCGGCGTGCGCGGCGCGCGGCTGCTTTCGGCTGTACCCGGCTCGGGCGCGGGCAGTGCCGCCCGGTCCAGTTTTCCGTTCGCCGTCAGCGGCAGCGCGTCCAGCAGCACGAACGCCGACGGCACCAGGTAGTCCGGCACCCGGTCGCGCAGGTACGCCGCCAGCGCCGCAGGCGTCGCCCCGGACCCGGCCGTGGGAACCACGTACGCGACGATCCGGCTCTCCCCCGGCTGGTCCACCCGGGGGAGTACCGCAACCTGGGCGACATCCCGGTGCGCGGCCAACTCGGCCTCGATCTCGCCCGGTTCGATCCGGAAGCCGCGGACCTTCACCTGGTGGTCCGTCCGGCCCCCGAACTCCAGCTCGCCGTCGGCGCGCCAGAGGACCAGGTCACCGGTGCGGTACATCCGCGCCCCGGCCGGACCGTACGGGTTGGCGACGAACCGCGTGGCGGTGAGCCCGGGCCGGTTCAGGTAGCCGCGGGCGAGTCCCGTCCCGGCGAGGTACAGCTCGCCCGGCACGCCGGGGGCGACCGGCCGCAGAGCCGAATCCAGCACGTATGCCTGGCAGTTGGCGATCGGGCGGCCGATCGGCACCGGCAGTGGGCAGTCGGCGGGGTCGGCCGGCAGCGGATAGGCGGTGATCACGTGGGTTTCGGCGGGGCCGTAGTGGTTGTGCAGCACCCGGCCCGGTACCCGGGTCTGGAGGCGGCGCACGGCATTGCCCAGCCGCATCGCCTCGCCGGCCTGCGCGACCAGCCGCAGGCTCGGCAGCTCAAGGCCGGCCTCCTCGGCGGCCTCGGCCAGCGCCTCGATCACCAGATTGGGCGCGAACAGCTCCTCGACCCCGTGCCGTTCCAGCCAGCGGGCGAACAGCTCGGCGCTGCGGCGCTGCTCCTCGGTCGGCACCACGAGGGTCTTGCCGTACAGCAGCGCCGAGAGCATCTCCTGCACCGAGACGTCGAAGCTGATCGCGGTGAACTGCGCGGTGCGCGTGCCGGGTTCGCCGCCGACGGCCCGGTGATGCCACGCCAGCAGGTTCAGCAGCCCGGCGGCGGGCATCACCACGGCCTTGGGCCGGCCGGTGGAGCCCGAGGTGTAGATGACGTAGGCCGGGTGCCGCGTGTCCGCGGTGACGGCCGGGTCGTGCTCCGGCTGCTCCTCGGCCGGTGTGACGGCCGCGAGGTCGTCGAGCACCACGGCCGGGCGCGCGTCCTCCAGCATGTACGCGATGCGGGCGGCCGGGTAGTCCGGGTCGACCGGCAGGTACGCGGCACCCGTCTTGAGAACCGCGAGGACGGCGACCACCAGCTCGGCGGAGCGCGGCAGTCGCAGGGCGACGACCTGCTCCGGCGCCACCCCGCGCGCGATCAGCGCGTGCGCCAGGCGATTGGCCCTGCGGTTCAGCTCGCGGTAGGTCAGTACGGTGTCCTCGAACACCACCGCCGGGGCCTCGGGGGTCGCCCGTACCTGGGCCTCGAACAGGGACGGCAGGCCGGTGGCGGGAGCCGGGCACGCGGTGTCGTTGCGTACGACGAGCAGTTCGTGCCGCTCCTCGGCGGCGAGGACGTCGATCCGGCTCAGCGGCCGGTCCGGCTCGGCGACCACCGACGAAAGCAGGCGCAGCCACCGGGCGACCAGCGCCGCCACCGTGGTGTGGTCGAACAGGTCGGTGCTGTACTCGACCCGCCCGATGATGCCCTCGGCCGGCCCGCCGGTGCCGCCGCGCTCCAGCAGATGGATGGAGAGGTCGAACATCGCCGTGGGCGTCCGTACCAGTACGGTCTCGGTGCTCAGGCCGGGCAGGGCGAACTCGGTGCGGGGCACGTTCTGCAGCGCGAGCAGCACCTGGAACAGGGGCTGGCGGGCGAGCGACCGGGCCGGGTTGAGGGCCTCGACGAGGTGGTCGAACGGCAGGTCCTGGTGCGCGTACGCGGCCAGCGCGTGCTCCCGGACCCGGCCGAGGAGCTCGGCGAAGGTCGGGTCGCCCGAGGTGTCGGTCCGCAGCACCAGGGTGTTGACGAAGAACCCGACGAGGTCGTCCAGGGCCTGGTCGGTCCGGCCGGCGATCAGGCTGCCGATCGGGATGTCCGTTCCCGCGCCCAGCTTGTGCAGCAGCGCCGCCAGTGCGGCCTGCAACACCATGTAGGCGCTGGCCCCGTGCTCCCGGCCCAGGCGGATCAGCCCGGCGTGCAGTTCGGCGTCCAGCTCGACCGCGAGGTGGCCGCCGCCATGGGAGGGAACGGAGGGGCGGTGGCGGTCGGCGGGAAGCCGGATCTGCTCCGGCAGGTCCGCCAACATCCGTGTCCAGTAGGCCGTCTGGCGGGCGGTCAGGCTGTCCTGGTCGGCTGCGTCGCCGAGCAGCTGGTGCTGCCACAGGGTGTAGTCGGCGTACTGAACGGCCAGCGGCGCCCACTGCGGTTCCTCGCCCCGGCAGCGCGCCGCGTACGCGGTGGCAAGGTCGGTCGACAACGGGCCCAGCGACCAGCCGTCACCGGCGATGTGGTGGACCACCACCAGCAGTACGTGCTCGTCGGGTCCCGTCTCGAACAGCTCGGCACGCAGCGGTGGTTCGGTGGCGAGATCGAAGCCACGCGCCGCGGCCGCGGCCAGCAGCTCCGTCAGGTCCGTCGCGTCGGCCGGGACGGCTGTGAGCTTCGGCCGCACCGCCCCGGGGGCCAGCACCTGCTGGAACGGCACGCCGTCCGCCGCCGGGAAGACCGTGCGCAGGCTCTCGTGCCGGTCGGCCACGTCGGTGAGCGCCTTCTCCAGGGCCACCCGGTCCAGCGGTCCGGAGAGGCGCCACGCCAGCGGCATGTTGTAGATCGGTGCGGCTCCGTCCAGCTGGTGCAGGAACCAGAGCCGCCGCTGCGCGGACGACAGTGGTACCCGCTCGGGCCGCTCCATCCGCCGCAGGGCGAGCCTGGCTCGGTCGGCGCCGCCCAGTACGGCGGCCAGCCCGGCCACGGTCGGGGTCCGGAACAGGGTGTGCAGCGCCAGCTCGACGCCCAGGGCCGCCCTGACCCGGGCCACCAGCCGGGTGGCCAGCAGGGAGTGGCCGCCCAGGTCGAAGAAGCTGTCGTCGACGCCGACCCGCGTCAGGCCCAGTACCTCGGCGAACAGTTCGGCCAGCACCTGCTCCTGCGGGGTGTGCGGCGTCCTGCCGACCCGCGATCCGGCGAACTCGGGCTCGGGCAGGGCACGCCGGTCGAGCTTGCCGTTGGCGGTCAACGGCAGGGCGTCGAGGGTGACGAACGCGGCGGGCACCATGTAGTCCGGCAGCCACTCGCGGAGGTGGGCACGCAGTTCCTCCGGCCGAAGTTCGGCGCCGGTGACGGGCACCAGGTAGGCGACCAGGCGGGTGTCCTCCGGCTGGTCCTTCCGAGCGATGACCGCGACCTGACCGACCTGCGGGTGTTCGGCCAACGCAGTCTCGATCTCACCGAGTTCGATCCGGAAGCCGCGCACCTTCACCTGGTCGTCGGCACGGCCGAGATACTCCAACTGACCGTCGGCGCGGCGGCGCACCAGGTCCCCGGTGCGGTACATCCGCTCACCTGCCGCACCGAACGGGCAGGCCACGAACCGCCTGGCGGAGAGCCCGGGCCGGTTCAGGTAGCCACGGGCGAGGCCCGGGCCGGCGACGTACAGCTCCCCGGTCACGCCCGGCGGCACCAGGCCCAGGCGCTGGTCCAGCACGTACGCCCGGAACCCGGCGACGCCACGGCCGATCGGCGGCACGCCCGGTCCCGGCGACAGCGGCTCGCTCATCGTCGCGATGACCGTCGTCTCGGTCGGACCGTAGGCGTTGATCATCCGCCGCCCCGGCGCCCATCGCGCGACCAGCTCCGACGGGCATGCCTCGCCCGCGACCGCCAGCGTCGGCACGTCCACCGCGTCCGGCGACAGCGCCGCCAGCACGGACGGCGGCACCGTCGCATGGGTGAGGGCAAGGCTCGGATCGGTCAGCGCGGAGACCGGCTCGGCCGCGGGTGCCGGTACGAGAGCGGCACCGGTGAGCAGGGCGCCGCACAGGTCCCACAGCGAGACGTCGAAGCTCGGCGAGGAGAACTGGAGCACCCGGCTGGCCGCGTCGATGCCGAGCCGCTCGACCTGCTCGGCCACCATGCCTCGCAGGCCCGCGTGGCTGACCACCACGCCCTTGGGCCGTCCGGTCGAGCCGGACGTGTAGATCACGTAAGCCGAGTGACGGGCGTCCACCGCGACGGCAGGATCGGTGTCCGGCCGCCCGGACACGTCGGCCACCATCGCCGGGTCGTCGACCACCACGGTCGGCCCTGCGTCCTGCAGCATGAACGCGATCCGCGACTCCGGATACGCCGGATCCACCGGCAGATAGGCGGCTCCCGTCTTCAGGACACCCAGGACGGCCACCACGAACTCCACCGACCGCGGCAACGCCACCGCCACGATCTGCTCCGGACCCACACCCCGCGCGATCAGCGCATGCGCGAATCGGTTCGCCCACGCATCCAGCTGACGGTACGTCAGCTCGACACCCTCGGAGGCCAGAGCAACGCCCTCGGGCGTCGCCGCCGCCTGCGCCGCGAACATCTCCGGCAGGCTCGCGGTGACCGCCCCGCCCTCGACCGCGGGCAGCAACTCGCGGCGCTCCGAGACGGACAGCAGATCGACGCGGCTGAGCCGCTGTTGCGGATCGGCGACAGCCGCCCTCAGCAGCCGCACCCAGCGCGCGACCATCATGTCGACGGTCGCCGGATCGTACAGATCGCCGGCGAACTGGACGAGCGCGTCGATCCCGTCCGGGGAACCGTACCCGGAGTGCCGCTCGGACAGGGAGAAGACCAGGTCGAACTTGGACGTGGTCGTGTTCAGCTCCACCTCGCCGACGCGCAGCCCCGGTGGGGCGAAGTCGGCGCGGGGCGCGTTCTGCAGCACCAGCATGACCTGGAACAGCGGGTGATGCGCCAGCGAGCGCACCGGATTGAGGGCTTCGACCAGGTACTCGAACGGCAGGTCCTGGTTGGCGTACCCGGCCAGCGCGGTGTCCCGCACCCGGCCGAGCAACTCGGCGAACGTCGGATCGCCCGAGGTGTCCGTCCGCAGCACCAGGGTGTTGACGAAGTATCCGACCAACTCGTCGAGTGCCTGGTCGGTCCGGCCGGCGATCGGGCTGCCGACCGGGATGTCGTCACCCGCACCGAGCTTGCTCAGCAGCGCCGCCAGCCCGGCCTGAAGCACCATGAACAGACTGGTCCCGTGCGCGCGGGCGAGTTCACGCAGACCGCGGTGCAGCTCCGCGTCCAGCCCGGCACGCACGAAGCCGCCCCGGTGCGAGGCGACCGCCGGGCGGGGCCGGTCACCGGGCAGCCGGATCTGCTCCGGCAGATCGGCCAACTGCCGGGTCCAGTAGGCGGTCTGGCGGGCGAACAGACTGTCCTGGTCGGTGGCGTCGCCGAGCAGCTGGTGCTGCCACAGGGTGTAGTCGGCGTACTGGACCGGCAGCGCCGCCCACCGCGGCCCCTCGCCGCGGCAGCGCGACGCGTAGGCGGCGGTCAGGTCCTGCGCAAGCGGGCCCAGCGACCAGCCGTCACCCGCGATGTGGTGGAGCACCACCTGAAGCACGTGCTCGTTTGGCGCCAACTCGAACAGCCCGACGCGCAGCGGCAGATCCACCGCCAGGTCGAACGGACGATCCTTCGCGGCCGCCAGCACGCCCGGCAGCCCGGCCTCGGTGGTCCGGCTCACGTCCAGCCGCGGGCGGGCCGCCACCACGTCCAGCACCTGCTGGTACGGCACGCCGTCCACCACCGGGAAGACGGTGCGCAGGGTTTCGTGCCGGGCCACCGCGTCCGCCAGGGCGGCCTCCAGGGCCTGCCGGTCCAGGCGCCCGGACAGCCGCCACGCCAGGGAGATGTGGTAGTTCGCGCCGGAGCCCTCCAGCTGGTCCAGGAACCAGAGCCGCCGCTGCGCGAACGACAGCGGGATCCGCTCCGGCCGCACGTGGGGCGCCAGTGCCTGTTGTGCCTGGCGGGCTCCCGCGAGGGCGGCAGCCACGCCGGCCGGGGTCGGGGTCTCGAACAGGGTGCGCAGTTCCAGCTCCACCCCCAGGGTCGCCCGGACCCGGGCGGCCAGGCGGGTTGCCAGCAGCGAGTGCCCGCCCAGGTCGAAGAAGCTGTCCTCGACGCCGGCCTCGGCCACCCCGAGGACCTCGGCGAACAACTCGCACAGGACCTGCTCCTGCGGCGTACGCGGCGCGCGGCCGGTGTTCGCCGGAGCGAGGTCGGGTGCGGGCAGCGCCCGTCGGTCCAGTTTGCCGTTGGCGGTCAACGGCAGGGCGTCGAGGGTGACGAACGCGGCGGGCACCATGTACTCCGGCAGCAGCTCCCGCAGATGCTCGCGCAGCTCCGCCGGCCGCGGGGCGGCACCCGGGGCGGCCACCAGGTACGCGACCAGCCGGGTGTCGTCCGCCCGGTCCTGCCGCGCCAGCACGGCGACCTGTACGACGGACGAGTGGGCGGCCAGCGCCGCCTCGACCTCGCCGAGCTCGATCCGGAAGCCGCGCACCTTCACCTGGTCGTCGGCACGGCCCACGAACCGCAGACTGCCGTCCGCACACCGGCGCACCACGTCGCCGCTGCGGTACATGCGCGCACCGGCCGGCCCGAACGGGTCGGCCACGAAGCGCCCGGCGGTCAGACCGGGCCGGTTCAGGTATCCGCGCGCCAGCCCGGCGCCCGCGACGTACAGCTCGCCGGGCACGCCCGGGGGCACCGGCCGCAGGTGGGCGTCCAGCACGTACGTGCGCAGGTCGGGGAGGGCCGCGCCGATCCGGCCCGCGGCGGTGTCGGACCGGTCGAGTGCGGCGTGGGTCACGTGCACGGTGGTCTCGGTGATGCCGTACATGTTGACCAGCAGCGGCGCGTCGTCCGGGTGTCGCTCGTACCAGCTCGTCAGCCGGGCGTGCTCCAGTGCCTCGCCGCCGAACACCACGGTGCGCAGGGCGAGCGAACGGCTGGTCTCCGGTGCCTCCTGGTCCGCCTGCATCAACTGGTAGAAGGCCGACGGCGTCTGGTTGAGCACCGTCACCCGTTCACGGGCGAGGAGCTCCAGGAACCCGTGCGGTGAGCGGCTGGTCTCGTGGTCCACGACCACCAGGCGGCCGCCGTACAGCAGCGGGCCCCACAGCTCCCACACCGAGAAGTCGAAGGCGTAGGAGTGGAAGAGGGTCCAGACGTCCTCGGCGGAGAAGCCGAACAGCTCCTGGGCGGTGCCGAACAGCCTCACCACGTTCGTGTGCGGGACCACGACGCCCTTGGGGTCGCCGGTGGACCCGGAGGTGTAGATGACGTAGGCGGGGTGGCCTGGGTCGAGAGGGATCTCCGGGTCGGTGTCCGGCAGCTCGGCCAGGTCGGCGGTGTCCAGCAGGAGCCGGTCCACCGGGTCCGCCCCGGGCAGTTCTCCGATCCGGCTCGTCGTCACGAGCAGCGCCGGCCGGGCGTCCCGAAGCAGGTAGGCGATCCGGGCGGCCGGGTACTGCGGGTCCACCGGAACGTAGGCGGCTCCCGCCTTGAGGACCGCGAGGACCGCCACCACCAGGTCGGCCGAGCGCGGCAGGGCCAGCGCCACCAGCTGCTCAGGCCGCACGCCCCGGGCGATCAGGGCGTGCGCAAGCCGGTTGGCCCGGGCGTTCAACTCACCGTAGGTCAGCGTGACGTCGCCGCTCACCACGGCGACCGCCGACGGGTTCGCCCGTACCTGCCGCTCGAAGAGCGCGGTGATGCTGCTCTCCGGCAACTGCCCACTCCGGCCTACGACAGCCGGCAGCAGCGCGCGGAACTCGTCGGCGGACAGCACGTCCACCTGGCCGATCCGCCGACCGGGCTCGGCCACCACGGCGCGGAGCAGCCGCAGCCACCGGTCGACGATCCCCTCCACGGTGGCCGCGTCGAACAGGTCGGTGCTGTACTCCACCATCCCCGACAGCCCGTGCCCGCCGGGCTGTTCGGTCAGCATGAACGTCAGGTCGCACTTGGCCGTCCCGGTGTGGACCAGGTCGGTCGCCACGCGCAGCCGCGGCAGGTCGAACGTGCCGAGCGGCGCGTTCTGCAGGGCGAGCATGGTCTGGAACAGGGGGTGGTGTGCCAGCGACCGGGCTGGGTTCAGTGCCTCCACGAGGTGCTCGAACGGCACGTCCTGATGCCCGTACGCGGCCAGCGCGTCGGTGCGCACCCGGCCCAGCAGGTCGGTGAACGACGGGTCGCCGGAGAGGTCGGTACGCAGCACCAGGGTGTTGACGAAGAAGCCGACCAGGTCGTCCGCGGCCTCGTCGGTGCGTCCGGCGATCGGTGTGCCGATCGGGACGTCGGTGCCCGCGCCGAGCTTGCCCAGCAGGGCGGCCAGCCCGGCCTGGAGCACCATGAAGAGGCTGGCCCCGCCGTCACGGGCGAGGGCGCGCAGCCCCTGGTGCAGTTCGGCGTCGATCCGCACCGGCAGGAGGGCGCCCCGGTGGGACGTCACCGCCGGCCTGGGCCGGTCGAACGGCAGCTCGACCTGCTCGGGCAGGTCGGCCAGCTGCTCCTTCCAGTAGAGCAGTTGACTGCGCAGCAGGCTGTCCGGGTCAGAGCCCTCACCGAGCAGCTCGCGCTGCCAGAGGGCATGGTCGGCGTACTGGACCGGCAGCGGAGCCCACTCCGGCTTCGCCCCTTCGGAACGGGCCACGTAGGCGGTGGTCAGGTCCCGCGATAGCGGCCCCATCGACCAGCCGTCGCCGGCGATGTGGTGCACCACCACCAGCAGTACGTGCTCGTCGGCTCCCAGCTTGAACAGTTCGGTGTGCAGCGGCGGCTCCTCGGAGAGCTCGAAGCCGTGCCGGGCCGCCTCCGCCAGTCGATCCGGCAGGTCGCCCTCGCCGACCTCGGTCACACGCAGTCGCGGCCGTGCCTCGTCGAGGTCCAGCACCCGCTGGCACGGCACGTCGTCGACCACCGGGAAGACGGTGCGCAGGCTCTCGTGGCGCTCGACCACGTCCGCCAGCGCGGCTTCCAGGGCCCGCTCGTCGAGGTCGCCGGACAGCCGCAGCGCCAGCGGGATGTTGTACGTGGCGCCCGGGCCCTCCATGCGGTGCAGGAACCACAACCGGCGCTGCGCGAAGGACAGTGGGATCGCCTCGGGCCGCTCGCGCCGCCCCAGCGCCGGCCGTGCCCGGTCCGCGCGGTCCACCGCCGTCGCCAGTTCCGCCACCGTCGGCGCGTCGAACAGGTCGCCCAGTTGCAGCTCCACGCCCAGCGCCGACCGGGCCCTGGCGACCAGCCGGGTGGCCAGCAGCGAATGCCCGCCGAGGTCGAAGAAGCTGTCGTCCGGCCCGGCCTCGGCCACCCCGAGCACCTCGGTGAACAGCCCGGCCAGCACGTGTTCGGTCGCGGTGCGCGGAGCGCGGCCCGGGGCGGCCGCGGCCTGCTCGGGGGCCGGCAGGGCCCGTCGGTCGAGCTTCCGGTTCGGCGTCAGCGGCAGTGCGTCCAGCATCACGAACGCGGTCGGCACCATGTACTCCGGCAGCCGCTCGCGCAGGTGTTCACGCAGCGCGGGCACGGCCACTGTGGCACCGGGGGCCGGTACGAAGTAGGCGACCAGCCGGGTGTCCCCTTCGGTACGTACCAGAACGGCGGCCTGTGCGACGTGCGGGTGCTCGACGAGCCCGGCCTCGATCTCGCCGAGTTCGATCCGGAAGCCTCGGACCTTGACCTGGTCGTCGGTACGGCCGAGGAACTCCAGGTTCCCGTCCGGGCCCCACTGCACCAGGTCGCCCGTGCGGTACATGCGCGAGCCGGCCGGCCCGAACGGGTCGGCCACGAAACGCCCGGTGGTCAGACCCGGCCGGTTGAGGTAGCCCCGTGCCAGGCCCGCGCCGGCGATGTACAGCTCACCCGCCACACCCGTGGGCATCGGCCGCAACGCGCCGTCAAGTACGTACAGCCGGGTGTTGCCGACCGGTCGGCCGATCACCGGGCGCCGGCTCGACTCCAGCGGCGCGACGACCGAGTTCACCGTGCACTCGGACGGACCGTAGAAGTTCATGCAGGACACCCCGTCGGCCGAGCGCAGGCGCTCCCACAGCTGCTCCGGGATGGCCTCCCCGCCCGCCGCGACCATCACGGGACGCCACTGCGGATCGTCGAGCATCCCCTGTGCGACCAGAACGTGGAGGTACGACGGGGTGGCCTCGATGAAGTCGAGCCGGCAGCGCCTGGCGTAGTCGACGAAGGCGTCCGGGTCGGTCCAGGTCGCCCGGTCCAGTACGTGCAGCTCGTGGCCCGCGAACAGGCTGAGCAACTGGTTCCAGGCCGCGTCGAACGAGACCGACGTGGTCAGGGCCACCCTCAGCCGTCGCCTCCGGTCCACGAGCAGGGGCGGGAACAAGGTCCGCTGCTGGTCGGTGAACAGGTTGAGCAGGCCGCGGTGCGTCGACACCACGCCCTTGGGCCGCCCGGTGGAACCGGAGGTGTAGATGACGTACGCCGGATGTTCCGGATCGACGGTCACTTCCGGGTCCACTGCCGGGCAACCCGCCACCGTAGCGGCCGTCTCCGGTTCGTCGATCACCAGCCGCTCGGTGGGACCGGCCTCGGCCAGCCGTTCCAGGGCACGCACGTCGGTCACCACCAGGACCGGCCGCGCGTCGTCGAGCATGTACCCGATCCGGGCGGCAGGGTACTCCGGGTCGACCGGGACGTAGGCGGCCCCGGCCTTCAGCACCGCGAGGATCGCCACCACCAGTTCCGCCGAGCGTGGCAGGGCCACCGCGACCAGCCGCTCCGGCCCCACCCCACGGGCGATCAGGGCATGCGCCAGCCGGTTCGCCCGCGCGTCCAGCTCCGCAAACGTCAGTGCCGTGTCCGGCGCCACCACCGCGACCGCGTCCGGCGTCGCCCGCACCTGCGCCCGGAACACCTCCGCCAGGCCCTCGGCTGAGGCCTGCGTCACCGGACCGGCGCCCAGCGTCAGCAGCTCACGCTCCTCGTCCCCGGCGAGCAGGCCGATCCGGCCGACCGGCTCCTGTGGGTCGCAGCGCGCGACGGCGTCCAGCAGCGCGATCAGACGCCGTTGGTGTACGGCGAGTTCGTCCTCGCTCCAGGTCTGGGGTGCGCCCTTGAGCTCGACCCGGAGTTCATCTTCTCCCCGCCGGCCCATGATCCAGAGGGCCAGCCCGGTGGTCGGCTCGGGGAGAAGGTAGTGCAGCGTGGCGGGGTGCCCGGCGAAACTCGGGGCGGAGTCGAAGACCATGATGTTGACGACGAGCGGGAACGCCGCCCCGGGGGAACCGGGGACGCCGAGGTCCCGGAACAGGTCCTCGCTGCGGTAGCGCTGGTGCACGAGAGCCGCGTCGGCCTCCCGTGCCACCTCGGTGACGAGGTCGTACCACCGCATGTCCGGACGCATCGGCAGGCGCAGGGGCAGCACGTTCGCCACCGTGCCGGGCGTGGACAGCAGAGCGCGTTCGGCTCCCTCGCGCCCGGTGACGGGAAGGCCGATCAGCACGTCCCGGTCCCCGGTGAGCCGGTGTGCGTAGAGAGCCGCCGCCGCGATCAGTGGGCGGGACCAGTGGACTTCGGTCCGTGCTGCCCCCGCTCGCAGCGCGTCCACGTGGAGCACCGCCGGTTCCACCGCGGTGTGCGGACCGCTCCCACCACGTGGCTCCCGGCCGGTGAGCTGAGCCGGTTCCGGCCGGTCGGCGAGCCGCTCTGTCCAGTACGACTGATCGGAGGCGAACTGCTCCGAGGCGCGGTAGCCGGCGTCACCGCGGATCAGCTCGTCCAATGAACCGAACGGCGACGGCGGCACCGGGCCGCCCGCCGCCAGCGCCGCGTACATCCGCGTGAGCCGCCGCCGGACGAGGGAGAGGCCGAATCCGTCCATCACCAGGTGGTGGTAGTTCTGGTACACGAGGTGGTGGGTCGGCGACAGGCTGATCAGCGCGAAGCTGAAGAGCGGATCACGTGAGAGGTCCAGCGCACGCGTCCGGTCCCGGGCCATCCACTCGAGGCCTGCCGCTCGTGGGTCGGACTCCGAGCTCAGGTCGAGCAGATGGGGTTCCCAGTCCCATGCCTCGCGGACCACCTGCCGCGGTTCCCGCCCGTCGTCCACGAAACTCACGTGCAGGGCGTCGATCTCGTCGACCACCCGGCGCAGTGCGGTCTCGAAGAGCTCCGCGTCGACCGGGCTGTGGACCTCCAGATAGTCGCCGATGCGGTAGGCGTCGAGCGCGGTCCGCGCGCGCTGCTCGGCGAGCCAGATCTCACGCTGGGCCGCCGTCAGGGGAAGGGCATCGCCGTCGCGACGGGACATGGGGGTACCTCCGGAAGTGTGGGCAGGCGTGGTCGCAGGGCGCGCTGGGACCCGCCGACCGCGGTGGTGTCGCGCGGTCGGCGGTGGGGTGGCGCGGCAGCTGCGGTCAGGCAGCGAGTTCGCCGGACTGGAGTTGCCAGAGGGATGCGTAGAGCCCGTGCTGGGCGAGGAGTTCGTCGTGGGTGCCCTGCTCGGCCAAGATTCCGCCCTTGTCCATGACGTAGATCCGGTCGGCGTGGCGGACCGTGGAGAGCCGGTGGGCGATGATCACCATGGTCCGGCCGGCGGCGATGACGCGGAGCGTGCGCTGGATGGCGGCCTCGGTCTCGTTGTCCACGGCGGAGGTGGCTTCGTCGAGGATCACGACCGGCGCGTCCTTGAGGATCGCGCGCGCCAGCGCGATCCGCTGCCGCTGCCCACCCGAGAGTGCGGCGCCGCGTTCGCCGATCACCGTGTCGTAGCCGTCCGGCAATGTCGCGACGAAGGAGTGTGCCTCGGCCTTCGTGGCCGCCTCGACCACGGCGTCGTCCGAGGCGCCGAAGCTGCCGTAGCGGATGTTGTCGGCGATGGTGCCGTCGAAGAGGAAGGGATCCTGGGCGACGAACCCGATCGCGTGGCGCAGATCGTGCCGCGGCAGGTCGCGCACGTCCCGCCCGTCGAGCAGCACGCTGCCGATCTCCGCGTCATGGAATCGCATCAGCAGCTTGGCGATCGTCGTCTTGCCGGAGCCGGTGGCGCCGACGAGGGCGGTGACCTGCCCGGCTGGGATGGTCAGCGAGAGGTCCTCCAGCGCCGGCGGCCGACCGGGGTAGGCGAAGGTCACGTCGTCGAGGACGATCTCCCCGCGCACCTCCTCGACGTCGAGCGGTCCGCCGGTACCGTCGGTCTCGGCGGGCAGGGTGCGCAGCCGCTGGACCCGGTCGTAGGCGGTGATCGTGCGCTGGTACTGGTCGACGATGCCGCCGAGCCGGTTCATCCGCAGCAGCACCATCTGGGGCAGCCCGATCAGCGGGCTGAACACCTCGAACGGCAGGCTGCCGTCGAGCACCGACCGGCCGCCGATCAGCAGGGTTCCGGCCATCGAGCCGGTCGTGCAGATCCGGACGATCTCGGTGTGGCGAATCGTGCTCCGGTCGGTCTGCTGGTTGCTCTCCTGAGCCTCTCCGCTCAGCCGGTCGATGCGCTCGGCCTCGTAGTCCTCGGTGCAGAAGCTCTTGACGGTGGCGCCGGCCTGCAGCGTGTTCACCAACTGGCTGTGCAGCCTGGCGCGGTGTTCACCGGAGACGGCGTAGTCGGCCGTGACCTTGTCCTGGTAGTGGACCGACAGCCAGGCGATGACCGGGATGGGCAGGAACGCGACCCAGGCGATCTGCGGTGCCAGCAGCAGGAACAGCGGCACCAGGAGGGCCAGGCTGGTGCCCAGTTGCAGCAGGTCGTTGGCCGAGGTGGCGAAGAAGGTGCCCAGCTGGCGGACGTCGTCGGTGAGCGCGCCGGCGATCCGGGTGGTCCGCTCGCCTTCCAGGTGCCGCAGTTCGAGGTGCTGCACATGGGCGTACGTCCGGTTGCGCCAGTCGTGCTCGATGTCCTGGCCGAGTTGGCGCCACTGGAGGTTCGAGGAGTACGAGAGGCCCGCCACGGCGGCACAGGCGACAGCCACCAGCCCTGCCAGTCCCCAGAGTTGAGCGGACGCGGTGGTCAGACCGAAGCGGACGAGCGGAGCGGCCTCGCCCTTGATGAGGACCAGCGCGGTCCAGCCGAGGAAGGTGCCGAGCGCCATCTCCGAGACCTGGCAGGCGACCGACAGCGCGGAGGCGCGGTAGAGACGCCTGCGGTGCGGTCCGACGATCTCCAGCAGGGGGTGCTGCTCCGCTCCCGTTCCGGGCAGGTCCTGGGTCGCGTCGAGCGTTCTGCGCCAGGCCTTCCGGACGACGGCCGCGGTCGCCGCCGCCACTCCGCCCAGGGCCACCAGCTGCTTGCTCAGCGCCGACCCGCGGAGCAGGGCGATGCCGGCCGCCACCCCACCTCCGACGGCGAGCACGGGGCGCACAACGCCGGGATCCGCGAGCGGGGCCGGCTCGGCGGCGGGTGGCGCCGTGGACGGACGCCCCGCTCCGGCCGGGCCCTCGACAACCAGGGTGACGGCTTTGCGGACGAGCCGGCCGACGTCCGCGGCCTTCACCCGCGCGTCGTGCCGGACGAGGACCCCGCCGGTGATCGGGCTGGCCTCTGCCTCGGTGATGCCGGGAAGGCGTCGCAGGGTCGCGGCGAGGACTTCGGCCCTCTGAGGCCGCCCGAGAACCAGCTTGACGTCCCAGCGCTGGCGGCCCGGAATGACCGAACGCGGGCGTACGTCCAAATCCACGGAGCGATATCCGGCTGCGGCACCCAGCAGAGATGGCATGTGCACGATCACCTTTGTGGAGGTCGCAAAAACCGTGACGAGCGCGACGGATTAACGCGACGGAGCGGAAAGTCTGGGGAATGCGATGCGGCCGGCAGATCCGCAGCCGACCGCCACTCGGGTGCATTTATCGAGCCCGCGTGACGGCCCGGGCCGCTGGGAAAGCCGTCAGCGCGCCTTGGCGGCGGCAGCGGTCGCGCGGATCTTCGGAGCCCTCGCCTCGGCGTCGGTCCGGGCGGCGACCTCGTCCTTCTCGCTCTTCGGGGTGCTGCTCTCGGCGGCCTGCCGACCGTCACCCGAACGTACTTCGACGTCACCGACGGCGACCTGAGCCGCCACCATCTCGGCGGCCACCTCGGCCGCAAGGTCGTGGATGTTCTCTCCGGCCTCAAGGGTCGCCTTCCGTACCTCAAGGGCGATACCGACGGACGTCTTGACGACACCGCGCATCAGCGGCTTGAGGAGACGCTTGGCCAGTGGCGCGGCGATGAGACCGATCAGGAAGGGCGGTACTACGGGCGGCATGATGCTCCATCCTCGCTACGGATATGGATGACAGGGACCCCGGGCACTGCGAACACCGAAGCAGCACACAGCTGGGCGGACGGAAGCGCCCATTTCCAGAATTCGCGATTCCCCTACCGGGTCGAATTCCTCGTCCATGGGTTCCGGAACCCGCTCTTCCGCCACCGTAGTCGAGCCATGTCCGTCGAGGCCAAATGGACCCGGCTGGTTTCACTCATGTGAGTGTTCTTGATCTTCCAGGTCAACGCTGATTGCAGTATGTATAACTCTCGGATGATGTGCTGGAATTATTTTCCTACACGTCGAGAATCGCCGTGTTCCTTCCCCCGGCGTATTGAGGCGCTCCTCCCGCGTCCATCTGCTCCAGTCGTGCGTATGCCCCGGCCAGGAGGGCCGGACGGACTACCGCCGAGCCTTCGGACAGCAGGCGCTTCCAGTCGGCGCATCCGCTGATCAAGGGGCGGCTCGTGCGCCTGGCGACTGACGGCCACGATGCGTGTTCCAAGGCTTGGGTGATCGCGGCGCGTCGGCGATTGCGTCCGCTGGGCGTGACTGTCGCCGAGGCGGGACGAACTTGTCGTCAGCTGCTCACTGGAACGCTGCGAGCGCCATCATGATGGGAAGGATCACAACCGCCCGCTCAGTGCTACGGCGAGGTGGGCAGGTGCGGGCTGCGGAGCACGAGCAGGGTGATCTCGCTGGGGGCGAAGACGCGGAACGGCGGGCCCCAGAAGCCGGTGCCGCGGCTGGTGTAGAGGAGGGTGCGGGTGCCGTGGTTGCTGAGGCCGGCGAGGGCGGGCTGGTCGATGCGGACCAGGTGGTGGAAGGGCCAGATCTGGCCGCCGTGGGTGTGGCCGGAGAGTTGGAGGTCGATGCCGGCTGCTGCCGCCCGGTCGACGAACTTGGGCTGGTGTGCCAGGAGCAGGACGGGCAGGTCGGGGTCGGCGCCGTTCAAAGCTCCGGCGAGGTGGGCGCGGTGGCCTGCCAGGCCGGAGGACTCGGCGGTGACGTCATCCACGCCGGCGACCACGAGGGTGTCGCCTCCGCGTTCGAGCAGCAGATGGCGGTTGCGCAGTGGCTCCCAGCCCAGCTCGTCCATCAGGTCGACCCAGCCCTGGGCCTCGCTGTAGTACTCGTGGTTGCCAGTGACGTATACACGGGCCCGGCTGGCCCGCACGGTACCGAGTGGGACGGCCTGGGCGCGGCGGCGTTCGGCCGTGCCGTCCGCGATGTCCCCGGTGTGGCAGACCAGGTCGGCTTCCAGAGTGTTCACCGTCTCGCACACCCGTGCCGACCAGCGAGCGCGATCGAGCGGGCCGTAGTGGGTGTCGGTGATGAGCACGACGCGGATGCCGTCCAACCCGGCACCCAGTCGCGGGAGTTGCACGTCGAGTCGGCGCACGCGTGGAACGCGGCGGGCTTCGGCGTACCCCCAGGCGAGCAGTACGGCGGTTGTGCCGAGGATGGCCCAGGTGACGATGCGGGCCCGGTCCTGACTCTCGCCGACGCCGACCGCGGTCAGGGCGAGCCGCAACAGGACGCCGAGGAGAACGGACCAGGTGAACAGAACCCAGCTGGTGCCCAGCAGGGTGTCACCGACGATGGCCGCCCGGTCCTGCTGGCGCCGGCCGTGGCCGCGCACCATCGCGAGCGGCATACCGATGAGGCCCAGGGCGAACAGGGCGGTGCCGGCCAGCGTGACGGGCAGCGGCCAGTGCTGGCCGCTGTGCAGGAGCACCCAGCAGGGCACGGCCCACAGCAGGACGGGGGCGATCAGGGGGATGTAGCGCATCAGGCGGTGCAGTCGGCTCTGCCGCGGCGCTTGCGCCTCGCTGTCGACGGGTCGGGTGTTGCTGGTGTCGGTCACGCTTCCCCTCCCTGACCAGGCTGCCGTCTCGCGCACTGTATCCGGTCGCCCTCGGGCCGGCCGGACCGGCGTTCATGGGCGCGACCCCCTTGGGGCGAAGGGTTCTCAGCGGGAAGGCGAGACTCCACCGCAGGCACCTCCCTTGGCATGAACCGCCATCAGGGCGCGGTCCGCAGGCGCGCTGTTCATGCGGGCTGAGAGTGGCTATAGCGCGTTGACTCGTCAGGTGCTCCTGGAAAGTGACCTGCCTATGCCTTGCATGCCCCTGATGCACCGTCAGGCAAGTCAGCGTTTCGTCAGCATCGGTCCTGGCGCATTCCGCGAAGAGCGTCCGAGTAGGTGCGTGGTCGGCGGTGTCACAACAGTCTGGTTCGCACGGAAGCCCAGGCAGGGAGCCTGCTCGCCAGAGTGGAGCGATGTTGTAGAAAGCACCGGTCCGAGGCGTGCCCGTGTAGGGTGAACATCGCCCTTGACCTGCAGAAAGCAGGCAGGGAGCCGTCTTCCAGGAGTCCAAAGTGCTGCGCACCATGTTCAAGTCCAAGATCCACCGCGCCACCGTCACCCAGGCCGACCTGCACTACGTGGGATCCGTGACCATCGACGCGGACCTGCTCGACGCCGCCGATCTGCTGCCCGGTGAGCTCGTGAACATCGTCGACGTCACCAACGGCGCCCGGCTGGAGACGTACGTCATCGAGGGGGAGCGCGGGTCCGGGGTCGTCGGGATCAACGGTGCCGCCGCGCATCTCGTGCATCCCGGAGACCTGTTGATCATCATCAGCTACGCCCAGGTCACCGACGCCGAGGCGCGGGTCTTGCAGCCGCGGGTCGTCCACGTCGACGCGGACAACCGTATGGTGGCGCTCGGCGCCGACGCCTCCGAGCCGGTGCCGGGTTCCGACCAGGAGCGCAGCCCGCAGGCCGTATCGAGCTGACCGACCAGGAGCGTGACCGTGAGCGACATCGAGATCCGCGACGACCGGTCGGCGGGACACCTCGAGGCGGTGGAGGGCGGTGCGGTCGTCGGCCGCATCGAGTACTTCGTTCTCGAACGGCCCGGGCGGGCGCTTGTACCCGTGCACACGATCGTGGAGCCGGCTCACGAGGGCCGGGGCATCGCGGGCTCGCTGGCGCGCGAGCTGTACGCCATCGCCGGGCGCGAGGGTGCCACCGTGGCCCCGCTCTGTCCGTACGTCGTCAAGTGGGCCGAACGTCACCGTGACGAGGCACCGGCGGCCGACCCCGAGCTGCTGGGTGCCGCGCGGGAGTGGCTCGCGGCGCATCCGGAACGGTTCTGAGCGGTCGATGCTCGCCCTGCTGCACACCTCGCCGGTGCACGTCCCGGTCTTCGACGCGCTGCGCGACGAGACCCACCCCGGCCTCCGGCTACGGCACTTCGTCGACGAGCGGCTGCTGCGCCGGGCTCGCCGGGAAGGTCCGGCGGCGGTGACGGACGCGGTGGCGGCGGTGCTGGGCCGAACGATCGCCGAGGGGGCCCGGGCGGTCCTGTGCACCTGCTCGACCCTCGGCGGCGTCGCGGAGGAGGCGGGGGCGTCGGGGCTCACCGTGCCGGTGCTGCGGGTGGACCGCCCCATGGCGGCAGCCGCGGTCGCCGCCGGGCCGCGGGTGGTCCTCCTCGCGGCGCTGGCGAGCACCCTCGCGCCGACCACCGCGCTCATCGAGGAGGAGGCCCGCCGCGCCGGGCGCACCGTCACCGTCCGCCCCGTGCTCGTCGACGCCGCCTGGTCCCGCTTCGAGGCCGGCGACAACGAGGGATACGTGCGCGAAGTGGCCGCCGTGGCCGACCGGGTCACCCACGCCGACGCGATCGTCCTCGCCCAGGCCTCCATGGCTCCCGCCCGGGACCTCACGACGACCTCGATCCCTGTCCTCTCCAGTCCCGCCCAGGGCCTCGCGGCGGCGGCAGCGGCGGCAGGTGCGTCACGAAACAGGCCCGCTTGACCTCCAAGGTTCACGGCGCACGGCGCACGGCCATGGCCCGCGGCACGCGCCGCGATCGTCGGGAGTTGCCCAGGCAGGCCGTACATGCCGGCCGGGCCAGACGGCCCTCCCGCCGTGCCCATGGAGCGGTGGCGACGGCTCTCGTCCGGGGCGGACGCGCCCTTCCCGATCCCCGTGAGGCGGGGGCCACCCGGGTCCTCTTCCCCGGCGCCGTCGGGTGACTGGTGGCGCGGCGGTCGGGTAGGTGGGGGAGTAGTCCAGAGCCGATGTCGACCGACTGGCCGGAGGACGCCATGACCGACCCGTACCCGGACCCCACCTCGCCCTCACCCATGCCGGGTCCGGACCCCCAGCATCCGCAGCCGCAACCGCACCCCGTGCCCACACCGGAGCCGCCCCCGGCCCCGGAACCCCCTCCGGCACCAGGGCCGCCGCCGAGCCCACCGCCAGGTCCGCCACCCGGTCCGGGCCCGACCCCGCCCCCCGCGCCTCCGCGACCCGGTCCGATCCCGCCCACGCCCCCGGGCCCGATCCCCAGCCCTCCGCCCGGTCCTCCGCCTCCGGAGCCCCCGCCGTCCCCGATCCCGCCGGGTCCGGAGCCGTTCCCGAACCCGGAGCCGGGACCACCCCTGACCCGACACACGACCTGACCCCGGGACCTGACCTGGCTGCGGTACAGGTCCCCTGCCCCGACACCCGACCTGCCCCCGGAACCCGGCCGGGTTCCGGGACCTGACCCCTGGGCCCCGGCCTGACCCCGGGCCCGACATGACCCCGGGCCCGACATGACCCCGGGCCCGACATGACCCCGGGCCCGACATGACTGTGGGCCCGACATGACTGTGGGACCTGACCGGCCCCGGGACCCGACCTGCCCCCAAGACCGGCCCGTCCCCGGTACCGCGCAGGCGTACCGCAGGCACCCCTCGCCCCCGACCGCGAACGAAGGAAGACGGTGGGCGGCTCCCCAGCCGCCCACCGTCTTCCGCCTGCTACGCGGCCACCCCCGGCCGAGGCGGCCGGGGAAGCGGAACCCCTACGCCGTCACCTCCGACCGGTCCCCGCCCCACAGCGTGTGGAAGGAGCCGTCCCGGTCCACCCGCCGGTACGTGTGCGCCCCGAAGAAGTCCCGCTGCCCCTGGGTGAGCGCGGCGGGCAGCCGCTCGGCGCGCAGGGCGTCGTAGTACGCGAGGGCGGCCGAGAAGCCGGGGGCCGGCACGCCCTGCCGGGTCGCGGCGACCAGGACCTCGCGCCAGTCGTCCTGGGCCGCCGCGATCTCCTGGGCGAAGGTGTCGTCGGAGAGCAGGCTCGGCAGGTCCGGGCGGGCGTCGTAAGCCGCGCGGATCCGGTCCAGGAAGGCCGCGCGGATGATGCAGCCGCCGCGCCAGATGGCGGAGACCGCGCCGAGGTCGATGTCCCAGCCGTACTCCTCGCTGCCGGCGGCGATCTCGTGGAAGCCCTGGGTGTAGGACACGATCTTCGAGGCGTACAGCGCCTGTTCCACCCGGTCGGCGAAGGCGGCCGCCTCCGACTCGCTCAGCGGGGACGCCTTCGGGCCCGCCAGTCCGCGTGAGGCCTCCCGCAGGTCCGCGTGGCCCGACAGGGAACGGGCGAAGACCGCCTCCGCGATGCCCGAGACCGGCACGCCCAGGTCGAGGGCGATCTGGACCGTCCAGCGGCCGGTGCCCTTCTGCTCGGCCTGGTCCAGCACCACGTCCACGAACGGCTTGCCGGTCGCCGCGTCCACGTGGGACAGAACCTCCGCCGTGATCTCGATCAGGTACGAGTCGAGTCGGCCCGTGTTCCAGGTGCGGAAGATCTCCGCGATCTGGGCGGGGGAGTACCCGGCCACGTCCCGCAGCAGCTGGTACGCCTCGCCGATCAGCTGCATGTCGGCGTACTCGATGCCGTTGTGCACCATCTTCACGAAGTGCCCGGCGCCGTCGGGGCCGACGTGCGTGACGCACGGAGCGCCGTCCTTCGCCTTCGCGGAGATCTTCTCCAGCATCGGACCGAGCGACTGGTACGACTCCTTCGAGCCGCCCGGCATGATGCTCGGCCCGTGCAGCGCTCCCTCCTCGCCGCCGGAGATCCCGGCGCCCACGAAGTGGATGCCCTGCTCGCGCAGCTCGCGCTCCCGGCGCCGGGTGTCCGCGAAGTGCGCGTTGCCGCCGTCGATGATCATGTCGCCGGGCTCCAGCAGCGGGGCGAACTCCTGGATCACCGCGTCGGTCGGTTCGCCGGCCTTCACCATGATGACCAGGCGCCGCGGCCGCTCCAGGGCCGCCACGAACTCCTTCGCGGTCTCGGCCGCGACGAAGTCCCCCTCGTGCCCGAACTCCTCGACCAGGGCGTGCGTCCGGGCCACCGTCCGGTTGTGCAGCGCGACCGCGTAGCCGTTGCGCGCGAAATTGCGGGCGAGGTTGCGGCCCATGACCGCGAGTCCCGTGACGCCGATCTGGGCTGTAGTGCTCATACCGCCTGCTCCTCGAAAATCCGGTGAATCATCAAGTGGAACGCTGGGGCCCGCCGCGGTGCCGTCGGCCGGTGCGCCGCCGGTGCCGCTGACGGCCGGTCCGCCGCCGGTTTTGCCGTCGGTCTCGTCGCCGGCCCGCCGTCCGTCGCGCCGTCGTGCCCGCCAGTATCGCCGTTCATACCCTTTCGACCATCCTGACGTGCCGGTACGGCGGGCGCACATCCGGAACCGGCACCCTTCCATACGCGCGGCGGGGGCCCAGTGGCTCAGCGCACGGCCCGCGGATCCGGCCAATCGGGGTCCGTAACCGGCCAGTTGGGGTGACGAACCGGCCGATAGCCGTCTTGTCACGGCCTGTTCGCGGCGGTTACTTTCGCCCCTCCTGACGCATGTCGAGGGGGCTTGAGATGGCCGTACGCGGCCGGCACCGCCGGTATCAGCCGAACAGGATCAACCGCGCCTCGCTCACCGTCACGGCGGGCGGCGCCGGGATGGCCATTCCGCTCATCGGCGCCGGAGCCGCGCACGCCGCCGACGCCTCCACCTGGAACAAGGTGGCCGCCTGCGAGTCGAGCGGCAACTGGCACATCAACACGGGCAACGGCTACTACGGCGGCCTCCAGTTCACCCGGTCCACCTGGGAGGCGTACGGCGGGACGCGGTACGCGCCCCGCGCGGACCTGGCCACCCGGGACCAGCAGATCGCCGTCGCGGAGAAGGTGCTCGACGGGCAGGGACCCGGTGCCTGGCCGGTGTGCTCGACGCGGGCCGGTCTCGCCCGGGGCGGCGGGGCCCCCGACGTCCACCCGGACACGGCCGGACAGCGGACCGTGCGCGGTGCCAAGAGCTCCGCCCGCGAGGTCGACGTACGGCCGCAGACCGCGCCGCAGGCGCGGGCCGGCAGTGCCGAGATGTACAAGGTGGTCCGCGGCGACACCCTCTCCGGCATCGCCGAGGAGCGTCATGTCTCCGGCGGCTGGCGGCAGTTGTACGCCGCCAACCGTACGACCGTGGGCACCGATCCGAACCTGATCGTGCCGGGCCAGCGGCTCGCCGTGCCCAAGTCGCCTACGACGGCCGAGCCGCACCGCAGGACGTCCACCGCCACGCGCCCCGCCAGGGAGGCCAAGCCCGCCGCCGGCACGGCCGAGTCCCGGCCCCACGCCACCCCGCAGACCCTCGTCGCCCCCGTCGGCGGCAGCGTCGGTACGCCCTACCACGCGAACGGCGCCCACTGGTCGAAGGGCTACCACACCGGCGTCGACTTCGAGGTGCCCACCGGCACCTCGGTGAAGGCGGCCGCGGCCGGCCGGGTGGTCAGCGCGGGCTGGGGCGGCGCCTACGGCTACCAGGTGGTCATCCGTCACGCCGACGGCCACTACACGCAGTACGGTCACCTGTCGGCGATATCCGTGCGGGCCGGGCAGACGGTCGCCGCCGGGCGCGGCATCGGCCGCTCGGGGGCCACGGGCAACGTCACCGGACCGCATCTGCACTTCGAGGTGCGCACGGGGCCCGGCTTCGGCACCGACGTCGATCCGCTCGCCTATCTGAGGGCCCGCGGCGTCAGGATCTGACCCGCCGCAACGGGATCGGAACCCGGGCCCGGAGTCGGACTCGGACCCGTACCAGTACGCGGACCCGCACCTGGACCCGTCCCGGACCCGAACCTGTACCCGTATTCGGCCCCGTACACGTGTCCGGCCGCCGTAAGTCAGGATCCGACGCGGGACTCGTGTCGGTCGGGCGCGGGCACCGGTACGCAGGGGTTCGCGTGGAACTGCCCGCCGTAGCCCGGGGCACCGTAGAACAGGCCGAGAACGAGCGGTGGTTCCCCCTGCGCGGGGTCCTCCTCCCGCGCCGCCGGTGCGACCGGGACGACGACCGTGTCCACCCTCACGCCCCGCCCGGAGCCCCCGGATGCCTCGGCGGACAGCACCGCCTCTGCGGGTGACGGCACCTCGGCGGACGGCGCCACCCCGGCGGGCGACGCCTCCCCGTCCGGGCCCGGCCCGCTCACCACGACCGGAGCCGTACGCTCGATGCGCTCGGTCGTCAGCAGGATCAGCCCGCCCGCGGCCACCACACCGCAGCCGAGGGCGAGCACGGTGCCCGTCGTGCCGTAGCGGAAGGTCTCGCCGAACAGCGTCAGCCCTACCGCGGCCGCCATCACCGGGTTCACCACCGTCAGCGTGGCCAGCGGCGCCGCCAGGCCGCCGCCCCGGTACGACGCCTGCGACAGCAGGATCCCGGCCGTGGCCAGGACGCCTATCGCGGCCAGGGACGGCAGTTCCGACGTCGCGATCCCGTCGGTGAAGTCGACTGTGACGGTCTTGGTGAACACCGAGGACATGCCGAAGGCGATGCCGGATCCGGTGGCGAGCAGCACGCTGCGCACCGCCGGATGCCGGTGCGCCGCCCGGCCCGCGACCGTGAGCGCCGCGACCACACCGGCGGTCACCACGGCCAGGCTCCCCCGCTGCGCGGTGCTCAGCGACTGGGCCTGGGAGGCGCCCACCAGGGACAGCAGACCCGCGAGCCCCACCGTCGCCATGATCGCGCCACGCCAGGCGGCGGCGCCGGCCCGCCGGCCGACGAACAGGGCCGCCATCGGCAGCGCGAACACGATGGTCAGGGCGCCCAGCGGCTGCACCAGGCTGAGCGGGCCGCAGGCCAGGGCCACCACGTGCAGCAGTCCGCCGAGACCGTTCAGCACCAGCGCCGCCCACCAGGCGGGCCGGCGCAGCGGCGCGTACCGCTCGCCGGGGGAGGACACCGCGACCCGCTCCTGGACGATCGCACCGCCGGCGTAGGCCACGGCGGACACGAAGGACAGCAGCACGGACAGCGCGAGGGCGCTCATGAGCTGCACCTCCGCGTGGGGCTGGGGCGGCGACCCCGGCGCGACGAACGGTCGGCTTCCATGGTTGACCACCCTGCCGTGCCGATCGCCTCGCGTCGTCGTCCCTGAGCAGTCAATAGGTCCTACTGCCGATGGAGTACGCCCCGCCCGCCGTCCTCCCCTGGGTGGGCGACACGGGACGCGGAGCGCCTGCCGGAACCCCTTGCGCACCGCTCGACGGGCCTTGGTACTACTGCTTCCCGTGAACCTCGCCCCCGACCTCGCCGCGCTGAACGACCTCGGCGGCTTCTTCGTCCTGCGGACCGGCGCCCCGCCGCACCGGCCACTGCCCTCCCTCGCCCAGGCCTACGCCGCCCCCGTCACCGATCCCACGACCGCCCCCGTCACCGATCCGGCGACCGACCCCGACGGGCATCCCCTGGCCGTACGGGTCCGCCGGGTCGCCGACGGCATCGGCGCCCCCGAATCCCGGGTCGCCGCCTCGGTCGCGCACCAGGCGCTCGCCGCCCGGCTGTGGTCGGCCGCGCTCGGTTGCGCCGTGCTGTACGGGCGGCTCCCCGACCTGGACGCCCGTTTGATCCTCTGGGACCCCGCCGGCAGCGCCCCGGACGACCTGTGGCTCACCGAGGTGCGCGCCCGCCCGGCGGACCCGGACACGGTCGCGGACGCCGTCCTGCACGGGCACCTCGAACCCCTGGCGGCCGCCCTGCGCGCCCGGTACCGCCTCGCACCCGGTCTGCTGCGGGGCAACGCGGCCTCCGCGCTGGCGGCCGCGGCACGCCTGCTGGAGAGCCGGGCGCGTGACAGCGGCCGTACGGCGGCAGGCCACCATGCCCGGGAACTGGCCGCACGCCTCCTCGCCCATCCCCTCCTCCACGGGGCCGGCACGGGTACCGGCGGCGGCTTCCGGCGGCGCAGTTGCTGCCTCTACTACCGCGTCCCCGGCGGCGGCCTCTGCGGGGATTGCTGCTTCACCCGGGTGCCGGGCTCTTCCCCACGGGCCGCATCTGAGTGACCATGAAGGCGACCGGCCGCTTCGGACCAGGGGGTTGCGGGTGCGCGTGGGACTGCTGACCCGGGAGTACCCGCCGGACGTCTACGGCGGTGCGGGCGTCCACGTCGAGTTCCTCGCGCGGGAGCTCGGGCCGCTGGTGGACCTGGAGGTGCACTGCTGGGGCGAGGGCCGCGCCGACGGCGTCGTACGCCACCGTCCCTGGCCCGCGCTGGACGGCGCCAACGACGCGCTGCGCACCTTCTCCGTCGACCTCGCGATGGCCGCCGCGCTCCAGGGCCGCGAACTCGTCCACTCCCACACCTGGTACGCCAACCTCGCCGGTCACCTCGGCAAACTGCTGTACGGCGTGCCGCACGTGATGACCGCGCACTCCCTGGAGCCCCTGCGCCCCTGGAAGGCCGAACAGCTCGGCGGCGGCTACGCCCTGTCCGGCTGGGCCGAGCGCACCGCGATCGAGTCCGCCGACGCGGTCGTCGCCGTCTCCGGCGCCATGCGCGAGGACATCCTCGGCTGCTACCCGGCGCTCGACCCGGCCCGGGTGCACGTCATCCACAACGGCATCGACACCACCCTCTACCGGCCGGACCACGGCACGGACGCCCTCGACCGCGTCGGCCTCGACCCGGACCGCCCGTACGTGCTGTTCGTCGGCCGCATCACCCGGCAGAAGGGCGTGCCCCATCTGCTGCGGGCGGTACGGGACATCGACCCGGCCGCGCAGGTGGTGCTGTGCGCGGGGGCGCCGGACACACCGGAGATCGACCGGGAGTTCCGGGACCTTTACCAGGAGCTGAGCCGGACCCGCGACGGCGTGCACTGGATTCCGCGGATGCTGCCGCGCCCGGACGTGATCCAGCTCCTCACCCACGCCGCCGTCTTCGTCTGCCCCTCGGTCTACGAGCCGCTGGGCATCGTCAACCTGGAGGCGATGGCGTGCGGCACACCCGTCGTGGCCTCCCGGGTCGGCGGGATCCCCGAGGTGGTCGACGACGGCCGGACGGGGGTACTCGTGCCGGTGGACGGCGATTTCGAGCCCGGGCTCGCCCGCGCCCTCGACACGGTGCTCGCGGACCGGTACGGCGCCCGCCGCATGGGTGAGGCCGGAAGACGGCGCGCGGTGGAGGAGTTCGGCTGGGACGCGGTCGCCCGGCGCACCGTGCGGCTCTACGAGGAGATCCTCGGACAGGCTTAGGGCTCTATCCCTCCTGCTCAGGTGCAGGAGGGACGCAACCGGGTGAGGGGAGCGGCCATGCGTCGTGGTGGACCTTCGGTCCTCGGGATCGTCCTCGCGGGCGGAGAGGGCAAACGGCTGATGCCGCTGACCGCGGACCGCGCCAAACCCGCGGTCACGTTCGGCGGCACCTACCGGCTCGTCGATTTCGTTCTGTCCAACCTCGTCAACGGCGACATCCTGCGCATCTGCGTGCTGACCCAGTACAAGTCGCATTCGCTGGACCGGCACATCACCACCACGTGGCGGATGTCCAGCCTGCTCGGCAACTACATCACCCCGGTCCCCGCCCAACAGCGGCTCGGGCCGCGCTGGTACCTGGGCAGCGCCGACGCGATCCTTCAGTCGCTCAACCTGATCCACGACGAACAGCCCGACTACGTAGCGGTGTTCGGTGCCGACCACGTCTACCGCATGGACCCGCGGCAGTTACTCAGGGAGCACATCGAGGGCGGCGCGGGTGTGACGGTCGCGGGCATCCGGGTGCCGCGCGCGGAGTCGTCGTCGTTCGGGGTGATCACCCCCGGTTCGGACGGGCAGACCGTGCAGCGTTTCCTGGAGAAGCCCGCCGACCCGCCGGGGCTGCCCGACGACCCGCAGTGCGTCTTCGCCTCGATGGGCAACTACGTCTTCTCCACCAAGGTGCTGATCGAGGCACTTCAGCGGGACGCGGAGGACGACCGGTCGGTGCACGACATGGGCGGCTCGATCCTGCCCCAGCTCACCGACCGCGGCGAGGCGCAGCTGTACGACTTCGGCTCCAACCACGTGCCCGGGGAGACCAGCCGCGATCAGGGCTACTGGCGGGACGTCGGCACGCTCGACGCCTACTACGACGCCCACATGGACCTGATCGCCGAGCGCCCCGCGTTCAACCTCTACAACCGCGACTGGCCGATCTACACGCACTCGGGTCAGCTCTCGCCGGCCCGGTTCAACGCGGGCGGGATCGCGGGCGAGTCGATCATCAGCGCCGGCTGCCTGATCCGGGGGCAGGTCACCCGCTCCGTGCTGTCGCCGGGTGTCCGGGTCGACCCGGGTGCGGTCGTCCAGGGCTCGGTGCTGCACGACAACGTCCGGGTGGGCCGGGGCGCCATCGTGCGCGGCGCGGTCCTGGACAAGAACGTCGAGGTGCCGCCCGGCGCGACGATCGGCGTCAACCCCGAGCGGGACGCCGAGCTGTACACCGTCTCCCAGGGCGGGGTGATCGCCCTCGGCAAGGGACAGCTGGTCCCGTAGCGCGAATCGGCGCGTCCGGGGGCCGCGCAGGGGGCGCAGATCCGCGACGCGTCGCGCGCGACACCCGCCGGTTGCCGGGCTGACCGGCCCTCAGACCTGATCATGCAGGCAGTGACGTCTCCTTCGGAGGTCTTCCTGCATGAGATGGACCCGGCTCCTGCGCCTGTGCGCGGCGGGGGCGGTGGCAGCGTCCGCGCTGACCGCCGCTCCCGTCGCCGCACCGGCCGCCGAAGCGCGCGACGACCGGCTCACCGATCTGGTCGACCCGTTCATCGGCACCGCGAACGAGGGCAACACCTTCCCCGGCGCGGCCGTGCCCTTCGGCATGGTGCAGCTCTCGCCGGACACCGGCCACAGCACCGGTTACGACCACGACCAGGACCGTGTCCGCGGCTTCTCCCTGGTCCACCTCTCCGGCGTCGGCTGCCGCATCGGCGGCGACTTGCCGGTGCTGCCGACCACCGGTGACGTCACTCGGACGGACTACGCGAAGTACGCGGCCGTCTTCAGCCACGACACCGAGCGGGCGAGCCCCGGCTACTACCGCGTCGGCCTGTCCCCGGGCACCGGCGGTGCCGGCGGTATCGGCGCCGAACTGACGGCGAGCGCGCGTACCGGGGTGCAGCGTTACACCTTCCCGGCCACCGGCAAGGCCAACATCCTGCTCAACGCGGCCCAGGCGCTGCACAAGCCGGTCGCCGCGAAGGTGGAGATCCTGGACGACCGCACCGTGCGGACCGCGATCACGGGCCGCGGCTTCTGCCGGGACACCCGGCCCTACACGGTCTACACCGTCACCCGCTTCGACCGGCCTTTCACGGCGTACGGCACCTGGGACGGCACCAGGGTCACGGCGGGGTCCAGAACCGGACACGGCGGCGCCTACGTCCGCTTCGACACCACCGAGGACCGCACGGTGGAGGCGACGACCGCGCTGTCCTACGTCGACGCGGCCGGCGCGGCGGGCAACCTGGCGGCGGAGGGCGGGCGTTCCTTCGACGCGGTGCGCGACGCGGCCCGGCGGTCCTGGGAGAGGCGGCTGGGCGACGTACGCGTCCGGGGCGGCGACGCGGTCCTGCGCCGCACGTTCTACTCGGCCCTCTACCACTCGTTCCTGGCGCCGAACACCGGCAGCGACGCCGACGGCCGCTACACCGGCTGGGACGGGCGGATCCACCGGGCGCGGGGTTTCACCTACTACCAGAACTGGTCGCTGTGGGACACCTACCGCACCCAGGCACCGTTGCTGGCCCTGCTCGCGCCGCGCGAGTCCCGGGACATGGCGATCTCGGTGATCAGGGTCGCCGAGGAGAGCGGCTGGCTGCCCAAGTGGGGCTACGGCACCGTCGAGACGAACGTCATGACCGGCGACCCGGTCACCCCGTTCCTGACCAACGCCTACCAGCAGGGTCTGCTGAAGGGGTACGAGGAGCGGGCCTATCGGGCACTGAGGCGGAACGCCGACGGGGTGCCGCCCGCCGACTCCCCGGCCGTGGGCCGCGACGCCAACCCGGACTACCTCGCTCGCGGTTACGTCCCGTACCGCAAGGGCCACGAGCCCGCGAAGCCCGGTCACTCCGACTACGCGTTCGGAGCGTCGGCGACCCTGGAGTACGCCCTGTCGGACGCGATGCTCGCGCAGATGGCCCGCGCCCTCGGCCACCACGCGGACGCCGCGCGGTACGCCGCCCGATCCCGCGCCTACCGCGAGCTGTTCGACCCCGCCACCGGCTTCTTCCGTGCCCGCGACGCCTCCGGCGCCTTCACCGGACCGGCGGACCCCGCCCGCGGCGTCGGCTTCCACGAGGGCACGCCCTGGCAGTACCAGTGGCTGGTGCCGCAGGACCTGCCCGGCCTGGTGCGCCTGATCGGCGGCCGGCGCGCCGCCAACGAACGGCTCGACGCGTTCTTCGCCTACGCCGACCTGCTGAGGGACCCGGAGCGCACCGTCCGCGAGACCTGGGTCAGCGGGCCGTACGCCTACTACGACGCGGACAAGTACAACCCGATGAACGAGCCGGACCTCGCCGCTCCGTACACCTACCTGTCGACGGGGCAGCCGTGGAAGACCACCGACGTGGTGCACGCCGCGCTGACCCTGTTCACCGACGAGCCGGCCGGGCTGAGCGGGAACGACGACCTGGGCACCATGTCCGCCTGGAAGGTGCTGGCCTCCGTCGGCCTGTTCCCCGTCCAGCCCGGCTATCCCGCCTGGGGCCTGTCCACGCCCGTCTTCGAACGCGTCGACCTGCGCCTGGACCGCGGCTACTACCCGCGCGGCGGCCTCACCATCACGGCGCCGGGCACCTCGCGGGAGGACCGGTACATCCAGTCGGTCCGGGCCGGTCGGGTGCCGCACGACCGGACGTATCTGACCACCCGCGCCCTGCGGTCGCTCGGCACCCTGAGCTACACCGTGGGACCCCGCCCCTCGGCGTGGGGCACGTCCGCGCAGGCCGCGCCACCCGCCCTGCGATGACACCCGCGGCAGGCCCGAAGTGACCTCAAAGGCCCCATGTGCCCCACCCCTTTCTCTTGGGGTCCGACTTAATCTGTTGTTAACTGAGAGTAGCTTGATCGTACTTGACTGTAATCAGTCGAGGGCGGTTGACTGCCCACACACCCACCGCCGATGCGAGGCAAGCCATTGACTCCCGACCTGCTCGCTCCCCTCGACCTGGCGTTCTGGAACATCGAGTCCGCCGATCACCCCATGCACCTCGGCGCCCTCGGGGTCTTCTCCGCCCACTCGCCGACCGCCGGCGCCCACGCGGCCGACCTGCTGGCCGCCCGCGCGGCCGCCGTGCCCGGCCTGCGCATGCGGATCCGGGACGTGTGGCGGCCGCTCGACCTGCGCCGGCCCCTCGCCCAGGCGCTGCGCCCGCCGCTCGGCTTCGGCGGCGCCGCCCGCGAACCCGATCCCGGCTTCGACCCGCTCCACCATGTCCGCCTGCACGCCCCGGCCACGGACTTCCACGCCGAGGCGGGCCGGCTCATGCAGCGCCCGCTGGAGCGCAACCGCCCGCCCTGGGAGGCGCACGTGCTGCCGGGCGAGGACGGCGTCTCCTTCGCCGTGCTGTTCAAGTTCCACCACGCCCTCGCCGACGGCCTGCGCGCCCTGACCCTCGCCGCGGCCGTTCTGGACCCCATGGACATGCCCACCCCGCGGCCCCGTCCGGCCGCGCCCGCACGCGGTCCGCTGCCCGACGTCCGCAAGCTGCCCGAGGCGCTGCGCGGCGCCCTGTCCGACGTGGGCCGCGCCCTGGACATCGGCGCCTCGGTCGCCCTCTCGTCCCTCGCCACCCGGTCCACCCCGGCGCTCACCGCCGAGCCCACCGGAACCCGCCGCACCGCCGGCGCGGTCGTCGACATCGACGACGTGCACCTGGTCCGCAAGGCCGTCGGCGGCACCGTCAACGACGTGCTGATCGCGGTCGTCGCCGGCGCCCTGCGGCGCTGGCTCGACGAGCGCGGCGAGGGCACCGAGGGGATCGCGCCCCGCGCCCTGATCCCGGTCTCCAGGCGCCGCCCGCGCACCGCCCACCCGCAGGGCAACCGGCTCTCCGGCTACCTGATGGAACTCCCCGTCGGCGACCCGGACCCGCTGCGCCGGCTCGGCGCCGTGCGCACCGCCATGGACCGCAACAAGGACGCCGGACCCAACCGGGGCGCGGGCGCGGTCGCGCTGCTCGCCGACCACGTGCCCGCCCTCGGCCACCGGCTCGGCGGACCCCTGGTCGCCCAGGCCGCCCGACTGTGGTTCGACATCCTGGTCACCAGCGTGCCGCTGCCCGGCATCGGCCTGAAACTCGGCGGTCACCCGCTGACCGAGGTCTACCCCTTCGCGCCGCTGGCCCGCGGCCAGTCCCTGGCCGTCGCGATCTCCACCTACCGCGGCCAGGTCCACTACGGGCTCGTCGCCGACGCGCAGGCCGTGCCCGACCTGAACCGGCTCGCCCGCGCCGTGGCCGAGGAGGTGGAGACCCTGATCACGGTCTGCGGATCCTGATCACCGCGGTTTGGCCTACGGGCCCGGCGCTGCCGTAAAATCCCCGGTTCGAAAGCGGACGCGAGTCGGAGCGCCGCACGGGTGATCAGGGAACGGCAGCGCGATGACGGTGACAGACGAGGGCTCGACGGCCACGGACGAAGTGGTGTACGGGCCCGGTATCGACCCCGAACGCCTGGCCGTGTGCCTCGCCGTGCTCCAGGAGCTCGACGGGATCGACGTGGACCACCCGGACGCCGTCGCCGTGCGCCGGGCCACCTCGCACATCTACCGCACGGTCAAGCAGCGCCGCCGCCAGGAGCGCCGGGCCGCCAAGACCGCGAACGACAAGGCGGTCACGGAGGCCACGGCCACCGGCTCCGCGCAGCGCATCGACGACGAGACCGAGGGCATCCTGCCCTCGTCCGTGACGCGCGCGGGGCAGATCGCGGGCATACTCCAGCGCCCGCGCTCCTGCTACGTCTGCAAGACCCGCTACGTCGAAGTGGACTACTTCTACCACCAGCTCTGTCCGCGGTGCGCCGCCGAGAACCGCGCCCGCCGGGACGCCCGCGCCGACCTCACGGGCAAGCGCGCCCTGCTCACCGGCGGCCGAGCCAAGATCGGCATGTACATCGCGCTGCGGCTGCTGCGCGACGGCGCGCACACCACGATCACGACCCGCTTCCCCAATGACGCCGTCCGCCGCTTCAAGGCCCAGCCCGACAGCGACGAGTGGATCCACCGGCTGAAGATCGTCGGCATCGACCTGCGCGACCCGGCCCAGGTGGTGGCCCTGGCCGACTCGGTCGCCGCCGAGGGGCCCCTGGACATCCTGATCAACAACGCCGCCCAGACCGTACGGCGCTCCCCGCAGGCCTACAGCGAGCTGGTCGCCGCCGAGTCGGCCCCGATGCCGGCCGGTGAACTGCCCGCGGCCGAGGTGATCGGCACGTTCGGCTCCGGGGCGGTCGCGGAGCTGCCGGTGGCCGGTGGCGGCGCGCTCACCGCTCAGGACGTCACCGACCTGGCGCTGGTCTCCGGCTCGGCGTCCCTGGAGCGGATCGCCGCCGGCACGGCCATCGACGCCGGCGGGCTGGTGCCCGACCTGCACCACACCAACAGCTGGATCCAGGCGGTGGAGGACGTCACGCCGGTGGAGCTGCTGGAGGTCCAGCTGTGCAACTCGACGGCGCCCTTCATCCTGATCAGCCGGCTGCGTCCGGCGATGGCGGCCGCCGCGGCCCGCCGCACCTACATCGTGAACGTCTCCGCGATGGAGGGCGTGTTCAACCGCGGCTACAAGGGCGCCGGCCACCCGCACACCAACATGGCCAAGGCCGCCCTGAACATGCTCACGCGCACCAGCGCCGAGGAGATGTTCGAGAAGGACCGCATCCTGATGACGGCCGTCGACACCGGCTGGATCACCGACGAGCGCCCGCACCCCGACAAGGTGCGCATGGCCGAGGCCGGCTTCCACGCCCCGCTCGACCTGGTGGACGGCGCCGCCCGCGTCTACGACCCGATTGTCCGCGGCGAGGCGGGCGAGGACCTGTACGGCGTCTTCCTCAAGGACTACGCGCCGGGCAAGTGGTGAACCGCCGGCCGGGACGGCCCTTCGGCTGCCCGGCCGGCTCCCTTCCGACGTCGTGTCAGTCCACGGTCCGCAGCCGGTAGTTGCCCGCCGCGAGGAGCTCCAGGACCGTGCGCCAGTCCTCCAGGACGCCGGCGTCGAAGCCGGTGGTGCGGGCCTCGTCGGCCGCCTGGCGCAACGACAGCGCGTCCTCGTCGGACTCGTCGGGCAGACGGCCGCCGGCGGGCGCCGCGTGCCGCCGTACGAGGCGGGAGACGCGCCCGCCGAGCAACGCGTGCACCGCGTCCGCCGCCGGGTCGGACGCACCGGTTCCGCCGCCCGGCCGCAACAGCCGGCCGATGCCGTGGATCAGGCCCGCCACCTGGAGCTCCTTGTCGGCCGGATGGTGCCGGCGCAGCAGGGCGGCGGTGCGCAGGGCGTGGGCGCGGGCGTCGGGCGGGCAGGCGTACAGCAGGTCCATGAGCTCCTCGGCGCTGCGCAGCTCCATGCGTCGGTCCTCCCGCGAGAAAGCCGTCGTGGTGGGTCAGCAGATCATGGCGAGCTTGCGGCGCGGCCAACGGAACCTGAACTGTCCCACGGGTGTGCCGGGTAGCCCTGAGGGATGAATCCCGCCCGGCACATGATGCGACAAATCGCCCCGTAAGTGGTCCAATCAACACGCGCGACGTCAGATAGTTACCTGCTCTTTGCAGCCCCATCGAGCAGGGGTCCGCTCATTTGGTTAATCTGGGGTGGACGGACAGCGACTAGGGGTTCCATCCACACCCATGGTCCGTCCCGGGGCAAGCCGGTGCACCACGGCCTGCTCGCACCTCAGTTGCCGACGCCACCGCGTCCGAGATGCCAGAGAACCAGACCCGAGCGGGCTTCGGGCGGCGCGGTGCGTACCGGCCGCATGCCCCGAGGGTGACCGACACATAAGGAGTGCGCGGTGACACCGGAGAAGACGAATCGCGAGCAGCGCCCCAACGAACGCACGGAGCGCGCGGGCCGACGGCCCGCAGACCTGGGCAGCCTCGACGTGTGGGCCCGCTCCGCCCCGATCCGCCTGGCGGGCTACGAGGACGACCTGGCCGAGCCGCACATCCTGCCCAGCGTGGACTGACCGCCAGAAACCGTCGCGATCGCCGACCGCATGGGCGTGCCAGACTCACGCCCATGCTGATCAGAGAAGCCGCGGCCGAGGACTGGCCGCGGATCTGGCCCTTCTGGCACCGGATCGTCGCCGCCGCCGAGACCTACGCCTGGGACCCGGACACCTCCGAGGAGGATGCCCGGGCCCTGTGGATGAGTCCCGCCAAAAGCGTGTACGTCGCCGAGGACGACACCGGGGCGGTCGTCGGCTCCGCCTATGTCACCCCCAACTACGGCGGACCCGCGGCCCGCGTCGCCAACGCGGGCTTCATGGTCGACCCCGACCAGGCCGGACGTGGCATCGGCCGCGCCCTGGCCGAACACGTCCTCGAGGCCGCGACGGCCGCCGGCTACCGGGCGATGGTCTTCAACGCCGTCGTGGAGACCAACCCCGCCGTCGGGCTGTGGACGTCGCTCGGCTTCCGGATCCTCGGCACGGTGCCGGAGGCGTTCGAGCACCCCCGGCACGGCCTGGTGGGCCTGCACATCATGTACCGGGCCCTCTAGGGCGGGCCCTGCGAGCCCGGCGCGGCCCTACGCGTACGGCAGCAGGTCCGCCGTCCGGGGCCACGGGCCCCGGCGCGGCCCTACGCGTACGGCAGCAGGTCCGCCGTCCGGGGCCACGGGCGCAGCCGCTCGATCTGCTCCGCCAGGTCCAGCAGGTCCGCCTCCGAGCCAGGACGGCCCACCAGTTGAACGGCGCACGGGGCGCCCGAGGGCAGCGTGCCGAACGGCACCGCCATCGCGGGCCATCCGGTCAGGTTCCACGGCGGGGTCATCGGCGAGTAGGAGGTGTCGGCCAGCACGTTGCGCAGCCAGCCCCGCTCGTGCCAGGGCCCGGCCTGCGGGGAGCGGCGGGCCAGCGCGGGGGTGAGCAGCACGTCGTACTCGGCGAAGAACGGCTCCATCCGCCGCCGCAGCGCCTCCCGCCGCGTATCCGCGCGCACCCCGTTCAGGAACCGCCGCCCCACGGCCGCGTGCACCCGGGTGCGCCGGGCCAGCCGCCGCGGGTCCAGGCCCGCCGCGTCCACGGCCGTGCCCGCCGCCCAGTGCCGCAGAGCCGTCACGCCCAGCGACATCGGATAGGGCGGCTCGGCCCGGCGCACCCGGTGACCGGCCCCGGCCAGCAACCGTGCCGCGTCCCGGGTGGCGACGGCGCAGGGCCTGCTCACGCCCACCCCGGCGAGCGGGCTGCGCACGGACACGGCGATATTGCGCGGGGTCGCCTCCCGACCGCGTGCGACCTCGGTGCCGGTCAGTACGGAGAGCATCAGCCGCGCGTCCTCGACGGTCGTGGCGAGCGGCCCGTTCTCGGCCATGCCGAACCAGTCGCCTTCGCCGATACCGGCGGGCACCACCCCGTGACCCGGCTTGATGGTGACCAGGCCGCAGTTGGCGGCCGGGATGCGCAGCGAGCCCATGCCGTCGTTGCCGAGGGCGATCGGGACCATGCCGGCGGCGACCGCCGCCGCGCTGCCGCCCGAGGAGCCGCCCGCGTTCCGGGTGGTGTCCCACGGGTTGCGGGTGGTGCCGTGAACGCCCTCCGTGGTGCCGAAGACGCACAGCTCGGGCACGTTCGTCACCCCGACGACCACCGCGCCCGCCGCCCGCAGCCGGGCCACCGTGACATGGTCGTCGACGGCCGGAGTGTCCGAGGTCGCGGCCGAACCCACCCGGCTGGACTCGCCCCGCACCGCCAGGTTGTCCTTGACGGCCACCGGGACTCCCGCGAGCGGCAGCCCGGCCAGATCGCCGCGGGCCGCCACCTCGTCGGCCTCCTCGAGCGCGGCCCCGGCGCGGACCGCGCGGAAGGCGCCGACGCGGCCGTCGAGCCGCTCGATACGGGCGAGGTGCTCGGCCACCACCTCGCGGGGCGTGGCCCGCCTCTCGCGTACGGCGGCGGCGATCTCGGCGGCACTGCGGCCGGCCCAGCTGGTCACGGGCGCTCCTCGGATGGGGGACGGGCGGTTTCGTACTCGCGAGTACGCAGGGAGAACTGTGCCCGGCGGCGGGTGCCGCGTCGAGAGGCGCCCGTCGCGGAAAGGCCGGTGCAGCGGCGTATGCGGCCCGTCCGAGTGGGTCTAAGGTCGAAGGCAGAGGACGCGTACGAGGGGAACCGGTCGGCGATGGCACAGGACGAGGCCGTGATCGGCTGCACGGGGGAGCTTCTCATCGGAACGCGGGGTTCCGCCGGTCCGGGCGAGATCCTGGTACGGGTCAGAGGCGGTTCCGAGACCTTCCTCGCCTGGTCGCAGGAACCGCTGCCGATCGGTGCGACGGTGCTCGTGGTCGAATCACGCGGATGCCGTGAGGTCGACGTCATCGCGTGGGGCGACCCCTTGGAGAGATTGCGGGACGATCCTGTAGAGCGGGGCTGATCCGGGCTGATCCGGACTAAGGAGAACAAGACCATGTTCGGTTACCGCGTTCCCGCCCCCGACGAGGCGATGCTGATCTCCGGAGGCAGGCGAGGACTGGGCGGCGCGCCGTTCCGGGTGGTGACGGGCCACGGCAAGTTCGTGCTCCCCGTCTTCCGCAAGGTCCGCTTCCTCACCCTGTCCATGTGCGAGTCCGAGGTCGTCGAGACCTGTGTCACCAGGCAGGGCATCGCGCTGCACGTGCGTGCCGTCATCGCCTTCAAGGTCGGCAACGACACCGAGAGCATCATCAACGCGGGCCAGCGGTTCCTCTCCGACCAGGACCAGATGTCGGTCCTGACCGGCCGGATCTTCGCCGGCCACCTGCGGGCCATCATCGGCTCGATGACGGTCGAGGAGATCGTCACCGAACGGCAGAAGCTCGCCGCCGAGGTGCTGGACACCTCGAAGACCGAGATGGCGAAGATCGGCCTGATCGTGGACTCGCTGCAGATCCAGTCGATCGACGACGGGGACACCGGCTACATCGACGCGATGTCCGCGCCGCACAAGGCGGCCATCCGGCGGCAGGCCCAGATCGCCCAGGCCCAGGCCAACCAGGCCGCCGCCCAGGCGGAGCAGGAGGCGGCGCGCCAGCAGGCCGAGTACGCCCGGCAGACCGCGGTGGTGAAGGCGGAGTACTCGGCCGAGGTGGACCGCGCCCAGGCTCGGGCGGCCCAGGCCGGCCCGCTGGCGCAGGCACACGCCCGGCAGGAGGTGCTCGACGCCCAGACCGAACTCGCTCAGCGGCAGGCCAGGCTGCGCCAGCAGGAGCTGGTGGCCGAGATCGTGAAGCCCGCCGAGGCCGAGGCCGAACGCGTCAGGGTCCTCGCCGCCGCCGAGGCGCAGCGGATGAAGATCCAGGCCGAGGCCGCGGCGTCGTTCGACCGTGTCGCCCTGGACCGGATGCTCATCGACCAGCTGCCGCTGATCGTGAAGGAGGCGGCGGGCGGCCTCTCCGGGGCCAACGTCAACGTCCTGAACGGTGCCGACGGGCTCGGCGAGATCGCGGCCGGTCTGGTCGCCCAGGGTCTGACGATCCTGGACTCGGTCCGGCAGAACCTGAACGGCCACGGCGACCGGAACTCCGGCGGCGCCCGGCCGGAGGAGGGCGACGGCCGGCTCGCGCTGAGGGGCCCGAGCGCGCCGCGGCCGGACACCGAGGAAGCCGAGCCGCGCGAGGGCACGGCCGACGGGGAACGGCCGGACCCCCGAACCCGCTGATGCCCGCGCCGGGCCCGGACCGCCGCCCGCCCACCCCACGGAGCGTCCCGCATGCATGACGACCGCGGCCTGGTCGAGGCCCGCCTCCGGCGGGTGCTCGACGAGCGCATCCGTCCCGCCGTGTATCCCGAGTCCGTCCCGCTGGAGGTGGCGGTGTGGCACGCGCCCGGCGAGCCCGTACCGGTCGCCGAGGGCCTGGCCGCCGAGCCCGAGCCGATCGAGGTGGGCAGCCGGTGGGGTGCGCCGTGGGGCACCAGCTGGTTCCGGGTGACCGGCACCGTGCCCGAGGCATGGGCCGGGAGAACCGTCGAAGCCCTGCTCGACCTCGGCTTCGACGAGAACATGCCCGGCTTCCAGTGCGAGGGCCTGGTCCTCCGGCCGGACGGCACCCCGGTGAAAGGGCTCAACCCGCGCAACCAGTGGGTCCGCGTCGGTGCCCCCGCCCTGGGCGGCGAGGAGGTGCGCCTGCACATCGAGGCCGCCTCCAACCCCGTCATCCCCGGTTTCCTGCCCACCCCGCTGGGGGACCGGGAGACGGCGGGCGACGAGCCGCAGTACACGCTCACCCGCATGGACCTCGCCGTGTTCGACGAGAACGTGTGGCAGCTCGTCATCGACCTGGAGGTGCTGGGCGAGCTGATGGCCGAGCTGCCGGCGGACTCGCAGCGCCGCTGGGAGATCCTGCGCGCGGTGGACCGGGCGCTCGACGCGGTCGACCTCCAGGACGTGAACGGCACGGCGGAGCGGGCCCGCGCCCGGCTCACCGAGGTGCTGGCCGCGCCCGCCGCCGCCTCCGCGCACCGGATCAGCGCGGTCGGGCACGCCCACATCGACTCGGCGTGGCTGTGGCCGCTGCGCGAGACCGTGCGCAAGGTGGCCCGCACCGCCTCCAACATGACCGCGCTGCTCGAGGACGAGCCGGAGTTCGTCTTCGCCATGTCCCAGGCCCAGCAGTGGGCGTGGCTCAAGGAACGGCGGCCCGAGGTGTGGGCGCGGGTGAAGAAGGCCGTGGCCGACGGGCGGTTCGTGCCGGCCGGGGGCATGTGGGTGGAGGCCGACACCAACATGCCCGGCTCGGAGGCGATGGCCCGGCAGTTCGTGCACGGCAAGCGGTTCTTCCTCGACGAGTTCGGCATCGAGAACGACGAGGCATGGCTGCCCGACACGTTCGGCTTCGCCGCGGGACTGCCGCAGATCATCAGGGCGGCGGGCTCCACCCGACTGCTCACACAGAAGATCTCCTGGTCACGCACGAACGCCTTTCCGCACCACACGTTCTGGTGGGAGGGCATCGACGGCACGCGGATCTTCACCCACTTCCCGCCCGTCGACACCTACAACTGCTCCATGGCGGGCGCCGAGATCGCCCACGCAGCACGCACCTTCAAGGACAAGGGCGCCGCCCGGCACTCCCTCGCCCCCACCGGCTGGGGCGACGGAGGCGGCGGCACCACCCGGGAGATGGTCGCCAAGGCGGCCCGGCTGCGCGACCTGGAGGGCTCCGCGCGGGTGGTGTGGGAGACACCGCGGGCCTTCTTCGACCGGGCCGAGGCGGAGTACCCGCAAGCCCCCGTCTGGGTGGGTGAGCTGTACCTGGAGCTGCACCGCGCCACCCTCACCAGCCAGGCCGGGACCAAGCAGGGCAACCGGCGCAGCGAACACCTGCTGCGGGAGGCCGAGCTGTGGGCGGCGACGGCGGCCGTTCGCACCGGATTCGCCTACCCCTACGAGGAGTTGGACCGGGTCTGGAAAACGGTACTGCTGCACCAGTTCCACGACATCCTGCCCGGCTCCTCCATCGCCTGGGTGCACCGCGAGGCGCGGGCCACGTACGAGCGGATCGCCGGGAAGCTGAACCGGATCGTCGAGTCCGCCCAGCGCGCGCTGGCGGGTGAGGGCGCCACACCGCTGGTCTTCAACGCGGCCCCGCACGCACGGGCGGGCGTCCCGGCCGGCGGCGCCGCCACACCGGTCACCGGGGGAAGCACGGAGCTGAGGCCCCGCGCGGGCGGCGGACACGTGCTGGACAACGGTCTGCTGCGGATAGGGATCGACGACCGTGGCCTGGTCGTCTCGGCGTACGACATCGAGGCCGGCCGGGAGGCGATCGCTCCGGGCCGGGCCGCGAACCTCCTTCAACTGCACCCGGACCTCCCGAACATGTGGGACGCCTGGGACGTGGACGAGTTCTACCGCAACACGGTCACCGACCTCACCGACGCCGAGTCCGTCACGGCCGGAGAGGACGGTGCCTCGGTACGGGTCGTACGGTCCTTCGGGGACTCCCGGGTCACCCAGGTGCTGTCGCTTCCGGCGGGGGAGCGGCGGCTGGTGCTGGACACCGAGGTGGACTGGTACGAGACGGAGAAGTTCCTCAAGCTGGCCTTCCCGTTCGACGTGCACGCCGAACGGTACGCGTCGGAGATGCAGTTCGGGCACTTCTACCGGCCCACGCATACCAACACCTCCTGGGACGCGGCCAAGTTCGAGGCCTGCAACCACCGCTTCGTGCATGTGGCCGAGCCCGGCTGGGGCGTCGCGGTCGTCAACGACTCGACGTACGGCCACGATGTGACCCGTACGGTCCGCACCGACGGCGACCGGGGCACCACCACCACGGTCCGGATGTCCCTGCTGCGCGCCCCGCGCTTCCCCGACCCCGAGACCGACCAGGGCACGCACCGCTTCCGGCACGCCCTCGTGCCCGGCGCGGACATCGGGGACGCGGTCCGCGAGGGCTGGCGGATCAACATGCCCGAGCGGCGGCTGACCGGCGGCGGGGAGGTGGCTCCGCTGGTGACGGTGGACGAGGACGCGGTGGTCGTGACGGCGGTGAAACTGGCCGACGACGGCAGCGGTGACGTGGTGGTCCGCTTCCACGAGGCCCACGGCGGCCGGGCGAGGGCGACCCTGACGGCCGGGTTCGAGGTCGCTGACGTGACGGTGACGGACCTGCTGGAGCGGCCCCTGCCCGAGACGGCCGAACCGGAGCGGGACGGCGGCCGGATCGCCGTGCGGCTGCGCCCGTTCGAGCTGATGACGCTGCGGCTGCGGCGCGCGTGAGGCCCTGACCCGGGGGCGGCGCGGCGGGATCGTGCCGTGCCGCTCTTTCCCGGTGAGGTGCGCGGACACGATGATGTGGCGATGACACGAAGAGTGGTGCCCGATCACTCCTGGGCCGCCCAGCCGGATCCCCTGCTGGCATTGGCCGAACGGGAGTTGACGTTCTACACCCGGTCCTGTGACCGGGCCAGGCGGCTGCACCGGGGCACGGAACTGGGCGCCCTCGCCACCACCTCGGTGACGGTCGTCGCCGCCGGTCTGCACGCACCGGCCTGGCTGACCGCGGTGATCGCGGGCGGTGCCGTGTTCTTCACCGGCATGCGGCAGCTGTTCGACCCCGGCTCCCGCTGGGTGCTCACCGCGCGGGCACGCGAGACCCTGCGCAGGGCCGTCGACCGGTATCTGCTCCTGCCCGAACCGGAACGCGACGCCGCGGCCCGGCAGACCCTGCGGACAGTGATCGAGGAGGTCGGCGCCGATGAACTGCGCGAATGGTCCGAGTCCCGGACCCGCAGTCCGGAACCGCCACTGCCGGCCCCCGGCCCCTGAGTACGACCGGAGTCCAGGCCCGACCTCGCGAGTTCCCCCGCCACCGACCGAAAGGCCATCCGTGTCCGCGACGCCCTCCCGCATCACCGCGGCCGACACCTACGACATCCGCTTCCCCGCCTCGTGCGCGCTCGACGGCTCCGACGCGATGAACCCGGACCCCGACTGCTCGGCGGCCCACGTCGTACCGCGCACGGACGCCGACGACGGACCCGAGGGCCATGCCGCCGCCCCCGATCCGGCCGCCGAACGCGCCGCGCCGGAAGCCCGCCGGCCCACCGGTCGCCTGGTCCCCGCCGGAGTCACCACGGCCGTCGCGTACTCGGCGAGCCCGCCGTCCGGTGCCACCACCGGCACCGCCCTCGCCGTCGACGGCGGCACGCGGGGCCTGCGGCCGCGCCGGGAGGCCCGGTGAGGACGCTGGGCGGGAGCGGGGTCGAGGTCAGCGCCCTCGGCTTCGGTGCCGCCGCCATCGGCAACCTCTACACCGAGGTGGACGAGGAGCAGGCACGGGCGGCCGTGGCCGCCGCCTGGGAACAGGGCATCCGCTACTTCGACACCGCCCCGCACTACGGCCTCGGCCTGTCCGAACGCCGGCTCGGCGCGGCCCTGCGCGGCCTTCCCCGGTCGGCGTACACGATCTCCACGAAGGTCGGCCGCCTGCTCGAGCCCGCGCACCCGGGCGGGAGCGACCTCGCCCACGGCTTCGCCGTGCCCGCCACCCACCGCCGGGTGTGGGACTTCAGCGCCGACGGGGTACGGCGCGGTCTGGAGGCCAGCCTCGAACGGCTCGGCCTGGACCGCGTCGACGTCGTCTACCTCCACGACCCCGACGACCACGCCGAGCAGGCCTTCCGCGAGGGCTACCCGGCGCTGGAGGAACTGCGTGCCCAGGGCGTGGTCGGAGCCATCGGGGCGGGCATGAACCAGTCGGAGATGCTGACCCGCTTCGTCCGCGACACGGACGTGGACGTGGTGCTGTGCGCCGGCCGGTACACCCTGCTCGACCAGCGCGCCCGGACGGAGCTGCTGCCCGCGGCCGCCGAGCGGGGCGTGTCCGTCGTCATCGGCGGCGCCTTCAACTCCGGCCTGCTGGCGGATCCCAGGCCCGGAGCCACGTACAACTACGCCAGCGCGCCACCGGAGTTGGTGGATCGAGCCCGGCGGATGAAGGCGGTTGCCGACCGCCACGGCCTCACCCTGCGGGGCGCGGCCCTGAGGTTCTGCGCCGACCACCCGGCCGTGGCCTCCGTCCTGGTCGGCACCCGCTCCGCCGATGAAGTCCGCGACTGCGCCGAGCAGTTCGCCACACCTGCGCCCGCCGCCTTCTGGCAGGAGCTGAGAGACACCGGCCTGCTGCCCCCGGAGGAGCCGCCACGAGGGGCGACGCCGTGACGTCGACGCCCACCACCACGTCCGGGACCTGACGGTGCGTGACCACGCCGAGGTCCTCGCCGCGGCCCGGGAGCTGATCTCGAAGACCGCCGCCGAACGCGGGGCGGTTTTCGAGGGGAGGGCGCTGTACGGACTGTGACCGGGCGGGCGCGCCTCAGCCGAGTTCGTAGTCGAACCAGATCCGGTGCGTGCCGTCCGCGTCGACCCGCAGGCCGCCGGTGCCGGTGATCCCGGCCAGCTCGCCGGTGCCGCTCGCGGGGACGACGGTGAAGAACTCGGCCGTGCGGTCGGTGCCCGTCGTCGTGGCCGAGTGGACGAAGTTGAAGGCGCCCCGCCGCTCGTGCAGGGTGCCCTCGAACGACTCCATCGCCACATACGTGCCGACTCCGGACTCCTGGTCGTACGCGGCGGTGAACAGGGTCGCCGCACGGCCGGTGATCTCGCCCTCGAAGTGCTTCTCCAGCGTGGCGACGCCGACCGGGAGGGCGGTGGAGACGTCCGGGTCCGGCTTGAGACCGGTGGGGTTGAACGACTTCACGGTGAAGGTGCCCGTAGCTCTCATGCCCGCGACCGTACCGTCCGGGTCCGACAACGGGGGGCCGGTCACGGCTCCCGGGCGCCTGCCGCCAGCCGGGTCGGCGGCAGGAAGTCCCGCACATAGGTCCGGTCCCAGCAGGCACCGGTGGCCCGCAGTTGCCGCCAGGTCGTGTAGTGGTAGCGGAAGAGCCGGGCGCGGACGTAGCGCGGGGGCTCGTCGGGCGGGAAGGGGGAGCGGCGCAGCAGCCGGAGGGTGTCGCGGTCGTTCTCCAGGAGCCGTTCCACCAGCGCGCCGAACCAGACGCCCGCGTACGCCGGGGACAGCGCGGCGAACCACATCATCCAGTCCAGGCGCAGATGGTAGGGCGCGAACTGGCGCGGCCAGTGCCGGGGATCACCGGGCTTGCCCCGGAACTCGTACTCCCGCCACTCCGCGTCCTCGTGGTCCTCGTCCCGCACCTCGTCCAGCGTGCCCTCCACCACCACCTCGTAGCGGACACGGCTGACGCTGCCGAACGCGCCGTAGGTGTTGACCAGGTGCAGCGGGTCGAAGGAGCGGTTCATGACCTGCCGGCGGGAGACCATGTTCACCACCGGGCGGTAGCTGAGGAACACCACCAGCACGGCCACGGCCAGCACCACGACCTCGTACCACAGCGGCGCGGCCGGCACGGACGGCGCGTTCCCCGGGAAGCGGACCGCGGACAGTGCCAGCACGATCGTGATCCAGTTCAGCCAGGCGAAGTTCCCGGACAGCACCAGCCACAGCTGGGTGACGATCATCAGCGCGGCGCCGGCCGTGGCGATGGGCTGCGGAGTGAACAGCAGGAACGGCACGATCAGCTGCGTGACATGGTTGGCGGCCACCTCCGCCTTGTGCAGCGGGCCCGGCAGATGGTGGAAGAACCAGCTCAGCGGGCCCGGCATGGGCTGCGTCTCGTGGTGGTAGTGCAGACAGGTCAGCTTCCGCCAGCAGGCGTCGCCGCGCAGCTTGATCAGCCCGGCGCCGAACTCGACGCGGAAGAGGATCCAGCGCAGCAGGAACAGCACGACGACGGGCGGGGCCACCTCGTCGTTGCCGAGGAAGACCGCGAGGAACCCGGTCTCCAGCAGCAGCGACTCCCACCCGAAGCCGTACCAGGTCTGCCCGACGTTGACGATCGACAGGTACAGCGCCCAGGGGACGAGCCACAGCAGCATGCCCGCCCACAGCGGCACCAGCGAGTCCGCGCCCGCGACCAGCGCCGCCGACACCGCGCACCCGGCCCAGGCGACGACCGCGAAGAGCCGGTCGGAGTAGCGCAGGTGGAACAGGCTGGGCGCCCGGGTGAACGGCACCCGCTGGAGGAAACGGGGGATCGGCAGCATGCCCCGTTCGCCGAGCAGCGCCCGGAACTGGAGGGCCGCCGTCAGGAAGGCGACGAGATACACCACGGCCAGCGCCCGCTGGAAGACCAGCCGGCTCAGCCAGTACTCGGGTGCGGTGAACCAACCCACGGTCGAGCGCTCCTCTCCTCTCGTCCTCCGGGAAAGTCACGGGCCCCGGCTACCCCACCCCCGGCTCGAAGAATCAGCCGATCCCTGGCAAGGTGTCCCCATGGCTGAACAGGGAGCCCCCGCCCTGTCGCTCCCGGAGGACTGGCCCGCCACCCCGGATCCCATTCTGGCGCTCAACGGGATGGGCACCTTCGACTGGGATTTGGACGCCGGGCTCGTACACCTGGACGCCCAGGCCCACCGGATCTTCGACCTCACCCCCGGGGAGGACGACCGCCGTCCGGGCACCGTGGGCCGGCGGCTGCTGCGGTCCGAGCGTGAGCGCCTGGACGCCCTGGTGGCCCGGGCGATGAAGGAGGGCCGCCAGAACTACGGCACCTACGTCCGCCTGCGCCTGCGCGAAGGCGGCCTGCGCTGGGCCCACGTGCAGGGCTACATCCAGCGCGACGGGACAGGCCGGCCGCGCAGGATCACCGGGATCCTCCGCGACGCCTCCGAGGAACTCGGCGACATCGCCGCCCGCGGGGAGCGGGCCGCCCACGCCGCGGCCCGGCGCAAGCAGACCAACGTCGTGGAGACCGCCACCGCCGCCCTCGCCCACGCGCGCACCGTGCAGGACGTCATCGACGTCGTCAAGGACTCCCACGGGCTGGCCCTCCTCGGTTCCAAGAGCCTGGTCCTCGGCCTGGTCGAGGCCGGCCGCATCCGGCTCGTCGCCGAGGGCCCCGAGGGCTCCTCCGTGCCCGGCACCCGCGTCACCCGGATCGACGAGCCCTACCCGATGAGCGAGGCCGTGCGCACCCTCAGCCCCCGCTTCATCGAGTCCCCCGAGGACTTCGCCGAGCGCTACCCCGTCCTGTGGCCGCACATCACCGGACTGGACATCACCTCGGCGGCCTATCTGCCGTTGATCGCCCAGGCCCGCCCGATCGGCGGCATGGGCCTGCTCTACAGCGACCGGCGGGGCTTCACCTCGGAGGAGCGCAACGTACTGATCGCCCTCGGCAGCAGCATCGCGCAGAGCCTCCAGCGGGCCATGCTCTACGAGCAGGAGAAGGACCTCGCCCAGGGCCTGCAACAGGCCATGCTGCCGCGCACCATCCCCAGCGTGCCCGGCGCCGACGTCGCCGTCCGCTACCGCTCCGGCTACGCGGGCGGCTCCCTGGGCCGGGACATCGGCGGCGACTGGTACGACCTGATCCCGCTGCCCGGCGGCCGGGTCGGCGCCGTCATCGGCGACGTCCAGGGCCACGACACGCACGCCGCCGCCGTCATGGGCCAGCTCCGTATCGTGCTGCGCGCCTACGCGGCCGAGGGCCACGCGCCGGCCACCGTGATGGCCCGCGCGTCGGTCTTCCTGCACGAACTCGACACGGAGCGCTTCGCCACCTGCCTGTACGCGGAGGCCGACCTGTCCACCGGCGTGGTCCAGCTGGTGCGGGCCGGGCACATCGACCCGCTGGTCCGGCACAACGACGGAAGCTGCCACCGGGTCGCCGTCGACGGGGGGCTGCCGCTCGGCCTGTCCGCCGAGTTCGGCAGCCTGGAGTACCCGGTCGGCACCATGGAGCTCGATCCCGGGCAGTCCCTGGTGCTGTGCACCGACGGCCTGGTCGAACAGCCCGGCGCCGACCTCGACGACGGCATGCGGGCCCTGACACGGTCCGTCGCCGCCGGACCCGGCGACGTACGGGACCTCGCGGACCGGCTGATCGCGATGGCCGAGGCGCGGGGCGGCGACGACGACGTGGCCCTGCTGGTGCTGCGCCGCCGGGTGCCGGCCGAGCGGCAGCCCGTCGGCCGGCTCCAGCAGTACGTGCCCCCCGGCGATCCCGAGGCCCTGACCCGGGCCCGGCACATGATCCGCATGGCGGTGCGGGACCGGGGCGCCGAGGAAAACGCCTACGAGGTCGAACTCGTGGCCGACGAGCTGATCACCAACGCCCTGATGCACACCGAGGGCGCCGCGATCGTCACCCTGCGGGACCTCGGCGGCTCCGACCGGCGGCTGCGGATCGAGGTCGAGGACTCCTCCAGCGCCCTGCCGCGCCGCCGCGATCCGGGAGAGGACGGCGTCTCCGGCCGGGGACTGCTGCTCGTGGACCGGCTCACCGACGTGTGGGGCGTGGAGGCGCGCGGCGGCGGCAAGTGCGTGTGGTGCGAGTTCGCGGTCCGTGATCAGAGGTGAGAGACGAGGGCCAGCCGGGAGCCGGGAGCCGGGAGCCGAGGCGTCCGGCGCACCGCATGGCGCCCCGGGCCCGCGGTGGCACTCTGGACCTATGCCGGAACTGCCCGAGGTCGAAGCGCTCAAGGACTTCCTGGCCGACCACCTGGTCGGCCACGAGATCGTGCGCGTGCTGCCCGTCGCGATCAGCGTGCTGAAGACGTACGACCCCCCGGTCACCGCCCTCGAGGGCCGCGAGGTCACCGCGGTGCACCGGCACGGCAAGTTCCTGGACCTGGGCACCGACGGCGGCCCCCACCTCGTCACCCACCTGGCCCGCGCGGGCTGGCTCCAGTGGAAGGACCGCCTGCCCGACGGCGCGCCCCGCCCCGGCAAGGGCCCGCTCGCCCTGCGCGTCGCCCTGGAGAACGGCGCGGGGTTCGACCTCACCGAGGCAGGCACGCAGAAGCGGCTCGCGGTGTACGTCGTACGGGATCCGCGGGAGGTGCCCGGTGTGGCCCGCCTCGGTCCCGACCCGCTGGCCGACGACTTCGACGAGGAGCGGTTCGCCCGGCTGCTCGCGGGGGAGCGGCGGCAGATCAAGGGCGCCCTGCGCGACCAGGGCCTGATCGCGGGTGTCGGCAACGCCTACAGCGACGAGATCCTGCACGCGGCGAAGATGTCCCCGTTCAAGCTGGCCGCCTCCCTGACGCCGCGGGAGACGCGAACCCTGTACGAGGCGCTGCGCACCACCCTGACGGAGGCGGTCGCGCGCTCCAGGGGCCTGGCGGCCGGACGGCTGAAGGCGGAGAAGAAGGGCGGCCTGCGCGTGCACGGCCGGACCGGCGAGCCCTGCCCGGTGTGCGGGGACACCATCCGCGAGGTGTCCTTCAGCGACTCCTCGCTCCAGTACTGCCCGACCTGCCAGACGGGCGGGAAACCGCTGGCCGACCGGCGCCTGTCCCGGCTGCTCAAGTGACGGCTCAGCGCGCGTCGAGGGTCACCAGGGGCTGTCCGTCCGCGGTGCGCACCTCGAAGCGGTCGATCTGGCCGGGATGCATCGTCGTGCCGCCCGCCACCGTGCTGGTCCGCGCGTCGTGCGGGGGGACGTTCCAGGTGGTCACGATCTGCTCCGACCCGTCCCGGCCGACCACGACGAGCCGGCAGGTGTGGGGGCCCGCGCCGTCCTTGACCCGCACCTCCACATCGCTGCCCCAGTCCCGGTCGGCGGCCCTGACCTCGGCCCACACGCCCGTGGTCGCGTCGGTCGCCGAGTACCGGGCGGGCCCGTCGTGGTGCCCGGCGACGGCGGCGACCGCAGGTCCGCCCACGGCGAGCACCACCGAGGCGGCCAGCCCGTAGAGGACGCGCCGGCGTCCGGCCCGGCGCCGCCGCGCCACGTCGCCGAGCAGCCGGTCCAGCAGCGCGGGGCCGGGCCGGGTCATGGGGTGCACGAAGCGCGGCGTGGCCCGCCGGTACAGCATCAGCTGCCGCGCCGTGGGTCCGAACTCGGTGACCTGCGCCGCGCAGCGAGGGCACTCCATGAGGTGGTCCTCGAAGCGGAAGGCGTCCGCCTCGTCCAGCATGCCGAGCGCGTACGCGCCGACGTCGCGATGCCGTTCCAGGGACCTCATGCCGAATCCTCGTGCCTGTGAGTGCGGGTGGGGTTACTCCTTGCTCCCACCCGTACGCACCCGGCACCGGATTCACTCAGCCACGTTCCGAATCGTAATCAAGACGTTCGGAGCCGCCGGTCCCGCGGATTGGTCGGACTCCGGGAAAGATCTAGAAGAGGTGGATGGCCAGATGCCCGAGGGGCAGTCCGAGCCGCCACGCGGGCGTCCACACCTTCGGTCCCTCGTCCTCGCCGACCACGCCCGCACCGCCCGGCACCGCGTCCAGATCGGGCGCGAGCAGCTCGGTCTCCTCCAGCCAGCGCCAGGCCGCCCCGGCCAGCGCCAGGTCCGGTGAGGGCACCCCGCGGGCGTCCGCCTCGGCCGCGAGGCAGGCCATCCGCTCGCACACCCAGTCCTGCCACGGCTGGTCGTACGCGGTCAGCGACAGCCAGGTCTCCAGCTGGGAGACCACCCGGACACGGGAGAGCTCGCCGCCGGTGTCGGAGAGGAAGATGGTGAGCGCCAGCGCGTCCCGCCCGGCGCGGAACTCGAACGACGTCGGCGGCATCAGATCGCCGGTGCGCAGCAGTTCGTCGGCGATGTACTCGGCGTACAACCAGGCCATGGGGACGGCCAGTTCGCCGCCGCCCTGGCCGTCCGTGCTCTCGTGACCTCTGTGCAGCATCCCTTCCTGCCTTCCTCCGGTGCGCGCTCCTCGCCCGACCCCGGGTCCCGGGATCATGCCCCCTGTCGGAACACGGATGAGGACAGCCGATTACTCAACAGCGGTCCACGGCAAGGCGCTTTACGGAGGTTTGACTCGGCAGTCGGTTTCACCGCAGGTCGGCCGCGTATCCCGGAAGCATCCGGCGCAGGGCGCGCAGCGCGTAGTACGCGCGGGACTTAACGGTACCGGGCGGGATGCCCAGGGTCCGGGCGGCCTCCGCCACACTGGCCCCCCGGAAGTACACCAGCACCAGGACTTCACGGTGCTCGGGAGTGAGTGTCTTCACAGCCTCCCGGACGTCGAGCGTCGCGGCGGACCGCTCGGCGTGGTCGGCGATGACCCGCGCGTTCTCCAGGTCCGCGTCCCCGACCTCGGGCGGCCGGGCCTGCCGGGCGCGGCGTGCGTCGATCGCGAGCCGGCGTGCCACGGTCAGCAGCCACGGCCGCACCGAGTCGAAGGCGTCGGCGCGCAGCGCCTCGGGGTGCTGCCAGGCGCGTACGAGCGTCTCCTGGAGCAGGTCCTCGGCGCGCTGGCGGTCGCCGTCGCACAGGCGCAGCAGCAGTGCGAAGAGCGGTCGGCCGTGCTCGCGTTGCAGTGCGGCGAGCTCGTGCTCGGCGGTCGTCGTCCCGTGCGGGAGGGTGGTTCCGGCCGTCATGGCCGTATGGCATCGCAGGGGGCCGCACGGGGACAGGGCGCGCGCACCGCTGTGCGACGGACGGTCGATCGCGTCGACGAACGGTACGACGAACGGTCCGTCAGGCCCCTTGTCGCACACGAACGGGCTAACGAAGCCCCGATACCGTTTGCGAAAGCCGTCAGATTCGTACCCATTTGTCTGTCCATACGACCGCCTTGGGGTGAACTGATGATCGCACGCAGACAGCAGGTGTCCCTGGTCGTGACGGCCCTCCTCACCGCGGCCGCCGCCTGCCAGGCCCACCAAAGGGAAGAGCAGCACCCTCCGCCCGGACGAGCCGCCCCGGCCCCGGACTCCGCGACCGCGCCCGGCGCGTTCACGCTTGTCGCCTCCGGCGGCATCCTGCCCGAGACCCCGGTGCTGGAGCGGGCCGCCTTCGACGCGGGCGGCTCGGGCCACGACTTCCGTCCGATGCTCGAAGGCGTCAAGGACATCGTCTCCCGGGCCGATCTGGCGCTGTGCCAGCTGGGTACCGTCTTCGGCGCGAACGCGCCGTACACCGGCGCCCCGAGCTACAAGACCCCGCCCGAGCTGGCGCCGTCCCTCGCCGCGGTGGGCTACGACAGCTGCGCCACCGCCTCCGAACACGCCCTGGACGACGGCGCCGACGGCGTCCGGCGCACCCTGGACGCCCTCGACGAAGCCGGGCTGCGGCACGCCGGTACGGCGCGCGCCGACAGCGAGTCACGCGGCACGCTCCTCCAGGCCGGGCGGGCCGTGGTCGCCCACCTCGCCTACACCTACGGGACGAACGAGGACCTTCCACCCGATCAGCCGTGGGCCGTCCGCGTGATCGACGAGAAGCGGATCATCGAGGACGCCAGGGCCGCCCGCCAGGCGGGTGCCGAGGTCGTGGTCGTGTCCCTGAACTGGGGCCGGGCATGGCAGGAGGCGCCCGACGCACAGCAACTGGAGCTCGCCCGGAAGCTGACCGCCTCACAATCCGGCGGCCGGCCCGACGTCGACCTGATCCTCGGCAGCCACGCCCATGTCCCACAGGCCTACGAGAAGGTCAACGGCACCTGGGTGGTCTACGGCCTCGGTGACCAGATCGCCGGCGCCACGACCGACGACAGCGGCCGACGGAACCCGCGCGCCAACCAGAGCACCCTCGCCCGCTTCACCTTCTCCCCGCCCGCCCGGCCGGGCGGGCGCTGGGAGGTGGCCCGGGCCGAGTTCGTCCCCGAGGTGTTCGACCTCGACGCCGGCCGGGTGCTGAACCTCGGCAGGGCCATCGCCCAGGGCGCCGACCTCCAGGGCGTGCGCGACCGGATCCGCACCGTGGTGCTCAGCCGGGGCGCGGCGAAGGACGGGCTCGTCATGGGGGAGTGAGGCCGGTCAGTCGACGTCCACGTGCTCGAAGAGATCGAGCATCTCCCCGAGCACGCGCAGGCAGGCCCGTACCTCGGACTCCGTCAGATCGCCCCCGACCCGGCGCAGCAGCAGGTGCTCGCGGGCCAGCACCGCGGTGATCGCCGCCCGGCCCGCGTCCGTGAGCCGGATCAGCGACGAGCGCTGGTGCGCCGGGTTCGGGACGCTGCGCACCAGGCCGCGGGCCGCCGCGTCGTTCACCATGCGCTGCACGAACTGGCGGCTGATCGCCTGTGCGCGCCCCATCTGCGGAACGGTCATCGGGCCGTGCTTGTGCAGCAGGTCGAGCACGGCCCGTACGCCGACGGACAGCCCCTCGACGGCCTCGCCCTGCTCGACCTTGCGCTGCACCCGCCGGTACAGCGGGCCCATCAGGTCGAACACCTCGGTGAGGCGGTGGCCGAGTTCGTCCGGCGGGAGTGGGGTCCCGGGACCGTCGTCGATGTCGCTGGCGATGTCGCTCATCGCACCATCATGACACCCTGGTTGCCAAACCTCCCGTGGAATGACACCCTGGTTGTCATGACTGCTGCTGCGGATCTGCGTTTCCTCCCTTCCTCCGACGGCGACCTCGCCTACCTCGACACCGGCAGCGGGGACCCCGTGGTCCTGCTCCACTCCGGCTGGGTCGACCACCGCGTCCTCGACGCCCAGATCGCGGCCCTCGCCGCCGAGTTCCGGGTCATCGCCCCGGACGTACGCGGCCACGGCTCCTCCGCCAACGCGACCGGGCCGTTCCGGTGGGCCGACGACCTCGCCGCGCTGCTGCGCCACCTCGACGCCGGCCCGGTGGTCCTCGTCGGTGTCTCGATGGGCGGCGCCATCGCCACCGACACCGTGCTGGAATACCCCGAACTGGTCCGTGGGGTGGTCGCCTGCGGCGCCACCACCAGCGAGTTCCAGTACACCGACCCGTGGGCGCGGCAGACTCAGGCCGAGTCGGCCCGCGCCCTGGGCGCCGGCGACATCGAGGGCTGGCTCGCGTCCTTCCTGCGCTTCGCGTCCGGCCCGCACCGCACCCCGGACGACATGGACCAGGACATCCTGCGCCGGCTGCGCGACATGGCCCTGCACACCCTGTCCAAGCACACCGCCGACGAGAAGAACTGGCATGTGCCCCTGACCGGCACCTGGGACCGCGTGCCGAAGATCGGCGTCCCCGTGCTCATCGTCAACGGCGCCCTCGAAGTACCCGACCTCCTCGCCGAGGCCGAACGCTTCGCCCGCACCGTCCCCGACGGCCGCTCCGTGACGATCGAGGGCACCGCCCACTACCCGAACCTGGAGAAGCCGGAGGAGTTCAACGAGATCGTCGCCGGCTTCGTCCGCGCCCTCCCGGCCCGCTGAACGCCGCCGCGGCCCCCGGCCCGGCGGGCCCTAACGCCGGGCCAGTTCCGAGCGCTTGTACGAGTACCCGAAGTAGACCACGCACCCGATCAGGAACCACACGGCGAACCGCACCCAGGTCTCCCACTTCAGGAACGTGATCAGCCAGAGCGAGAAGACCACACCCAGCGCCGGCACGAACGGCATCCACGGCGTACGGAAGCCGCGCGGCAGGTCCGGCTGCCGGTAGCGCAGCACGATCACCGCCGTGCACACCACCACGAACGCCAGCAGGATGCCGATGTTGGTCAGTTCGGCCGCCTCCGCGATCGGCAGGAACCCCGCGATGACGGCCGACGCCACGCCGACGATCCATGTCACCCGCGTCGGCACGTGCCGCGTGGGGTGCGTCTTCGCGAACCACTTGGGCAGCAGCCCGTCCCGGGACATGGCGAACCAGACCCGGGTGACCCCCAGCATGAACGTGAACATGACAGTAAGAATGCCGATGATCGCGCCCACCGCGATCACGTCCGCCAGCCGGCTCAGCCCCACCGACTTGAACGCGGTGGAGAAGCCGCTCTCCTTGTTGATGTCCTTGTAGTTCTGCATGCCGGTCAGCACCAGACACGCCGCCACGTACAGCACCATCGCGATCGCCAGCGAGTAGATGATCGCCTTCGGCATGTGCCGCTGCGCGTCCTTGGACTCCTCGGCCGCCGTCGACATCGCGTCGTAGCCGAAGACCGCGAAGAACACCGTCGCCGCACCCGTGAACGCCCCGCCGACCCCGTAGGGGAAGAACGGGTGGTAGTGGGCCGTGTTGATGTGGAAGACGCCAACCACGATCACCACCAGCACGACCAGCACCTTCAGCCCCACCACGATCGTCTCGAAGCGGGCCGCGCTGCGGATGCCGAGGTTCAGCAGCCAGGCGATCAGCAGGCACAGGACCGCCGCGAACAGGTCGACCTTGTGCCCGGCGCCGGTGCCGGGCGCGCCCAGCATCCAGGCGGGCAGATGCGCGCCCATGTCCCCGACCAGGAAGCTGAAGTAGCCGGAGATGCCGATCGCGACCACCGCCACGATCGCCGTGTACTCCAGGAGCAGGTCCCAGCCGATGAACCAGCCGGCGAACTCGCCGAGCACCGCGTAGCCGTAGGTGTAGGCCGAGCCCGCCTTCGGGATCAGGCCCGCGAACTCGGCGTACGACAGGGCCGCCGCCGCGCTGGCGACACCGGCGACGAGAAAGGACACCAGCACCGCGGGACCCGCCGTACCGTTGGCCACCGTGCCGGCGAGAGTGAAGATGCCCGCCCCGATGATGCCGCCGACGCCGATCGCGGTCAGCTGCCACAAGCCGAGTGATCGCTCCAGCCGTGGTCCCTCGGCGGCTTCCGTCTCCTCGATGTGTTCGATGGGCTTACGACGGAGAATGCCCTCACCCATCCGGAGCCCGGCCATGCGTCTCACCTCTTCACGGACGGCAAACGGCTGACGGCGGATCATGATGGCCCAGCACCGCCGGGTACGGAAGACGCCACGCACGGTCCGGGTGGCGGCCCCCGGCCGCCGGCCGCGGGGTCCGAACGCCGGGAACGGGCCCTACGGAACCACCGTCACCGGCCAGCGTCCCGCCTTCACCAGGCGGATCGCGACCGAGCCGATGATCCGGTGGCCGGCCTGCTCGGAGGCACCCACCACCACCGCGTCCGCCCGCAGCTCGTCGGCGGCCTTCACCAGACCGTTGTACGGGTCGCCGGGGAAGGTGTGGAACTCCCAGCGGACCTCGAATATCCCCTTCAGCCGCTCCGTGGACTCCCGGATGTACTGCACGAGGTCCTCGGCGATCTCGTCCGTCGTCTCCGCCACCGGCGCCCCGAGCGCCGCACCCGCCGTCATCACCGGCTGCACGTACACGAGGGCCAGCAGCGCGCCCTGCCGGCGGGCGAGGCCGGCGGCGTACGCGGCGGCCCGCATCGAGGAGTCGGAGCCGTCCACGCCGGCGACGATGACCTTCGGCCCGTCCGTGCCCCGCTCGAACCGGTGCGCGTGCCGCTCGTGCTGCTCGTGCTGTTCCGTCACATGTGCGAGGCTATCGGAATCCCCGGTTCCCAACGCCGCGCGGGTCAGCTCTCGACGGGCGCCCCGCGCGCCCGGTTCCTACAGTCGGAACCATGAGCGCCACCACGTCAGAGCCATGACCGCCGCCACCGGTGCAGCCCCCTCCCGGGGCGCCGCCGACCCCGCCCGGACGCCGCGGAGGAAGGGCCTCCTCAGCAGGGTGCCGCAAGGCTTCGCCACCTTCTTCGGCGCTCTGGCCCTGCTGTGCGCGCTGCTGGACCTCATCGCCCCGCTGCGGGTCCTGCTCCACCCCGTCGTCCGCGTCCTGGACCTGCTCCTCGTCCCGGTCAGCGTCAACCTCGCCTACGCCGTCTTCCTCGTCCTGCTGGCCGGCGCGACCGCCGCGCGCAAGAAGGTCGCCTGGTGGCTGGTCGTCGGCTATCTGGGCCTGGTGATCCTCGGCGACGTACTCGGCCTCGCGGCCGGCGAGTACGCCGAGTCGGCACCGTCCCTCGTGCTGTGCGGCCTGGCGCTGGTGCTGCTGATCACGGCCAGAGGCGAGTTCTACGCCGCCTCCCGCCGCGGCTCCTGGTGGCGGGCGCTGGCCGTGCTGGTCGCCGGACTCGCCGTGGCCGTCCTGGCCGGCTGGGGCCTGGTCGCGCTCTTCCCCGGCACCCTGCCCTCCGGCCTGCACCTGGCGTGGTCCGCCAACCGGGTCATGGGCGGACTGATCTCCACCCGCGACTTCGACGGCCACCCGCCGCGCCCGGTGACCTTCCTGCTCGGCCTGTTCGGAGCGCTCGCCCTGCTCAACGCCGCCGCCACACTGTTCCGTTCGCAGCGCCTGGAGGCGGCCCTGCACGGCGACGAGGAACCCCGCATCCGCGCCCTGCTCAAGGCCTACGGCGAGGACGACTCCCTCGGCTACTTCGCCACCCGCCGCGACAAGGCCGTCGTCTTCTCGCCCAGCGGCAAGGCCGCCGTCACCTACCGCGTCGAGACCGGTGTGTGCCTGGCCAGCGGCGACCCCGTCGGAGACCGCGAGGCCTGGCCGCACGCCATCGCCGCCTGGCTGGACGCGGCCCGCCGCTACGCCTGGGCACCCGCCGTCATGGGCGCGTCCGAGGAGGGCGCCCGGGCCTACGCCCGCGCCGGACTCGGCGCCCTCCAACTCGGCGACGAGGCGATCGTGCACGTCGCCGGCTTCGACCTCGACGGCCGGGACATGCGCGTGACCCGGCAGGCGGTGCGCCGCGTCCGCCGCACCGGCGCCACCTGCCGCATCCGCCGGCACGCCACCCTCACCGACGCCGAGATGGAGGAGATCGTCGACAAGGCCGACGCCTGGCGCGACACCGAGACCGAGCGCGGCTTCTCGATGGCGCTGGACCGCCTGGGCGACCCGGCCGACGGCGACTGCCTCCTGGTCGAGGCCCTCGACGCGGAGGGCCGGCTGCTCGCACTGCTGTCCTTCGTGCCCTGGGGCCGCGACGGCGCCTCCCTGGACCTGATGCGCCGGGACCGCGCCGCACCCAACGGCGTCATGGAGTACATGGTCGCCGAACTCTGCGCCGCCGCCCCGAAGCTCGGCGTACGCCGCATCTCGCTGAACTTCGCGGTGTTCCGCTCGGTGTTCGAGGAGGGTGCCCGCATCGGAGCCGGACCCGTGCTGCGGCTGTGGCGCGGCCTGCTGCTGTTCTTCTCCCGCTGGTGGCAGCTGGAGGCCCTGTACCGGTCCAACGCCAAGTACCACCCCGAGTGGTACCCGCGTTTCATCTGCTACGGCGAGACCGCCTCCCTGGCCCGCATCGGCCTGGCCTCCGGCATCGCCGAGGGCTTCGTCGCCGTACCCTCGCTGCGCAAGCTCTGGGGCAAGGGCCACCCGGCCCATCCCGCCACCGGACCGCGCCCGGCCACCACCGAGGGCCTGCCCCCGCTGACGGCGCTCGGACTCGACGAGGAGGCCCGGGCCGAAGCCGGCGGTCCGCTCGCTGGCCTGCCCGAGCAGGTCCGCGTCCGGCACGCCAGGCTCGACCGGCTGCGCGCGGCCGGCACCGACCCCTACCCGGTCGGGACGAAGGCCCGCACCCGCACCCTCGCCGAGGTCCGCGAAGGGGAGCAGCTCACCGTGGCCGGCCGGATCCTGCTCGTCCGGGACTTCGGCGGCATCGTCTTCGTCGTGCTGCGGGACTGGTCCGGCGACCACCAACTCGCCCTCACCCGCGACCGGACCGGGCCGGCCGCCCTGAAGCGCTTCACCGCCGACACCGACATCGGCGACCACATCACCGCCACCGGCCGGGCGGGACGGAGCGACAGGGGCGAGCCGACCGTCTTCGTCACCTCCTGGCGCCTGCTCGGCAAGTGCCTGCGCCCGCTGCCCGACAAACGCCGGGGGCTGACCGACCCCGAGACCAAGGTGCGCCTGCGCTACCTCGACCTGGTCACCAGCCCCGAGGCCCGCGAGGTCGTCCGCCTCCGCTCCACCGCCGTACAGGGCCTGCGCCAGGGGCTGCTGGACCGCGGCTTCCTCGAAGTCGAGACGCCGATGCTCCAGCAGATCCACGGCGGCGCCAACGCCCGCCCGTTCACCACCCACATCAACGCCTACGACCTCGACATGTACCTGCGCATCGCACCCGAGCTGTACCTGAAGCGCCTGTGCGTCGGCGGTCTGGAGAAGGTCTTCGAGATGGGCCGAACCTTCCGCAACGAGGGCGTCTCCCACAAGCACAACCCCGAGTTCACGATGCTGGAGGCCTACCAGGCCTACGCCGACTACGACGTCATGCTCGACCTCGCCCGCGAGCTGATCCAGGGCGCCGCCACCGCCGCCTTCGGCCGACCGGTCGCCCACCGGAACGGCATCGGGTACGACATCTCCGGGCCCTGGCCGGTCAAGACCGTGCATGGCGCGATCTCCGAGGCGCTCGGGGAGGAGATCGGCCCCGGCACCGGCCCGGAGGCACTGCGCCGGCACTGCGACCGCGCCGGCGTGCCGTACACCGCGGACGACACCCCCGGCGAGATCGTCCTGGAGATGTACGAGCGGCTGGTGGAGGAGCGGACCGGGCCACCTGTCTTCTACAAGGACTTCCCGACCGAGGTCTCCCCGCTCACCCGGCAGCACCGCACCGACCCGCGGCTCGCCGAACGCTGGGACCTCGTGGCCTTCGGCACCGAACTGGGCACCGCCTACTCCGAGCTCACCGACCCCGTCGAACAGCGCCGCCGGCTGACCGCCCAGTCCCTGCTCGCCGCCGGGGGAGACCCCGAGGCGATGGAACTGGACGAGGACTTCCTCGACGCCCTCGAGTACGCCATGCCGCCCACCGGCGGCCTCGGCCTCGGCGTCGACCGGCTGATCATGTTCCTCACCGGCCTGACGATCCGTGAGACGCTGCCGTTCCCCCTCGTACGCCGCCGCTGAGGCACCGCGCACAACTGCCGCCGGGCGCTGGGCCGGGCGGGTGCTTTCGTGGCACCGTGCCGGTGGAGAGGCGGAAGGCCCGGACACTGATGAGTCATGCAGAAGGATCAGTTGCTCACGCGACGCCGGGCGTTGTTCGCCGGGGCCGTCGCCCTCGGAGCGGCGGGAGCGGCCGGCACGGCCGGTCTGCTGCTCTCCGGTTCCTCCGACACTCCGGTACCGCCCGCCCCCGCCGCGGGCCCCGAGGCGCGCGTCGCCCTCAACTCCTCCGCCTACCGTCTGCGGCCCCTGGCCGGTGACGTCCCGCAGCGGGCCGCGCCGCTGCCCGCCAAGGTGCGGACCACGCCGATCCTGCGTTTCTCCGGCCGTGGCGACACGATGATGCTGTCGTTCGACGACGGACCCCACCCCGATTTCACCCCGCACGTCCTGGACACCCTGGCCAAGTACGACGTCCGGGCGACGTTCATGGTCTGCGGGGAGATGGCCGACTGGAACCGGGACCTGCTGGCCCGGATGGCCGACGAGGGACACGTCGTCGGCAACCACACCTGGAGCCACCCGCTGCTCACCCGCCTCGGCCGCCGCGGCATCCGCGCCGAGATCGAGCGCACCAGCGACCTCATCGAAAAGGCCTACGGCGAGCGGCCGTTGTGGTTCCGTGCCCCCTACGGTGCCTGGAACCGCGACGTGTTCCGGATCAACGCCGACCTGGGCATGGAACCGCTGGCCTGGAGCGTCGACAGCCTCGACTGGACCGCCCCCGGCACCGGCGTCATCGTGCGCCGGATCGAGCACGGCGCCGCCCCCGGGGTCGTGGTGCTCTCCCACGACGCCGGGGGCGACCGCTCGCAGACCGTCCGCGCGCTGCGCGACTACCTTCCCAAGCTCCTCGACGAAGGGCACCACTTCACCGTGCCGCGCCGGGAGTACACCTGAGCCGGGCCGCGCGCACGGCCCGGCGCCCGCCGGGCCGGGGTCCGCTCAGCGGACCTCGACCAGGCGGGCGAACACGACGACGTTCCCCTGATATCCGTTCTGCTTCGTGTAACCGCCGCCGCAGGTGATGACCCGCAGTTCCGGCGTGCCCTTCGAGCCGTACACACGGTCTCCGGGGAAATCGTTCTTCGCGAACACCTCGACGCCGTACACCTCGAATACGGCGGTTTTCCCGTCCTGGCGGTTGATTTCGACGCGGTTTCCCTTCTGCAGGGCGCCGAGTCCGTAGAACACGGCGGGTCCCGCATCGTTGTCTACATGGCCGACGACGACCGAAGTGCCCTTTTCCCCGGGCGTGACCGCGCCGTTGAACCAGCCGGCCAGATTCGGGTCCGCGGGCGGCGGCGCGGCGACCCAGCCGTCGGAGTCCACACCGACCGGGGTGATGGGCGCGTCGATCTGGAGGACGGGGATCCTGACCCGGTCGGGCACCGAGCGCGACAGGGGCTGCAGGATCCCGCCCGAGGGGAGCGGCGTGTGCCTGATGTCCGGCGCCGCCGCCGTCGCGGGCTGGGGCGGGCCGACGTCGAACTCCCCGGAGCCGTTGCGGATCAGGGCGAGTCCGGTCAGCAGGGCAAGCGCTATCACGCCCCACGGTGCGCGCTTCCTCGGTCGCTCCCGCTCCTCCTCGACGAATCCGGTCAGCTCTCTCGCAGGCATTCGGCATCCCCTCTCGACACGGCCGTCGCCGCGTCAATAGCGCATGCGAGAAACGCTAAGTCCAGCGCGCGCGACCGGCGACGGGACGCACGCGAACGGGTGGCGGCGATATTTTGCCGTGCGCCATCCGAGGCGGTCCGGAAGGGGCATTTCTGACGGTCCGTGACCTGCGCCGATATTCAATGGGGTGAAAGTCCTGGTGGATTCGCTCACCGAGACGGACCAGCCCCGAAATGCGCCCGCGTGGAGCGCGTCCGAGGGTCGGTTGCGGGAGGTGCTTTCTCACCGATCGACCGGGTACGGGTCCCCGGGGCACCTTCCGCGGAGGATCACATGCGTACTACTCGTACCCCTAAAGCCCGCTCGGCCCCCTCCGCCTCCTTGGTGGTGCTGGCCGCGGCGGTCGCCGCGGTCGGGCTCGCCGCCCCGGCGGCCGGGGCGAAGGGCAGCGAAGTCCTCGGCATCACACGGGACGGCGGCGTGGGCGGGGGCCAGGGAGGCGGTGCAGGTGGAGGTCCCGGAGTGGGGCCGGGAGGAGGCACGGTAGTGGGACCGGGAGGAGGCACGGTAGTGGGACCGGGGGTCGGGACGGGTGTGGTCCCGGGGTTCGGGACGGGTGTGGTCCCGGGGTTCGGGACGGGTGTGGTCCCGGGGTTCGGGACGGGAGTGGGTCCGGGGTTCGGACCGGGAGTAGGACCTGGATTCGGGACGGGAGTGGGTCCGGGGTTCGGGACGGGAGTAGGACCTGGATTCGGATTCGGTCCTGTAGGGGGCGGTCGGGGGGACCGGTTCGGTGAGTTCCGTGGCTTCGGTGAGTTCCGTGGTGGCGGTCGGGGGGACCGGTTCGGTGAGTTCCGCGGGTTCGGTGAGTTCCGTGGTGGCGGTCGGGGGGACCGGTTCGGTGAGTTCCGCGGGTTCGGTGAGTTCCGTGGTGGTGGTCGGGGGGACCGGTTCGGCGAGTTCCCCGGTGTCGGCGTTGGCGTTGGCGGCTACGGCGGGAACTTCGGCGGGAACTTCGGCGGGAACTTTGGTGGGAACTTCGGCGAGAACTTCGTTGGCCCCGTCGGCCCCAATGGACTGGGGGGCCTCGTCGACAAGGGAGGCGAGGGCGCGGGGGTCGGCGGTCTGGGGGGCCTCGTCGACAAGGGAGGTGAGGGAGCGGCGGCGCCCGGCGTCGGAACGGGTGGCGGTTCCGGGGTCGGTCCGGGTACCGGTCTCGGCGGCGCGTCCGGCCATGGCCCGGGTGGCGTCCAGAGCATCGTTCCCTCGCCCGGCGTGATCGCCCGCGGCGGTCAGCTGGTGGTCACGATCGACGGCTGCCGCAACGGCGGGACCATGTCGTCGACCGTGTTCTCCCGGTCGACACTGCGGCCGTTCGACGGCGCCGGCGAGCGCGCGAGGGGTGTCGTGACGATCCGCGACGACGCACGTCCCGGGACGTACGACATCACGGTCGACTGCAACGGCCGGCGGCTGACCCGGCCGGAGGCCTTCACCGTCGTCGGCGGTGTCCGCGGCGGAGTGGGCGGCGGCACCATCACCGGTGCCACCCCGACCGACATGGCCATCGGCGGCGGGCTGATGGCGGCGGGTGCCGTCGGCGGCGGCGTGCTCTGGATGCGGCGCCGGTCCGACAAGCGCTCCTGACGGCTCCGTACTCCGGATCCGGCCCCGCTCTCGTGTGCGGGGCCGGATCTCCTTCTGCCGGCGGGGCCGTCGGCCTTCCTGCCGGCGGGGCCTTCGCCCCTGGGCCGCGTACACCGGAAGGCCTTCGCCCCGGACCTGGAGAGATCCGGGGCGAAGGCCTGTCCCGAGGGAGAGGGCACGGTCAGGCGGTGCCCTCCTCGCCGGTGCGCCGGCGGGAGAGGCGGTACGCCGTGCCGATCGAGCCGCCGATGAGCGCGGTGCCCAGGCCGATCTGCTTGAGATCGAAGCCGGCGACGTTCCCGCCCACGCCCGCGCGGACGCCGTGCTTGAAGTGCTCCGAACCGCCACCGCCACCGCCGCGACCGCCGAAGCTCCCCTCGTCGTCACCGCCGTAACCGGAGCGGCCGTTGCCGCCGTAGGAGCTGCCGCCCCCGCCGCCGTAGCGCTCCTCGTTACCGCCTCCGCCTCCGCCTCCGCCTCCGTAGGAACGGCTGTCGCCGCCCCCGTTGCCGTAGGTGCGGCCGTCACCGCCGCTGGCGACGGCGGCTGGCGCGCAGAAGGTGAGGGCGCCGACGCCCAGCAGTGCGGCCGATACGACACCTATTACGCGCATGGTGGGTCCTCCGGTCCCCGAGGAGCAGCAGCGGACCTTTTCCGCTTGTGCCGGGTATGCGCCTCGCTGACCAAAACGCTAGGGAGGTGTGCGTTCCGGCGCGATTGCACTCGGGCGAACGGGGCAACGGTTGGGCCGCACAGGGGATTCACACGGGGCCGTCAGTGTGTCAGATGGGGGAACAGGTCCAGGAACGGCCCGGCGGTGGCCGAGACCCCGCGGCTGTAGGGGGCGTCGAAGTCCCAGATCAGGAAGAGGAGGAAGGTGATCAGCGCGGAGAACAGCCCGGCGAGGATCAGTTCCCTTCTCGTGCGCCGGATCTGGAGCGCGAACACCATGCCGATGGTGATGACGCCCCCCGAGATCAGACCGAACCACACCACACCCGGCATCGTCGCCCCCATGGAGCCGGCGCGTGCGGTGCGGGCCTGGGCGGCGGCGGCCACCTGGTCCACCAGCGGCTGGTAGGCCTGCGCCTCGAAGTCCGACTTGGGCTGGTAGTCGGTGACGTCGGCGCGGACGCGGCCGAGCAGCTCGTCGCCCCGCTGGGTGACACGGCCGTGGTCGGCCATGGTCTTCCACTCGGTGGTCACGACGTGTCCGGCGTAGGTGTCGACGTCGGCGCGGATGCGGTCGCGCACGTCGGGCGGATAGACGCGGACGCGTTCGGAGACCTCGTGCAGTGCCTGGGCCTCCGCCTGCACGTGGTCCTGGGCGGCGACGCGCGCCTCCCAGACACCGGCGATGGCCAGCCCCAGCACGATGGCGTAGACCACGCCGATCCACATGGTCATGTACTCGATGACGTCCGGGGTCTCGGTGGGATCGTCGTCCACGGCCTTCGTGCGGTGCCGCACGAGGGTGATGACCACGACCACCGCACAGGCGGCCAGCATCGCGAGAACGAGAACAAGCCATTCCGACAACGGGTTCCTCCAGGGGGTCAGCGCGGGCGGAGCGCGGCCACGGCGGCCAGTGCGGGCACCGCGATGAGCAGGACGTAGGTGAGGGGTGAGGGGCTGCGCCGTGGTGTCGGCCGGTGCGGCTGGGTGTGGTGGCGCGGGTAGGTCACCGGCGTCACGGACGGGCGGGGACGGGGCTCGGGGGCCGGCTTCGGGGCCGGCGGTGCGGGTGGCGGGGGTGGTGCGGGCGGTGGGGGCGGTGGGGGAGTGGGCCGGGGCTGCGGGGCGGCCGGGGCCGGGCGCGGGGGTTTGGGCTCGGGCTTGGGGGTGGGCGTCGGCTTCGGCGGCGGTGCCGGCGTGGGCGGCGGAGGCGGCGTGGGCGTCGGTGTGGGTGTGGGCGTCGGTGTCGGGGTGGGACTCGGGCTGGGCGGCGGGGTCGGCCGCGGGCACGGCGGCGGAAGAGGCGGAAAGGAGGGCCAGGGGCCGCTGCCGGCCATCGCCACCGCCTCCGTGCCGTCCGGGCCCGTGGAGGCGTACGCGCAGGCGTCGGCCGCGGCCGGGGCGGCTCCGCCCACACACGTCCACGCCAGCAGTGCCGGCGCCAACACCCGCAGCACCAGGGCGGATCGTGTCGGTTCGGGTCGTTGCACGAGCAAGATCATGAGGTGTCGTGGACCGTGGCACGCCGCGGTGGACGCGGATTGCCCCGAAGGTGGGATGCCGCAGGCCGGAGGGTTTGATCGGTGGGCCGGCGCGGCGCCGCCGATGGGCACGCGCGTACGAATGGCGCGGAACGTGTCACGGGTTCCGGAAAAAAATCTCTGCCGCGATTGAACACAACCATCGGTGCCATGCGTACCCAGTGTCGTGCGGCGGCGCAGTAGGGCGCTGCAACACCCTTTTGATTATGGGGAGTTGACGATGAACACCTCCTGGCGGAGCGCCTCACTCGTGGCGGCGGCCGCGGCCGTGCTGGCGCTGACGACGGCGTGCGGTCAGGAAAGCGTCCCTTCGGCGGGCAGTCAGAACGTGGGTGCGACCGCCGCGGCCGGCGGCTTCGGCAGCGTCGGCACCGGTGCCGACACCGGCGTCGGCAACGGTTACGGCGCCGACGGTCAGCAGGGTGCCGCCAAGGCCGCCGGGGAACTCGCGGTCTCCGCCAACGCGGAGCTGGGCAAGGTGGTCACCGACAGCGCCGGGATGACCCTGTACCGCTTCGACGCGGACACGGCCCAGCCCCCCAAGTCCACCTGCGACGCCGACTGCGCCACGGCCTGGCCGCCGGTTCCCGCCGACGACGCCACGGCCGGCGCCGGTATCGACAAGGCCCTGCTCGGCGAGGTCACCCGCGCCGACGGCAGCAAGCAGCTGACCATCGCCGGGTGGCCCGCCTACCGCTACGCGAAGGACACCAAGGCCGGCGAGACCAGCGGCCAGGGCGTGAACGGCAAGTGGTTCGCGCTGGCGCCCGACGGCAAGAAGGCCTCGTTGGTGAACCTGCCGGGCCTGTCCGTGAAGAAGACCGAACTGGGCGATGTCGTCGTCGACAAGAACGGCATGACGGTCTACCGCTTCTCGAAGGACCAGGCGTGGCCGAAGTCGGTCTCCGCCTGCACCGGTTCCTGCCTGGAGAAGTGGCCGGCCGTGGCGCCCGTTGCCGTCAGCGACACCAAGGGCGTGTTGAAGAAGGGCATGATGCCCTTCACCCGGCCCGACGGCGTCAAGCAGATGACCATCAACTGCTGGCCCCTCTACACGTTTTCCGGGGACGAGGCGCCCGGGGACGTCAACGGCCAGGGCATCGGCGGCACATGGTTCGCCGTCTCCCCCGACGGGAAGGCGATCGGCGCGCCGCAGTAGGGGTCGCTTTCCCCGCTTTCCCCGCTTTCTCCACTTCCCCCGCTTTCCCCACTTCCCCAACTCTCTCCAGATCGGACCGCCCCCTCCGTACCGCACGGAGGGGGCGGTCCGCCGTGTGTGCAGATCGTGGCAATTCACCGCGATGCGGGTGCGACGAGCAGGTCGGAAGCGCAGGTGGTGACCGGGAACGGATGGTCAATTTCCGTTTCCGCTCGCCCGTTCGGCGGGCGATCAGTAGCCTCAGCTCGAACACCGGATCGCCTACGCTGTGGAGAGATGGATGGAGCGTCCCGCCTGGGCTCCGCGAAGCATCGACATCTCGATGCCGAGCGTCGCTCGAATCTACGACTTCTACTTGGGCGGTTCGCACAACTTCGAGGTCGACCGGGAAGCGGCCCGCAGGGCCATGGAGTTGATGCCGGGGCTGCCCAAGATCATGCAGGCCAACCGGGCCTTCATGCGCCGGGCCGTGGACTTCGCCCTGGCGGAGGGCATCACCCAGTTCCTGGACATCGGGTCCGGCATCCCCACCTTCGGCAACGTCCACGAGGTCGCCCAGGCCGCCCGGCCCGGCGCGCGGGTGCTGTACGTCGACCACGACCCGGTGGCCGTCAGCCACAGCAAGGCCGTTCTGGCGGGCAACGAGGACGCGGACGTGATCGCGGCCGACCTGCGCAAGCCCGGGGAAATCCTCGCGAGCCCCGAGTTGGGGCGGCTGATCGACCTGAATCGGCCAGTCGCGCTCCTTCTCGTTGCCATACTGCACTTCGTGGAGGACGCGGACGACCCCTACGGTGCGGTGGCCGAGCTGCGCGACGCGCTCGCGCCCGGCAGCCTGCTCGTCCTCACCCATGCCGCGTTCGAGGGAATCCCGCTTTCCGTGAAGCGGAGCCGGTCCCTGGTGGACGTGTACAAGGACATTCGCAACCCGCTGATCATGCGTTCGCGCGAGGAGATCGCGCGGTTCTTCGAGGGGTACGACATGGTGGAACCCGGGCTGGTGCCGATGCCGAACTGGCGGCCGCGTACGGCGCCGGAGGACGAGGACCCGTATGCCTTCTCCGGTTTCGCGGGCGTGGGGCGTACGGCGTGATCGCGGGACCGGACGGGCCGGAGGGCAGACTTCGCCGGTTGACGACGATCTGGAGCCGGGCCGTCTTCCCGGTGACCTCGACGTCGCTGACCCGCCCGGAGTTCGAGGAGCAACTCCTGCCGCTCGCCCGCCGGTTGAGCACGGCGCTACGGGACCGGGCCTTCGCCGCGGAGGAGGGCGAGGCAGTCGGCGCGGCCCTGGTCGACGCACACTGCACCGCGCCCGAGGCGCTCAGCCGCTCGCTGGACTGCCTCGACGCCTATCTCGTGCTGTACTGCGGCGAGGACGGCGACCAGGAGGACCTGCGCGCCCGCTCCGCGCGGTTGCAGCACTCGATGGCGGCAGGGTTCGCGCGGGCGCTGCGCGAACGCACACTGGCCGAGCAGGAGGCGATAGCCCAGGCGGCGCTGCGCGCCCAGGGCGTGGTCGCCCAGGCCCTGCACGCCAGCGAGGCCCGCTTCCGCGCCGTGTTCGAAGGCGCGGCGATCGGCATCGCCATCGCCGACCTGGAGGGCAACGTCCTCCAGGTCAACAGCGCGCTGCTGCGCATGTTCGGCGGCTCCGAGCAGACCGTGCGCGGCCGCAACGTACAAGAGTGGACCCACGCCGACGACGCCCCGCAGATGTGGCGGCTGTACGAGGAACTGGTGCGCGGCGAGCGCGAGCACTACCACGTGGAGAAGGCCTTCTACCGGCCGGACGGAACGGTTCTGTGGACCAACCTGACCGTCTCCCTGCTCCGCGACGCGGACGGCTACCCGCAGTACCAGCTCGCCCTCATGGAGGACACCACCGAGCGGCGGCTGCTCAATCTGAGACTGCGGTACGAGGCCACCCACGACGCGCTCACCGGCCTGCCCAACCGCACCCTGTTCTTCGAACGCCTGGAGAAGGCGCTGAACGCGGGCGAGGACCAGCGCTTCGGCCTGTGCTACCTCGACCTGGACGGCTTCAAGACCATCAACGACAGCCTCGGCCACGCGGCCGGCGACCGGCTGCTCGTCGAGGTCGCCGACCGGCTCCAGGCCTGTGCGACCGCGCCCGGCGAGATGGTCGCCCGGCTCGGCGGTGACGAGTTCGTCGCGCTGACCACCGGCCCCGGCACCCGGCGCGAGGTCGACGAGCTCGCCGCCCGGATCATGAACGCGCTGGTCGCCCCGGTCCGCATCGACGGCCGGGAACTGGCCGTACGCGGCAGCATCGGCATCGTCGAGGGACCGGCGGGCGAGCGCAGCGCGGCCGAGGTGCTGCGCAGCGCGGACATCACCATGTACCGGGCCAAGTCGGCCGGCGGCAACCGCTTCGAGCTCGCCGATCCGGAGGCCGACGCCCGCGCCATCACCCGGCATGGACTGACCACGGCGCTGCCGGCCGCGCTGGACCGGGGCGAGTTCTTCATCGAGTACCAGCCCCTGGTGCACCTCGGTGACGGCAGCGTGCGCGGTGCCGAGGCGCTGGTGCGCTGGCTGCATCCGCAGCACGGCGTCCTCGGCCCCGACCGGTTCATCCCGCTCGCCGAGCACACCGGGCTGATCGTCCCGCTGGGCCGTTGGGTCATGGAGCAGTCGGTGCGCCAGGCCCGCCGGTGGCGGGAGACGCACCGGGACGGCGCCGAGGGACCGCTGCGCATCAACGTCAACCTCTCGCCGTGCCAGCTCACCCACCCCGGGCTCGTCCAGGACACCGTCGACATCCTGGAGCGCGCGGGCGTGCAGCCGGACGCGCTGTGCCTGGAGGTCACCGAGTCGGCGCTCATCGGCGCCGACGACGACCTGCTCAAGCCGCTGCGCCGGCTGGCCGAGATGGGCGTCGACATCGCCCTGGACGACTTCGGCACCGGCTACTCCAACCTGGCCAACCTGCGCCGGCTGCCGGTGAGCGTGCTCAAGCTGGACCGTTCCTTCACCCAGGGCATGCAGCAGTTCCCGGCCGACCCCGTCGACCTGAAGATCGTCGAGGGCATCGTCGCGCTCGCCCACAGCCTGGACCTCGCGGTCACCGTGGAGGGCGTGGAGACGGGCGCCCAGGCCGAGCAACTGCGCGTCCTGGGCTGCGACACCGCCCAGGGCTGGTACTACGCCCGCCCGGGCCCACCGGACCGCTTGCACGACCTGGCCCTGGCAGACGCGACAACGTAACCGGCAACGCCCGGCGGCTCCGAGGGGCGCGGGGGACTGCGCGCCCGGCGATGACGGACCCATGGGGCGAGCACGTTCTTCGGGCCTCGAAGGGGCGCCCAGGGGCGTGGGGAACCGCGCGCCCGGCGATGACGGACCCATGGGGAGCACGTTCTTCGGGCCCCGAAGGGGCGCCAGGGGCGCGGAGAACTGCGCGCCCAGCGACAACGGACCCGCGGCCGAACACGGTTCTCGGCCCCGGGACATGGCCCGACACGGGCGAGGGCCTGCCGACACCCCGTCGGCAGGCCCTCAGCCGCGTCACTCAAACCCGCCGCACCGCCGCCACGTCGCCCGGCGCGGCCTCCGCCTCCGACCGCTCCTCGCTGAAGCTCATCACCGGAGGCTTCCGCCGGAACGCGCGGGTCAGGAACAGCAGGTACAGGAACCCGGCCAGCATCCAGCAGAGCCCCACCTCGAAGGTGATGCCCTCCAGGCTGGTCCACAGCCAGACGGTCAGCGCGAATCCGACGATCGGCAGCAGCCCGTAGGAGAGCAGGTCGCGACCGCTCCGGCGGCCCTGGTCGATCAGATAGTGCTTGACCACGCTCAGGTTGACCATCGAGAAGGCGATCAGGGCACCGAAGTTGATCATCACCACGGCGTTGTCGAGGCTGATGAACAGGGCGACCAGCGAGACCGCGGACGTCAGGCCGGTCGCGATCACCGGGGTGCGGAAGCGGGGATGCAGATAGCCGAACACCCGCTTGGGCAGCACCCCGTCGCGTCCCATCGAGTACAGGATCCGGGACACGCTCGCCTGCGTGGTGACCCCGGAGCCGAAGGCGCCCGCGACATAGACGGCCACGAAGAACGAGGTGAAGGCCGAACCGCCCAGCGTTCGCATGATGTCCAGGCCCGCGCTGTCGGGGTCGCTGAACGTGGCGCCCGGGTGCACCAGCGCGCCCATCCAGGACACCACGATGAACAGGACGCCGCCGATGGCCGTGGTCAGCACGATGGCGCGGGGGATGGTGCGCCGCGGGTCCTTGGCCTCCTCCGACATGGTGGAGACCGCGTCGAACCCGAGGAAGCTCAGCGCCAGGATCGCGGCCCCGGAGAACGCCGCCGAGGTCCCGGAGCCGCCCGGCAGGAACGAGGCGAACGGCTTGGAGGCGCCGTGGCCGAGCGTGTGGTGGACGGACAGGGCGACGAAGAGCACCACGAGTACCCCGGCCAGGCCCACCACCAGGATGCTGAGCCGGCTGATGGAGTCCACGCCGAGCACGTTGACGAAAAGCGCGAGCAGCAGCGCGGCGAGCACGAACACCCGTGCGGGAACCGACGGGAACTGGCTGTGCAGATAGATGCCGATCAGCAGGAAGTTGATCATCGGCAGGAAGAGGTAGTCCAGCAGCAGCGTCCAGCCGACCATGAAGCCGACATGCCCGCCGAAGGACTGCTGGGTGTAGGTGTACGCCGACCCCGCCGTGGGGAACGCCCGCACCATCCGCCCGTAGCTGACGGCAGTGAAGAGCATCACCACGAGGGCGATCACATAGGCGGCCGGCAGATGGCCGTGGGTGACGCCGGTGACCGCCCCGTAGGTGGTGAACACGGTCACCGGGGCGAGATAGGTGAGCCCGAAGAGGGTGAGCCCCGGCAGCCCCAGGACTCGCCTGAGTCCTTTTTCCGCGGGGATGTCTGTATCCGTCATGAAGCGTTCCTTCCGCAGAAGAATGAGGCATCGCCGGGTGATCCGGCAAGGGCGTCGGCTGGGGCGGGGCGTGCGGCGGCGCCCCGCCGTGGGGTCACCCCTGGGTGCCGTGGGTGCGCTCGCCCGCCAGCCAGGTGCCGAGCACGGTGATGGCGGGCACGTCGTGCGGATCGAGGTCGCGGGGGTCCCGGTCGAGCCAGACCAGGTCGGCGACCCGTCCCGGGGCCAGGACACCCCGGTCGTCGGCCATCGCCTGATGGGCGACGCCGGCCGTGTAGCAGGACATCGAGGTCTCGATGTCGATCCGTTCCCCCGGCAGCCATCCGCCCTCGGGGAGGCGCTCCGGCGTCTGCCGGGTCACCGGGACCGGAAGGCCCGTCAGCGGCCGGTGGTCGGTGACCGGCCAGTCGCTCCCGAACGAGACCCGGGCTCCGCTGCGCAGCAGCGAGCCCAGCGGGTACTGCTGCCGGGACCGGACCTCGCCCAGACGGGGCATGGTCAAGTCGGTCATCGCGGGGTCGGGCTGAAGCCACAGGGGCTCGATGTTGGCGATCACGCCCAGTTCGGCGAAGCGGGGCAGGTCCTCGGGGTCGACCATCTGCACATGGGCGATCACCGGACGGCGGTCCCGGGGGCCGCGCACCTCGGTGAGGTGGGCGAGGGCGTCCAGGGCGGTGCGGATGCCGGCGTCGCCGATCGCGTGCAGATGCGGCTGGAGCCCCAGCCGGTCGATCTCCACCAGCGCCTCGCGCAGCTCGGCGGCGGCCCAGACCGGCATGCCCCGGGTGCAGGGGTCGTCGGCGTACGGTTCGAGCAGCGCCGCGGTGCGGTTCTCGATGATGCCGTCGACGAAGAACTTGACGGTCCGCACGGTCAGCCGGTCGAGCCCCTCCGCGTGGATCCGGTCGTGGTCGGCCGCGAACTCGGCCAGCTGCTCGCGCCACCGCGACGGGTCGGCGCGCAGGGCGAGGTTCACCCGCGTGGCCAGGACGCCCTGCCGGGCCGCCGTCAGATAGGCGTCGACGGCCTCGTGGTCCACCCAGGCGTCCTGGATCCAGGTGACTCCGGCCGCGGCGTAGGTGCGGGTGGCGTGGGTCAGGGCCCGTACACGTTCGTCCAGGGTGCGCTCGGGTGCGGCGCCGAGGACCGCGTCGACCGCGTCCCACTCGACCATGGTGCCCATCAGGCTGCCGTCGGCACGGCGTACGAACCGGCCGCGCTCGCTGTCCTTGGCGGAGCCGTCGAGGCCGGCCCGGCGCATGGCCTCGGTGTTGCACCACAGCGTGTGGTAGTCCCAGGCCCGCAGGGCGACCGGGCGGTCGGGCACGACGGCGTCGAGCCAGCGGGCGTCGAAGAGGCCGTCGGGGGCGAGCGTGGAGTCGTAGCTGCCGCCGAGGATCCAGTCCGCCTCCGGGTGCTCGGCGGCGTACCGGCCGACCTCCGCGACCAGCTCGTCCACGCTGGTACAGGGTCTGATCCGTGGCCCCAGTGCTTCGAATCCGCCCTGGTCGGGGTGGCAGTGACCGTCTCCGAACGCGGGCATGAGTAGACCTCCGTCGAGGTCCAGCAGCTCGTCGGCGGCGCCGGCGAGCGCCTCGGCCTCGGCGCCGACGGCCTCGACGCGGCCGTCCCGAACGGCCAGCGCGGTCGGCGGCTGCCCGGCCCCGGGCGGTACGGGCAGACCGGTCCACACGGTGCCGTTGCGGAAGACGGTGAGGGGCATACGTACTCCCAAAGCGAACGCCATTCGTTTTAGTGGACGCAGGTTAGACTCACGCGACGACGCTTGGGAAGAGGGGCGGGGACACCGGATGAGCGCCGGGACGCGAAGGACGGGACGGCCGAGCACGCCCGTACTCGATCGCGAGGTGATCGTGCGCGGCGCGCTGGAACTGATCGACGAGGTCGGCGCCGAGGGGTTCTCCATCGCGCTGCTGGCCCGGCGGCTCCGGGTCCGGCCCTCGTCGTTCTACAACCACGTCAAGGGCAAGGACGACATCCTCGCCGGAGTGCGCGAGCTGGTGGCCGACCCGATCGACGCGAAGGTCTTCGACAGCCTGCCCTGGGACGAGGCCCTGGTCGGCTGGGCCCGGCTCTACCGGGCGGCGTTCGCGGCGCATCCGCAGACCATCTCGCTGCTGGCCACCATCCCGGTGTCCGGTGCGCACCGCACCCTGCGGATGTACGAGTCGGTGGTCTCCGGTCTTGAGCGCGGCGGATGGCCGACCGCTTCGGTCATCCCCGTCATGGTCGGCGTGGAGTCGTTCGTCCTCGGTTCGGCGCTGGACCTGGTGGCACCGGCCGCGATGTTCGACCCCGGGCCGGACTCGCCCCAGGTGCCCAGGTTCACCGCCGCGGTGCACGCCCGGGACGAGGCCTCCGCCGCGCAAGGGCGGTCCGCCGCGGACCTGGCCTTCGAGGTCGCCCTCGCGGCACTGGTCGACGGGCTGCGCGCTCGGCTGGCCGCGGAAATCGCCTCTGGCGCACCTTAGTTGACATTGAATCAGACTGACGTGTCGTCAAACTGACGGAGGAGCAAGTGCGCATCCGGAAGAGCGGATTACGCTCAACGGTCACCGCTCCAGCAGCATCCGCTGAAGTTCCCTCGCCGCCCTCGGCGGAGCCACGTCGCTGCGGTGGGCCAGCGCGATCGTGCGATGCAGTCCGGGGCGGGCCAGCGGGGTGACCCGCAGGCCGCGGCCGGCGCGCGTGGCGACCATGCGCGGGACAACGGCCACCCCGAGCCCCGCCCGTACGAAACCCAGCACCGCGTCCATCTCGCCGCCCTCGACGGCGAGGTCCGGCTCGAAGCCCTCGGCGCGGCACGCGGCGACCGTCAGCTCCCGCAGGTCGTAGCCGTGCCGGAACATCACCAGACGCTCGCCCTCCAGATCCGCGACGGCGACCGAGCGCCGCCCCGGGCCACCGGGCGCCGGCGCCTCCGGCGAGGAGACCACCACCAGGTCCTCACGCAGCAACTCCACCGTGGTCAGGGCGGGGGAGGGAGTCGGCAGTGGCAGCACGACCAGCGCCAGGTCCAGGGCGCCGCGGGCCAGCTCCCGCACCAGGTCGTGGGAACCCCCCTCCTCGACCAGCAGCCGGACACCCGGGTAGCGGTCGTGGAAGGCGCGCAGCACGTCCGGCAGCAGGCCGGTGCACAGGCTCGGGGTGGCGCCTAGCCGCACCCGGCCCCGGCGCAGCTGCACCAGTTCCTGCACCTCGTGCCGCGCCGTGTCGGCGTCGGCGAGGATGCGCCGGGCCAGCGGCAGCAGCGCCTCACCGGCGTCGGTGAGCGTGATGTTGCCCCGGGCCCGCAGGAACAGATCCGCTCCCAACTCCCGCTCCAGCGCCTTGATCTGCTGTGACAGCGACGGCTGGGCGACATGCACCAGATCGGCCGCCCGGGTGAAGTGCCGGGTCTCGGCGACCGCCACGAAGTACTGGAGCTGCTGGAACTGCACGAGACGAGCATAGCCAATCCCTATCGAAACGAGCTGGACCATGTCTTGGACCGATGGGGTCCTTCGGCCCTAGCGTGCTGAGACATGGCACTGGCAACGCGGACGGACCGACGGCCGTCCATGGCACGCACCGTGTGGGGCTCGACCGTCGGCAAGAAGACCGTGATGGCGGTCAGCGGGCTGATCATGCTGCTGTACCTGGTCGTCCACATGATCGGAAACCTGAAGATCTACTTCGGGGCGGCCGAGTTCAACCACTACGCCCACTGGCTGCGCACGCTCGGCGAGCCGTTCATGCACTACGAGTGGACGCTCTGGCTGGTCCGCGTGGTGCTCGTGGCCGCCGTCGTCGCCCACGCCGTCTCCGCCTACCAGCTCAGCCGCCGCGACATCAAGGCGCGGCCCAGCAAGTACGTGCACGCCAGGCCCCGGGCCAGTTACGCCACCCGCACCATGCGCTGGGGCGGGATCATCCTCGGCCTGTTCATCGTCTGGCACATCCTCGACCTGACCACCGGCACCGTGCACTCCGGTGGGTTCCAGCCGGGCCACCCGTACCAGAACGTCGTGGACACCTTCTCCACCTGGTACGGCAACGTCATCTACATCGTCGCCATGCTGGCGCTCGGCCTGCACATCCGGCACGGATTCTGGAGCGCCGCCCAGACCCTCGGCGTCGGCAGCCGCACCCGCGACCGTGCCCTGAAGACCGCCGCCAACGTTCTCGCACTGCTGCTCACGGCCGGCTTCATCGCCGTCCCGGTGGGCGTCATGACCGGAGTGGTGAGCTGACATGACCTCCTACGCCGACTACGCGACCGGTGCGCCGGTCGCCGACACCAAGGCCCCGTCCGGCCCGATCAACGAGCGCTGGGACACGCGCCGCTTCGAGGCCAAGCTGGTCAACCCCGCCAACCGGCGCAAGCACACGGTCATCGTGGTCGGCACCGGCCTCGCGGGCGGCTCGGCCGGCGCCACCCTGGCCGAACAGGGCTACCACGTCGTCCAGTTCTGCTACCAGGACTCCCCGCGCCGCGCCCATTCCATCGCCGCGCAGGGCGGTATCAACGCGGCGAAGAACTACCGCAACGACGGCGACTCCATCCACCGGCTGTTCTACGACACCGTCAAGGGCGGCGACTTCCGCGCCCGCGAGTCCAACGTGCACCGCCTCGCGCAGATCTCGGTGGAGATCATCGACCAGTGCGTGGCCCAGGGCGTGCCGTTCGCCCGCGAGTACGGCGGCCTGCTCGACACCCGCTCCTTCGGCGGTGTCCAGGTCTCCCGCACCTTCTACGCCCGCGGCCAGACGGGCCAGCAGCTCCTGCTCGGCGCCTACCAGGCGCTGTCCCGGCAGATCGCCGCCGGCAACGTCGAGATGCACCCGCGCACCGAGATGCTCGACCTGATCGTCGTCGACGGCCGGGCCCGCGGCATCGTCGCCCGCGACCTGATCACCGGGAAGATCGACACCTACTTCGCGGACGCGGTCGTCCTGGCCAGCGGCGGCTACGGCAACGTCTTCTACCTGTCGACGAACGCCATGAACTCCAACGCCACCGCGATCTGGCGGGCGCACCGGCGCGGCGCGTACTTCGCCAACCCCTGCTTCACCCAGATCCACCCCACCTGCATCCCGCGCACCGGTGACCACCAGTCCAAGCTCACCCTGATGAGCGAGTCGCTGCGCAACGACGGCCGCATCTGGGTCCCGAAGGCCAAGGGCGACAACCGCCCGCCGAACGAGATCCCGGAGAGCGAGCGCGACTACTACCTGGAGCGCATCTACCCCTCCTTCGGCAACCTCGTCCCGCGTGACATCGCCTCCCGCGCCGCGAAGAACGTCTGCGACGAGGGCCGCGGTGTCGGCCCCGGCGGCCAGGGCGTCTACCTGGACTTCGCCGACGCGATCCGGCGGATGGGCCGGAAGAAGGTCGAGGAGAAGTACGGCAACCTCTTCGACATGTACGAGCGGATCACCGCGGAGAACCCGTACGAGGTGCCGATGCGGATCTACCCCGCCGTGCACTACACGATGGGCGGCCTGTGGGTCGACTACGACCTCCAGACCACCGTCCCCGGCCTGTTCGCGGTCGGCGAGGCCAACTTCTCCGACCACGGCGCCAACCGCCTCGGCGCCTCCGCCCTGATGCAGGGCCTGGCCGACGGCTACTTCGTCCTCCCGGCCACGATCAACGACTACCTGGCCCGCAACCCGCACCAGGAGGCCGTCACCGAGGACCACCCCGCCGTCCAGGAGGCCGTCGCCGAGACCGAGGACCGCCTCAACCTGCTGCTGGCCGTCGACGGCGACCGCACCCCCGACTCCTTCCACCGCGAAGTCGGCGAACTGATGTGGGAGTTCTGCGGCATGGCCCGCACCGAGGCGGGCCTGCGCAAGGCACTGGACCGCATCCCGCAGATCCGCGAGGAGTTCTGGCGGCGCATCAAGGTTCCCGGCACCGGCGAGGATTTCAACCAGTCCCTGGAGAAGGCCAACCGCGTCGTCGACTACCTGGAGCTCGCCGAGCTCATGTGCCTCGACGCGCTGCACCGCGCCGAGTCCTGCGGCGGCCACTTCCGCGAGGAGTCCCAGACCCCCGACGGTGAGGCGGCCCGCAGGGACGAGCAGTTCGCCTACGCGGCGGCCTGGGAGTTCACGGGCACGGGCGAGGCGCCCACCCTGCACAAGGAAGACCTGGTCTTCGAGTACGTCCACCCCACCCAGCGGAGCTACGCATGAGGCTCACCCTGCGCGTCTGGCGGCAGAAGAACGCCGACGCCGACGGCGCCATGTCCACCTACGAGGTGGACGACATCTCGCCCGACATGTCCTTCCTGGAGATGCTGGACGTCCTCAACGAACGGCTCATCCTCTCCGGCGAGGACCCGGTCGCCTTCGACCACGACTGCCGCGAGGGCATCTGCGGCGCGTGCAGCCTGGTCATCAACGGCGACGCGCACGGCCCCGAGCGCACCACCACCTGCCAGCTGCACATGCGGTCCTTCGAGGACGGCGACACGATCGACATCGAGCCGTGGCGCGCCGCCGCCTTCCCGGTGGTGAAGGACCTGGTGGTCGACCGCTCGGCCTTCGACCGGATCATCCAGGCCGGCGGCTACATCAGCGCCCCCACCGGCTCCGCGCCCGAGGCCCACGCCACCCCCGTACCGAAGCCGGACGCCGACTTCGCCTTCGAGCACGCCGAGTGCATCGGCTGCGGCGCCTGCGTCGCCGCCTGCCCCAACGGCGCGGCGATGCTGTTCACCTCCGCCAAGATCAACCACCTCAACGTGCTGCCCCAGGGCGCCCCCGAGCGCGAGACGCGCGTCCTGGACATGGTGGCCCGGATGGACGAGGAGGGCTTCGGCGGCTGCACCCTGACCGGGGAGTGCGCCACCGCCTGCCCCAAGGGCATCCCCCTCGTGTCGATCACCAGCATGAACAAGGAGTGGCTGCGCGCGACCCGCAAGGCGTCCAAGCGGTAGCCCATCAGGGAACGTTCGCCGAGGGGGCGGACGGGCGGGGCCGGGAGTGGTGCTCATCCCCGGCCCCGCCTCGGTTTTCTCCACGAGGACCCGGCCGCGGGCGGGCCGCCCGGTCCCCGAACGGGTCCTCGACGCTGAGGGGAGCGTCAGGTGGCCCGGCCGGACGGGGCGCCGCCCGCGCCGTTCAACATCCCCACATCCGTTCTCCCGGCACAGGTCACGCGGACGCCAACCGGCATCGGAAGAACAGGGACGACGGACCGCACCGCCGGTCCGCCGTCCCTCTTCCGCACCGGGTCCACGACCAGGAGAGAACATGACCGGCGTCTCCACGCTCGAAAGCCCCCCGCAGCCCGCGCCGCCCACCCGCTACACCGTCGCCCTCGCCCGTGACGAGGCGGACGTGCGGGCCGCACAGCGGTTGCGGTACGACGTCTTCGCCGGGGAGATGGGCGCCCTGCTGTCCACCCCGCAGCCGGGGTACGACGTCGACCCCTTCGACGCCTACTGCGACCACCTGCTCGTGCGCGACACGACGACCGGACAGGTCGTCGGCACCTACCGGCTCCTGCCGCCGGAGCGGGCCGCGATCGCCGGACGGCTGTACGCGGAGGGCGAGTTCGACATCACCGCGCTGGCCCCGATCCGTCCCGGGCTGGTGGAGGTGGGCCGCTCCTGCGTGCACCCCGACCACCGCGACGGCGCGGTGATCGGGCTGATCTGGGCCGGGCTGGCCCGCTACATGGTGGATCGCGGCCACGAGTGGCTGGCGGGCTGCTGCTCGGTACCGCTGGCCGATGGCGGCGCCCTCGCCTCCGCCACCTGGGAGCGGGTGCGCGAGAAGAACCTGGCACCGGAGGAGCACCGGGTGCGCCCCCTGCTGCCGTGGATCCCGCGGGCCGACCTCCCGGCCGCGCCCCGCACCGAATTGCCCGCCCTCCTGCGCGGCTACCTCCGGCTCGGCGCCCAGGTCTGCGGAGCGCCCGCGCACGACCCCGACTTCGGGGTCGCGGACTTCTACGTCCTGCTGTCGATGCGCCGGGTCAGCCCGCGCTACCTGCGGCACTTCCTCTCCCTCGTACCAGCCTGATGAGCCTCTGGCTGCCCAGCGCGCCCTGCACTCCGAGGGCGTGCGTGGAGACGACGGGGTCCACGGGGGCCGCCGTGCCGCGCGCCGTGCTGCGGCTCACGCTGGTCACGGCCCTCGTACTCGCCGGGGTCGTGCTGTCGCCGCTCGGTGCGCGGATCCCCGCCGGCTGGGTCCGGCGCTGGTGCCGGGCGGTCGTCAGGGCCTCGGGGGTCCGGGTCCGCATCACCGGCACCGCCCCGCCCACCGGCGGCCTCCTGCTGGTCGCCAACCACATCTCCTGGCTGGACATCCCGCTGCTGGCCGCCGTCCGCCCGGCCCGGATGCTCGCCAAGACGGAGATCCGCCGCTGGCCGGTGGCCGGCGCGCTCGCCGCGCGCGGCGGCGCCCTGTTCATCGAACGGGACCGGCTGCGCGCCCTGCCCGAGACGGTGGCGCACATCGCCGGGGAGCTGCGCGCCGGCGCCGCGGTCGCCGCCTTCCCCGAGGGCAGCACCTGGTGCGGCCGTGCCCAGGGCGCCTTCCACCGGGCCGTCTTCCAGGCCGCCCTCGACGCCGGGGTGCCCGTCCAGCCGGTCCGCATCCGCTATCTGGGGCACGCCGGGGGAGGGGCCAGCACGGCCACGGCCTTCGTCGGCGACGACTCCCTGCTCGCGTCCCTGTGGCGGGTGGCGACCGCACGCGACCTGGTCGCCGAGGTCGATGTGTGCCCCGTGCTCCCTCCGGGTGCCTGTCCGGACCGGCGGACGCTGGCCCGCGCGGCCCGCCAGGACCTCCCCGACGGCCGCGACCACGGCACCGACCCGCACTCGACCGCAACTTGCGGCCACGACTCTGCGGGTCACGACTCTGCGGGTCACGCTCTCGTGGGTCGGGTCTCTGGCGGGGATGCTGTCGCGGGTCACGTCCCTGCGGGTCGGACCTCTGCTGACGATGCTGTCGCGGGTCACGAGCTCGCGGGTCACGACGCCGCGGGTCGGGCCTCTGCTGGGGATGCTCTGGTGGGTCGGGTCTCCGCCGGGGGCGCTCTCGTGGGTCACATCCCGGCCGGGGACGCTCTCGCGGGTCACACCCCCGCCGGGGACGCCCTCGCGGGGGCGCGGCTTCGCGGGGCGCGGTTCTGCCGGTCGTGCCCCCCGCCGGGGCGGCCATCCGGCCGCCCCGGCCCCGCGTGCCGGCTCAGACGCGGCGCACGGTGTGCAGGGACTCGGCGTAGAGGCCCGTGCCGTCGAGCAGTGAGGCGCCGGCCAGGTCGGCCATGGTGGGCCCGTTGACCGTCTTGCGGCTGGACAGGAAGCGCCGCTTGCCGGCCGCGTCCCGTCCGAGGTAGATCCCCACATGGTCGACCGTGGCGGTCCGCAGGTCCCCGTCGTCCCCCGAGTCGGCGTTGAACAGCACGAGGTCACCGGGCTGGAGCAGGTTCGCGGCCGGCGGGCGGACGCCGTCGGTCCGGTCGATCAGCACACCGGGCGTGTGGTCGGCCATGTCGCGGGACTGGCGCGGTATCCGGGTCCCGGACGTGTCCGCCTTCGCGGCCATGGGCACGCCCATGTGGTAGCCGTAGACCATGCGGGTGTACCCCGAGCAGTCGAGATTCCCGACCTGCTTGCTCGACGGCCCGGTGTAGGCGCCGTCGGGGAAGGTCCAGCCGACGTCCATGTACTCGTGGAAGTCGGCGCCCACCATGCGGTACCCCTGCGCGTTCAGATAGCCGTAACCGGCCTCGCCCAGGACCTGCTTGCCCTGTGCCGGTCCGTCCCCGGCGGTGACCGCGGGGGCGCCCGGAAGGAACATCGCGGTGTAGGAGAGCACGTCCGGCACGGTGGAGCCGGCCCAGCCGCGGATCGTCCGCTCCCACTCGGCCGTCCAGGTGCCGTCGAAGGGTTCGGGCAGCACCCGCACCCAGTCGCCGTGGGTGACGCTCGGCGGGGTGTGCCAGTTGGCGGCGCTCACCTCGAAGCGGCTCGCCTTCAGAGTGACCGGCAGGTTGGTGCAGCCGGTGTTGGCCAGGGCGCGCAGCCCCACCCGGCCCTTGCCGAAGGCCGAGTCGTCGACGTCGAAGGCCCACGTGGACGGCTCGGCGGTGGCGGAACGCCATGCCTTCGCCCGGATCCGGGAGCCCTCGCGGCGCACCCGGATCGTCCAGTCCGTGTTCGCCGGATTGCCCGTCGCCAGCGTGACGGCCGGGGCCAGCTGGGTGACGGCGTCGTCGACCTCCTTCTCGACGCGGAACTCGACCGCCCCCGTGGTCAGGAAGGACAGCCGGGCCCGGTAGTTGTTGTGGGTGCTCTGGTAGCCGAAGGTCAGCCCGTACGAACAGGCCTGACCGGTGGGAACCTTGTCGAAGCGGGCCACGGACCGCACGTCGAGATCGGTGACCTCGTCGTCCCGCAGACTGGCGTGCCGGCTGACACCCGTGGTGGTGAGGGCGATCAGGCCGGTGCCCGGTACGACCGAGTAGTCGTCGGGGCTGGAGGGGAGCGTGTTCCAGCTGCCGCCGCCCGGCGAGCTGCCCCAGCCCGTCAGCGTGCGCTGGAAGTCGTCCACGAAGGACCGCTTGTTCTCGGTGAACGTTCTTCGCGGGCCCGGCAGGACGACGGTCCGGGCGCCGTGGGTCAGCAGTGCGACCCGTTTCCCGTTCGAAAGGACCTCCGTGCGGGCCGGGGCCCCGGACAGCACGGAGACGGCGAGCGGCGACACCAGGGTCACCGGCGTGAAGTAGGAGGCGTCCAGCGCGGGCAGAGTCACCGAGGAACGGGCCGAGGTCAGACCCGCCGGTGCCGGGAGGGGATCGACGGGCGCGGGGGCGGCGTCGGCCCGGGCGGGAGCCGCGGCCAGGCCGGTGAGCGGGACGGAGGCCGCGGAGGCGGCGAAGGCGGCGAGCAGGCCGCGACGAGAGGTGTGGATCATGAACGTCATGATCTCCCCCGTAGCGCCACCGGACCCGCCGGACGCGTCAATTCGCCTCAGATGCAGTGGCGTTGTGCGGCCGGGACCGCCATGAAGTTCTAGACGTCCCGCCGTACGGCCCGCGCCAGATACGGAGCCGTGGCGCTCCCCGCCGCCCGCGCGACCTCAACCGGCGGTCCCGTCGCCACGATCCGGCCGCCCGCGTCGCCGCCGCCCGGGCCGAGATCGACGACCCAGTCGGCGCCGGCCACGACGGACATGTCGTGCTCGACGACGATCACGGTGTGCCCGGCGTCGACCAGGCCGTGCAACTGCCGCATGAGCACCTCGACATCGGCCGGGTGCAGTCCGGTCGTCGGCTCGTCGAGGAGGTAGAGGGTGTGGCCGCGTCGGCCGCGCTGCAGCTCGCTCGCGAGCTTGATGCGCTGGGCCTCACCGCCGGACAGTTCGGTGGCGGGCTGACCGAGTCGCAGATAGCCGAGGCCGACGTCGATGAGGGTGCCGAGACTGCGCGCCACGGCCGGGGTGTCGGCGAAGAACTCCGCCGCGCTCTCCACCGTGAGGTCCAGCACCTGGCCGATGTTCCGCCCGCGGTACGTCACTTGAAGCGTCTCGGGGTTGTAGCGGGCCCCGTCGCAGTCCGGGCACGGAGCGTATGTGCTCGGCAGGAACAGCAGCTCCACGCTGACGAATCCCTCGCCCTGGCAGGTCTCGCACCGGCCTCCCGCGACGTTGAAGGAGAACCGTCCGACCCCGTAACCGCGCGTCCGTGCCTCGTCGGTGTCCGCGAACACCTTCCGTACCACGTCGAACAGTCCCGTGTACGTGGCCAGGTTGGAGCGTGGTGTGCGCCCGATCGGCTTCTGGTCGACGCGGACCAGCCGCCCGACACCGGCCTGCTCCTCCGTGATCTCACCGATCAGCGTGGACTTCCCTGACCCCGACACCCCGGTGACCGCGGTGAACGCGCCGAGCGGGAACTCCGCCGTCACCGCGCGCAGGTTGTGCCGGGTGACCGGCCCCACCGTCAACTGCCCCCGCGCACACCGTACTTCGCGCACCGGCCCGGGGGAGCCGTCGAACAGGAACCGGCCCGTCGCCGACTCCGCGACCCCCGCCAGCTCGGCGACCGGCCCGCTGTGCAGCACCCGCCCGCCGTGTTCCCCCGCCCGCGGACCGACGTCGACGACCCAGTCGGCACCGCGCACCACGTCGAGGTGGTGCTCCACCACGAACACGGAGTTGCCCGCCGCCTTGAGCCGTTGCAGAACCGTGAGCAGGGCCTCGGTGTCCGCCGGGTGCAGCCCCGCCGACGGCTCGTCGAGCACGTACACCACCCCGAACAGCCCCGACCGCAGTTGCGTGGCGAGGCGCAGCCGCTGCAACTCGCCCGCCGACAGCGTGGGCGCCGCCCGGTCGAGGCTGAGATAGCCCAGACCCAGTTCGACGACGGGCGCGATACGGGACTTCAGGTCCTCGGTGAGCACCCGCGCGGCCTCGGAGGTGCCGCGCAGGTGCTGCGCGAGTTCGGTCAGCGGCAGCGCGGCCAGTTCGGCGATGGTGCGCCCCGCGAAGGTCACGGCCAGCGCCTCGGGCCGCAGTCTGCTGCCGCCGCAGGCCGGGCAGGGGGCGGCGGTGAGGAAACGCTCGGCCTTGGTCCGCAGGGCAGTGCTCTTCGAATCGGCGAACGTCTTCATCACATACCGCCGGGCGCTCATGTACGTGCCCTGGTAGGGCCGTTGGATCCGTTCGGCGTCCCGCACCGGGTGCACGGTCACCACCGGCTGCTCGTCCGTGAACAGGATCCACTCCCGCTCTCCGGCGGGCAGCTCACGCCACGGCCGGTCCACGTCGTACCCCAGCGCGTCGAGGATGTCCCGCAGGTTCTTGCCCTGCCAGGCACCCGGCCAGGCGGCGATCGCGCCCTCACGGATCGACAGGGAGGGGTCGGGCACCAGCAGCGCCTCCTCCGTGCGGTGCACCTGTCCGAGACCGTGGCACTGGGGGCAGGCCCCGGCCGCCGTGTTCGGCGAGAACGCGTCCGAGTCCAGCCGCTCGGCCCCCGGCGGATAGTCCCCGGCACGGGAGAACAGCATCCGCAGCGAGTTCGACAGGTTGGTGACGGTGCCCACCGAGGACCGCGACGTCGGCGCCGCCCGCCGCTGCTCCAGCGACACGGCCGGCGGCAGCCCGGAGATCTCCCCGACCTTCGGCGCCCCCACCTGGTGGATCAACCGCCGCGCGTAGGGCGCCACCGACTCGAAGTACCGCCGCTGGGCCTCCGCGTAGATCGTCCCGAACGCCAGCGACGACTTCCCCGACCCCGACACCCCCGTGAACACCACCAGTGCGTCCCGCGGAACATCCACGTCCACCCCTTGGAGGTTGTGCTCACGAGCACCACGGACGCGGACGTACGGGTCGTGCGGGCTGTGCATGGAAGGGCTCCGGACGGGGGTGCGGACGGGAAGGGGCAAACCCTGAAATTCTACGCGAGCGGTCCTTTCGGCCGGCGGGCCCGGCGGCCGGGCCGTCGCTCAGCGGGCGGCGGGGCCCCGCAGTGAGGTGGTGAGCAGCTCGATCATGCGGCCGTAACGGGCGGGGAAGTCGACGTGCGCGGCGAGGAGCGCGGGGTCCTCGACGGCGGCGACGACGGTGGGTCCGGGGTGGGCGAACGGCCACAGGCCGGCGATGAGCACGATGGTCGCCGAGGCCAGTTCCTTCGCGGCTGTCGGGTCCAGTTCGGGGATGCGGGCGTGGAGGATGCCGGCGAGCCGGTCGTTGTTGGTCAGCGCCTGGCGCTTGTAGGCGCGGACCGTCTCCACCGGGACCGTGCGTTCCAGCACGCTGGCCAGCACGCTCGCCAGCTCGCACATCACCGGCCGGGCGGCGAGTGAGGCAGCGTAGGCCTCGGCGAAGCCGCGCACCCGCGCTGCCGGCCCGGTGCCGTCCGCGTCGGCGGGCGCCAGCTCGGCCGGGAGCGCGTCCAGCCAGGCGCCGTAGGCCCGGTTGAGGAGCTCCAGGAAGACCGCCTCGCGGTTCTCGAAGTACCGCAGCACGTTCGAGGTGGCGATCCCCGACTGCCGGCCGATGTCGCGCAGGGTGATGTCTGCGACCTGCGTCGTCTCCAGCAGGTGCTCGGCAGCGTCCAGGATCGACTGCCTGCGCAGCTCCCGGTTCTCGGGGCTGCGCGCGCGGATGAACCCCTGCTTCGTCTCGCTCATGACCCTCTCTTCGCTCGCGGTGTCCCCACGGTCAGGATATCGACCGACCTGGTTAAGAGAACTGGGTTCTGTTACCGTCGGAGAAGCGTTAAGAGAATGCCGTTCGGCTAACTTGGCCGGACCGGTCCGAAGGGATCCGGGAGGACATCGTGATCACGTTCGACAAGCTGCTGGTGGGCGGAGCCTGGGCCGCCCCCGCCACCTCCGGCGTCCTGGAGGTCCGCTCCCCGCACGACCAGTCCCTGGTGGGTGTCGTGCCCGAGGCGTCCTTCGCCGACGTCGACCGTGCCGTGGCAGCGGCCCGCGAGGCCTTCGACCACGGCCCCTGGCCGCGGCTGACGCCCGGGGAACGGCGACGGGTGGTCGCCCGGTTCAACGAGCTGCACGCGGCGCGCGCCGGCGAACTGGCCGCGCTCATCACCTCGGAGAACGGCTCGCCGATCTGGTTCACCGGCTGGCTTCAGCGCAGCCTGAAGGACTTCAACGACGACTTCCTCGACGTCGCCGCCGGCTTCGACTGGGAGTCCGAACTGCCCGGCCGGGACGGCCATCGCACCGTGGTGCGCCGGGCCCCCGTGGGCGTGGTCGCGGCGGTGATCCCGTGGAACGCGCCGCACCAGTCCGCCCTGGTCAAGCTGGTCCCCGCGCTGCTCGCGGGGTGCACGGTGATCCTCAAGCCGTCGCCCGAGACGGCCGTGGACGGCCTGCGGCTCGCGGAACTCCTCGCCGCGGCGGGCTTCCCGGAGGGCGTGATCAGCGTGCTGCCCGCCGACCGGGAGGTCAGCGAGTACCTCGTCGCCCATCCCGGCGTCGACAAGATCGCGTTCACCGGCTCGACCGCGGCCGGGCGCCGTATCGCCGCCATCGCCGGTGAGCGGTTCAAGCGCGTCAGCCTGGAACTCGGCGGCAAGTCCGCCGCCATCGTCCTGCCGGACGCGGACGTCGACCGGGCCGCGGCGGCCCTGAAGGGCCTGTCGCTGGGCAACAACGGCGAGGCCTGCGTAGCCCACACCCGCATCCTGGCCCCGAGCAGCCGCTACGACGAGGTCGTCGAGGCGATCGCCGCCATGATGCGGGGCGTCACCGTGGGCGACCCCATGGACCCGGACACCTGGATCGGCCCCATGGTCAAGCAGGCCCAGCAGCAGCGCGTCCAGTCCTGCATCGAAGCCGGCATCGCCGAAGGCGCCCGCCTGGTCCTCGGCGGCCCCGGCGCCCCGGACACCCCGGGCCTGGAGAAGGGCTTCTACGTGCGCCCGACCCTCTTCGCCGACGTCGCCAACACCATGAGGATCGCCCAGGAGGAGATCTTCGGCCCGGTCCTGGCGGTCATCCCGTACGACACCGAGGACGAGGCCGTCGCCATCGCCAACGACTCGGCCTACGGGCTCGACGGCGGTGTGTGGACCGCCGACCCGGAGCACGGCCTCGAAGTCGCCCGCCGCATCCGCACCGGCACCTTCGGCGTCAACGGCGCCTCCCGCGACATGCGCGCACCGTTCGGCGGCTTCAAGGCCAGCGGCCTCGGCCGGGAGTTCGGCCCGGCGGGCCTGAGCGCCTACACCGAGTACCAGTCCATCGCCCTGTGATCACCGGGAGGTGCCCGGCACCGCCCGGACAACCCGTACCCACCGCCGCAAGAACCGGCCTACCGACGCCCGGGCGGCACCGCCTCCTCCACCGCGTAGCCGGGCACGGACGGCCACCGAACGGTCAGCACCACCGACTCCTCCTCCGCGAACCACGAGTGGTCCACTCCGCGCCCCCACACGACGTAGTCCCCCTGCTCCTCCAGAAGAACGCTGCGGCCCGGGAGTTCCACCCGGAAGCGCCCGCTGATGAGCACCAGCAGAGCCGTACGTTCCTCCCCCTCCACCCACCGCGACCGCTCGTCGCCACGGGGATGAACTCCCCACTTGATCTCCACGGCCTCACTGCGACGCGGATCGCCGACCTCCTTGAAGTGCCCGAGCAGCCACCCCCGATCCAGCGCCGCGTCCTTGCCCGCGTTCCCCACATACACACTGTCACTCACGCGGGCGGACGCTAGCAGTTCGGTGGGAACGTGCCGCAGGTCTACGGGGCCCACTGCCGTGGGCGCTTGACGCACGTGGGCGATGCGCGGCGTCACCGAGCAGGCAGGATGCGGGTCGGCGTACGACAATGGTGGGTGGCACTGCGGTGTTGCCGGTATTTCCAGCGCGAACCGCCGATCGACAGGCTGGGAGGCTCGTCGTGAGCGCACCTCTCCACGCGTGGCCGGTGCTGGTCCACGAGGACCTGGCTCCGATGGTCGCCTATGTGAACCGGTTGGTACAGATCGCGGGTAAGTACACCCTCGACGAGCCGTTCGAAGTCGGCTGGGGAAACATCGTCCTGGATGTCACTCCCCGTGGGCTCAGGACGCCGACGCTCCGGCAGCAGGACGTGACCTTCACCGTGCATCACCGGCTGCTCGACGGCGACGTGGTCGTCGAGACCGACGGGGGCTCGCGGACCTTGCCCATGTCCGACGGATCACTCGCCTCGTTCTACGCGTCGTTCTGCGGCGCGGCGGGCGAGCTCGGCCTGCGCAGGCCCCGCACTTCGCTGATCTGCGAGATTCCCGGCGCCCCGCCGAACTTCGGAGATGATCAGGTCGAACGCCACTGGGACCACCGCGCGGCGCGGCTGATGTGGACAGCGCTGAATCTCGCCGCCGACGGGCTGGAGGAGTGGCAGGCGCCCTACCTGGGACACCGTCCGCGGGTCGGGGTCATGTGGGGCGGCTTCGACCTGTCCGCCACGCGCTACCGTGCGCAGCCCACCGTGCCACCGGCCCACGGTCCGGCCTTCCAGCAGAACGCCCAGACCGAGGCGTATGTCTCGGTCGGATTCTCCTTCGGAGGTCCCGAGGCACAGGACCTGGGTATGTACGCCTACATCTGGCCCCAGCCGGACGGTCTGGAGAACCGGTCGTGGGGTGTCGACGGCGCGGCCTGGCATCCTGACGCCGGTCTGGTTCTCCTGCCCTGGGAGGCACTCAGGCAGACCCCCGACCCGCACCGCGCCATCGTGGCGTTCGGTGACGCCGTCTACGACGCCGCCGTCGCAACGGCAGGCTGGCCGTCGGACCTCGTCGGGGCCCGCTGCGACGGTTGGTACATGAGCAGGACGCCGCCCGCCCTGGCCCACGCCCAGTACCACCACTGAGAGCGACAAGCGACACGGCGCAGCAGGAAGTGGGCGGCACCGTCCGCTCACCCGGGTGTTGCGTCAGGAACATCGACGGCAACCCACCGCAATTCCGGGCGAGTGGCGTCGTCAGCCGCCCAGCCCGCCCGCGGCGAGCCTGTCGCCCACGTCGCTCACCAGCCGGTGCCCCAGGTCCTCGGCGCGCGCGAGAAGGTCCTCGAAGCCCGTGAGGCGACGGAAGGCCAGGGCGTAGGCCGCCTGTTCCGCCAGGGGCAGGACATCAGAACCCCGACGAGACGGCGCCACCCCGCACCTTCGCGCGCGGCGCTCACCGCAGCGTGGGACGGCAGGCGCTTGGACGGGAAACTCTCGCACAACGGGCCGTACACCGGGGAGCTGACGGCGGCTCCACGGGACGGGCAGGGCGCGGAGCTGAAGCTGAGCGGCGCGATCGCGGTGACGGGCGCGGGTGCCAAGGCGAGACCGAACTCGTCCAACCATCCGGCTGCCGACAGCGGTTACGGGACGATGCGCAGCCACGACCCGCTCGCCTCGCACAGGGAGGACGCTCTCTGGCGAACCGGGTCACCGCTCGGCGTATCCGGTCGGCAGGCCCGTACTTCCGGGCACCGGATCGCTCCGTCGAATACGGCGGCGGCCCCGCCCGGTGCACGGGTCCTGATCCCACGTCCGGCGCGGCCGTGTCTCCGACACCCGATCGGTGACAGGGCCGTGCGCGGCCCTGCTCGGGAGACACCAACCGCCTGGGCCGTCGAACCAGTGTTCCGGCAGGCAACGTTCGGAACCCGTTCATCGATCACCCGGAGTGGGTCGAGGCGATCTGGTAGCAGTCACGTTCCGTGGTGCCCGGCGACACCGCACACGGCACCACGGGAGGGCGCTGTGCCCGAACACTGGTGACGGGGTGTCGGATGCGCGCTCAGGCGCCCGCCCCGGGGATGTTGACGTGCAGGGTCGGGACTCCCGTCCGTTTCCTGCAGGGCGGGGGACCTTCCCCGGTCCGCGGTGGTAGGACAGGGCTGTGGTCGGCACTGCGGACAGCAACCAGAGTGCGGGCCGAACGAGGCACCGCGAGAGGGGAGTTGGGTATGGCGGCAGAGAACATCGACGATGTCGTGGACGGACTTGCCGGGATCGTGCGGGAGGCCCGTCGCGCGGGTGACCGGGTCGGGTACTTCGCGGCGCTGTACCGACAGGTGACCGTTGAGGTCCGCACGGCCATTCACGGTGGGCTGTTCGACGACGGCGCCCGCATGGACCGTTTCGACACGCTCTTCGGCAACCGCTACTTCGACGCGTACGACGCCTGGCGTCGTGACCGGAGCGGGCCGCGTTGTTGGCGTGAGACGTTCGGGCTGCTCGACGAGGCCGACACCATCATCGTCCAGCACCTGATACTCGGCGTGAACGCGCACATCAACCTCGACCTGGCCATCGCCGCTGCGCGGACCAGCCCGGGCGAGGCCATCCACGCGTTGCGGCGTGACTTTCTGCTGATCAACGACGTCCTTGCGCGGGTGGTGTTGGCGGTGCAGGACTCGGTCGGCGCCGTGTCGCCCTTCCTGTCGCTGCTGGATCGGGTCGGAGCCCGAACCGACGAGCGGATCCTCGACTTCAGTGTCCGTCAGTCCCGCGAGGAGGCGTGGTACAACGCCGTCCTGCTTGCCGGCCAGAACGAAAAGGAGCGCGAGGCCACCATCCAGCGGCTCGACGTCCGGGCCGCCGTGCTCGCACGGTTGATAGCACGACCGGGCGGCCTCGTCCGGCCGGCCCTGCAGCTGATCCGGCGCACCGAGAGTGGTGACGTGCCGGCCGTCATCGCTCATCTGGACAACGCCATGGAGCGAGCCTCCGTCCGGCAGGGGACGGGGTGAGGCCCGGCGGCGGGGGAGGCGGTGGCGGCGGCTCCTGGTGAGTGCCGGGCCGTTGCCCGGTGAGCGGTTGGCCGACTCGGGCGCGAGGGGCCCGGCCGACGGCCGCCGTTGTGCGGTGACGGCGCGGGAGGAACACGCCGTCACCAAGGCGTGGGGCCGGCCCGAACGTACGGGTTCGGGCCGGCCGGCCGGGAGTTCGGTCAGCAGAGGGGGACACCGGGGAGCTGGGCCGCCGGGTGGTCGATGTAGATGTTGCTGATGAAGCCGTTCTGGTCCCGCAGCTTGCTCCACCAGTTGTTGGTGTACCCCTCGGCGTTCACCGTGTCGCCCTGCTTCTGGCACAGGACCCGCACGCTGGTGTTGTTCTGCAACCTGGGCCAGGATCCACGCCACTCGAACAGGTCCTCACCCCCGCAGGGGATAGCCGATCTCGGCGATGTCCTCTTCAAGGCCGGCAAGATCAACATCGGGGTTCAGCGATGACACGATGCTCTTCGTGAGAGGCCGCAGGGCGTAGACGTGACGCACGGCCTCGAGGCTTACCGTCACCTCGTAGTAATCCTCCGCGAACTGCTGGTACGCCTCGGGCCGGCCGTCAAGGAGGACGTCGAAGAGCCATTCCGCACTGCCGTCGTCCGCCACACCCTCCGGCAGAGCCTCGACGGCGCCGCACTTCCACTCGGTGTCGGCCTGTTCGCGCCAGAAGCACACTGTTGCGCGCGGCGTGCCGTCGTCGTCGCTGAAGGCGGGCTCTGTGACCTGGGGGAGGAATGCTTCGGGCACTCCGTCGAACAGTCCGGGCCACGGAGCTGGAGGCGTCAACCGATAGGGGGTCATCGGCGACTCGTGATCGAAGCCGCGGACGTAGGCGCCCGCCGGTGAGAAGACGATCGAGTAGTCGTTGCCGCAACCGTCGCGCATGGAGGCCATCCCCTCCGTCGGCGACCACCGGGAGTCGAACGAGTAGAACCGGGACTTCCAATCCGGGCTCATGACGGCATCCAGCATGGCCATGGCTCGGGAGCGATCCCGGACGATCGAGATCTTGGGCAGCTGACGGATCACTTCATAGACAGACACAGCCACATCCAAGCCGAACCCACGGACAACACCCGCACCGCACCCACCCCTCCGAAGGCACCACCCGACGTTCCGAGCCCGTCATCACTTGGCATCGTTGATTCCACAGAAGGTCCTGGTAGCGGGCGACGGCAAGCGGGTTGACCGCGTAGACCGGCCGCCCGGTGGCCCGCAGTTGGGCGACCAGCAGCCCGCGGCGCGGCCGTCGAACCGGACCGGGCCCTGCCCCGGCTCGACATGCTCGACGACACGGACGTTCTCGCACCCGCGCCGCGCCTCCTCCCGGAACCGGACCACTGCGTCCACGAGGTCTTCGAGGCGCGGGTCGCGGCCCCCGGACGCCACAGCGGTCGTCTTCGGCGGGCAGCGGCTCAGCTACGCCCAACTCGACGCCCGCGCCACCCGGCTCGCCTGGGGCGAACCCCGGGCAGTGGGTGCCGAGTTCTGCCACCGGCGGCTCCGGCATACCGACGGCGAGGACCGGCGGCGCTCCTCGGCGAGACCGATGCATCCGCGCTCATTGACAGTGCATCGGCTGGGTCTTAGCTTCTCTGCGAGACATCGGACATCAGACGTCCCATGTCCAGCAGTGCAGTGCTTCGAAGGAGCGACGGCTGATGGGCAACGCGCACGACAGCAGCTTTTCCCGCAGGGCGGTCCTGATCGGAGGCATGGGCGTCGCCGCCGGCGCCTCACTGGCAGCGACGACGCCCTCGGCGTTCGCCGCCACGGCCCGCTCGGCAGCCATACCTCCGGCCATCGACCCCACCAGTGGCAAACACAAGTACTTCGCCTTCGACACCGGCTTGTGGAACGGCCATCTGATGTCGAACTGTCAGGTGCGCATGGGGAGTTTCACCAAGGACACGGCACACAACCCGCTGTTCGGCGAGGGCCTGTACGAGCATCCAATGCTGCCCTGGGAGCCACGTTTCGACAACGGCTACCCGAACGTCTTCTGGGATCCCGAACACCGGAAGTTCCGCTGCTACTACACGCTCTTCCTGGTGGACCCCTCGTCGTCGAGCACACCCGTCGACCAGCGGATCGGAAAGACGTACTCCACTGCGAACCGGGTGACGGGCTGCAACTACGCCGAGTCGGCAGACGGAATCCACTGGACCAAGCCCGATCTGGGACTCGTCGACTTCAACGGCAGCACGGCGAACAACATCCTGCTGAAGGGAGTCCAGGGGACTTCGGTCCTCTACGACCCCGAAGACCCCGATCCGTCCCGCCGATACAAGCTGATCACCCTCGCGTCCAAGCTGTCCGTCGCGTTCTCCGCCGACGGCATCCATTTCACGCCGCTGCGGCCCTGGCCGGCCAACAGCCCCTCTCCGGGGGCGGACTGCCACAACCGTGTGTTCAAGGACAGCGTAAGCGGGGAATACGTGCTCATCACCCGCCTGTGGGACAGCAACGTCCGCGTGGTGGCCATGTCGCGGAGCACCGACTTCGTCAACTGGTCGAAGCCGGTCGAGGTGCATCGCGGCAACGGCTTGGAGTCCCAGGTGTACTCGATGCCTTCGTGGGAGTACGGCCAGGGTCTGTACCTGGGCCTCGGCTCCGTCTACACCGATGGCGACAAGACGCTTCCGGACTACGACACGGTAGACCTCTCGCTTCTGTGGTCGACCAACACCACCGAATGGAACAACGTCGCCCCGGACGAGAGCACCTTCATCCCGCACGGCTCGGGCATGGGGCGGTACCCGCGCGGTGACTTCGACAGCAGCGTCATTTTCGCGTCCGTCCCGATCGAGATGGACAACCGCCTCTGGTTCTACTACATGGGCGGCAAGGGATGGCACACGTCCTGGCGGCAGACAGCACTCGGGCGAGGGTGGATCGAGAAGGACAAGTTCGCCTACTACGGCGGCCGGCAGGTCCACAAGCCCACCGTGGTCACCACACAGGGCCTCAGCATCTTCGGCGATGATGTGCGGTTCCTCGTCGACGTCGACCACGGCGGCTCCGTCTCCGTCGCCCTGATGGACCAGAACGGCACCGCCGTCCAACCCGGCTTCGAGGCAGACAGAAGCGTTCTCGAGCCGGGGCCGGATGGCTGGTACCAGGTGCGGTGGCGCGGTGCGGACGTCCGCTCGTTGGACCCGAGCCTCTTCCACGCGCTGCAGATCACGATGAAGAACACCCGGCTGTGGGCCCTCGGAGGAGACTTCTACGTCCGTCCTCTGAAATACGCCAAGCCTTGACCTCGATCGGCGAGTGACGAGTGAGCCCTTTCCGGAGTGGGCGCTGACGGGGTGAGGTCAAGTCCGCCGTCGAACGGACTGATTCAGTTCTCCAGGCGGACCGGCATCAGCAGGGAGAACGTGTGCTCGTCGTCGGGGCGGCGGATGACGAGGGGGGCCCTGGGGGCGGTGAACTCCAGGAGGAGTTCGGGGCGGGATCCGGCGGTGAGGGCGTGGTGGAGGAAGTCGCGGTTGACGGCGATGTGGTGCTGCTGGGCCTCGTCGCCGTCACCGCAGACGGCCACCGTGCCGTCGTCCGCGAGTTTCAGCACGCTGAGGTCGCAGGGCTGGCCGTCCTGGTTGCGTGGTTCGCTGGTGCGGACGGGGCCGGTCGTCAGGGACTCGCGGAGGGCGGCGACGTCGACGAGGGTGCGTCGCCCGTCGGGCAGGTGGACGAGGCGGCGGTAGTCGGGGAAGTCGTGGTCCAGGCACTGGCCGGCCGTCTCGCGGTCGCCGGCCTTCAGTGTCACGCGGCCGCCGTCCACGGTGAGTTCCGCGGTTTCCTCCCCGTCCAGGAGCGCCCGCATCGCGTCGGCCAGGGGAAGGGGCACGATGATCTGCACCCGGCCCGTGTCGTGTCCGGTGGTCCGGGCCCGTGCCACGGCCAGTCGGTACCGGTCGGTGGCCACCGTACGCAGGTCTTCGCCCTCGATGTCGAACAGGACCCCGCAGAGCATCGGCAGTTCCGGATCGGTACTCGCCGCGAAACGGACCGCGTCCAGTGCGGCGGCCAGTTCCGGGACGGAGACGGACAGGCGGACGGTTGCGGTGCGGAGCGAAGTCATGGGGTTCTCCCTGTGGGCGAGTACGGCTCTGAGCGCGGAGAACTCGCCGCGGGCATCGGACAGGCCCAGTTCGAGGCGGCGCAGGTGCGCCTGGAGGAGTCCCCGCACCAGGTCGGTGTCCGCGTTGGACCAGCCGGCCAGCACCAGCCGGACGTCCGCCAGCGGCATCCCGGCCCGACGCAGCCGGGCCAGCAACCGCGCCTCGTCGAGCTGTCCGGGCTCGTACCAGCGGTAGCCGCTCACCGGGTCCACCCAGGCCGGGACCAGCACCCCGGCCCGGTCGTAGAACCGCAGCGCGCTCACGCCCAGTCCGCTGTCCCGGGCCATCTCCCCGATACTGCGCATCTCGCTCTCCACGTCCGGAACCCTGAGGCCTCGACCAGGTCGAGGGTCAACCGGAAGCCGGAGCAGCCTGGGACCAGCCCTCGTCCGCCTCCCGTGCGGCGTGCTCCAGCCGGCGCCGGTGGTTCTCCCACCAGGCGCGATCGCCCGGAGGGATGCTGTCGGCGCCCTTCGACAGGCCTACGGTCCCGTCGATGAGTTCCCGGACGATGTCGGCGTGGCCGGCGTGCCGCTGGGTGTCGGACAGCACGCGGACCAGGACGTGGTGCAGGGTCACCTCTCGCCGCTCCTCCGGCCACCACGGGACGTGACCGGTCGCGTCGAGCGGCAGTCGCGCGATCGTCCCGTCCGCGTGCTCCCACGCCCGCCGGTACAGCCCGGTGATCTCCTCGCGCGATTCGTCGGCGGTGGCCCACATGTCCGCGTTGGGCTCGGCGTCCTCCGTGTACCACCAGGGCGGCGGATCCCCTTTGAAGAACGGCCGTCCGAACGTGTCGCCGAAGTAGCCGAGTTCCACGCCGGCGGTGTGCTTGACCAGCCCCAACAGGTTGGTGCCGGTGGGAGTCAGAGGGCGGCGTACGTCGTATTCCGAAAGCCCTTCGAGCTTCCACAGCAGGGCGTCACGGGCGTCTTGCAGAGAGCGGAGAAGGTTCGCCTTCGGGTCTGCTTCGATCATGCCGGGCAGTCTTCCAGCCGCCGCTGACAACGGGTCCGGTCCGTCCCCCGGGTGCGTGGGACGGGTGCGGGCGACAAGCTGAAGGTACGGATCCGAGGCAGGTGAGCCATGGGTGAGCGGGCGGTGTCCGTCGCGCGGATCGTGGTCGGTGTCGACGGCTCGGGGCCGTCGGAGGACGCTCTGCGGTGGGCGGCGCGGCAGGCCGCTCTGACGGGTGCCGTGGTGGAGGCGGTGACCGTGTGGGAGTACCCGATGTGGTACGGCACGAGCGCCCTGGCCGCCGGGTTCGACTTCGCGGACAACGCGGCGAAGATCCTCGCTCAGGCGCTCGACGAGACCTTCGGTACCGACCGGCCGGTCGAGATCCGGTCCCGGGTCGAACAGGGGAACCCGGCGGGGGTGCTGCTCGCGGCCTCCCGGGGGGCGGAGCTGCCGGTGGTGGGGAACCGGGGGCACGGCGGGTTCACCGATGCGCTGCTGGGGTCGGCCAGCACCTCGTTCAGCACGCGGAGTGCCCGGTGGTCGTCATCCGCGGCCCCGTACCGAGCACCGCCCATGGGGCCGACGGCGTGCGGTGAGGCCATGTGGCCCTATGACGCACGGGGGCTGCCGGGTGACTGTGGAAAGCGCACGCGACCCGAGCGCAGGAGCAGGGAAGAAGGTTGACGGCATGGCCTGGGCATCTTGGACCACCCCCGGGGTCTTCACCGGCCGGGGCGGCGTACGAACGGACGAGGCCGGCGTCGTCACCGGCAATCTGACCGTCCACACGACCTGGGACGGGAACGAGGCCGACGTGACGGTCGGGTACACCGGTACAACCGAGTGGTTCACCCTGACCGGAAGCCCCGTTCCCTGCCGTACCGAGCGGCACAGCCGGGAACTGCACCAGGCCGTGGTGGCCGCCGTCAGCGCGGGTGGCGGAGCCACCGTCCAGCAGACGCGGGTGAGGGAGACGACCTGAACCGCGGCACTCAGGCGCGCGTGTCGTCGGGTTCGGGACCCCAGTACTCCGGGCCGCCCCCGCGCCAGTCGATCAGCGGGGAGACCGAGACCTCCACGGGATCGACGTCCAGCCCCGCGCGGCGCAGGAACTCGGCGACATCGACGACGCTGTAGGCCAGCCCCAGGATCTCGCCGTTCACGCGGACGCGCCGGCCGCCCGTCGGGGAGGGCGGGTGCACGATCACAGGCAGTGGTCCGGGCATGTACCCAGCATCGGATGCGGGCCGCGCCGCCGCATCCGGACGGCGGCGGTCCACGCCCGGGCCCGCTCCGTGGAGGGCCCGATTACGCTGTCGGGGTGACGGACAGCAACAGACGGCCGCTCGCCGTGTTCGACCTGGACAACACCCTCGCCGACACGGCGCACCGGCAGCGCTTCCTCCGGCGCCGCCCGCGCGACTGGGACGCCTTCTTCGCGGCCGCGCCCCACGATCCGCCGATCGGGCAGGGCGTGGAGCTGGTCCGCCGGAGCGCGGCGGAGTGCGAGGTCGTGTACCTCACCGGGCGACCCGAGAGGTGCCGCCGGGACACCCTGGACTGGCTGGCCGCCCACGGGCTGCCCGAGGGGCGCCTGCACATGCGACGCGACGGCGACCGCAGGCCGGCCCGCCGCACCAAGCTGGAGATCCTGCGGCGGCTCGCCCGCGACCGGGAGATCCGCGTCCTCGTGGACGACGACGAGCTGGTGTGCGAGGACGCCGAACAGGCGGGGTTCCGCGTCCTGCGCGCCCGCTGGACGGCGCCGTCCGCCGAGTTGAGGACCGCGCAGGAGAGCAAGGGGCGTACCTGAGCCGCGGGAGCGCCAGTCACGCATCGAGGGGGACGCGCCAACGGGGACGTACGAGAGGGATGTGCGAGAGGGACGTACGAGAGCGAGGGACGCAGGGGCGTCAGTCCGTGTCCTCGATCCGGAAGCCGACCTTCAGGCCGACCTGGTAGTGCTCGATCCGCCCGTCCTCGATCTGGCCCCTGACCTGGGTCACCTCGAACCAGTCCAGGTTCCGCAGGGTCTGCGAGGCGCGGGTGATGGCGTTGCGGATGGCCTGGTCGACGCCTTCGTGCGAGCTGCCGACGATCTCCGTGACCCGGTAGGTGTGGTCGGTCATGAGGGTGGCTCCTCTCGGCGGGCGGCGCCGGTGACGCGAGTAAAGGGCGTCACGACTTCCGGGCGCGCGTGTGGCGCGCGTCACTCCACCGTGCCGCATGCGGAGGCGGGGCGCGAGACGAGGAAGTACGGCAAGCGGGACATCACTTGACCCGGGCATTGGTCCATACCAAAATCGCAGCCACACCCGCGCGAGCCCCTGCTCGTCCCCCCACGTCGGGCCCCTTCCCTGTGCGTCGGAAAGAACAGGACCCTTCGTGAGACCTCGCCTCCTCGCTCTGGTGTGTGCGTCCTCCTTCCTGGTCAGTGCCTGCGGCGTGCTGTCGCCAGGCGGAAGCGGGCGGCACACCGTCACCGTGTGGATGATGAAGGGCAGCGCGTCGCAGGACTTCCTGGACCGCTTCACCGAGGACTTCGAACGCACCCACGGAGACCTGCGTCTCGACATCCGCATCCAGGAGTGGACCGGCATCGGTCCCAAGGTGCAGGCCGCGCTCACGAATCGCTCCGAGGACGGCCCCGACGTCATCGAGGTCGGCAACACCCAGGTCGCGCAGTACGCCAAGGGCGGCAGGCTGACCAACCTGACGCTGGAGTCGATGCGGGACTGGGGCATGCGGGACTGGCTGCCCGGCCTGGCCGAACCGGGGCTGGACAACTCCTCCCAGTACGGCATCCCGTGGTATGCGGCCAACCGGGTCGTCATCTACCGCAAGGACCTGTTCGAGCGGGCGGGCATCACGAAGCCGCCTCGCACCCGGGCCGAGTGGCTGGCCGCGAGCGAGAAGCTCAACTCCGCGGCCGACCAGGGGATCTACCTCGCCGGACAGGACTGGTACACGCTGTCCGGTTTCATCTGGGACGAGGGCGGCGACCTCGCCACGGAGACCGACAGCGGCTGGAAGGGCGCCCTGGACAGTGCCGCCGCGCTGCGCGGCATGGACTTCTACCGGCAACTCCAGGCGCTGGGCCGGGGCCCGGTCGACGCCGACGAGGAACACCCGCCGCAGGCGGAGGTGTTCGCCGAGGGGAAGGTGGCGCAGATCGTGGCGGTGCCCGGCCTCGCCCAGACCATCGTGGAGAAGAACCCCGACCTCAAGGACAAGTTGGGTTTCTTCCCCGTGCCGGGCAGGACCGCCGCCCGGCCGGGCACGGTGTTCACCGGCGGCTCCGACCTCGTCGTGCCCCGTAACACCACCGACCGGGACGGCGCTGTCGACGTGGTCGCCGCCCTCACCGGCACCAAGTGGGACACCGACCTGGCCCGCACCATGAACTACGTCCCCAACAAGACGAAGCTCGCCACCGCCGTCGCGGACGAGGAGGGGGTCGCGGCCATGGCGGCGGGCGCCGCACACGGCCGGGCGACCCCCAACACGCCGCAGTGGGCCACGGTCGAGGCCGACAACCCGATCAAGGACTACATGACGAAGGTGCTCTCCGGCGGCGACCCGGCGACGGAGGCCCGCCGCGCCTCACAGCGGATCACCGAGCAGTTGGGGTAGCCCCCGGCATCCCCCGGCATCCCCCGGGCGATCGCCCGGAGGACCCCGGGGGTATGGAGGTCAGGGTGTCCGGTGTCCCGCCCCGGTCACCGTGCCACACTCAGGGACAGCGCGAAGCGTGCCTCGCCGTCGGTCCACCACCGCTCCAACCCAAGCCCCGCGGCGGCGAGTTCCGCGCTCACCCGGTCCTTGCGGAACTTCGCCGACACCTCGGTGCGCAATTCCTCGCCCGCCGCGAAGTGCACGGCGAGATCGAGCGCGGGCACCTTCACCGTCTGCGCGGTGCGCGAGCGCAGCCGCATCTCGATCCACTCGTTCGTCGCGTCCCAGAGCGCCACGTGGTCGAAGGCGTCCGGCTCGAAGTCGGCGCCCAGTTCGCGGTTGACCACGCTCAGGACGTTCTTGTTGAACGCGGCCGTCACTCCGGCGACGTCGTCGTACGCCCCGACCAGCACGTCCTCGGCCTTGACCAGGTCGGTGCCGAGCAGCAGCGCGTCGCCGGGGGAGAGCAGGGCACGCACCGAGGCAAGGAACTCGGCGCGTTCGCCGGGCAGCAGGTTGCCGATGGTGCCGCCGAGGAACGCCAGCAGCCGTGGGCCGGGGGAGTGGGGGAGCGTCAGGGCGGCGGTGAAGTCGGCGATCAGCGCGTGCACGTTCAGTCCGGGCCGCTCGGCGACCAGGGCCCGCCCGGCCTGTTCCAGCGCGGTGTCGCTGACGTCGACGGGGATGTAGGTGTGCAGCCGGGGCAGCGCGTCGATCAGAAGACGCGTCTTCTCCGAGGAACCGGAGCCCAGTTCGACGAGGGTGCGGGCGGGCAGCGCGGCGGCGATCTCGGCGGACCGGCCGGCGAGGATCTCCCGCTCGGCACGGGTCGGGTAGTACTCGGGCAGTTCGGTGATCCGCTCGAACAGCTCGCTGCCGCGCGCGTCGTAGAACCACTTCGGCGGCAGCGTCTTGGGGTCGGAGGTCAGGCCGTTCTGGACGTCGGCGCGCAGGGCCGCGGCCATGGCGTCCTCGGGCAGGGTGCGGGTGATACGGAACTCACTCACGTGCGGGGCTCCTCGGATCGTGCGGATGCCAGGTCCTCGGTGGGGTCCTTCAGCGGGGTGAGCAGGACGTCCGTGCGGCTCGCCGCGAGCAGGGCGCGGTCGGGCACCTGAACCCAGTGCGGGTCGTCGTCGTAGGGTTCGGAGGCCACCACCGTGCGGCGGCCGGGCTCGGCCAGGTACCACAGGCTGTCGCCCCAGGCGGTCGCGGTGATCGTCTCACCGTTGGTGAGCAGCAGGTTGAGCCGCGAGCCGGGGGCCGCCGCGGCGACCTCCAGGACGGTGTCGGCGAGCGCCTGCCCCTCCTCGTCACCGCCGCGGAGCCGGGCCAGCACCAGCGCCCACACGAGCGCCGAGTCGTTGCGGGCCTCCAGCGCCAGCAGGTCCCGCGGCGGCAGGGTCCGGGACACCGCGGCGAGCGAGTCCGGCCAGCCGGTGACGGCGCCGTTGTGGCTGAACAGCCAGGTGCCCGCGGCGAACGGCGCCGCCGCGGCCTCCGCGTCCGCGCCCGAGAGGGTCGCGTCCCGCACCGCGGCGAGCAGCGCCGAGGTGCGTACGACCCGGGCCAGATCGGCGAAGGACAGGTCGGCCCAGATGGGCCCGGCCCGGCGGTAGCGGGCCGGCACCGGGTCGCCGTCCGCGTACCAACCCACCCCGAAGCCGTCGGCGTTGACCGTCCCGTGCCGCTGGTACCGGGGCGCCCACGCCTGCCGGTACAGGCTGTGCGCCGGTTCCACCAGATACCGGCCGAGCGGCTCCTCGGGTCCCAGATACGCAAGGTGACGGCACATCAGGTGGCCTCCGAGCGGGCCGTGCGGAACCCGGAGAAGATCTGCCGCCGGATCGGGTGGTCCCAGTTGCGGAACGTGCCCCGGCAGGCCACCGGGTCCACGGCGAACGAACCGCCGCGCAGCACCTTGTACTCGGGCCCGAAGAACACCTCCGAGTACTCCTTGTACGGGAACGCGGTGAAGCCCGGGTAGGGGGTGAGGTCGCTCGCCGTCCACTCCCACACGTCCCCGATCAACTGCCGTACGCCGAGCGGCGACTGCCCGGCCGCATAGCTGCCGGCCGCGGCCGGGCGCAGGTGCCGCTGGCCGAGGTTGGCATGCTCCGGCGTGGGGTCGGCGTCGCCCCACGGGTAGCGCGTCGAGCGCCCGGTCGCCGGGTCGTGGCGCGCCGTCTTCTCCCACTCGGCCTCGGTGGGCAGCCGGCGCCCGGCCCAGCGGGCGTAGGCGTCGGCCTCGTACCAGCACACGTGCAGCACGGGCTCGTCGGGCGGTACGGCCTCGGTGACGCCGAACCGGCGCCGGAGCCACTGCCCGCCGTCACGCCGCCAGTACAGCGGCGCGTCGATGCCGTGCCGCCGTATGTGGGTCCAGCCGTCCGGTGCCCACCAGCGGGGCTCGGTGTAAGCGCCGTCCTCGACGAACGCCTGGTAGGCGGCGTTGGTCACCGGGGTGGTGTCGATCCGGAACGGCGGCACCTCGCGCACGTGCGCGGGGCGCTCGTTGTCCAGCGCCCACGGCTCGGTGGAGGTGCCCATGGTGAACGGGCCACCGGGGACGAGGACTTCGGGCGGACCGGTGAACGGCGGGACCGGCTCCGGGTCCGGTGCGGTCAGGGCCTGCGGGCCCCGGCGCAGCTGGTGGGTGATCAGCATGGTCTCGTCGTGCTGCTGCTCGTGCTGCGCGATCATGCCGAAGGCGAAGCCCGCCTCGGTCAGCCGGGTGCCGTGGAACGCGGTGGACTCCAGTACGTCCAGCACCCGGCCGCGCACCTCGGACGCGTAGCCGCGGGCCTCGTCGGGGGCCATCAGCGGCAACGAGGGGCGTTCGGCACGCGGGTGCTCGAAGGCGTCGTAGAGGCTGTCGATCTCGGGGCGCATCGCCTCGCGGCCGGCGACCGCCCGCAGCAGCCACAGCTCCTCCTGGTTGCCGATGTGGGCGAGGTCCCACACCAGCGGGGACATCAGCGGCGAGTGCTGGGCGGTGAGGTCGGGCTCCTCCACGCAGGTGGTCAGCAGCGTCGTGCGGTCACGGGCCCTGGTGAGCGAGCACAGCGCGCGCTCGCGCAGCGTCTCGGCGTCGAACGTATCGTCGTCGAGGGCGGGATCGGTCATGGCGCGATGTCCTTCCCGTGGACGGTGGGGGTTCCCCGGGTCGTACGGAGGCCGGATCCGGGGTTCTCCGAGCCGTGCAGCCGGTCCAGCAGGTCGTCGGCGGGACAGCGGCCCCGGCGGACGTAGCGGTCCTGGAACGCCGCGACGGCGTCCGTGACCTCGGTGGTGGCGCCGAGCCGGGGCAGGGCCTCCAGGGCGGCGGCGAAGCAGGCGACGGCGGCCTCGCGCAGGTCGGGGTCGGCGAGCCCGGAGCGGGCCGCCTCGGTCCACAGCGGATTGTGCGGCGCGGGCAGTGGCCCGGACCGCTCGGCGAGGGGCTTCACCACCCGGTAGACGGTCTCCGCCGCCTCCGGGTCGTCGAAGAGCGCCGCGGTGACCGCCAGCGGCACGATCCACCCGTCGTCGCCGGGCTGCGCGTCGATCATGCGCAGTTCCAGGTGGCCCCGTGGCCTGACCGGCGGGAACAGCGTCGTGAGGTGGTAGTCGAGATCCTCCCGGGTCGGCGGCCTCGGCCGGCGCGAGCTGATCCACCTGCGGAAGGTGAGCCCGTCGGGCACTTCCCACGGCCGGTCCTCGTGCCGTACGCACATCACCGGCGCGTCCAGCACGTGCCGGGCCCAGGCGGTGCGGGGGCTGCCGTTCAGCGCGGGGGCGCCGGCCCGGCCCGGGCCGATCTCCATCCACATCAGCTGCCGCGTGGAGAGCCAGCCGGTGGGGCGCCGCGCCACCAGCGGGGAGTGGGCGAACGCGGCCACCAGAACCGCGCCCAGGTGGTGCGCCAGCCACCAGCGGCGCCCGTGGCCGAGCGGTCCGGGCTCCTCGTGGCCGGCGTCCACACAGACCTGCACGGACGCCGAGGCGCACATCATGTGCCGGCCGGCCGGGCCGGAGCGGTCCAGACAGGCCTCCAGGGCGTCGTAGCGCCGCTCGCGCAGGAACCTGCGGGGGGTGTGCCAGGGATCGTGGCCGACACCGACGAGACGGAGTCCGTCCTCGGCCAGTACGGCGCGGACGGTGTCGAGGTCGGCGGAGACGGTACCGATGCACTCCATCAGGGAGGCGGCGGGCGGCGAGCTCAACTCCAGCTGGCCGCCGGGTTCGACGGTGAACGCCGACCTCAGGGGCATGGTCCGCAGTGCGGCGTAGGCCGCTTCGAGACGTTCGGGTGTCACGGGAAGCCGCGGCGCACGCAGCTCATGGACGAGCCATTCCACTTCGACCCCGAGGGTGCGGGGCGGTCCGGTCTTGAAGCAGATGCCGCTGACCAGAGCCTGGGCCTCGGCTTCGGTGACGGCGGTACGGGGTTCCGCACGGCCGCCCGCCGAGGGGGGTTGCGCATCGGACATGTCGGGATCCTCCTGAGATTCCACCATGCCACCGGCCCGGCGGTCGGAGGGCCGGGCCGGGGCCGCACCGTCCCAGCCAAAACCCTCCGGCCGATTCGCACAAGGGTGCAAATCGCGACAATCGTGGCGCCAAATCTCCGTATCCGCGATATTTCAGACGCTCACCCGCGATGCCGGGGCCCGGCACATCCGCATGGGTCCGCCCCCTTCGCGGGAGTCCCGCGGGCGGACCGGCCCCCCGTGCCCGGTGCTACTCCGACCGGGTGATCCGCGTGCCGCGGCGCGCGGCCCACGCGTCAGCTCCAGCCGTAGCGCTCCCGCAGACGGTGCACCACGAGGCCGAACCGCATCCGGTCCAGCGCGCACGCCTCACGGCGCATGCCGTCGTCGTGCAGCCGCAGCACCCGGTCGACGTCCACCCACGAATCCCGTCCCGACCGGTCCCAAGGGCCGCTCCCGATGGCCACCCACTCGCGGTCGCCGTCGTGCGCCTTGCTGGACAGCTGCACCGCCAGGAGCGTCCCGGCGGCCTCCCGGGCCACCACCAGCACCGGCCGGTCCTTGCCCCGGCCGTCGTTCTCCTCGAAGGGCACCCAGGTCCAGACGATCTCTCCGGGGTCCGGGTCGCCGTCGTGCGCGGGCGCGTACTCGGTGCGCACCCGGCCGACGTCGCGCGGGTCGGCCTCCGTGGTGGCGGTGGGGCCGTAACGGCCGGGCACGTTCTCGTCGGTCTCATCGGTAAAGGCAGTCACGGGGGAACCCTAGTGCTGTGACCGGAAGGGTTCACCGGCTCGCGACGGCCGGCACGGCACTCCCCCAGCCTTCGGCCGGGGGTACCCCCACGCCGCGTTGTCGCATCACCCGAGTACATCCAGTACGCGGGTGATGCTCCGCCTTGCGATGCTCCCCCACTGCCTGAACGGCGTGGGAGGTGCCCCCCAGCACCGGACGCCGCGAGTTTCCCGGCAAACCTTCCCGGCCACAGCACTAGAGCGTGCGCGTCAAGCCCCGTCACGGGGGCGGATCCGCATGCCGGGACGGCGCCGGTGGACGGTGAGGTAGGCCAGGCCGTCCGGGCCGGCGGTGAGGCTGCGGGTGGAGCCGTGCGGCAGCCAGACCGCCGCGCCCTCCGTCAGCTGCCGCGGCTCGTCGCCGGTGCCCGCGCCGAGCACACCATCGCCCGCGACGACGAACAGCAGGACGTCCAGGTCCGGTTCGCGGTGCGGCGCCACGCCCGTGCCGGGCGCCAGCCGTACGACGTTCGCGTCGAGCTGGCGCCCGGACTCCGCCAGCTTCCACAGCACGCCGCCCGGTACCGGCGGGGCGTCGGCCAGCGCCCGGGCGTCGCACAGGACCCGCGGTTCCGGCTCCGCCGGGCCGCCCGGTCCGGTGCCGTGCTCGGAAGGCGATGTCATCGTGCACCCCTCATTCCCCGATACGGCCGTTCCTCCCGGGACCGTCATGCCCCGGGCCCGCGTCCCGGGTCTACGATTATTACATGTAGGATTCGTGAAAATTGCTCCGGGTGAGAAGAGCTTCGGGTGAGAAGAGCTGAGTGGACGTGACCACCCCACGGGAGAGCCCCCGCCGACGCGAGGTGCTGGACATGCTGCGGGCCGCGGCCGAGCCGCTGGGGGTCGCGGAGGCGGCCGAGCGGATCGGGCTGCACCCCAACACCGTGCGCTTCCATCTCGACGCCCTGGTGGCCGAGGGCGTCGTCGTACGCCAGGTCGAGGAACCCTCGGGGCCCGGCCGCCCCCGTACCGTCTACGCCCCCCGGCCCGGCATGGACCGCCGGGGCACACGCGGCTACCGGCTCCTGGCGCAGATCCTGCTCGGGCAACTGACGTCCCAGGGTCCCGGGGCGCGGGAGGCCGCGACGGAGGCGGGCCGCGCCTGGGGCGGTTTCCTGGTCGATCCGCTGCCGCCCTCGCCGCCGCCCACGGCCGAGCGGGCGGCGGCCCGGCTCGTCGCCCTCCTGGACGACCTGGGCTTCGCCCCGGAGCCCGAGGGCGGCGGCGCGGGGGAACCACCGGAGCGGATCCGGCTGCGCCACTGCCCCTTCCTCGAACTGGCCGAGGAACACGGCCAGTTGGTATGCCCGATCCATCTGGGCCTGATGCAGGGGGCGCTGGCCGAACTGCGTGCACCGCTCGTCGCGACCGGCCTGGAACCGTTCGCGGCCCCCGACTCCTGCCTGGCCCACCTGGCCACCCGCCCGGCCGGGGCGATGCCGGACGGGTGACGTGAAGGGCGGCGGAGGCCGCGCTTCGGCGGACCCGGCAGGCCCTGGCAGTTCCTGCACACCTCGCAGAAAGGCGACACATCGATGAACACCACGGCGGCCGCCCTCGCGGGTGCGGTCACCTTCGTCTGGCTCGGCATGGTGCTGGCCATTTCCTTCCTGGAGGCCCCGTTGAAGTTCCGGGCCCCCGGCGTGACCATCCCCATCGGACTGGGCATCGGCCGGCTGGTCTTCCGGGCGCTGAACCTCGTCGAGACCGCCCTTGCCGTCGTGGTGATCGCCGCGGTCGCCGCGGGCGGGCCCCCGGCGGGCGTCGCCGGGCTGACCGCGGCCGTCGCCGTGCTGCTCCTCGCCCAGTTGGCCTTCGTACGCCCCCGCCTCAACCGCAGGTCCGACCTGGTCCTGGCCGGTGAAGAGGCCGGCGAGGACCGGCCTCGCTCACGCGGACACCTGGCCTACGTGGCCCTGGAGATCGTCAAGGTGGCCGTCCTGATCGCCCTCGGCATCAGCCTGCTGGCGGCGTGACCGGCGGCCCCGGGGGCCACGGAAGCGAGTCCCCGGGCACACCGCCCTGCCGCCGGGCCGGACGGGCGCCTCGCCCATGCCGTGCCGAGGTCAGCCGTTCCGCAGCCAGTGCGCGACCTGCTCCGGAGTGGAACGCGGCGCGTCGATGAGGTGGGGAACGAAACGGGACCGGCGGTCGGTGACGATCTCGTTGGATTCGCGGATGCCGATCCCGGCCGACCTGCCACCGATGACCCACGAGCCGATCACCATGTGGTTGCCGTCGAAGGACGGCGGCCGGTGGAACTGCTGGAACAGGAACGGGCCGTCGTCGAACGGGCCGGCCTGGTCGAAGTGGTGCTCCGCGGAACGGACCTTGATCGAGGCACCCTCCCAGCCCCACAGGGGCTTGGCGACCCATTCGGCCAGATCGCCGGGACCGTCGAGGTAGGACGGCAGGAGGTTCGGGTGGCCGGGGTACAGCTCCCACAGCACCGCCAGCAGCGCCTTGGTGGACAGCAGCGCCTTCCACATCGGCTCGAGCCAGTGCGTCGAACGGGGCCCGGCCTCCAACTGCGGGGCGTAGACGCTCTCGAACGCCCAGTCCCACGGATACATCTTGAAGCAGGAGTCGATGGGTACGTCGCTCAGGTCCACGAAGCGCCGGATGCCGCTGTGCCAGCCGATGTCCTCCATCGTCAGGCCCACCGTGGGAAGGCCCGCCTCGACGGCCGTGTCCCGCAGGTACGCCGTGGTGATGATGTCCTCGTCGGGCTCGTCGGCGGAGTGCGCGAAGTGGACCTGGCCGCCCAGCCGCGGAGCCAGCCGCTGCCACGTCCGCACCAGGCGCTCGTGGATCGTGTTGAACTGGTCGCGGTCCGGGTGCACGTCCTCCAGCCACTGCCATTGCAGCACGGCGGCTTCGAGGAGCGCCGCCGGAACGTCGCCGTTGTACTCGTACAGCTTGGCGTCGCCCGAGCCGTCCCAGGCGAAGTCGAACCTGCCGTAGATGCTCGGCGACTCGTTCTCGAGGGTCTCGAGCATGGGTCTCGCCCAGCGGCGGTCGATGCCGAGGCGTTCGACGTCGCCCTTCTCCAGGACGTGCCGGGCCGCCGCCACGCACATCGCGTGCAGTTCCTCGGTGACGTCCTCCAGGTAGTCCACCTCGCGAGAGGTGAGCACGTAGGCGGCGCTCTCGTTCCAGTAGGGCAACGTGCGGCCGTCGGGCAGTACTTCGGTATGGAACGGAAGGCCTGACCGCAGGACCGTCTGCTCCCAGCCGGCCCTCGGGGTGCGGGGTTCGCGTCTCATGGATCAGCCGCCGACCGATCCGGCCTTGCCGCCCTTGGCGGAGAAACCGCCGCGGGCGACGCTGCCGGACTTCGGCGCGGTGAACGAGCCGTTGCCCTTGCTGAGGTCGACCTTCTGTCCGACGGCGGGGACGTCCTTGCCCCGCGGGGTGTACCACCAGGCGTAGCTGCCCCCACCGGCTCCACCGGCTCCACCGGCTCCACCGGCTCCACCGGCTCCACCGGCTCCACCGGCTCCACCGGCTCCACCGGCTCCACCGGCTCCACCGGCCCCACCGGGGTTGCAGTGATGGTCCGTCACGCGTTTCTGGGTCAGCCTGTCCATGCATGTGCCCTGGTAGTCCGGGCCGCTGGAGCAGCCGCTGAGGGCTATCGCCATCGCGACCGCACCCACGGCGCCGACCGAGACCTCGAAGGAGCGGCGACGTGAACTGGTGCTCTGCTGACTCGTCACGAACAGATCCCTCCGGATACGTCTGCTGATCCGCGGCAGTGGTGTGCCGCGCGATACGGCGTCGCGACGGTCGGAGTCACCGGGGAACGGCCAGGCCGCGTAGGCGACGTGAGATCGCCCGCGACAGGTCGACATGCCCCGTTCATTCCGACCGTCCCTCGCCATGTACAGGTACTTGGCCTGTCAAACATACCGTTGGCGCATTTGCGTAAGAACGGCGGAGTCATGTTCCGCTTGCCGTACGGGGGTTGCCGGAGGAACAGGGCGTGGCCTGGGCCGTTGTCCGCACGGCCGGTGTCCGGGACCGGACGGTGGATTTCCCCTCTCTTTCATGATTGGTCTACCGTTATTCGCCTGTACCAGCATTACTTGGGGGGAATCCGTGCGAACTCGTCTCGCCGCCGCTGTTCTGACCTGTGCCGCGGCCGGCGTCCTCGTGGCCTGTGACCCCGCGGACGGCACCAAGTCGCCGGGCGGCGCCACTCCTTCGGTGTCGGCCCCCGTCGCCTCGGACGGCAGCGAGCCCGCGCAGGACGGCAAGCCGGGAGCGCACCAGCGGAAGAAGGTGCCGGCCTTCGTCGGTATGGGGCTGCAGTCCGCGCAGGACGCCGCCCAGGAACAGGGCTTCTACTCGCTGAAGTCGCACGACGCCCTGGGCCGCGGCCGGATGCAGGCGTTCGACCGGAACTGGAAGGTGTGCAGCCAGAACGTGGCGGCGGGCACGACGGTCTCGACCGATACGACCCTGGACTTCGGCGCGGTCAAGCTGGAGGAGTCCTGTCCCGCGAAGGACGAGGCTCCGCCCTCGGCCGAGGGCGGGAGGATGCCCGACTTCAAGGGGAAGTCGGTGAAGGCGGCTCGCGCCGCGCTCGACGCGAGCACGTCGCTCACGGTGAAGGACGCGTCGCCGGACCACCGGTGGGTGCTGGTGGAGAGCAACTGGCAGGTGTGCTCGCAGACTCCGGGCCCTGGTACTGAGCTGAAGGGACAGCCGGTGTCCTTCACGGCGGTCAAGTTCGGGGAATCCTGCCCGTAGGCACCGGCACGGAGGGCGGGACTCGGTCGCGGAACCGAGCGGAAAGCCGGAAGGGGCCGGCGCCCACTGGGCGCCGGCCCCTTCCGGAGTGCTCAGGCGGCAGCCACGTCGCCGGTGTGGCCGTGCAGGCGCGCGACGACCTCGGTGAGCTGGGCGGCGACCTCGGCGTCGTTGACCGGGTGGGTCTCGGCGAAGCGGGTCACGGAGCCGGGGATGGAGAGCTTGATGTCCTCGATCACCTTGCCGCCGGCGATGCCCACGGCCTTGCGGGTGTCGTCCTGCGCCCACACGCCGCCGTACTGGCCGAAGGCGGTGCCGATGACGGCGACGGGCTTGCCCACGAAGGCACCGGCGCCGAACGGGCGGGACAGCCAGTCGATGGCGTTCTTCAGGACGGCCGGGATGGTGCCGTTGTACTCGGGGGAGAACAGCAGGAAGGCGTCGGCGGTACCGGCGACCTCACGCAGCTTGGCGGCGGCGGCCGGCACGCTGCCCTCGACGTCGATGTCCTCGTTGTAGAACGGGACGTCGGCCAGGCCCTCGAACAGCTCGACCTCGGCGCCCGCGGGGGCGAGCTTGATTGCGGCCTCGGCGAGCTGGCGGTTGTGCGAACCGGCGCGGAGGCTGCCGACGAGCGCGAGGATGCGAACAGACATGGGGGACTCCAAGGGGGGATGACACAATGGCGTTACAGATCCGGACCGAGGTCCGTTTATTTTTCTACCACCATAAGCGGACCGCGGTCCAGTTCTGTTCCCGATGCCTTACGCTGTCTTCATGTCCCGCCCCCTGCCGCCCTTTCCGAAGCCCCAGGAGCCTCAAGAACCTCAGGAGACCCGGGAGCTGCTGGCGCAGCCGGTGTTGCTCGATTTCGGCACCGGCGAGGACGAGCCCTGCCTGCGGGCCGACGCGGCCCGCAACCGTGCCCGGCTGCTGGACGCCGCCGCGCGCCTGGTCGCGGAGCACGGCGCGGCCGGAGTCACGATGGAGGCGGTCGCCGCGGCGGCCGAGGTGGGCAAGGGGACGGTCTTCCGCCGCTTCGGCGACCGCACCGGCCTGCTCAGGGCCCTGCTGGACCACTCGGAGCGGAAGTTCCAAGCCGCGTTCCTCAGCGGGCCCCCGCCCATGGGCCCCGGCGCTCCGCCCGCCGATCGGCTGCGGGCCTTCGGCTGCGTGGCGCTGCGCCGCGCGGCCGACGACCTGGAACTGCAACTGGCGGCCGATCCGGGCCCGGCCCGCCGCTTCGGCGTACCCGCCCGCCAGGTCCAGTACGCCCATGTGACGATGCTGCTGCGGCAGGCGGCCCCGGACGCGGACAGCGAACTCCTCGCCCACACGCTGATGGGCTACCTCGAGCCCGCCCTCATCCACCACCTGACCCGGCAGTGCCAGATGCCGATGGAACGGCTGCAGTCCGGCTGGCACGACCTGGTCGCCCGGATCACCTCCACGGGGCCGGCCTGCTGAGAGCCGGGGGCCGATACGGCCGGCTCGGCCGCGATCGGCGCGTGTTTCCGGCGAAGGCCTCCGGCGGGCTTGCGTGGTGTTCGCACCGAAGAGCGGAAGAGCCGCGTATGCGCGGCGTTCCCGTCCGTCGGTCTGCGAGCGGGTGGCTCTCCTGTCCGCCGGTCTGCCTGCGGGCGTCTTTCCCGTACGTGGCCTGCGTGCACGAGCGGCCTTCCCGTACGCGCGCACGGCCGCCTCGACACCACCCGGTCGGGCGATGTGGGCGGGCCGCGCGCCGGCCGGCCCGGTGAGGCCGGCGGCGATGTCCCCGGGGCCGCGCCGCGGGGCCGACATCGGCACCGACATCGACACCGGCGTCGCGTCCTCGCCCACCCCCCCGGGCCATAGAACAGGCGGCGTGGCCTGGCACGCCATCCGGCAGGGTTGCCCCGCCCGGCAGTGCGACCTGCGCGCCCTCGCCCTCCGCGTACCCACTCCGCAGCGGTTTCCGTTTCAACTTCCCTATGGAATAGGGCAGTTCACCAGACGGACGGTCCACGGCTTCTGCCAAGATGCCGTACGTCATGGTGCAGATTCCCAAACCCGCCGCGCCCCCGTCGCCCGCTCCGCGCTCCGTTCCCACGAGCGCCGACGTGGCCCGATTGGCCGGCGTCTCGCGCGCGACCGTCTCCTACGTCCTGAACAACACCAGAGCGGTCCGCATCAGCGAGCCCACCCGCCGCCGGGTCCACGAGGCCGCCGAGGAACTCGGGTACGTGCCGCACGCGGCGGCGCGCAGCCTGCGCGCGGGGCACAGCCGTATGGTCCTCATGCCCGCCCCGGCCATCCCGGCAGGCCCGCTCTACAGCCGCTTCCTGGAAGAACTCCAGTGGGCGCTCGGCCTCCTCGACTACACCGTCGTACAGCACGCCACCGCGGGCCTGCCCGGTGACGAGGCGGCGCGGGCCTGGGCCGAACTGCGCCCGGTCGCCGTCCTGGTGTCCGGCGTGGGGCTCGGTCCCGCAGGCGTCTCGGTGCTCAAACGCTCCGGCGCGCGTGCCGTCGTCACCCTCGGCCCGGAGCCCGTCGAGGGGGCCCACGTGCTGCTCATGGACCACGAGAGCGTCGGCCACCGGGCCGGTGTCCACCTGTACGCCCGTGGCCGGCGCCGTATCGGCGTGGTCGTGCCCGAGGAACGCGGACTGGACATGTTCTCCCGGCCCCGGCTCGCCGGCGTACGGCGCGCCCTGCACGGCACCGACGGCAGCGTGACCGAACTGCCCCTCGGCTACGACGAACGGTCCGCCGCCCGCCTGGCCGCCAACTGGCGCGACCTCGGCCTCGACGCGGTGTTCGCCTACAACGACGAGTACGCCATGCTGCTGATGCGCGCCTTGCAGGACGGGGGCGTGCGCATCCCCGAGGAGACGGCCATGATCGGCGCCGACGACCTCATGCTCGGGCGGCTGCTGCGGCCCCGGCTGAGCACCGTCCACATCGAGCTGCCCTCCGGCCGCGACCTCGCCGAACTGGTCGACCGCGCCGTTCGCGACCCCGGCGCCCCGCCCGAGCGGCACGCGGTGCTGGGCGCGACGGTGGTCCACCGCGAGTCCACGTGACCGCGAGTCCACGTGGCCCGCGCGACGCCCGTACGAGCGACCTGCGGCAGGCCGACCGGCCCCACGAACAAAGCGGTGGGCGCCACTCCCGCAGGGAGGACACCCACCGCCCGGCACGCTCGGAAAGCAGCCCGTCGAGACCTCGCGGTCCGATCCGCCAACCGATCCACGGACCGTTTCTACTGACCGTTCTGCTGCTCGGCGACCGACTTGCGGACCTCGTCCATGTCCAGCTTGCGGGCCTGGCCGATCACGTCCGCCAGAGCGGCCTCGGGCAGCGCGCCCGGCTGCGCGAACACGGCGACCTGGTCACGGACGATCATCAGCGTCGGAATGGACTGGATGCCGAAGGCCGCCGCCAGTTCCGGCTGGGCCTCGGTGTCCACCTTGCCGAACACCAGGTCCGGGTTGTCCTCGGCCGCCTTCTCGTAGACGGGGGCGAACTGACGGCACGGTCCGCACCAGGACGCCCAGAAGTCGATGAGGACGAATTCGTTGTCCGTGACCGTCTGATCGAAGTTCTCCTTGGTCAGCTCCACGGTGCTGGTCATGCGTATCCCTCTTCCTGGTGCTTCCTGGTGTCGGCTTACCGGCGTGGGGCGAAGCCGTGGGCACAACACGGCCGACCCTACGGGTATTCCGCGCACGTACCCGTGTGGCCAGGGCGCACACCACCCACCAGACTGACCCCATGACCGAAACGGAAACCATCGCGTACGACGTCGTGGTGCTGGGCGCCGGACCCGTGGGGGAGAACGTGGCCGACCGCACCCGGGCGGCCGGCCTGTCCACCGCGATCGTGGAGAGCGAACTGGTCGGCGGCGAGTGCTCGTACTGGGCGTGCATGCCGAGCAAGGCCCTGCTGCGCCCGGTCATCGCCCGCGCCGACGCCCGCCGCCTGCCGGGTCTGAGCCAGGCGGTGCGCGGCCCTCTCGACGCCACCGCGGTCCTCGCCCGCCGGGACGTGTACACCTCGCACTGGCACGACGACGGCCAGGTGCGGTGGCTGGACAGCATCGGCGCCGACCTCCACCGCGGGCACGGCCGGCTGGCCGGTCCGCGTACGGTCACGGTCGACGGCCCCGACGGCACGCGCAGGACGCTGACCGCCCGGCACGCCGTCGCCGTCTGCACCGGAACCCGCGCCCGGCTGCCGGAGCTTCCCGGGCTCGACGCCGTCAAGCCGTGGACCAGCCGCGAGGCCACCAGCTCCGAACAGGTGCCCGAGCGGCTGATCATCGTGGGCGGCGGTGTCGTCGCCACCGAGATGGCCACCGTCTACCAGGCGCTCGGCGCACAGGTCACCGTCCTGGTCCGCGGCAAGGGGCTGCTGCCGCGCATGGAACCCTTCGCCGGCGAACTGGTCGCCGACGCCCTCACGGAGGCGGGCGCCGACATCCGCACCGGCACCGCGGTGGAGTCGGTCGCCCGCGAGAACGGCACCGTCGTGGCCGTCACCGGCAACGGCGACCGTGTCGAGGCGGACGAGATCCTCTTCGCCACCGGGCGCGCGCCGCGCACCGACGACGTCGGCCTGGAGACGGTGGGCATGGAGCCCGGCTCCTGGCTGCCGGTCGACGACAGCCTGCGCGTGCTGGGCAGCACCTGGCTGTACGCGTGCGGCGACGTGAACCACCGCGCGCTCCTCACCCACCAGGGCAAGTACCAGGCCCGGATCGCGGGCGACACGATCGGCGCCCGTGCGGCCGGTGTGCCCCTGTTGGAGACGGATCCATGGGGCGCGCACGCCGCCACCGCCGACCACCACGCCGTACCACAGGTCGTCTTCACCGACCCGGAGGCCGCAGCCGTGGGCCTGTCCCTGGCCGAAGCCGAACAGGCCGGGCACCGCGTCCGGGCCGTCGACGTCGACCTCTCCTCGGTCGCCGGGGCCGGCCTGTACGGCGACGGGTACCGCGGCCGCGCCCGCATGGTCGTCGACCTCGACGCAGAGATCCTGCGCGGTGTCACTTTCGTCGGCCCCGGCGTCGGCGAACTGCTCCACTCGGCGTCCGTCGCCGTCGCCGGAGAGGTTCCGATCAGCCGCCTCTGGCACGCGGTCCCGTCCTACCCGACGATCAGCGAGGTGTGGCTCCGCCTGCTGGAGGCCTACCGGGGCTGACCATGCGCCCCGGGAACCGCCCCGGCTTTTCCGGCAGTTCCCGCGGGGGCGGTGCGCCGGTGCTCGCCTACGGCAACTCGAAGCCGAGCGCCCGCGCGGCCTCCGCCGGGGTCGGCTGGGTCCAGCGGCGCGTCATCGCGTCGCTGGAGGAGAGGGAACGGAGTTCGGCGCGGTCGAGGTAGAGGGTGCCGCCGAGGTGGTCGGTCTCGTGCTGGACGATCCGGGCGGGCCAGCCCGAGAGCAGCTCGTCCACCGCGCGCCCGTGCTCGTCCAGGGCCCGCAGGCGCACCTCGGCGTGCCTTGCCACCACGGCCTGCCAGCCAGGGACGCTCAGGCAGCCCTCGTAGAACGCGGCGCGCGCGGTGCCGACGGCCTCGTAGGACGGATTGACCAGCACGCGGAAGGGGAGCGGTACCCGTCCGCGCGCCACTCGCACCTCGTCCGGCACCGGTGCCGGGTCCTCCACGACCGCGATCCGCAGCCCCACCCCGACCTGCGGCGCGGCCAGTCCCACGCCCGGTGCCGCGTGCATGGTCAGGCGCATCGCCCGAATGAGGCGGGACAGCAGCTCGGGCTCCAGCTGGCCGTCGAACGGCTCGGCGGCGCGCCGCAGCACCGGGTCTCCGGCGGCGACGATGGGCAACGGGCCGTCGTCGGCGAGGAGTTCCTCGACCTGCTCGGCCAGGGATGTACGCGCACGGGGGGAAGCCATCACGTCAGGATGCCACGGCGCTCGCGCGGCCCGGTCCGCCTGGCGCAGGCAGGCCACCAACCTGGCGCGTAACCGGCGCCGGTGCGTCCTGAGCGGGTGAGGACGCGCCGGTTTCCGCGGGGCGTGCGGGAACCGGCGTGCAGCACCCCCGGCAGCGCCTCCGGTGTGAAGTAGCGTGGTGCGACACGCCGACGCCGGAGGGAGACGCACATGACGACACAACACGGGCGTGCCCGGCGCGGGCAGGGTGAACTGGAGAGCCAGGTGCTCGGCGCGCTCCGCGAGGCGGACGGCCCGGTCACCGCGGCCTGGGTGCAGCAGCGGCTCGGCGGCGATCTCGCCTACACCACCGTGGTCACCATCCTGACCAGGCTGCTCGCCAAGGACGTCGTCTCCCGCGAGCGCCGGGGCCGCTCCTTCGTGTGGACCCCGACCGCGGACGTCGCCCGCCTCGCGGCGCTCCGGATGCGCAGGTTGCTGGACGGCGAACGGGACCGCGAGGCGGTGCTGACCAGCTTCGTCACCACGCTGCCGCCCGGCGACGAGCAGGTGCTGCGCGCACTGCTGGACACGGCCGCCGCCGCGGACGACGCCGACAGCGCCGACAGCGCGGGACGCCCGAGGGACAACGGTACGGAACACTGACGCCTCATGGGGCTCTACGTCTTACTGCCGCTGGTGCTGCCGCTGTCCGCCTGGCCCGTCGCACGCCTGGCCGCACCGCGCCTGCACCCGCGCACGGCCACCCGGCTGCTGACCCGGGTGGCCGCCGTCCTGGGCGGATCCAGCACGCTGTGCCTCGCCCTGCTCACGGTCGTCGGCAGCGCCCAGCTGACCGGCAGCCCGGTTCCGGACGAGTGGGCCGATCCCGAGTTCAGGGCGGCCGTCTCGCGCGACCGGGTCGCCGGCCGTGCGGCGATCCCCGCCCTGGCACTGGTCGCGGCGGCCTGCGGGCGCACCCTGTGGCGCCACCGGCGGGTGGCCCGCCGCGCCCGCCGGGCCCTGACCGGGCTGCGCGCCGCACCCGTCGTGGTCCTGCCCGACACCACGCCCTACGCCTACGCCCTGCCCGGCAGTCACGACCGGATCGTCGTCACCACGGCACTTCTGGACGGCCTCGCCCCGGACGAGCGGCGGGCCCTGTTCGCGCACGAACGCGCCCACCTGGCGGCCCGCCACCACCGTCACCTGCTCACCGTCCACCTGGCGGCCTGCGCCAACCCCTTCCTGCGGCCGCTGCGGTCCGCCGTCGTCTACACCGCCGAGCGCTGGGCCGACGAGGACGCGGCCCGCGCGGTCGGTGACCGGCGCGTGGTCGCGCGGGCGATCGGCAAGGCGGCCCTGCTGTCGTCCGCCGCGCCCGTGCCCACCCTCGCCGCGGTGACCGCCGGGGGCCCGGTGCCGCGCCGGGTCGCCGCCCTGCTGGCGCCGGCACCGGCGGGCCGGCCCTGGCCATCGGCCTTCACGGCGGTCGGCGCCGCCGTGTGGGGCGCCGCCGCCGGTGCGGTGGTGTCCGCGGTGTCCTCGGCGAGTTCCGCGGTCACCCTGTTCCTGCTCCTCCACCCGGCGGCGCCGCTCTGACCGGTTATTCGCTCCGGTCCCCGAAGTCGCCCGCGAGGGCGGAGGCGACGCGCAGGTGCGTCTCGGCCTCGTCCTGGCGGCCCTGCCGCTGGAGGGTGCGGCCCAGCATCAGCCGGGCGTAGTGCTCCACCGGGTCGCGCTCGACGATGACGCGCAACTCGGTCTCGGCCCGGCGCAGTTGGGCCGAGTGGTAGTAGGCGCGCGCCAGCAGCAGCCGGGGGCCGGTCTGCTCCGGCACCTCCTCGACCAGCCCGTTCAGCACGCGGGCCGCGGCGGCGTAGTCCCGGGCGTCGAAGAACATCTGCGCCCGCTCCCAGCGCTCCGCCGGGGTTCCGTGCTCGTAGTACGTCGTGTCCACCACTGACCTCCTCAGGTGCCTCGTTCGGAGCCACCGGCCGCAACAACAGGCACGATTGGTTGAATATTCCACTACGCTGCCGTTGTCGGCGGCGAAGGCCCGAGAAAGCCCGCGAACGACGGCGAGCGGGGGCTTCAAGCGCCCCATGGGGCTAGGTTGGGCGCCATGAGCAATCTCGATCGCGAGTCGGTCCCCGCGGTGTGCGGCGGCCGTGGCTTCGTGGTGGCGGAGCCCGTACGGGAACTCCTCAGCCCCCGTCGCGTCAAACTCGGCGAGTCCACCGAGGTGAGGCGGCTGCTGCCGAACCTGGGCCGCCGCATGGTGGGCGCCTGGTGCTTCGTCGATCACTACGGCCCCGACGACATCGCCGACGAGCCCGGCATGCAGGTCCCGCCGCACCCGCACATGGGCCTCCAGACGGTGAGCTGGCTGCACGAGGGCGAGGTGCTGCACCGCGACTCGACGGGCAGCCTCCAGATGATCCGCCCCGGCGAGCTGGGTCTGATGACCTCCGGCCGGGCCATCAGCCACTCCGAGGAGAGCCCCAGGTCGCACGCCCGCTTCCTGCACGGCGCGCAACTGTGGGTCGCCCTCCCGGACACCCACCGCCACACCGACCCGCGCTTCGAGCACCACACCGAACTGCCGACGGTCACCGCCCCCGGCCTCAAGGCCACCCTGATCCTGGGCGACCTCGACGGCGCGACCTCGCCGGGCACGGCGTACACCCCGATCACGGGCGCCGACCTGACCCTGACCCGCGGCGCCGACGTACGCCTCCCGCTGGACCCGGACTTCGAGTACGCCGTGCTCTCCATGTCCGGCGAGATCCACGTCGACGGCGTACCCGTCCTGCCCGGCTCGATGCTCTACCTGGGCTGCGGCCGCACCGAACTTCCCCTGCGCGCCGAGTCGGACGCGGGCCTGATGCTCCTGGGCGGCGAGCCGTTCGAGGAGGAACTGATCATGTTCTGGAACTGGATCGCCCGCTCCCAGGAGGAGATCGCCCAGGCCCGCCGGGACTGGATGGAGGGCACCCGATTCGGCGAGGTGAAGGGCTACGACGGCGCTCCGCTGCTGGCTCCGGAGCTCCCCCCGGTCCCATTGAAACCACGGGGAAGGGTGCGCTGACCTGCGGAAATGACTGAGTGTCGGCGGCTGGCGGGTGGGAGGCGGTTGGGTACTGCCTACCGTTTTTCGATCATTCGTGGAGGGACGGCTGAGCGGGTTGCGGACCTGAGTGGGGGTGGCGGGTGATTCCATGGTGTGGCCGTCTGTGGGCGGCTGTGGCAGTGCCTTTGCTGACCTAATGCTAACTTTGCTGACAGCCCGTCAGATTCGGTTGGGGCGCTCTTCGCAGCTCTGTCGCATGCCGCGGTCTTTGCAGGTTGGGTAGCGGTCGGACGAGTGCTGACCTGGCGGACGGTTGCGCCGCCCGTCGTCGCGTGAACGTGGCGCTCACCGTGCCCTGTTGTGCGTAGTTGCTGGCTGGTGAGCGCCGATCTTCTTGGCTCGATGTACGAAGTGCCGCGTCTCAACACTGCGTCTGAGTGCCACCAGGAGGTTCTTCGTCTGCTGGTGGTACACGGCGCACATGGCTCTGACCAGTACGAATGCCAGCTCTCAAGCACGGAGGGCTGTCTCCGGCCCGTATATGGTCCGGATCTTGATCGTGAACTGGGCGAGGTTGGAGGCGGAGAAGGGCTCGCTCTGGATCAGGCGGGATGCGCGAAGCCAGTGGGACGGCTAGGCACTGTCCGGCGGATCATGTGACTTTCTGACCGATCGCTCGTTGGTTCGGCCATGGGTCGGGGGGATCTGACGAATCGCGAGTGGTCGCTGCTGGAGCGGCGCCTGCCGTCTTCAGGCAGGCGGGGAGGCCGATGGAACGACCACCGCACGGTGCTCAACGGGATCCTGTTCCGGATCCGCACCGGTGTCCCGTGGCGTGACCAGCCGGAACGCTACGGCGCCTGGAAGACCCTAGCGCCGGACCAGGCCGTTGCGGTCGGTCAGTTGGGTGGCGATGGCCAGCACGGTGGACTGTACACGGGGGTCGTGCGGTGGCAAGAAGCCGACGATGGGCAGCATCAGCGCGGAGGCGTCGAGGTCGTCACTGTCGAATGCCTGGGTGAAGGCGCCCAGGCCGGAGTTCCAGCCGGTTACGCGGCGGTGGCCAGCGTAGTTGATCGCTGTTCGTAAGTGATCGGGCTGATCTGGCCGAGGCGGGAGTGCCTTCGCCTGGTGTTGTAGCGAGTTGCCCATCGGAAGACCCCGAGCCGGGCCTCACGGGCCCCGTTCCACCGTTTTCTCCCCTGGAGCGTCTCTCTTTTCATGGTCGCGTTCAGCGATTCCGCGGCGGCGTTGTCCGCGCTCGTGCCCACCGCGCCACGTGACCTGATCACGCCGAGTTCGCCGCAGACCTGGGCGAACTCCTTCGAGACGTATTGCGACCCGTTGTCGCTGTGGAAGATCGCCCCGCGCAGGCCGTCGGCACCCCGGGCCGCGGCCGCGGCCTTGAGCGCGTCGGTGACCAGCTCGGTGCGCATGTGGTCGGCGATCGACCAGCCCGCCAGTCGTCTCGAGGACAGGTCCAACACCGTTGCCAGATAAAGGAATTGGCCACCTCCCACCGGCAGGTAGGTTATGTCGCCCACGTAGCGAGTGTTCGGCGTGGTCGCGGTGAAGTCGCGCTGCAGGAGGTCCGGCACCGGCGTCGCAGAGGGTTCGGGGATGGTGGTGCGGACCTTCTTGCGCAGGTGGAACCCGACGATGTTGAACCTCCTCATGACGCGTGCCACCCGCTTGTGATTGACCCGCTCGCCGCCGTCCCGGAGCTCGGCGGTGACGCGCGGGGATCGTAGGTGCCGTCGGACTCCTGGTGGATTTCGGTGATGCGCTCAGCGAGCTCGGCATCGGCCCGTGCCCGGTCGGCCCGCGCTTGCGCGCCGGCCAGGTGCCGGTAGAAGCCGGAACGCGAGACCTGCAGCATCCGACACAGCCGCTTGACGCCGAAGGGGCCACGATGATCGTCGACGAACTGGAAGCGGCTGCTCACCAGCTGGTCTCGGCCGCAAAATACTTCGCGGCCCTCCGCAGGATCTCCCGCTCGAGCTCGAGTTCCTTCACCCGCGCCCGCAGCTGACGGTTCTCCTTCTCCATCGCGGTGGCCTCCACGGCCCCGGGCCGGGCGGCCTGCTCGGCGTCCCGAACCCACGTGAGCAGCGTCTCGTGGTTGACGCCCACGTCCTTGGCCACCGACGCGTACGTCCCACCCGGGCTGGCGTGGTACAGCGCGACGGCATCGGCCCGGAACTCAGGCGAGCACTTCGACGTCCCCAACGGGAACTCCTGTCCTATGGATCTTCACGATCCAATGATCAGGGTGTCCACGATCAAGGGGTAGGGCCCGGCGCCCGCAAGAGCTTCTCCTGGCAGGACTACCGCGACCTGCTCGTCCGCGCATACATCCAGCTCGGCGGCCCGATCGTGGTGGTCTGGGACAATCTCAACACTCACCTGGCGGTCGGGCTGAAACGCTACGAGGCCGAGCACGACTGGCTCACCACCGTCTGCCTCCCGCCGTATGCACCCGACCTGAACCCCGTCGAGGCCGTCTGGTCACTGGTACGCCGGACCATGGCCAACACCGCCTTCGACACACCCGACGACCTCGACCGTGTCCTCCGCCGGGAGTTACGCAGGATCCAGCTCCGGCCACACCTGATCGACGGCTGCCTCACCGCCACCGGACTGACCCTCGCACCACCGACCCCACCGTGAAAATCTCAGTAGTCCCAGGGGCGTGGTGAATGTGCCCGTCTGGGCATGCCCGGCGAGCGCTTGATCGTACGAGCCCAACACATGCTTGCCGATCAGCTGCGGGTTGGGGTGGGTCCAGCGGATGCCAGCCGGACTGAACACGACGATGTAGTCGACCCTCGACGTCTTCCGTGCCGCCTCCGCGCGCGGCTGCAGCGAGGCCGTGGGGTCGGCGGACTTGATGGCGGCCAGCGTCCCCGGGGCGTTGGCGAAGGTCTCGGCGCCAGTGAGAGAGCGTTCCCGCGCCTCCGGCACACTCGCCCCCCTGAGCTTGCAGCACGAGGGCAGCCACGGCGCCCAACCCGAACAGCACCACGAGCACCAGCTGCAACACGAACACCTGACCTGCGACACTGCGCCGGATCAGCCGGAAACGACGCGGTTGCTCCGGCGTCGGCGACGCCCCAGTGCCGAGAGGGTCCCCTCGCGCCGACGAAGAGCAGAAAAGCCTCACCATGGGGTATTCGTGCCACCCTAGCCTTCAGGCCGCAGGCATCGGCGAAGCGGGTGCGATCGTCTCCGATCTCGGCCAACAACCGGGCACCCCGAGTACCACGCTCGCTACGGCGGGAACCGTGTGATACACCAGCCGACCATGGAGCGGAAGAACCGCTGAAGATCAACGGCTGGATGGATTGGCCTCACAGAGCCTTCAGGGCGAGCCACAGCGCCGCCAGGTCACCGGTATCCGTGACGTGCCGCCCAGTCAGCTGCTCCACGCGCCGAACCCGATAGAGCACCGTCTGTCGATGAACGTGCAGGGCTTCGGCGGTGCGCTGCCAGGACCTGCCGTTTTCGAGGAACACCCGCAGGGTCGTCAGCAGTTCGCTCGCATGCTCGGACGGCAGCTCGAGAACGCGACCGAGTACGCGATCGACGAGTGCCCGTGCCTCGGCCGGGTTGCGCGGACCGAGGAGGGGGCCGGCGTCGGCGTACTGCAGCAGTGGGGTGCCCTGCTCCCGCGCGATGTCGAGCGCCCACGTGGCCTCTCGTGCTGCGTCGACCACGCGGTCAGAGCGGACGATCAGCTCGCTGACACCTGCCTGGCCGCTCTGCCCGAGAGCCTGCACCAGCACCCGCACGGCAGCGTTGTCGGGGAGAACCGTGAGCGACGTGCCACCGCGGTGCACCGTGACGTGGCTGACGGCTGAGCGCCACAGGTTCAGGTGCACGTTTCTGAGCAGGTCCGGGTCGTGGTCGTTCCGCGCCGCCACGCACACCGCCTCCGCGAGCCGCAGGCCGAGTTCCTCCAGCTGGCGCTGGGCCACGGACGGCGATACCTGTGCGTCGAGGATCTGGAGCAAAAGCTCCGCACCTGTCCTGCGGTCGTGCTCGATGGTCAAGCGGGCTTGGGAGAGCGCCAGCGCACACACGGTCGCGGCGTGTTGCAGCAGCAGCGCGTCCGGCTGCTCGGCCGGCTCAGGGAGGGCGACGAGGACCGCGTCCGGATGCGTCGGCACGTCGACCAGGAGCACGCGACGGTCGCCATCGAGATGGACCGCGATGACGCCGGCGCGGAGCTTTCCGCGACGCTCGGTCACGGCGGTGCGGATCTCTGCGGGGAGCGAAGGGACGCCCGGGTACCAGTCGTGGCCGGTCGCCCGGTCGCACACCCGGACCTCGCAGCCGAGCTCGCGGGACAGTGCACTCGTGAGCATCTTGAGTCCGGAGCTCTGCGAGGAGATCTGCTGCAGCGCCTGGTAGATCCGCTCGGTCCGGATCAGACGCTGCGACTGTTCCAGGAGGGTCGCCTCGGCGACTGCGCGGGAGATCGCGACGAACGGCATGGGGTAGGCGATCCAGAGCACCGGGAAGCCCAGTTCTTCGCTCGTCCGCGCCAGCCGCTTGGTCAGCGGTGGGGCGTACATCTGCTCGCCGATGGCCAGCGCGGCGGCACCGTGATCGACCAGCTGCCGGACCAGTTCCTCCTGGCCGGACGCGCTCCGCGGGATCGGCATGCCGTTCGTCATGAGGAGTTCGCCGCCGGCCACCCAGCGCCACGGTTCGGGCAGCTCGGTTGTGTGTGTCCACGAAATGGGCCGGTCCAGCGCGCTGGCCCCTGAGTGGAGTCTCAGGCGCAGGTGCGGCATCTCGAGCAGCTCGCCCACCGTGATCGGCATGCGGTCACGGTACAACGGGCCTGACTATCTGCATAGCGGCATTGTGCGGATGTATAAGCGCGGGCGGGAACTTTGAGCGTTGTGGGTCTGCACGGCGCATTCGGCACCGACGTACACATGGAGCAGCACCTCCGCACGGCCCCAGCGAGCCAAGGACTCCTCCCATGACTGCTCGGTCGAATCTCATCGACGACGCGCCACTGACGCGCTTCCACAAGAAACTGACGGCCTACTCGTCGGGCGGACCGTTCATCGACGGTTATGCGATCGCGATCATCGGTGTCGCCTTCACGACGCTCACGCCGGCCCTTGGCATGACCGCTGGCGACAAGGGCCTGGTCGCGGCCGCCAGCCTGGTCGGTATCTTCTTCGGTGGGGCGGTCTTCGGATACGTCACCGACAAGATCGGCCGGCACATCATGTACATCGCCGACCTCGGCGCGCTCGCGCTGTTCTCTGTGCTGTCCGCCTTCACGACGGAGGTCTGGCAGCTGGTGCTCCTGCGCTTCCTCCTTGGCGCGGCCATTGGTGCCGACTACCCGATCGCCACGTCGCTGCTGGCGGAGTACCTTCCGCGGCGGTTCCGCGGTCGGATGCTCGGTGCGACCTTCGTGGTCTGGGCGATCGGTGCCGCGGCGGCGTACGTGGTGGGCGTGGGCCTCGCTGGACTCGGTGAGAACGCCTGGCGGTTCATGCTCGCCAGCCCGGCCGTGTTCGCCCTTGTGACCCTGTTCCTGCGGCTCGGTACGCCGGAGTCGCCGCGCTGGCTGCTCAGCAAGGGCCGTCCCGACGACGCCGACCGGGCGATCAAGAAGGTCTTCGGTCCGCAGTACGGCGTCGCGGACCTGCCCAGGGAACCGGCACTCGCGCGAACTGGCTACACCACGGTGTTCCGCCCGCCGTACCTCAAGCGCACTCTGTTCGTCGGCGTCTTCTGGACCGCCCAGGTGATCCCGCTGTTCGCGCTGTACTCGTTCGCCCCCGACCTGCTGGCGGGCATGGGAATCACCGGCAACGCGGCGGAGGTCTTCCTCGCCGTGCTCTTCGTCGTCGGCGGCATCCCAGGACTCTGGCTGGTCGAGCGGATCGGCCGTCGGGCACTGCTGCTGTGGTCCTTCGGGATCATCGCGGTCGCCCTGGGCGTCCCCGGTCTGGTGCCCGGACTGCCGTCCTGGGTCTCCTTCGCCGCGGTCTGCGTCTTCGCGCTCGCCTCGGGCGGCTCCAGCTTCCTTGAAGTGGTCTACCCCAACGAGCTGTTCCCGACCGAGGTCCGAGCCACCGCCGTCGGTGTGGGGACCGCGTTCTCCCGCATCGGGGCGGCCGCGGCCACCTTCCTGATGCCGTTCGCCCTGGCCAAGAGCCATAGTCTGCCGCTCCTCGTCGGCGCCGTCGTGTCGGTCGTCGGGCTCCTGATCACGCTGGCCTGGGGCATCGAGACCCGGGGCCGGGCGCTCAGCGACACCGCCGCGGGCGCCGACCACCCGGCCGAGCCTGCCGGCTCCTCCCCCACCACCACTGTTACGAACTGACTGGAGACCGTGATGAACCACGACAGCCGCCCCGCCCCGATCGGAGCCCTGGACGCCACGAAGGTCCCCCGGTTCGCCGGCCTGGGCACCTTCGCTCGGATACCCGACATCGGCTCGGTCAGCGACTACGACATCGCGGTCCTGGGTGTGCCGTTCGACGGGGGCACGTCGTACCGCCCGGGCGCCCGCTTCGGACCGATGGGCGTCCGTCAGGCCTCGCGTCACCTGCGCCCCAAGTTCCACGTCGAACTCGACACCGCACCGCTGGAAGCGGTCCAGGTCGTCGACGCCGGTGATGTTCCCTGCACACCCTTCAGCATTGACGAGGCGGTTGCCCAGATCGAGGGCTACGCCCGCGACGTCGTGGGGCACTCCGACCGGCGCATCGTGACCATCGGCGGTGACCACACCGTCGCACTGCCTATGCTGCGGGCGGCCAAGGACAAGTACGGTCCGATCGCGCTGGTCCATTTCGACGCGCACCTTGACACCTGGGACACGTACTTCAACGCCCCGATCACCCATGGCACGGTGTTCCGCCGAGCCTTCGAAGAGGGCCTGCTCGCCGAGGACAAGTCCATACACCTGGGCATCCGCGGACCGATCTACGACCAGATGGACCTCGTGAACGACAAGGCGTTCGGCTTCCGCGCGATCCGTGCGGGGGACCTCGACGTGATCGGGATCGAGGGGGCAGTGGACGCCGTACGGCGACGGGTGGGCGACGCACCGGTGTACGTCTCCATCGACATCGACGTGCTCGACCCCGCATTCGCACCCGGGACGGGCACGCCGGAGATGGGCGGGTTCAACAGCCGGGAGCTGCTTCGCCTGCTCCGCAGCCTCGACGGACTCAATATCATCGGCGGTGACGTGGTCGAAGTCGCTCCGGCATACGACCACGCCGAGATCACCTGTGTTGCTGCCGCCACCGTGGTGTTCGACCTGGTCACGCTGATGACGAAAAACCAGGTGACCAGTCCCGCGCTGGCGTCCGCAGACCGCGCCTGACCACGACCTCAGCGGCCACCTGGTGCCGTCAAAGCACTGAGCTGCCTCGACGGCACCACAGAGCGACCTTACGGTCACGCTGGACAATTGAACATCGTGCCGCTCGAACCGAAGCGGGAGAGCCCTCGCCCATCCTTGGTGAGGCGCCGAAGGAGCAACTCTCCCCAGAATCTCTCAGGCCCAACTACCGCTTCGGTGAGGCAACTCTGGAAAGACAGGACGTCGCGTCCTGCGCCCACGGTGCAAACCGCCCGACCCGGCGGTGAAGCTCTCAGGTACCGATGACAGAGCGGGGAGGTCACCTATTCACGGCGCCGCGCCCGCGGTGCCCTCAGCAGGGAGCCTCCTTCCATGACCTCACCCGAATCTCCTTCCCCGTCCGGGGAGTTCGTCGCCCGTCACCTCGGCGTCAACGATGCCGACCGCGCCAAGATGCTGGCCGAAGTCGGCTACCCGACCCTGGCCGCCCTCATTGACGCCGCCGTCCCGAGTGGTATCCGGAGCACCTTCGACCTGAAGCTGCCCGCCGCCGCCACCGAAGCCGAGGCGCGCGCCGAGCTACATGAGCTCGCGGGCAGGAACACCGTGGCCGTCCCGATGATCGGTCTCGGCTACCACGCGACTATCACGCCCGCGGTGATCCGGCGTAACGTGCTGGAGGACCCGGCCTGGTACACCGCCTACACGCCGTACCAGCCGGAGATCAGCCAGGGCCGGCTCGAAGCGCTGATCAACTTCCAGACCATGGTCGGCGACCTCACCGGGCTGCCGACCGCCAACGCCTCGCTGCTGGATGAGGGCACGGCGGTCGCCGAGGCCGTCACGGTCATGCGCCGCGTCGCGGGCAAGAAGCGCCACCCCCGTGTCCTGGTCGACCGCGACACCCTGCCGCAGACCCTCGACGTCCTGCGCACGCGTGCAGCCGCCGTCGGCATCGAGGTCGCCGAGATCGACGTCCTTGAGCCGCTGCCAAAGGACGACTTCTTCGGAGTGGTGTTGTCCTATCCCGGCTGCTCGGGCGCGGTCCGCGACCTGCGCGAGGTGACCGCTGCGGCACAGGCACGCGGGGCGCTGGTCACCGTGACCGCCGACCTGATGGCGCTCACCGTGCTCGTGCCACCGGGTGAGTACGGCGCCGATATCGTCGTGGGATCGTCCCAGCGGTTCGGTGTCCCCCTGTTCTACGGCGGGCCGCACGCCGGCTACATCGCGGTCCGCGAAGGGCTCGAACGTCACCTGCCGGGCCGGCTCGTGGGCGTGTCCGTGGACGATGCCGGCCGGCCGGCGTATCGCCTCGCCCTGCAGACCCGCGAGCAGCACATCCGCCGCGACAAGGCGACCTCCAACATCTGCACGGCGCAGGTGCTGCTCGCCGTGGTCGCGTCGATGTACGCCGTCTACCACGGCCCCGACGGTCTGGCCGAGATCGCCCGACGGACGCACCGGCACGCCACGCTCATCGCCGCGGGTCTGCGGGCGAGTGGGATCACGGTGGTGCACCGCGAGTTCTTCGACACCCTGCTGGTGCGGGTCCCCGGTCGTGCCGAGGAGGTCGTCGCGGCCGCGCACGACAAGGGCGTGCGGCTGCGGCTGGTGGATGGCGACCACGTCGGTGTCTCCTGCTCCGAGGTCACGACGGAGGACCACGTCCGCCTGGTGCTCGACGCCTTCGGCTGGGCCGGTGACGACCTGGACGGGCCGGCGGCTGGTGGCGCTCCGGCGGCGCTTCCGTCGGGACTGCGTCGTATCTCCCCCTTCCTCACCCACCCGGTCTTCCACCAGCACCGGTCGGAGACCGCGATGCTGCGCTACCTGCGCAAGCTCTCCGACCGTGACTTCGCGCTGGACCGCGGGATGATCCCGCTCGGGTCCTGCACGATGAAGCTCAACGCGACCACGGAGATGGAGCCGGTCAGCTGGCCCGCCTTCGCGGACCTGCACCCGTTCGCGCCCCTCACGGACGCGGCCGGGTACCTGACGCTGATCGAGCAGCTCGAGACGTGGCTGGCCGAGGTCACCGGTTACGCCAAGGTCTCCATCCAGCCGAACGCCGGATCGCAGGGCGAGCTTGCGGGCCTGCTGGTGATCCGCGCCTATCACCGGAGCAACGGCCAGGCCGGACGCGACGTGTGCCTGATCCCGGCAAGCGCGCACGGTACCAACGCCGCCTCGGCCGTCATGGCCGGGATGCGCGTCGTCGTGGTGGCGTCCCGGCCCGACGGCACGGTCGACCTCGCCGACCTCGAGGCCAAGTGCGCGAAGCACTCCGACGACCTGGCCGCGATCATGGTGACCTACCCCTCGACGCACGGCGTCTACGAGGAGAGCATCACCCGGCTGTGCGAGCTGGTGCACGAGCACGGCGGACAGGTGTACGTCGACGGCGCCAACCTCAACGCGCTGCTCGGGGTCGCCAGGCCGGGTGAGTTCGGTGGCGACGTGTCCCACCTCAACCTGCACAAGACGTTCTGCATCCCGCACGGCGGCGGCGGGCCGGGCGTCGGCCCGGTCGCGGTGGCCGAACACCTCGCCCCGTACCTGCCCACCCACCCGCTGCACCCCGACACCGGACGCCGCGACGGCATCGGGTCGGTGAGCGCCGCACCGTTCGGCAGCGCCGGCATACTGCCGATCCCGTGGGCCTACATCCGGATGATGGGCGCGCAGGGGCTGACCGAGGCGACTCAGACGGCCGTGTTGAGTGCCAACTACATCGCCCGGCGGCTCGCCCCGCACTTCCCCGTCCTGTACGCCGGGGAGGCCGGCCTCGTCGCACACGAGTGCATCCTCGACGTACGCCCGCTCACCGCCGCCACCGGGGTAACGGTCGACGACATCGCCAAGCGACTCATCGACTACGGCTTCCACGCTCCCACGATGAGCTTCCCGGTCGCCGGCACGCTGATGGTCGAGCCGACGGAGAGCGAGAGCCTTGCGGAGCTGGACCGCTTCTGCGAGGCGCTGATCGCGATCCGCGCGGAGATCGACCTGGTGGACAAGGACGTCTGGAACCTCGAGGACAGCCCGCTGCGCCGGGCACCGCACACCGCGGCCGCGATCGCCGGCCACTGGACCCGGGCCTACTCGCGCGAGCGGGCCGTCTTCCCCGCCGGCGTCACGCCCGACAAGTACTGGCCGCCGGTCAGCCGGATCGACCAGGCGCACGGCGACCGGAACCTGGTCTGCGCCTGCCCGCCCCCCGAGACCTTCGCGTCGTGACCCGACCGGTCACGGTCTGAGAGAAACCACCATGTCGAAGAAGACACCCCTGCACGACCTCCACACGCAGCTCGGTGCATCGTTCACCGACTTCACCGGCTGGTCCATGCCGCTGCGCTACACCTCCGAGCTGGCCGAGCACCACGCCGTACGGACCACCGCGGGAATCTTCGATCTCTCCCACATGGGCGAGATCGAGCTGGCCGGTCCCGAGGCGGGCCGGGCCCTGGACCACGCCCTGGTCGGGGAGCCGTCAAAGATCGCTGTCGGCCGCGCACGCTACTCCATGCTGGGTCCACGAAAACGGCGGAATACTCGACGACCTGGTCGTCTACCGCCTGGCCGAGGAGCGGTACCTCGTCGTGGCCAACGCGGGCAACGTGCTGGTCGTGCTCTCCCAGCTGCGTGAGCGGATCGACGGCTACGCCGCCACGGTCCGGGACGCGTCCGGCGAGTGGGCGCTGATCGCGGTCCAGGGACCGAGGTCACCGGCCATCGTGAGCGACGTAGCCGATGTCGACGTGCCGTCGCTGAAGTATTACGCGATCGACCCGGCGCGGTTGGCAGGCCACGACGTGCTGCTCGCTCGCACCGGCTACACCGGCGAGGACGGCTTCGAGATCTACTGCCGTCCCGAAGACGCGGAGTCTGTCTGGCGGGCCGTCAGCGCGGCGGGCGCGTCGCACGGGCTGGTGCCCTGTGGGCTGGCCTGCCGTGACACGCTGCGCCTTGAGGCCGGTATGCCGTTGTACGGTCAGGAACTCACCGTCCGCACGACGCCGTTCGATGCGGGACTGGGCCGAGTCGTGGCGTTCGGGAAGCCCGGCGGGTTCGTGGGCGAGGCGGCCCTGGCCGCCCGTCGTCACGAGGCCCCGACCCGCGTGCTGGTCGGGCTGGCCTCGACCGGTCGACGAGCGCCGCGCACCGGCTATGCCGTACTCGACCCGGATACCGGCGAGCACATCGGCGAAGTCACCTCGGGAGCCCTGTCGCCCACCCTCGGCCACCCCGTGGCGATGGCCTACCTGCCGACCGGCCGGAGTGATCCCGGCACGAAGGTATGCGTCGACATCCGCGGCCGACAGGAGTACGCCGAGGTCGTTTTGCTGCCTTTCTACCGCCGCCAAGCCTGAGCACTTCCACAGGAGAACAGATCATGAGCCTGCCCACCGAGCTGATGTACACCAGCGACCACGAGTGGATCGCGACCGACGGCGACCTGTCGACCGTCGGTGTCACTGCCCATGCAGCTGACGCACTCGGCGACGTCGTCTACCTCGACCTGCCCGCCGTCGGCACGACGATCACGGCAGGTGAGGCGTGCGGGGAGATCGAGTCGACCAAGTCCGTGAGCGACCTGTTCGCTCCTGCGGACGGCGAGGTCGTCGAGATCAACGAAGCCGCGGTCGGCGACCCCGGCCTGGTCAACGCCGACCCGTTCGCAGCGGGCTGGCTGTTCCGGATGCGGATCTCCGGTACGCCGGACCTGCTCGACGCCACCGCCTACGCGGCTCTCACCGAAGGAACCTGAGATGTCTGTGCTGAACCGTCGGCTCGCCGACTTCGACCCTGAGGTCGCCGCCGCCGTCGACGCCGAGCTGCACCGCCAGCAGTCCACCCTCGAGATGATCGCGTCGGAGAACTTCGCTCCGGTCGCGGTCCTCGAGGCGCAGGGCTCGGTGCTGACCAACAAGTACGCCGAGGGCTACCCGGGCCGCCGTTACTACGGTGGCTGTGAGCACGTCGATGTGACCGAGCAGATCGCGATCGACCGGGTGAAGGAGCTGTTCGGCGCCGAGTACGCGAACGTACAGCCGCACTCGGGAGCGTCCGCGAACCAGGCGGCGCTGTTCGCGATCGCCCAGCCCGGGGACACGATCCTGGGGCTGGATCTGGCGCACGGCGGTCACCTCACGCACGGCATGCGTCTGAACTTCTCCGGCAAGCAGTTCGACGTGGTCGCGTACCACGTCGACGAGGCCGGTCTGGTGGACATGGCCGAGGTCGAGCGCCTCGCCAAGGAGCACCGGCCCAAGGTCATCATCGCGGGCTGGTCCGCCTACCCGCGCCAGCTGGACTTCGCCGAGTTCCGGCGGATCGCCGACGAGGCCGGCGCCTTCCTGTGGGTCGACATGGCCCACTTCGCGGGCCTGGTTGCGGCCGGGCTGCACCCGAACCCGGTCGAGTACGCGGACGTGGTGACCTCCACGACGCACAAGACCCTCGGGGGACCGCGCGGCGGGATCATCCTCGCGAAGAAGGACTTCGCGAAGAAGATGAACTCGGCGGTCTTCCCGGGCTTCCAGGGCGGTCCGCTGGAGCACGTGATCGCGGCGAAGGCGGTGTCGTTCAAGGTCGCCGCGAGCGAGGGCTTCAAGGAGCGCCAGCAGCGGACGCTGGACGGTGCCCGGATCCTCGCCGAGCGGCTGACCTCGGAGGACGCCCGCAAGCACGGGGTGAACGTGCTGTCCGGCGGCACGGACGTGCACCTGGTCCTGGTCGATCTGCGTGACTCCGAGCTGGACGGGCAGCAGGCCGAGGACCGGCTCCATGAGGTGGGCATCACGGTCAACCGCAACGCCGTCCCGAACGACCCGCGGCCGCCGATGGTCACCTCGGGCCTACGGATCGGTACCCCGGCCCTGGCCACCCGCGGCTTCCAGGCGGCCGACTTCCGGGAGGTCGCGGACATCATCGCCGAGGCGCTCAAGCCGTCATACGACGCCGAGGCGCTCAAGGCGCGCGTGAGCGCGCTGGCCCAGAAGCACCCGCTGTACCCGGAGCTGTGAGATGAGTGGCACCATCACGCCGTCCGCTGTCGCACCCGACGGACGCAAGTTGCTGCGCCTGGAGGTCCGCAACAGCCAGACCCCCATCGAGCGCAAGCCCGAGTGGATGAGGACCCGGGCGAAGCTGGGCCCCGAGTTCAACCAGTTGCACGGCCTGGTCAAGCGCGAGGGCCTGCACACGGTCTGCCAGGAGGCGCGCTGCCCGAACATCTTCGAGTGCTGGGAGGACCGCGAGGCCACGTTCCTCATCGGCGGCGACCAGTGCACGCGGCGCTGCGACTTCTGCCAGATCGACACCGGCAAGCCGGCCGCGCTGGACCGGGACGAGCCACGCCGGGTGGCCGAGTCGGTGATGGCCATGGACCTGAACTACGCCACCGTCACGGGCGTCGCCCGCGACGACCTGGCCGACGGCGGGGCCTGGCTGTACGCGGAGACCGTGCGGCGGATCCACGCCGCGACCGCCGGCCGGGCGGGCGGCCGGACCAAGGTCGAGCTGCTGATCCCCGACTTCAACGCGGTCCCCGAGCAGCTGGCGGAGGTCCTCTCCGCCCGGCCGGAGGTTCTCGCGCACAACGTGGAGACGGTGCCGCGGATCTTCAAGCGGATCCGTCCCGCGTTCCGGTACGAGCGCTCCCTGGAGGTCATCACCGCCGCCCGGGAGGCGGGCTTGGTGACCAAGTCGAACCTGATCCTAGGTATGGGCGAGGAGCGGGAGGAGATCAGCCAGGCGCTGCAGGACCTGTACGACGCGGGCTGCGAGCTGATCACCATCACCCAGTACCTGCGGCCGTCCCTGCGACACCACCCGGTGGACCGGTGGGCCAAGCCGGCCGAGTTCACGGAGCTGAAGGAGGAGGCCGAGGAGATCGGCTTCTCCGGGGTGATGTCCGGGCCGCTGGTGCGCTCGTCCTACCGTGCCGGCCGCCTTTACCAGCAAGCAATCGACCAGCGGCCGCGGCAAGAACGGAACAACTGAATACACCGCTGACGATCCTGCGCGGGAGAGACCACGCCCTCGAGGCGTGGCGCCGAAGGAGCAAATCCTCCCCGGAAACTCTCAGGCCTCGTTACCGCGCAGGGGAGGCGGACTCTGGAAAGCAGGCGCTCACGCGTCTCGCCCACGGTGCAAGCCGCGCACAGCAGTGTGCGGTGAAGCTCTCAGGCCACATGACAGAGGGGGAGGCTCACCTGGCCGCACGGGCTCCTGCTCGCGCTCGACCCTCGAGGAGCCCCTCGTGTCCACGAACGTGCTTTCCTCCGGACGCAAACTGCCCCAAAACCCTCCGACCACCATTCTCATGAGGACAGAACACGCCTTCCCCCTTCGTCCGCAATCCAGCCGCGAGTTCATCCTCACCCTCTCGTGTCCCGACCGGGCCGGTCTGGTCCACGCCGTCAGCGGCTTCCTCGTACGGCACTGCGGCAACATCCTCGACAGCCGGCAGTTCGACGACCGGCTGCAGGACCGGTTGTTCATGCGGGTGCACTTCGACGTCTCCGATCCAAAGATCGCGCTGGAGGAGTTGCGTTCCGGTTTCGGGCCGGTGGCGGAGGCGTTCCGCATCTCCTGGCAGCTGCACGACGCGTCAACCCCGACCCGCACGCTGATCATGGTGTCGAAGTTCGGCCACTGTCTGAACGACCTGCTCTTCCGCAAGAGCACCGGCGCCCTGACCATCGAGGTCCCGGCGATCGTCTCCAACCACCGCGACTTCGAGCCGCTCGCGCACAGCCACGGCATCCCGTACCACCACATCCCGGTGACGCCGGAGACCAAAGCGGAGGCCGAGGCGCGGCTTCTGGAGCTGGTCGACCAACTCGACATCGACCTGGTGGTGCTCGCCCGCTACACGCAGGTCCTCTCGGACGACCTGTGCAAGCGCCTCGACGGCCGGGCCATCAACATCCACCACTCCCTTTTGCCGAGCTTCAAGGGCGCCCGCCCCTATCACCAGGCGCACCGGCGAGGGGTGAAGCTGGTTGGGGCCACCGCCCACTACGTCACCCCGGACCTGGACGAGGGACCCATCATCGAGCAGGACGTCGTGCGCGTGGGCCACGCAGACGACCCGGACGCGTTGATCACTGCCGGCCGGGACGTCGAGGCCCGGGTGTTGGCCCACGCCGTGCAGTGGCACAGCGAGCGCCGCGTGATGCTCAACGGCAACCATACGGTCGTCTTCCGCTGAGTCGCCGCACGGCGCGGGTTCGGTTGACCGTTCTCGATGATCCAGTGGCCGCGGGCCCAGGCGGCGATCTCGCGCGTGGTGGCTTGTTCGGCAGTCAGGTCGGTGACGGCGTAGACGGTCTCCGTCTGCCACTTGGCCGCGTCGAGGCCCCGGCGCCTGCGGTGGATGCGGACGACCTGGCGAGTGTGCGGGAACAGCAGTCCGTTCACGGTGACGACCTGGACCTCGCGGATCTCCTCGCGGCCGTGCCCGCGGTCGTGGGAGCGGTCCAGGACCGGCACGTCCTTCCAAGGCAGCTTCTTCAACTGCCGTGCGAGCTTGGGCTGATTGGCCTTCACCGACAGCAGGTAGTGGGTGCCTCGGTCCTCGACGAGGTAGCGGGCATGGGCGGTTTGCGCGTGGAGGGCGTCGACGGTGACCACGGCGCCGGCCAGGTCCTCGTCGTCGATCGCGTCGAGCAGGGGCGCGAACTCGGTGATCTCGTTGGTTTTGGCGCCGATCTCACGCAGGGCCGCGGTCAGGGCGTCGTCGTGGCGCACAGCGGTGAGCACGAAGACGCGGGAGCCGTTGGGGCGGCCGGCGCCACGCAGGCATTTGCCGTCCACGGCGAACGCGCGCCGACGCCGCGGGCGGGGGTCGGTATCGCGGGCGGCGCGGTGGGCGCGGCGCTGTTCGCGTTCGGCTGTGCTGTCGGGGCATCGCGCGCCTGCGGGCGGCGGCGTGAGCGCGGCGAGCCGGTAGCCGACGGCGGTCAGTGCGCCGGGGGCGACGTGGGCGAACAGATCGCGCAGGGTCCGCTCGCCCGGGGCCCGGTAGCGGCCAGCGAACGGGTCGAACGGGCAGCCCAGGGCGGCCCAGGGCGGCCAGGGTCTCCTGGTCGCAGCGGTGAGCCCATTCCGCGATCGCGGTAAGGGAGTTGTGGCCCGCTGCGGTCATCGCGCATACGCCGATGGCGAGCAGTGTTGCGAGCTTGAACCGCCGTCCGCGCCGGTCACGCGGGTCGGGCACTCGCACGAGCGCGTCCAGCAGCCCCGGCGGCGGAGCCGGGGCGGAGGAGGGTATGAGCCGGAGCGGTGCCACCAGTGTGACCGGCGTGGGGCATGATGAAGAGACGCGAGCACGGCAACCTTGCGGATCTTGAAGCTTAGACACCTCCATGATCCACATGTGCCGTGCTCGTTTGAGTTTCCCTTCTTAGCCCGCCGTGATCAAAACGGGCGAAGCGGACTCTCCCTGGGGTCCTGGGACAGCCGGCCCCCAGGACGCGGGAGCCGTTGGCTCGTACGTCAACGGGGAGGACTGGCGCAGGGGTGCCCTTTAACCAGCCCAGTTTTGCGGAACAGCATGATCGATCATGCTCCCGCAGTTCGCGGCATTCGCGCCAGAGCGCCGTCCTCAGCGACCGCCACCAAGATCCCCTGAACCACGCATGCTCCTCCTCTCAGGGCGGATGAGGACGCGCCGCCGCTCAGTCTCCATGAGGCCGGGCCAGGCCGTGGTCATAGGCGAAGATCACCGCTTGGATGCGGTCGCGGGCGCCGATCTTGGCCAGGACGCGGCCGACATGAGTCTTCACCGTGGACTCCGACAGGACGAAGCGGGCGGCGATCTCGCCGTTGCTCCAGCCCTTGCCGATGGCGACGAGGATCTCGCGCTCACGGTCGGTGAGGGAGCTCAGGCGCGGGTCCTCGGCGGAGCCGTCGCCGCCGGGTGGCACGAGGCGGGCGAACTCGTGCAGGAGACGGCGGGTGAGTGCGGGGGCGATCACAGCGTCTCCGACGGCCACGGCCCGGATGCCCGCGAGGAGTTCCTCGGGGCGGGCGTCCTTGAGGAGGAAGCCGCTGGCTCCGGCGCGCAGAGCCGCGTACACGTACTCGTCCAGGTCGAACGTGGTCAGCATCAGGACGCGCGAGCGATCGCCGGCGGCGACGATGCGGCGGGTGGCCTCGATGCCGTCCATGCCCGGCATGCGTACGTCCATGAGGACGACGTCGGGTCGCAGTTCGGCGGCCTTGCGCACCGCTTCCGCTCCGTGCGCGGCCTCGCCGACCACCTCCGTTTCGGGCAGGGAGTCCAGGAGCATGCGGTAGCCGTATCGCTGGAGCGGCTGGTCGTCCACGACGAGCACGGTGGTCACCGGGCACCGCCCTGGGGAGTGAGGTCGAGTGCGGCCCGTACCGTCCAGCCGGCGCCCGCGGGACCCGCGCTTACGTGTCCGCCGTAGAGAGCCGCTCGTTCCCGCATGCCCACCAGGCCGTGTCCTTCCTCGTTCACCGTGCTGGGACGGTCGGCCGGGACGAGTGGGCCGGAGTCCTGGACGGTGATGGTCAGCCGCGTGTCTTCCACGGCGATGGCCAGGTTCGCACGCGCGCCGGCGCCGGCGTGTTTCAGGGTGTTCGTCAGGGCCTCCTGCACGATGCGGTAGACCGTGAGCTGGACGCCGCCGTCGAGGGCGTCCACGTCTCCGGCGGTACGGTAGACGACCTCCAAGCCGGCGGCACGCACTCCTTCGCACAGCGCGTTGAGGTCCGCGAGACCGGGCTGCGGGCTCAGCTCGGGCTCGGCCGGCGGGCCGTCCGCCTCACGCAGCACGCCGAGCACCCGGCGCAGTTCGCCCAGGGCCTTGCGACCGGTGTCGCCGATGAGGTGGAGGGCCTCCCTGCCCCGCTCCGGAGCGACCCCGGCGGCATAGGCACCCGCGTCGGCGAGCGTGATGATGACGGACAGGTTGTGGCCGACGACATCGTGCATCTCACGGGCCACTCGTGCCCGTTCGGCCGCGACTGCGAGCCTGCCACGCTGGTCGCGTTCGATCTCCAGCCGGGCCGCACGGTCCCGAAGCCCGGCCAGCTGGGCCCGCCGGATACGGATCATCAAGCCGAGCGCGAGGGCCGCGGTCGCCGTGCTGAGCAGGAAGAACAGCGCGTCCCAGACCGACACCGCAGCCGACACCCGTGCCGCGACCAGTCCCAGCGCGCCCGCCGTGGCCGCACAGGCCCACGGCAGCTGCCGCAGCCGCCCGTGCAGGGCCAGGCTGTACAGGGCGACGAAGAGGGCGACGTCAGCACGAAGCGCGGCGCCGAGGGACCACTGGAGGACGAACACGGCCGCGATGGCGCCAAACGCGGCGGCGGGCGCCCGGCGCCGCCACAGCAGCGGCAGCACCAGCCCGGCCTGCAGGGCCAGCATGCCCGCCACGGGCAACCGGGTGAACACCAGGCGGAAGCGGCGCGGGCCGTCGCCTTCCCCGTCGATCGCGCCGACCGCGTGCAGCAGGTCCGGCAGGCAGAACATCAGGAAGACCAGCACCACGACCGCGGTGTCCAGCACCCACGGACGGGCCCGGTCAGCATGCCGGAGCCACTGGCCGGCCCGGCCGAGCCGGGCGACCAGCGGCCCCATCCCGCTGAGATCTTCGGTGGTCACGGAGTTCACGAGCCCATGATGCGCGTGGCTGCTCAGACGTCGCTGCGCCGCAGCCGGTACGCCGCTGCGGCCAGCGCCAGTGCCGTCCAGCCGAGGAAGACCCAGAGCCCGGCGCCCGGCGACAGGGTGGTCGAGTCGTGGGTCAGGGCAAAGATCGACTCGCCGGCATGGCTGGGCAGGTAGGGGTCGATGTTCCCGCTCCATGAGCTGGGCAGCAGGGAGATCAGTCCGGGTACGAGCATGAGGGCGGCGACCAGGACCGAGATACCGCCGGCCACGGAACGCAGCAGCGCGCCCAGGGCGGTGCCGATCACTCCGACCAGGCCCAGGTAGAGCCCGGCGCCCAGCAGACTGCGAAGGACACCGGCGTGGCCGAGGCCCATGGCGGCGGGCGTGCCGGAGACGACTTGGCTGCCTACGAGGAAGGCGACGAACGCGCCGACGGTGGCGATCAACAGCGCGACCAGCCCGTACACAGCCGCCTTGGACCACAGCACGGGCAGCCGGCGTGGCACCGCGGCCATGGTGGAGCGGATCATGCCGGTGGAGTACTCGCCCGCCGTGACCAGCACGCCGAGCACGCCGAGGGCCAGCTGGGCGAAGTTCGTGCCGAAGAGGGACAGACTCACGGCCGTCGCGTCGGCGAAGTCGCCGTGCATGGGGCGGCCGGAGTCGATCCCGGACTTGTAGCGGCTCGCGGCGATGACGCCGAAGGCGACGAGGAACAGCAGGCCCAGGCCGAGAGTGATCCAGGTGGAGCGCAGAGACCACAGTTTGGCCCACTCCGAGGCCACCACGCGCCGTCCGGTCACCCGGTAGGCGGGGCGGGCCGGCGCGGCCTGAGCGGTCTCGGGGGACTCCGGGGTTGCCGTGAGGGTGCTCATGCCGCGCTCCCGGAGGTCTCAGTGCCGGTCGTGGAGCCGTGGTACTCCACGGCGTCCCTGGTCAGTTCCATGAATGCCTCCTCCAACGACACCGCCTTCGTGGTCAGCTCGAACAGCGGAATCCTGTGTTCGGCCGCCTTCAGACCGATCTCGCGGGCGGACAGCCCGGTCACCTGCAGTTCCTCGGAGCCCACGCGGCCGGTGATCTCCACGCCGTATCCGGCCAGTACCTCCCGCAGCCGTGCGGGGTCGTCCGTCGCGACCTTCACGGCGTCGCCGCCGGCCTCGCGGACCAGGTCCCGTACGGTCGTGTCGGCCAGCAACCGTCCACGGCCGACGATGATGAGGTGATCAGCCACCAGTGACACCTCGCTCATCAGGTGCGAGGAGACGAACACCGTGCGCCCTTCGCTCGCGAGGGAGGTGAGCAGGTTCCGGATCCAGAGGACGCCCTCGGGGTCCAGTCCGTTGACCGGCTCGTCGAGCATCACGGTCTGCGGATCGCCGAGCAGGGCGGCCGCGATGCCGAGCCGCTGGCCCATACCGAGGGAGAAGGCACCGGCCCGCTTCTTCGCGACGCTGCCGAGACCGGCAAGGTCGATGACCTCGTCGACCCGGCGGCGCGGGATCCCGTGGGTGAGGCCGAGGGCCCGGAGATGGTTGTAGGCCGAGCGGCCCGGGTGGATCGACTTCGCCTCCAGCAGCGCCCCGACCTCCTGGAGCGGCGCCTGGTGGCGGGCGTAGCGTCGTCCGTTCACCGTGACGGAGCCGCTCGTCGGCGCGTCAAGCCCGACGATCATGCGCATCGTCGTGGACTTGCCCGCCCCGTTGGGGCCGAGGAAGCCGGTCACCGTGCCCGGCTTCACGGTGAAGTCCAGCCCGGCGACGGCTGTCTTCTCCCCGTACCTCTTGGTGAGCTGCTGTGCCTCGATCATTCGCGTTCCCTCTTTCGGACTCCGGCGCGCCCTGTACGCCTGGCGCCTCCTCCGTCACGCTAAGCCCGCGATCTGCCGGATCCGGTGGTACCGGGGACTGAACACTGCCAGGCAGGTGGTACCGGGGTACTACAGCCCCGCTGGCGGCGGGGCGTGGTTCCGGGATACCAGTGACACGGGCGGCCGTCATCGGCTATGGGAAACCACAGGGGGCTGACACCACTGGCCGCACGAGGTGTCACCTCGGCGACCGAGGAAGAAGCCGCAGCTTACTGATCATTTCAGAATGAGTTGGCGTGTGGGGCTTGGCAGTTGGGCTTGATGGCGGCAGAGTTCTTCGAGTGTCGGATGATCTTGTGCCTGATGACCTGTGGGAACGTGTTGCCCCGTTGCTCCCTCCTCGCCCACCGCGGCGTCGACGGTACCCAGGTCGGTTGCCGGCGGATGACCGCGCTGCCTTGCGGGGCATCGTTTACGTCCTGTGCAAGGGTGTGAGCTGGGCAGACGTCCCCACGGAGAAGATCGGCTGCAGTGGGGTGACGTCCTGGCGGCGCCTTCGGGACTGGACGCAGGCTGGCGTGTGGCCCCGTCTGCACGAGGTCCTTCTGGCGGAGCTGCGGGGAGCGGGCCTGCTGGACATGGATGACGCGGCCGTCGACGGCTCCCATGTCAGAGCCCTCAAAGGGGGGCTCACACCGGACCTTCGCCGGTCGACCGCGCCCGCCCGGGCAGCAAACACCACCTGATCACCGATCGGCACGGAACACCCCTGGCTGTCACCCTGACCAGCGGAAACCGTCACGATGTCACCCAACTGATGCCACTACTGGACGCGATACCCCGCATCCGCGGGATACGCGGACGGCCACGTCACCGGCCGCGCCGGCTGTTCGCCGACCGCGGCTACGACTACGACAAGTACCGCCGTCTCCTGCGGGCCCGCGGCATCACGCCAAAGATCGCCCGGAAAGGCACCGCTCATGGTTCCGGCCTGGGCAAGACCCGCCGGGTCGTCGAGCGGACGTTCGCCTGGCTCCACCAGTTCAAACGACTCCGGATCCGCTACGAGATACGCGCCGACCTCCACCTCGGCCTGCTCCAACTCGCCTGCAGCATCATCTGCTTGAGACGACTCCGGACCTCATTCTGAAATGATCAGTAAGCGGACGTGGAGCTTGCCGAACCGGCCCAGGTGCCACTAGATGTCATCCAGGCCGAGCCCTTGCACCTCGCTCACCCGTAGTCCGACCTGAGACATCAGCTTCGCGGCCGTGTAGTTCCTCGCGATCGGGGCGAACTTGCGGCAGGTCGCCAGCTCGCCGCTCCAGCCGGTGAACAGCTGGCCGACCTCCGGGGAGGTCGGCAGAATCCGCAGCTGGGCGTCGTTGGAGTCGCGCAGGTGATTCATCTCGTAGGCAGTGCGTGCTCAGCGCCTGCGTTGGTCGGCTCAATGTCCCACAGCGGCCGGCCGAGCCAGGTCCTCACCTGCTCCAGGTGACCAACGCCCCCGCGGATCGTGCCGCTTGCCAGCCCCCGCCGAGGTCCACGCCAGCACGAACCCGGCCAGCACATCGGTCTCGAACCGCTCCAGCTCCTCCGCCGAGGCGCAGATGGCTTCGCTGGAAGCGCATCGGAGTACGCATCGCGCGCAAAGGCATCGAGTCCAGTGGAACGATTAGGGCGACGCCGGTGGGTGATCGAGCGCACCATGTCGTGGCTGTCGGGCTACCGCCGATTGAGCCCTCGCTACGAGCGCAATCCCCACAACTACCTGGCCTTTCTTGGACTCGCCGCCGCCGTATGCTGCTACAAGAGATTCCTTCGCCTCACCACGTAGGACACGGTCTAAGGCGAAGCGGTGCGTGCCCGCCACCAAATCCCGTCGAAGACCTGCCGTCGATCCCGGGGCTTGCGCCCCTTCAACGGCGGCTGGGGCAACACCGCCTCCAGACGCACCCACTGTTCGTCCGCCAGATCTCTGAGCCATCCGAAGATCGTTTCACGGAACCGATCCCCGCCCCGGTAGCCCTGCCGTCAGCAGATCTTGCCCGCAGCAGCCGGAACAGCCCTCAGCAGGTCTCGCACCAAATCGAAATCGATGTCCCCCGGCTTGCGGAACCGCAGACAGCCTTTACCCATGTCCTGCCCGCTCAACCGTTCCGCGAAAGCATCCCGAACATCGCTCCGCATGAGGTAGAAGGAGATGTACTGCTTCTGACTCGCGAAGGCGATCTCGGCGGCGCCCTCCCGCGCGTAGGCGGGCATGCCGTACGCCATGACCTCGTCGAACCCCTTGAGCTCGGCCTGGCACAACCGCCGCAGCCTGGTCAGGGCATCCCTGCGCCCCTCGGCCACCTCGGCCAGATACCCGTCGACGTCTTCTGCACTGCTCTGCACCATGTCACGAGCCTATTCCAGCACGCCGATGCCGATCTCGGACGCGGGGTGGGTGCTGTCGGTGCGGGTGACGCGGATCGTGGTGAGGGCGAGCAGCGGCGCCAACGCGAGCGCGGCCATGATCATGCCGACCAGGGACGGTCCGGTCAGGCCCAGCGACGAGTCCAGCGCGATGCCGGCGATCAGAGAGCCCATGGCGATGCCCGCGTTGAAGGCGGAGGCGGACAGGGCAGCGGCGAGGGTGGGGGCCTTGCCGGCGAAGCGGACGACCAGGGCGGTGGAGACCGGCGGGACGGACTGGCCGGCCAGGCCCATGAGCACCAGCAGGACGACGGTGGCCACCGGGTTGGTGGACAGCGGGGTCTGCAGCAGGGCCAGGACCACGACGGCGATCAGGGCCGCGGTGATCTGCGTGGCCAGGGGGCGGCGGTCACCAAGGCGTCCGCCGATGTTCGTTCCGATCAGGGCGCCGATGCCGTAGCCGACGAGGATCAGGGAGACCGCGCCGGTGGGGATGCCAGCCCGGTCGGTGAGCAGGGGAGCGACGTAGGAGTAGGCAGCTATGACGCCGCCCAGCAGCAGCACGGAGGCCGCCAGGGCGAGCCACAGGCGGCCCGAGCGCAGCGCGGTGAACTCCGACCGGATGGAGGGGGCCACGCCAGGACGGGGTTCGGTGGGGATGAATTTACCGATGACCAGCGCTGCGGCTCCGGCAAGGACGGCCAAGGCCCAGAACGCTCCGCGCCAGCCGATGTGGTTGCCGACCAGGGAGCCAAGCGGAACGCCGACCACGGTGGCCAGACCCACACCGCTGACGATCATGCCTAGGGCGCGGGCCCGCGCAGTGGGGGCGACGGCGGCGCTGGCCACGACGCTGGCGACGGCCCAGAAGGTGCCGGTCGCCAACGCGGTGAGCACCCGTGCGGCAAGTACGACGGTGAAGGAGGAGCTGAGGGCTGCGAGCACGTGGCCTGCGGCGAAGACGGCCAGCGCCAGCACCAGCGTGACGCGCTTAGGCATACGCAGCGTGGCGATCGACATCGCCGGCGCACCGACGATCATGCCGATCGCGAACGACGTGATGAGCAGGCCGGCCCGGGAGACGCTGACGCCGAGATCGGAGGCCATCTCGGGCAGGATGCCCGCGACGATGAACTCGGTGGTGGCCATCAGGAACGTGCCCAGCGTCAGCAGCCACACCACGAACGGCAGCTTGGCTTTCCCTGGGGAGGCAGACATACGGAACAGACCCCTTACTGGTGGAAGCTGTGTGCGGGGCACCTCAGCGCGCATCCCGCTGCTTTCAAACGGACGCCCGGGGGGACCGGGCACTCCACCATTGAAGGGCATACGGCTGTGACGTGGGAGTCTCCGCCGTGAGGGGTACCGGCAGGGACCCTGCCCACGGCCGGGTGTGTGCGTGGTCAGCGCGGGAAGTCGGTGCCTGCCGCCTGCTCCTTCCTGGCGGCCCAGTTCGCGAGCAGCTTCAGGCCGTCCTCGCCCGCGCTGTGCGGCGGGGCGCTGTAGACGACGATGCTCAGCCCGCTCTCGTCGGGCTGGGCCATTGTCTCGTGGTCGAGCTCCAGGTCACCGACCGCCGGATGGTGGAAGCGCTTGGTCCCCTCACGGAAGACGTGCACGTCGTGGGCGCCTCACGACGGCGGAAGGCGTCGCTGCGCGTGGAGAGCTCCCGGATCCGGTTCGACAGCGTTCGGTCGTAGGGATTCTTGCCCGCCTCGATACGCAGCGCGCCGACCGCGGCGTGTGGTGCGCTCGAGTCCCTGCCCCGCCACCAGGTGTCAGTCAGGCCCTGCACTTCAGGCACCGGCCCCAGCCATCCGTACTGGCATGCAGCGGTGCCCAACGGGAGACGTGGATCCCGAATTCGCCACCGGGGCGTTCATGAATCCGTAGGCCATGGACACCCGAGAGTCCCCGGTGGAAGCCCCGGCCGGTGCCCCTGGGCAGGGTCGGCAGGGTAGGCGAAGATCCGCGTCGGCTCCGGCCCAGGTACCCGCTCGCCGGGGGTGAAGGCCTCGGGGCGTCGAGAGCATGCGTCTCAGGTAGCCGATGAGCGCACGCTTGGCTGGTGGGGCCAACTGCAGCGCTCCGTCACATTTGTTGTGACTGAGCGCCCTACTTGGCCCGTTTGGCCAACTACAGAGCTCAGCAGAACAGCGCGACGGGCCTACGGCGCCGACTGGACTTTGGGGCGGATCAGTTCGACGAGTCTGCGGCGGCTAGCTTTTCGCAGGGCGGCCGGGGAGCCGTAGCGGTCGAGCAGCCAGGTGACGGCCTGGTGGTCGAGGCGGGCTCCGAGGACGCGCTCCAGGCTGGGGTGGAACTGGGTGAGCAGGGCGCGTATCCGGTTGGAGGTGCGGGTGGCCTCGGCGGCGAGGTCCTGGTCGAAGCCCATGAGGACGGTAAGTTCGGCGGTGATTTCGTCGGTCAGCTCCAGGGAGCGCAGGGTGTGCGGCATCGCGCGGGCGGTGCCCGCGATCACGGCCGCGTCCTTGGCGTCGGGTTTCGCCTCGCCCGGGTAGAGGTCGGTGATCCGTCGCATGGCCAGTCCCGGCAGGTAGGCGATCTGGCAGCCCGTGTCGCGGGCGACGGTCAGCGGCAGGGCGCCGACGGATGCGGGCTGGTTCACGATGATCAGGACGGTGCCGAGCCTCGCGGCCAGTTTCTCGAAGACGGCCCGCAGTTTCGGCTCGCTGCTGGGCAGGGGTTTGTCGAAGACCTTCTTCCCGGCCAGGGTCAGCCCGTGGCCGTGGTGCGTGCTCTTGCCGACGTCCAGACCGAGGAAAACGCCCACGCTGCTGGTGTCGATCACCGTGCCCCCACTCACTCGATGCCGTGCTGGCCTGGGCGTCGGGGCCGTTCGCGCGCATCCACGTTACGCAGGCCTGTCGCCCGCGGACGACCGGGCATTGCGCCCTCTGTGCGGGCCCGGGGGTGCGGATGGCGTGTGGGAGCGTCACCGACGCGGCGGGCCCCCTTGCGTGTTACAGCAGTCCTCCCAACGGCCAGACCCGTTCGGCGAGCTGTCCGCGCAGCCTGTTCCCGGCGGTGTCGGCTACGGCGAGCCAGTCGGCGGTGACCAGCAGTTCGGCGTGGTGGGCGACTTCGTCGGGTGGCAGGGTGCAGAACGCGGCGACCTGGTCCAGGTGCAGCCCGCCGTCCTGGAGGTGTCCGAGCTGTCCGTCGGGGTGGGTGTGGGCGGCGGTGTACAGGGCCAGGAGCCGGGTGGCGGCGCCGAGTTTCTTCTTGCGGATTTTCCGGTCGCCCACGGCTTTCTGCGCCCAGCCGGAGATCCTCGAGCGGGTGGTCTTGCCGAAGGCGAACGGGTGGGGCTGGTCGGGCAGCAGTGCGGGGACGGTGAACGCGGTGGGGTCCTCGGGCCGGGAGGCCATCACCTCGGCGACGGTGCCGGGCAGGCGCAGCCAGCCGGCCGCGACCAACTGCTGGAGCACCCGCTCGGCATCGTTCTGCAGCCAGCCGTTGAGGTCCTGGCCGGTGATGTTCCCGGTGCCGGCGCGCGCGGCCCGCAGGGTGAGCATGAGCACCACCAGGCGCACCTCGGCCTCCGGGTGCGGGGCGTGGACGGCGACATAGTCCAGCACGGTGCGGGCGTGCACGGCCTGGTTCCGGGTCAACAGCCGCTCCACCGCCGGGCCGTCGTCTGCCGTGTCGCCCGCGGGCTGGCCGCCACGGTTTTCGTGCATCTCGCGGGTGGTCTGCGCGGCCTTCTCGGCCCGGTGTGCCTCGTGGCGCAGGGAGCTGTCGCTGCTCACGTCGGCCCACTGGCGAAAGGCGCGGGCCTTGCGCTCGTGGAGCTCGGCGAGGGGGGCGAGGTCAGGCTCGGTGCGCTGCTGGTAGGCGCGGAAGGCGTCCCCGAGTTCAATGAGCTCCACCCGCAACGCGTCGGGCTCAAGGTCGTGCGGCACGATCCGCTGCGCGATCTTCCCCCACCGCTTCGCCCGCGGCGACACTGCACCCGGTGCGGCGGCGCGGGCACGAGGGACCGACGCCACTGTGGCGACCGGGGATGACGGAGCGCCGGCTGCGGGGGAGGGGGCGTGGTCGGAGAAGACCGCCGTCACACCATCTGCCACCGTGCCAGTTGCAGGGTCCCGCTCTGAGGCTGGCTTTCCTGCCGCCTGGTCCGTCCCGGCCGGGGTGGCGCGGGCCGGGGGCGGGGCAGTGTCCAGGACACGGCAGTCGAGAGTGGCGGCCGCGCACCGCGCGCACGTCTCCGTGATCCGCCACAGCCTTCCGGCACGGTTCGCGTACACCGTCAGGACCACCGGACCGCCGCACCGCACCGATCCCGCTGCCGGCCGCGCCCGCCGCGCGGTCCGGCGGTGGGGTCGGGGGTGTGCCAGGCGCAGTCGGCGGCGCGGCAGGCGCACCACGCCTCGCCGCGCGGCCCGCCGTCCGCGCGGATGCGGGCCAGGTGTAGGTTGGTGTGTTCGACTGCGGCCTTGCGCCCCGCAGCAGTGCTGGGAAGGCGCTGATCGGCGCAGGCCGGGCGGGAGCAGGAGAGTTTCACCGTGCCGGCAGAGGGGCGGCCGTAGGGGTCCAGGCGCACCGTCCACACCCGCCCCGCTCCGCGCTCGTGCTGTGTGCTGGCCTCCACCACCATGTCTGTACTCCCCGCCTTGCTTGATCCGCTGTTCCGGGCGGTCTCCATCATCAGGGATACCGGCCGATCAGCCCGTGCAGGAGTGTCCAGGGACACGCAGGGAGTGCGCCGCACCGCGTAACGCGGTGCTGTCATCGGTGAACTCCGTGTCGGTGCCGGAATGCAGCGCGCACGACCGTCACGCTGCAGAACGTACGGCACCGCAGGCAGCGCTTCGTCCGGCAGCCTCTCGCTGACGGCGAGCTGCTGCCACAGCGGGTACGTCCAGCGCGGCCCTCCAGTGCCACGGAGTTTGCGGCCGCTGTCGCCCATGTCCCTGACAGTGAGTGAAGGAGAAGGGACGGGCGGGATGGGCGGCACGGACACGGCCGGGATCGAGCCGCGCTCGCCGGTGTTGCACGCCGGGCGAGACCATCGCGCCCAGCTGCCGGCCAAACGGCGGCACGACGTCAGGAGTCGGGGAAATCGCCGATGTGGTCGAAGCCGCTCAGCATCGGCGTCACTTTCTGCGTTGTGCCTCGTCCTTTTGCCTGTTGTCGGTTCTCTCCATCGAGCTTCAACATGCCAGACCAGAACGCAGATTGGTCGACGCTGACTTGCAACAGCTCAGCCGCGAGAGGAGCGCCCGTTCTCTGTCCGCGTCGCCTTTCATCCCAGCGCGGCTTCTGTCGAGTCGTAGATCGGGAAGACTTGGTTCAGGCTCGTGATGTTGAAGATCCGCCGGATGTTCGGGTTCGTGATGACCAGCTTCAGTGCGCCGGCTCGCGCGCGGATCCGTTTGTGGATTCCGACGAGGAGTCCGAGGCCGGTTGAGTCCATGAACGTCGTCCCTGTCAGGTCGACGATAAGACGGTGCCGACCTGCCTGGATCCACTTGCCCAGGTGCTCCCGGGTGCGGGGCACGGTATACACGTCGACCTCTCCGTGGATCTCGACGATGGTCCAGTCGTTCTCGTCACGGTGACGGATGTGGAATTCGGGGGTCATGCCGGAGCTAACGGCTAAGTCCCGGGGAGAGGTTGCGAACTGTGCCCGACGCACGTCCGTTCTGCATATGCGCGAACGACTGGCCGCAGCTTCACAGTGAAGGAAACCTGGTCATAGGTTCACCGGTGGAATGGAAGGACAGGCCTGCTCCGAGGCCTGCGCGGCTGGGTCCGCCGGTGCCCCCGTGGGTGGGCCGGGCGTTCTTCTTTGGCTCCGTGGTAGCCGCCCTCCAGCCTCGCGGCTCCGGACCTGCGGGGCGGGTCTGGCGGGTGTAGACCGATGGGTATGGGCTTGCCGCAGCGGTTCCTGCACCGCCCGTATCCCTGGCAGGCAAGTAAGGCCCTGCTGGCGCTCCCGCTCGGCCTGATCGTGGTCATCGTGCTGACCGACGTGCTGACCCCGGGCAGCAGGTTGCCGATGGGGCCGTCGCTGCTGATCGTGGCGCCCGCGCTCGCCGCGTCCTTCGCCTCGACCCTCGTCACCGGGGCGATCGCCGCCCTTGCCGTCGTGGGCATGCTCGTCATCGGCCTGGAATCGCACCTGCTGGACACGATGAACTTCGAGTCGCAGATCATCGCCCTGCTGGTGGTTTCGCTGGTCGTGACCGTGTTCCGGTATCTGCAGGTGCGGCATGCCCGTGAGCTGTCGCTGGTGCGGACGGTGTCGGAGACCACGCAGCGGGTGGTGATGCGGCCGCTGCCGCGGCGGATCGGCCCGCTGCGGGTGGCCTCCATGTATCTGGCCGCGCAGGAGCAAGCCCTGATCGGCGGCGACCTGTACGCGGCCGTATGCACATCCACGGGCACCCGGCTGATCATCGGCGATGTGCGAGGCAAGGGCCTGACCGCGATGAGCGACGCCGCCCTGTTGCTGGGCGCCTTCCGGGAGGCCGCGCACCGCGAGGCTACGCTGCCTGGTCTCGTGGCCTACCTGGAGCACAGCGTGTGCTGGAACCTGGCCGAGCCCGCCGAGGCGGAGACGGCCGGGGAGTGCTTCATCACCGCTGCCGTCATCGACATCCCCGACAAGGACCCGCGAGCGCAGATGGTCACGTGCGGGCACCCTCCACCGTTGCTGATGCGCGACGGGAAGGCCACCGCGCTGCCCGTCAGTCGGCCCGCGCCGCCGCTGGGCCTGGGCGAGCTGGCCTCCCGCCCCGACTACCATGTCGATACCTTCACCCTGGAGCCGAGGGATGTGCTGCTGCTGCACACCGACGGCGTCATCGAGGCCCGCGACGCCCGGGGCGTCTTCTACCCGCTGGCGGAACGCGCCGCAGCCTGGGCGCACGAGAGCCCCTCGGCACTGATCCGCAGCCTGCGCGCCGACCTGCTCGCGCACGTCGGCGGCCACCTGGCCGACGACGCCGCCCTGATCGCCCTTCAACGCACCCACAGCCAGTTCCCCATCGAAGCGGACCGGCGGGTGCACGAGCTTCGACTCCTTCGCGAGACGGTGACGACGGTCCGCAGAGGATTTGCTGCATTGCACTGTGACGTCCCTGTGCACTGACGAACTGGAGCCGTTCTTGCAGGCCGGCGCAGTGCTGGCGGAGTTGACTACCCACGTCACGCTCTTCAGCAACAAACACCTGCCTGCTACAACAGCTTTGCGTGCTATAGAACGGCGTCGCAGCCGCACAGCCGGAGGCTGGCCAGGGCAGTAGACCGTCGGCTGCGGGCAGTCGGGCCCGGTCATGCAGCCGATGCCAGGACGGGGGCGACGGGAACCGATGGGGCTGACTGCTCGGCCCACACGATCTTCCCGGTGGGGGTGAAGCGGGTTCCCCAGCGCTCGGCGAACTGGGAGACGAGGAAGATCCCGCGACCGCCCTCGTCCATGGCCGCTGCGTAGCGCAGGTGCGGGGAGGTGCTGCTGCCGTCACTGACCTCCACAATGAGGCTGGTGTCGCGCAGAAGGCGCAGGTGGACAGGGGGCGCCCCGTAGCGGATGGCATTGGTGACCAGCTCGCTGAGGATCAGTTCGGTAGCGAATGCCGTCTCCCCCAGATTCCAGTCGGCCAGCTTCGCGAACACCTCGGCGCGTAGGGCGGGCACCGCGGCGGGAAGGGCCGGGATGTCCCATTCGGCGATACGGTCATGCGGAAACGCATGGGTGAGAGCGATCAGGAGAGCGACGTCATCGACTGGACGGGCGGGTCGCACCGCCTCCAGGACCGTCTGGCATGTCTCCTCCGGGTCGATCCCCACGCCGGAGAGCGTGTCGCACAGCAGCTTCAGGCCGGCCCCGACGTCGCGTTGTCGGTCCTCGATGAGCCCGTCGGTGTAGAGCACGACCTGCGTGTCCTCCGGCATCTGCCGCTCAATGGCCTCAAAGCGCATGCCGCCTACGCCAAGCGGAGGGCCTGCGGGCAGGTCGAGAAGCTCCGCGCGGCCGTCCGGATAGACGATGGCGGGCGGAAAGTGACCGGCTCTTGCCATCGCGCAGATGCGGGAGACGGGGTCGTAGATCGCATACAGGCACGTAGCCCCCGCGGTCCCATCCTCGCAGTTGCCCGCCTCCGCATCCATCTGACTCACCACGTCGTCAAGGCGGGCCAGTAGCTCGTCGGGCGGCAGGTCAAGGGTGGAGAAATTGCGGACCGCGGTGCGCAGCCGCCCCATGGTGACCGCGGAGCGCAGGCCGTGGCCGACCACGTCCCCGACCACCAGCGCGGTGCGGTGGCCTGGGAGAGGGATCACATCGAACCAGTCCCCGCCGACCTCGGCCTCGGCCGGCACGTAGCGGCACGCCACCTGGACGGTGCTGGTGTCCGGCAGCACCCGGGGCAGCAGGCCGCGCTGCAGCGTAGTAGCGATGGAGCGCTCGCGGCTGTAGCGGCGAGCCAGATGAGAGACCGCAAGGCCGACGACGAGCAGCAACCCGGCGGTGACGATGTCGTCCGAGTTGTTGAAGCGGGTGAAGCTTTCGTACGGAGTGGTGAAGAAGTAGACGTACCACACGGCGGCGGACAGGGCTGTGAGGGCCGCAGCCCCACGGTTGCCGAGAGCAGCCACCGCCGCGACGACCAACATCAGAATCAGGACCGCGTTGGTGTCAGACAGGATCGCTCGGACGGGCAGCAGGAGCAGGCAGACGGCGAGCGGGACAGCTACTGCAGCAAGGAGCGCGGTCAGCCCCCTAGCCAGATCACGAGGCATGCCACACCTCCCCATCTCTCTGGTGTAGCAGGGCTCACATGGCACTGCCATTCGATACAGGTCTGCGCGGAACCTCAACCGGGCCGAGGCCCTCGATGCCATCCCCGAGCCTGCGAATAAGCGGGGGCCTGCCACATCGACCAGCTCCTGTCGCCAGAGAGAAAGGCCGTCGGTATCACGCTCAACGCTGCGGCGGCCGAGGCACCCAACGACACCGACGCGGAGAATCTCCAGTCAACCACCTGGCCGGAAGTTTTGGCCGTCGCCGGACGCCTCGCTCAGGTCATGGTCGCGAATGACTTGGGAGGACTCGCTTCACCGCACGATCCCGAGCCCAGAACGAGCAATGCTCAGAACCTGTGGATCGACCCGGGAAGGACGTACCTTCCCGGGTGATTGATCGATAGGTCACCGAGCAAGACCGGTATTCGCAGCACCGGCCGGGAAGGCACGTCCGTGCTCAGCGTAGTGAACGACGACGGAACCACCGCCAACGGCTCCTCCCTGATCGACGAAATCGTCCGGGAGGGCGCAAGAAGGATGCTGGCCGCCGCACTGGAAGCCGAGGTCAACGGCTACATAGCCGAGTTGGCTGACCAGCGCGACGAGCGTGGCCGTCGCCTGGTCGTGCGCAACGGCTACCACCAGCCCAGGAAGGTCACCACCGCGGCTGGCGTAGTCGAGGTGAAGGCGCCGCGGGTGAACGACAAGCGCGTCGACGAGGCCACCGGCGAGCGCAAGCGGTTCTCCTCCACGATTCTGCCGCCTTGGGGCCGCAAGTCCCCGAAGGTCAGCGAGGTGCTGCCGCTGCTCTACCTGCACGGACTGTCCTCCGTCGACTTCGTGCCCGCGCTGGAGCAGTTCCCCGGCAGCTCGGCCGGGCTGTCGCCGGCCACGGTTACCCGGCTGAACCCAGCAGTGGCAGGCCGACCACGCCGCGTTCATGGACCGCGACCTCGCGGAGGTCGACTACGTGTACGTGTGGGCCGACGGCATCCACCTCAACGTCCGCCTGGAAGAGGCCAAAGCCTGCGTACTCGTCCTCGTCGGCGTGCGCGCCGACGGCAGCAAGGAACTGGTCGCACTCAAGGACGGCTACCGCGAGTCGGGCGAGTCCTGGGCGGACCTGCTGCGTGACTGCGCCCGCCGAGGGATGGGCGCCCCGGTCCTGGCGGTCGGCGACGGGGCTCTCGGCTTCTGGAAGGCCCTGGCCGAGGTCTTCCCCGCCTCCCATCATCAAAGGTGCTGGGTGCACAAAACCGCCAATGTGCTCAACGCTCTGCCGAAGTCGGCCCAGCCCGGCGCCCGCAAGGCGCTTCAGGACATCTGCAACGCCGAGGACCGCGACCTCGCGGTCAAGGCGATCACTACGTTCGCCCAGCTCTAACGGCGCGAAGTTCCCCAAGGCCGTCAAGAAGATCACCGACGACGAGGCCGAGCTGCTGGCGTTCTACGATTTCCCCGCCGAGCACTGGATCCACCTGCGGACGACCAACCCGATCGAGTCCACGTTCGCCACCGTCCGCCTGCGCACCAAGGTCACCCGCGGCGCCGGCTCCCGCACCGCCGCCCTGGCGATGGTTTTCAAGCTCGTCGAGTCCGCCCAGGCCCGGCGGCGGGCCGTGAACGCACCCCACCTCGTCGCCCTCGTCCGGGCCGGAGCCTGCTTCGAACGCGGCCAGCTCATCGAGCGCCCCGCCACCGCTGCGGCATAGAGTCTGGTGCACCATGACCGACCACCACACCTACGGCATCAGCACCCACACCGCCAGCGAGCTGGCCCGGCTCGTCAGTGACCGCCTCGGGCTGGTCTTCACCGAGCGCGACAGCTACCACCGGGGCGTCTACCACCTCGCCGACATCCCCAACGGGCGGATCGAGATCCAGCCCAACCCGATCCCCGGCGACGACGATGAAGACGACCTCTACGCCCCGGAACACCCGGCGGCCCAGGTGCTGTTGCTCACTACCACACCGACCTCGGACCCCGCCCTGCGGACCCGCCTGGACTCCATCGAAGGGCTCACCCACCTGAACCACGAGACAGCGTGAACAGCTACTGATCCACAGCTTTTGACAATTACTCGTCCAGAACGTGAGCCGATCACTCATGGCCTTAGCTTGACGTTTACTGACCTTGTTGGCGTGATGTCGTTGGGGTCTGACGATTCGTGATCCCTGCGGTATGCCGTTTGCTGAGGTGCGCACAGGGTGCACGGCAACTACCTTGACCGGACTCTGTGACACGCTGTGAAGCATGGGGTGGACTTTCAAGCTTCACGGTGGTGTTGCAGCCGGGCTGGGCGCCACGCTCTTGTTGCTGGCCACGCTCACGTGGCTGCCCGGGGCCTTGCCGTTCACAGGCGCGAGATGGTTGGCGGCCGCGATTTTCGTATCGCTCTTCTTGACCTTTGCATCTGCTCTGGTCCGATTGATCATGAGGAGCGCGGACAAGCATGCGATATGGATGGCCTTCCGGTGCCTGCCCGGCAAGGTGCAGATGGCACTCGGAGCGTTGGCCCTGTGGGGTGTGGTGCTGTTGGTCTTCAGCACGGCAACAGAGGGGAACCTTCAGTCAGCCGAGGTAAGGGACGGCCGTTATGTCGCCTTCGACACGACGCCCCATGCGCGCGACACGGTCGAGATCTCCCAGAGCCGCTACCAAGATGTCCTGGAGAGCGATCAGCGCACCATGCTCGCCATCCCAGGCGTGCTCTTCCTCGGCGCTGCCTATGCTGTTCTGGCAGCCGGAGAACTACGCCGAGCAGACGGCGCTGTTGTCCCGTCCGGCGTCACGTAAAGGCTTCTCCTCACTGTAGGCGTCGTCTCGGCAGGGTGAGTCCGGTGCCGGCAAGGCATCCGTCGATGAGGTCGGGCCGGTACTGGACCTGGCGCAGTCCTTGCCGGAGGGCGCGCATCAGGTGGGCGGGGTCGGTGGAGGCGGTGTTGGCCTGGCAGCGCCGGCGGAGCAGGGACCAGATGCCCTCGACCGGGTTGATCTGCGGCGCGTACGGCGGCAGGTAGTGGACGGTGACCCAGTCCTGGGCATCGATGAACGTGCGTAAGCGGCGGTCGCGGTGGACGTTGAGATTGTCCCGGACCAGGACGATCGGCTTGCCGAGTTGCTGGTGGGCCCTGATGAGCAGGTTGCGGTAGTCGGTCCACGCAAAGCTGCGTCGCCCGCCCGCCTTGTGGTCCGGGTGGACCATGGGCCGGTAGATGAGCCGCGAGCGTTCGCCGGGTTTGTAGCAGGCCAGGGCCGCGATCGAGATCCGGCGCTGGGAGCGTCCCCTCACCGTGATGACCGGGGTGACGCCACGACGGGACCAGGTGCGGGTGGTGGGCGGCGTCATCGAGAAGCCGGCCTCGTCCTCAAAAACGAGGTAGGCATCGAGCGCCGCCGCGGTGCTTCCACGTGCGGGAAGGTCTCCTTCACCCACCCGGCCACGGCCACGTCGTCCCGCTCGACCGCTCGCCGGGCCGGGACCTGGTGGCTCCAGCCGCGGCGGCGCAGCATCTGCGAGATGCCCGAGAGTGTGAACGACTTGTGGAACCGCCGCCCGATCAAGGTCTTGATCCTGGCCAGTGTCCAGGTCTGGTCCGGCCAGCCGTGCGCGACCGGGCCCTTGGCCAACTCCTGCTCCAGTACGGCGAACAGCTTCTCGCTCAGCCTGGGCAGCGACACTGGTCCCACCGACCGAAGACCGTCCGTGCCGGTGTTCTGCCAGGCCCGGCGCCACCGCTGAACCGAACGCACGCTCACCCGTAAGTCCTTGGCGACCTCCGCGTTGGAGGCCCCGGCGCCGAACCGTTCGGCGGCCTCCATCCGGATCCGCTCACGAAACGCCTGCCGTTCAGGCGTCAGCCCACCACCCTGCGGATACCTCATACAAACGGCATACCGCGACGATCACACCCCGTCAGCCCCCAACGGCATCACACTTCCAAAGTCAGTAATCGGCGGGCCGTCTCCCTCACCTGGCAGCGCAGAAGTTCCTGAATCCGCTGGTCAAGCCCGTCCTGGCGCCACAGCGTGAAGTAGTAGAACACCGCCCACCAGGCCGGCAGATCATGGGGCAGATAGCGCCACTGACAGCCTGTCCGGTTCTGGTAGAAGATCGCGTTCACGACCTCCCGGAGATCACAGGTCCCGGGGTCTCCGGTCGCCGACCGCCCCACACGGTCCTGTTTCCAGGCCTTGATCATCGGCTCGATCAACGCCCACTGCTCGTCCGATAAGTCACTCGGATACGGTCTTCGCTCCATGCCCCGCATCCCGGCATGAACATGCCGAACGGCTGGCCCGCACGGCGATCAGTACCACAAACGAGCGATCACGAACCGAGGGAGAAGCGACTTAACGCCCTCTGAGGCAGTCCGTCCGCGAGGCCCGGGGCTACCTGTCGGCCGTGTGCCGGCAGCAGGCAACCAGCCTGGTTGGGGATCGTGACCTTGACCCGCTTGGATTGGTGTCTACCGCGCCATCGTTCGTTCGCCCTTGAGCCGTCTCAGGCTCAAGGGCGACCGGATTTACTCAGTCTCTCCGCGACAGGTTGCTCTGGATGACGGCACACGTCCACGCGCCCTTTAGTCGGTCCTGCGTGACGCCCGGTGCCGCCAGTTCGTCAGCGGTCCTTGCCCAGCGTGAGGGGGCACGACCGCTGGCCCCTCATGGGCCGAGGATGAGGTCTCGGCTGCTGGGGGGACCCACCGGCCGCTGCAGTTGCGCTTTTCCCAGACGCGGGGGGCGCGGTCGGAGTTGTTCCGGATGGAGCTTCCGCGGTCACGGATTGCAGAGGGCCGATCCTTCACGCCACCGTCCACAGCACGCTGCGCCCACGGCTGACCGCCGAAGTTGATCTCCGGGTAGATGCACCCGCACCCGGACGGGCAGTCGATCCCGGCACGGGCCAGGCCGGCGCCGTCAGCGGCCGATGCGGGTGCGGACAGGGCAGGGAAGGCCGAAGCGGAGGCCGCTGCGGCACGCATCATGTTTTTTGATCACGGCTTCCCAGATAGCCGCTACGGCCCGTGCACGGTCCGGTATCGAGGCCCGGTTCACCCCTGCAGAGCAGCGCACCGCGCGAGGACCGACGGGTCCCGCGCGCGGTCATGCGCGGGTCGTAGACTCTGTCGGCGATCTTGATGGCTGAGGTCAACTGCCGAGGGTTCGCCAGGACTTTGACCGGGGGATCTCGTGCTGGTCCAGGAAGGCCTGGAAGGCGGTCGATGGTCGCGGCGAGGGCGGTTCCTCGGCCGGTGTCAGGCCGCTGAGGCGCTCGAAGTTCACGGCGATCGCTGTGAGTACATGCTGAAGGTGGGCTTTCGGCTGTCCTCGGTAGCAGCAGTGGCGCATGCCGTGTCCGTGGGCGAACTCATTGATGGTGCCCTCTACGCCGGAGCGGACCGCGTAGCGGGCCTTCCGCTCGGGTGTCTGCTGCTCGCTGCGGACACGGACCTGCAGGTCGCGGAGTTCTCGCGGGGGAAAGCCCACGTTCCGGGAGCTCTCGCGGGAGCTGGTGCATCGGGTGCGGTCCGGGCACGGCTGGCACTGGCCCTTGGTGGACCGCGCCACGATCAACGGGGCGGCGGTGGGCGAGGAGGTCGGATAGGGGCCGTGCCAGCCCTTGCTGACCTGGCCCCGGGGGCAGGTGACCTGCCGGCGGTCGAAGTCGATGTGGAAGTCGTCCCGGTCGAAGCCTTCATTCTGGCGCTGCCGGCGGGTGGAGTTGCCCGGCAGTGGCCCGCTGACGGTGACCTGGTGTTCGCGGGTGGCTCTCTCCAGGTGGACCAGAGAGGTATAGCCTCCGTCGACCAGGTCCTCGGCGGGCAGCAGCTCGCGACGCGCCAGGCGGGTGTGGATGCCGGGCAGGGCCTGGCCGTCGTTGGTGGCGGCCGAGGTGGTGGCCACGTCCGTGATCACGTTGGCGCCGTCGGAGGCACCCACACGTCTCGGTGACATGCGTGGCGAACCCCTTCCAGCGGATGATGTGCCCGTGCCGGACGTAACGCGCCGTGGTGTCGTAGGGCGAGACGATTGCCGAGGAAGAGGGCGGCAGCCCGCCGTCGTCGGCGGTGCTCCAGCGCAGGCGGCCTGCCGCGTCGCGGTAGTGGTTCCGCACGACGATCCGTCGCAGCGCCTCGGCCTGCGGGCCGGGCCGGTAGCCCGGTCCGTTCCGGCGGAGGCGTTCCAGCAGCCGGCAGGCGTCGTCGCCGGCGACGAGGATTCTCGTCTTGGGCCGGGTGGGGTTCTTGCCCAGACGGACCGGCCGGCCGTAGCGGCAGCCCCACTCCTCGTCGACCAGGCCGACCAGCAGATGTCCGGCTGTGCGGGCGACTTCTTCCAGCGCGGCACGGACTGCCTCGGTGACCAGTTCCAGCCGGGTCAGGTCGCGCACTGCGGCGAGCACGTGGGTGGAGTCGGTGCGCTGCGTGGTTCGATCGCGCACGAGTCCGGCCTCCTTCAGGCGGGCGAGCGCCAGATCGAGAAGACGGTCGGCACGGTCGTCCTGGGCGAGGCGCTCGCGGAAGTCGGGCAGCACGCTGTGGTGGAAGCCGGGATCGTCCAGTTCCATGGCCAGCGCGTATGTGAAGTCGAAGCGGCAGCGCACCGCCTCGGCGGCCTGTCGGTCGGACAGGCCGAGCAGGAACTGCAGAACCGAGATGGTGGCCAGTTGGGCGGGCGAGAGGCCGGGTCGCCCGTCGCGCGGGTACCAATCGGCGAAGTCCTCGTCGTTCCACAGTCCGTCGAGGCGGGCACGTACCCATATCGCCGTCGTACCGCCCGGGTTGCTCGCCCGCGCGACCTGCGCGGTCAGAGACAGGACTTGCTCACCGGGACGGAGCGGAGGGACAACGGACACCTTGACAACTGCATCGGCCTTCGAAACAGCCCCGAGCATGCCCGCTGATCATGCTGCCGCACCGGGAAACACCAAGATTCCCGACAGAGTCAAGCTAAAACGCTTCGTCGCTCCATTGGTCGAGGAGGATGTCGCTGGGCTGCTCAATGGGTTCTGCTGCCCCAGCGTGTAGGGGCTGTTCGGTCCAGATGATCTTGCCGTGCGGGGTGTAGCGGGTGCCCCAGCCCTGAGTGAATTGGGCGACCAGGAAGAGCCCGCGTCCGCCTTCGTCGGTGGTTTCGGCCCGGCGTAGGTGGGGGGAGGTGCTGGAGCCGTCGGAGACCTCGCAGATCAGGTTGCGGTCGCGTAGGAGCCGCACGTGGATGGGCTGAGTCCCGTATCGGATGGCATTGGTGATCAGTTCGCTGAGGATGAGCTCGGCGGTGAACTGAATGTCTTCCAGGCCCCACACTTGTAGCTGCCGGCCGCATTCGCCGCGGACTGCTGCAACGGCGGCTGGGTCGGAGGGGACGTCCCAGTCAGCGACCTGAGCTGGGTCCAGCATGCGGGTGCGGGCCACCAGGAGCGCGACGTCGTCGCGAGGGCGGTCGGGGACCATGGTGTTGAAGACGGTCTGGCAGGTCTCCTCCGGAGTCTGGGTAGCGGTGCCGCTCAGCGTGTCAAGGAGCAGCATGAGGCCGGCATCGAAGTCGCGGTGGCGGTCCTCGACGAGTCCGTCGGTGAACAGCACCAGGTGGGAGCCCTGGGCAAGCTGCAGCTCAGTGACCTCGATGGGCAGGCTGCCGCAGAGACCCAGGGGCGGGGAACCGGGGATGTCAGGCAAGGAGACGGTGCCGTCGGGGCGGACAAGTGCGGGCCCCGGGTGACCGGCCCGGGCCATGCTGCAGCGGCCGGAGACGGGATCGTAGATCGCGTACAGGCAGGTGGCTCCGGTGACGCCCGTCCCCGCCCCCTCGTCCGTGCCGGTCTGCTCCTGGTCGACCCGGGTGACCAGATCATCGAGGTGGGCGAGGAGCTCGTCGGGGGGCAGGTCCAGAGCGGAGAAGTTGTGCACCGCGGTGCGCAGCCGACCCATGGTGGCGGCGGCGTGCAGGCCGTGTCCGACCACGTCGCCCACGACCAGGGCGACACGAGTTCCTGTCAGGGGGATGACGTCGAACCAGTCCCCGCCCACTCCAGCCTGCGCGGGCAGGTACCGGTAGGCCACTTCCAGGGCATCCTGCTCGGGCAGGCCCAGGGGGAGCAAACGGCGTTGCAGGGTGACGGCCATGGCGTGCTCGCGGGTGTAGCGGCGGGCGTTGTCGATACACACCGCCGCCCGGGCGGCCAGCTCCTCGACCAGGGACAGGTCCTCCTCTGCGAAAGGATCCTTCCGCGCCCGCCAGAAGGTGGCCAGCCCCAGCATGACACCCCGGGCCTGCAGCGGCACCGCGATCAGCGAGTGGAGGCCGCAGGCCAGGATCTTCTCGGCCTGCTGGGGATCCCACGCCCGCCAGCCGTGGGCGGCCTCGAGGTCCCTCTCGAGTACCGCGTGCCCGTGCTCCACGGCGGATGCATGCGGTGTGGACGGCGTGAAACTGATCAGCTCGCCGACCGGGTAGAGGGGCTGACCGGTGAGCCCAGAGCTGACCGCGGTACGGCGTAGCTGGGTGCGTTTTCCGGTCGGCTCGTCTCCCCGCGGCACCGGATCGAGCAGCTCGACGGTGGCAATGTCGGCGAACCGCGGGACGACCACCTGCGTCAGTTCCTCGGCCGTGCGTCGCACGTCCAGTGTGGTGCCGATCCGCATCCCGGCCACATAGAGCAACTCCAACCGTCCCTGGGCTCGCCGCTGCTGTTCGTACAAGCGGGCGTTGTCCACCGCCAGTCCGGCCCGGCGGGCGATGTCGTCCACCAGGGTGAGCTCGGCCGGGCCGTACGGCTGCGGCTGCTCGGCGCGGCCGACGGTCAGCGCGCCCAGCACCACCCCGCCCAGACCGTGCAGCGGCGCGATGACAGCGGAGCGGATACCGGTCGCCCGGATGAGATCGCGCTGCTGGACCGCGATGCCGGTATCGAGGGAACCCTCGTAGTCCGCAGGGCTCACGATCACCGGGAGGACGCCGCGCAGCACCCGCGCGAGCGGCATGTTCTCGGTCTCCGAGACCGGCGGCATGGGGCCCTCGAACTCCTCCGCGTTCACATATGCGCCGTGGTGATGGTGGACGACGGCCACGCGCTGCACCTCCCCGCTCTTGCCCAGGAGGTCCACCACAGCCCAGTCACCCAGCTGGGGGACGAGCAGCCGGACCAGTCGGCGCAGCGTCTCGTGCGAGTCCAGGGTTGAGGTGAGCACGGTGGTGATCTCCGCGACCAGCGTGAGACGGCCGATGACGTCCGACAGCTCTGCCGCGGCGTCGGAGGACTCGGCGGCCGGAGCTTCGCGCGGCGGGTGCTCGTAGAAGATCACGGCTCCGCCGTTCGTGCCGTCCTGCGTCCGGTAGGGCACGCCCAGACAGGCCACGTGGATGACGGCGCCGTCGCCTCGTTCGAACCACTCGTCCGAGTGCGTGGTGGTGCCGCTGAGGAAGGCGCCGAGCAGACGGCAGGCGTGGCGCGGGGAGGTGCCGCCGCCGGGTCCGCGATGCAGCAGATCATGGCTGTCGTGGCCGATCATGTCGGCGGCGGACCGCACGAGCAGGGTCTCGGCGCGCGGATTGACCCAGATGATGTGCGACTTGTCGTCCAGGATGTACACCCCGGCGCTGAGCGCGGCCATCATATGCTGGAGTAGCGCGGCGTCTGCGTGCGGCGATGTCTGGCCTTCGCCGTTCCGGTCCACAGCCATAGCGTCCCCCGAGCCCTTACCGGTTGCCACCGGGCGTGGCGCCGTCGCGGCCGTGGGCCCGCACGGCGAGCGCCTCGAAGTCCTCCCCCGTCAGTCCGATGCCCGGGTGGATCCAGCGCGGATACGCGGGCCCGCTGTGGTGGCCGCGGACCCAGTTCCAGGTCCCGCCGCGTCACCTCGTCGTCCACCCAGGCGAATGCCCTGTGGGGCTCGGAAAGTCGTCGCTGCAGGTCAAGCCGTATAGCGGTACTCGTTGATGACGCTGCCGAGGACGCGGGTCCGCAGGAGTCGGCGGCCTTCGAGCTCGTGTATGGCGATGGGCTGCTGGTCGGCGCCCGGAGGTAGTTGGTTGCGGGCCCGATGGGGCGGTGCTCGTTGTAGTGCCACTGGTAGGTGGCCAGGACCTGCCGGGCGTGAGCCTCGTTCACGATGAGGACATGGTCGAGGACCTCGCGCCGGATTGTGCCGATCACCCGCTCGCAGTGGGCGTTCATCCGAGGGGCCTGCGGTGCACTCTTGAGGATCTGCATCTCCTCGGCCTCGAAGACGGCGTCGAAGCACTGCCCGTACTTGCCGTCGCGGTCACGTAGCAGGAAGCGCAGGGACTCCATGCGCAAGCCGAGGTCGGCGGCAAGGTTCCGGGCCTGTTGCACGAGCAATAGTCAAGACTTGTGGATGAGTTGACTGCGGTCAGCGTCTCCTTTGCTGCTTCAGGTTGGCCCGGGCGGTGTTGCGGATCCGCTTGGTGCGGCCGCGGTCGGCGAGGATCTCGAGGGCGGCGGCGTTCGACGCTTCGGCTGTTTTGAGTTGGAGCCAGTCGGATGAGTCGAGCAGGGCGTCCGGACGCCACGGTTGCCGCAGTGTGATGGCTCGGAAGAGGGACCATTCGCGCAGGCGTCGGGTCAGGAACGGATAGTGCGTAGTGGCCTGGGTCATCTTCTCGGCCCAAGATTCATAGGCGTGTCCGCAGTGGAGGTCAGCAGCCCGGCGGTCCAGGTGCCGCAGGACGGCGGACTGGGCCATCGTCTGGTCCGCGTCGGTGAGGACTTCGCCGACCAGGTCGACCTCGTCGGCCTCCGTGACCTGCTCAAGCTCGCTCAGGTAGTCCCAGAAGCGAAGGTGCTCGGCCGGCTCCTCCTGCGGCGTGTCGTGGTTCATGCGGCCTGGTCCTGTCGCTCGACCAGCGCGCCGTTCTCAAACGTGGCACCCGCCCGGACGAGAGGGACCAGGTGGGCGCCTGTGATCGAGCGCCAGCGGACCTGGGCGGACTCCACCAGCTTGAACACCATCGCCAGCGCCGCGGCCGGGCTGCCGGCCCCTCGGGTGACCTTGGTCCGCAGCTTGACCGTGGAGAACGTCGACTCGATCGGATTCGTGGTCCTCAGATGGACCCAGTGCTCGGCGGGGAAGTCGTAGAACGCCAGCAGCTCATCCCGGTCGTCGGTGATCTTCGCGACGGCCTTGGGCCACTTGGCGCCGTAGGTCTTCGCGAACGCCTCGATCGCCTTCTCGGCGTGGGCGCGGTCCTCGGCGTTGTAGATCTCCCGCATCGCCTTGGTCGCACCCGGCTGCGCGGACTTCGGCAGGGCGTTCGATACATTCCGGGCCTTGTGAACCCAGCACCGCTGGTGCCGGGCGGCGGGAAAGACCTCGGCCAGGGCGTTCCACAAGCCCATCGCGCCGTCGCCGACCACCAGCTCGGGGTCACGCATGCCCCGGCGGCGGCAGTCGCGCAGCAGGTCCGCCCACGATTCGGTGGACTCCCGCAGCCCCTCGGCCAGCGCGACCAGCTCTTTGGTGCCGTCCAGGCGGACCCCGAGCAGGACCAGCACGCACGAGTGCGCCTGGCCGAGCCGGACCTTGGGGTGCACCCCGTCAGCCCACACGTAGACGTAATCGGTCTGCGACAGGTCACGCTGCTGGAAGGCGGCGTGGTCGTCGCTCCACTGCCTGGTCAGCCGGGTCACGGTCGCCGGCGACAGGCCGGCCGCGCCGCCGAGGAACTGCTCCAACGCGGGCACGAAGTCCCCCGACGACAGACCGTGCAGATAGAGCAGCGGCAGCACCTCGGACACCTTCGGCGACTTGCGGCACCACGGCGGCAAGATCTTCGAGGAGAACCGCTTGCGCTCACCGGTCGCCTCGTCGACGCGCCGGTCGTTCACCCGCGGGGCCCTGACCTCGACGGGACCGGCCGCGGTGACCACGGTGCGGGGCCGATGGTGGCCGTTGCGGACCACCAGACGACGACCCGCCTCGTCGGTCTCGGCCGCCAACTCGGCTATGTACTGGTTGACTTCCGCCTCCAGCGCGGCGGCCAGCATCCGGCGTGCGCCTTCACGCACAATCTCATCGATCAGGGAGCCGGACTGGGTGGAGCCGTCGTCGGTGACTACGCTGAGCACGGGCGTGCCTTCCCGACCCGCGCTGCGAACGCGGGCCTACTCGGTGACCATCACAGGATCATTCGGGAAGGTACGCCCTCCGCATGCCTTCCCGGAACCGATCCACAAGTCCTGAGCATTGCTCCTGTTGCACCGCCCACTCCCGGGTGGGGTGAGCTGTGATTCCGGGTTCGTAGTTGGTGTGGCAGGGATGGCTTGAGCTGGGATGTTGGAGGTTTTCTGATAAAGGAGTGGGTGTTTCCGGGACGCTGGGGTCGGTGATAACGGGCCTTTGACCTGTGGTTCTTCGGGGTTCGTTGATAACGGTGGTGTGGCGTTGGCGATGGTGTCTGGCACCTAAAGGGCTGGTGCGGGTTTGTGCTGGTCAGTGGCTTGCTGCGTGGTCGGGGTCGGCGGTTACTGGCGGGTGGGGGTTGGCGCCGGTCCAGTACAGGGCGGTGTCGATGTCGCGTGCGGTCCAGCCGTCGGCGCGTGCTCCGCCGAGGGGCTGGCGGAAAGCCGTCGCGCCAAGCTCATGACCGCCGCTCGGGACGGCGAACCCTTCGATGTCCGGACGGGTCTGCCGGCCTCCGAACTTCGGGCCCTGAAGCAGCGGACCAGTTGGTACGTCCTGGCCCGGGAGTACATCGAGCAACGGTGGGACCGAACACCAGGGAACACACGACGCACGTTGGCAGATGCCCTGGCGACCATCACGCCAGCCTTCGTTGAACCAGGGGCCAGCTACCGGGCGCCCCGCGTGCTGCGGCGAGCGCTCTACTCCTGGGCCTTCAACAAGCACGCCTGGAAGGTCGATGCGTCAGAAGAGTGGCAAGCAGCATTGGATTGGCTGCAGCGTCACTCGCTGCCTGTAGGTGAGTTGGATGATCCGGATGTGCTGCGGCGTGGCCTCGACGCACTCTGTCGCAAGGTCGATGGAACGGCCGCTGCCGCGAAGACCGTGAAGCGAAAGAAGGCTGCGGTCAACGAGGTGTTTGGTGTAGCCGTTGAACGCGGATACTTCGCGCAGAACCCGCTGAGCGGTCTCCGCTGGACGGCTCCGGAAGTCGCCGATGAAGTCGATCCCGACTGCGTGCCGAACCCGGCTCAGGTCGCCCGATTGCTTGCCGCAGTAAGAGTCCTACCCGGCCGTGGCCCTCACCTTTACGCCTTCTTTGGCTGCATGTACTACGCCGCCATGCGCCCAGCCGAGGTGATCCATCTACAGAAATCCCAGTGTCGTCTGCCGACGAGTGGCTGGGGCCTTCTGAACCTGAAGGGCAGCGTCGTAACTGCCGGTAAAGAGTGGACGGATGACGGCGCCGTCCACGAGATCCACTCCCTGAAACGGCGGGCAGCCAAGGCAACACGCCCGGTGCCGATTCCTCCAGTGCTCGTTCGTATGCTGCGCGAACACATACGAAGCTTCGGTGTTGCACCCGACGGACGCCTGTTCCGAAACGCAGAGGGGAACTACATCGACGCCTCGGCGTACGGCATCACCTGGGGGCGAGCGCGTGAGGCTGTTCTTTCGCTTGACGAGCACGCTCTTGACCTGGCGAAGCGTCCATACGACCTGCGCCACGCCGGCATCTCGTTCTGGTTGGCCTCCGGCGTCGACCCGGCGGAGTGTGCACGCCGGGCTGGGCAGAGCATCCAGGTCCTCTTCCGCTACTACGCCAAGTTCCTGGCTGAAGCGCGGAACCACGCCAACACTCTGATCGAAGACTCCATGCGGCGAGGGGAGGAGGCCACGGACGATGACGATGCGGAGAGCGACTTAGTGAGACCTTGAGCCTTTTCCAACATGACTGGGAGTCGCTGGGGTTGGCGTGGCGGAACGACGAAGCTCCTGGTAGATGGGTTGTCGACCAAGATCAACCTTCGCTGCCAGGAGCTTCGCGTGCTTGCCTACCCCTCCGGACTGGACCTGTCCACTTCCGCACTGCGGCTGCTGCGGCGGGAGCTGACCGCTCGGCGGCGACGGATCGGTACCCGCTGGCGTCGACTCACGTGCGGACGACAGGCGTTGATGGCCCTGGCCCACCTGCGCTGCGGTCACACCTTCGCCCAGCTCGCGGTCGGGTTCGGCGTCGGTCTGGCCACCGCCCACCGCTACGTCACCGAGGCCGTGGACGTCCTGGCCGTCCTCGCCCCTACCCTCCAGCAGGCCATGGCGGTTGCCGCAGGCAAGGCATTCGTGATCCTGGACGGAACCCTGCTGCCCATCGACCGCATCGCGGCGGACCGTCCCTTCTACTCCGGCAAGCACCGCAAACACGGCATGAATGTCCAAGTCCTCACCGACCCGTTCGGGAAGCTCATCTGGGTTTCGCCGGCCCTGGCAGGCGCGGTCCACGACATCAGGGCAGCCCGCTCCCACGGTCTGCTCGACACCCTCAACAACGCCGACATCCGGTGCTGGGCTGACAAGGCGTACCAGGGCTCCGGCCCTGCCGTCCGCGTCCCCTTCCGCGGCCGCTGGAGCAAGCTCTCCGTCGGGAAGAAGGCCGTCAACCGCGCCCACGCGAAGATCCGCGCACTCGGCGAACAGGCCATGGCCACCCTCAAGTCCTGGCGCCTGCTGCGGAAGCTCCGCTGCAGCACCACCCGCATCACCGACCTCGTCAAGGCCGTCATCACCCTGGAGCTGACCGCCTCAACCTGAGAAGGAAGCCTCACTGCCTCCTATACTCCTGGCGTGTTTGATACGTCGAACCTCCTCCACGTTTCGTCCGTGCTCAATCGGCAGTCGATCGCGCAGCACGGCCTGGATTGGACCCGGATGGGCGCCGCACCGGGAATCGCCGGCAGTCGCCGCCCTGAGGTGGAGGGGATCTTCGTCTGTCGAGGCGAGGAGGAAGCAGAGTTCCTCCTTCAGATCAACAACACCGGTGGGCCGGTTGATCTCTGGTCCGTGGACGGCATCGATGAGGGATTGCTCCTCGACAACGGCAACGGATTCGTCTACCTGCCCGGCCGCATACCAGCCGCGCGAGTCCGCCTCGTGCGATCAGACGTTCCTCCGCAGCTTGGTTTTTGACTTCGCGCGGCGCTACGGCTGGGGGCAGGCCCCTGCGGAATCTGGCTGCGAGCTCGGCGAAGGCGTGCTTGCAGCGCAGGTGGGACAAGGTCGTCAGCGCCTGACGCCTGAAGGTCAGCCGCCGCCAGGTGCCGATCTGTCGTGGCCGAGCGGTCAGCTCCCGCCGCAGCAGCCGCGGTGCTGAAGTGGACAGATGTAGCCCGGATGGGTGGGCAATGACTCGGGGGCTCGGCGGAGAAGGTTGCTGTTAGCCGACACCCCATCTACTTGGGGCTTCGGCGTCCCCTCACCGCAACCCCTCGACCTCACAGCCAGGTTGGAAGGGGCTCCTTGGCCGGGAAATGCCCCGGAACTGCTGGTCAGAGCTGGGATAGGGGTGGGAGATATCGGGAGTAAGGGCGTGTTTCGACTCGCTGCTTAGATGTGCGCCGAGAGGGGCGCCTGCCGGGCATCTGCCCTGGTCAGGCGCCCTTTTTCGGTGTCTAGAAGAAGCCGAGCTTCTTCGGGGAGTACGACACCAGGAGGTTCTCCGTCTGCTGGTGGTACACGCTCACCGCCGCCTCTGACCTGCGGCAAAGGGTGGAATCGTCTGCTGCAGAGTCGAGTTGGTCCGCAGACCCTCGCGCACGGCCTCACCCCCGACGAGGACGAGGCACGCATCCTCACCACCTCTGACGACGACACCGCCCGGCTCGGTGCGACCCTCCAGCTCGCCGAAGGGCTGCTGACGAGCCGCGGTGAGAGCGGACAGAGCCGCACAGCGGTGTCGGACGCCACCCAGGCGGTTGTCGCCGCGGCCTGGCGCGTCCACGGGCCTCGGCTGCTCAGGCGCCGGCCCGCCGTCCTCGACGACTGGCTCTCCGGCCTGGAACACCAGCACGACCCGGTGACCATCCTCGCCACCATGGCCACCACATACGGGATCGACCACGATTACACGTACGACATCTCGGGGCCGGACCACCTGAAGAGCTTCACCGCCACGATCAGGCTGCGGGACGCTCGGGCCCGTGTGCACTGGTGGACCGAGCGTTTGCCCGGAACCCCCGGGAAGCCGGAGGTGAAGGGGGCGACCGCCGAGGCTGTCCTCGACATCCTCGCCGCCCCCGTCAACGGTGCCGTCGACGATTTCCCCGCACCGGAACGGGACCTGCTCGTCTTCCTCCTGCGCGCCCAACTCGATGGCCTCGGCCAGCCGACGGAAGGGCAGCACGCCCGCATGCTCGCCCGCGGCGACCTCGGCACCGACCTCCTCACCACCGGTGACACCGAGGCGTTTCTTGCCTGAGCAGAACGCATCCGCCCCCTGCTCGGGCCGGACTGCACACCCGTACCGGACGCGCTGCGCGAGCTGTACCCGAAGGTCCTTGACGACACCCGACTCGGGCCTGGATCGCTCCTACGCCGTATGGCTGCCGAACCTGGACCCGACGTCGCCAGCGTGGTTCGGCGAGACGTGGCGGACGCCGTACGGCGAGCGCTGAGCAGCGGGCCGCTTGCCGCCTCCGTTCGCGACGTCGTGCAGGACTGGTGGCGCGATCAGTCCCCGGCCACCGGCGTCACGGTCCGCGACGACATGCGTCAGGAGGTCTTCCGCCCGCTCCCCATCCACCTCGGCGCGCTGGACGAGACCCTGAAGTGGGGCGGCGAAGCCGCTGAGGCGGCCGATACCCGCATCGACGTCGAGCTGACGAGCCCCCGCTGGCTTTGGAAGTAACGGCTGGCCCCTGGGCGCTCACCGAAGGCCCGGCCGACGCCGGGACGGCGAAAAACTTGGTATGCGGAGCCGTCGGGACCAGGTAACGTCTTGCTCATGTTCTTCCAGACGCCGATTTACGAGTGAGAGCGTGATGGGCCCCTGCTGACGTCCTTCGACGTCGCCGTGCCCGTCCCCCACTGATGAATCCGTAGATCACTTCACAACATTCCGGGAGAACCCGTGAGCAAGAACATCAACAACCCCGTGGGCATGGGCGGCGGCCAGCGCAAGAAGCTGTCCCGCGCCGAACGGCAGAACAACGGTCCGCACCGCAACCTCGACCGCCAGGGTGCCGCCGACCAGAAGGCGGAGCTGGTGCGCAAGATGCGCGAGAAGGCAGGCACAGCCGAGGGCGCCGGGCAGACGGGCGACAACACCGCACAGAGCTGACGCACCGCCACCGCAGGGCGGCACCGCACGGGGCAGGGCCCGGACCGCGACACGTGGTCCGGGCCCTGCTGCCGTACCGGGCGCGGCCTGCCCCGCTCAGCTCTCGGCCGAGCACTCGCGTCTCAGCCGACCAACCGGGGCAGCCGCAGATTCAGCAGCCCCGTCACCGCCACCACCCCGAGCTGCACCAGCAGCGTCACCACCAGCGCGTTTCCCGTGCCCGGCCCGGGCGACACCGCCTCGCTGAGTTGGCCAGCGTCGACGCGCGCCAGCGGGCCTCTTCGAGTCGGAGCCGGGTGCAGTAAGCCGTCGAGAGAGGTTCGAGTGCCTCCGGCGGCAGGCCCGGTGGGCAGATGGTCGAAATCGGGCTCATTGTATGAACTTCACCATGTCGCTGACCTGACCCTATGAGGGCCGGGCCCCCTTCCGTGCTCAGCCGGGCGATGCCTATCGTCCGGGTATCGACGGGCTCGGGAAGGAGGCCCTCAATGTCTGTCTACGTCGGTATCGATGTGCACCGCAAGCGGTCACAGATCGCGGTCCTCGACCAGGACGGCACAGTCCGGATCAATCGGAGCGTGCCCAACGGGGTCGGGCCGGTCCTGGGTGTGATCGGGTACCTGCCGATGGGTACTCCGGTCGCGTTCGAGGCCGCCCATGGCTGGTGCTTGCAGCTCGGATCAGACGTCACCGCACATCCAACCGCCACAACCACCAACCCGGCGAATCTATGTGATCACAACACTAGCGAGGTGAAACGCGGAGCTCAGCGGACACCGCGTGCGGTTTTCGGCGCGGGCCACCAGGCCGCGTCCGAGATCGGGGTCGCCGGTGAGCCGGTGAGCCGGGGAACGACGTCGGTGACCATGGAGATCTCGCCCCGCTCGATCGCCTGGTACCACGAGATCCAGGTCTCGATCTGTTCCCCGCTCATACCCCGTCGCCAACGTCGCGAGAAGGCTTCCTCCAGCGTCTCGGGTTCGTAGCGGTAGGGCCGGCCGGTGGCCGCGGCGATCCGGGTGACCGCTTCGTCGAGAGTGAGGGCCTGCGGCCCGGTGATCTCGAGGATCGCTCCGTCGTGCTGGGAGTGGGGACCCTCGTCGAGGGCGACGGCCGCGATCACGGCGGCGATGTCCTCGTGGGTGACGAAGGCGGCCCGGCCGGTGGTCGCGGGACCGCTCACGACGAATTCCTCGTCGGCGAGGGCCGCGGGCGTCGAGGTGTAGAAGCCCGCGCGGAGCACGGTGTGGCGGATCCCGGCCCCGGCCAGGAACCGCTCGGTCAGCCATTGGTCGCGGGCGTTGAGGTACGTGGCGGTCGGCGCCGCGCCGACGAGGGACACGTACAGGACCCGGTTCACCCCCACCGCCATGGCGGCTTCGACCGCGGTGGCGTGCTCCTCCAACCGGTGTCCTGTGCGGTGTCCGGAGACCAGGATGAGGGTCGACGCGCCTTCGAGCGCCGTGCGCATGGCCGAGGCGTCGCCGTAGGCGGCCGGACCGCGCCGCTCGGCGCCCGGCAGCTCGGGCAGGCGGCCCGGGTCCCGTCCGACGAGGAGTTGGGGGACGCGCTGGCCGGCGAGCCGGGCGGCGATCCGGCTGCCGAGTGCCCCGGTCACCCCGGTGACCGCCACTGTGGCGTGGTTCTTCTCAGACATGGAACTCCTTGCTGTCCGGGCCGCTGTCGACAGCGGTGCTCCTGCTCTCGATCACGTCTGGCGGAGCACGCCGGCCTCGACCGCGTCCTCTGGTTGTACAGCGGCGCGGTGGTGTCACCGCCACACGGATGCCGTGTGTCGCCAGGACCCGGGAGGTGGCCACTGCCGTGCCGCGGCTTTCCGCCAGCAGTCGGTGTGATGGTCACCGCCGGACCCGTCATGATGTGTGTTCTTCCTTGTAACGGCCAGGGGCGGGCGGGGTGCCTCGTCACCGGCGCGGCCCGCCGCCGGGGTCGGCGGGGGCCGGCTCCGCCCTGTGGAGCGACGCCGCACCGGAAGGCTCAGCCGGTCTGGCCTGGATCGTTGGGGTGTGACTGCATGGCGGTGATCACCGCGGTCGCCCAAGGCCGCATCGGTAGGCTTCCGAGCACTTTCTCACGCAACGCCGCCTCGTCGTCGGCGCGCCACACGCCGACCGTGTCGTTCGCCTGCACGACGCCCGGCACGGCTGTGCCACGCTGCTCACCGCGCGTCTCTCCTCCAAGGCCCCACCAGGGCCGACGAGGGCTTAGCGCACGATCTGACATGGATGTTCCTCAACCCCCAAGAGGCCCGTAGGTTCAGGGAAACCGAAGCCTGTTCAGCGGGAACTCGCGGGTCGGTCCGTGTGCATCAACTGGGCGTATCCGTGGGTTCGGCGGGAACCGTGGGGTGGGCCGCGAGGCGGGCCGAGCCGTCGGCGTTCTTGCGCTCAGAGGGAAACAGCGGGGCACCAGGGTGAGTGTGATCGTCGTCGAACTGACCCCACACGTCCTCGATCAACCACCGCAGTGTCCGGTCTGCGCCGTTGATCAGCGGCACCATCCGCTCGCGCGGGCCCGATGCGCGGGCGCCCTTGCCGTAGAGATGGGACTTAACGCCTTCTCAGATGCCCAGTCGTTTGCAACGACCGCAGGTGGACCGTCGGACGACCGCGTGTTTCACAGGCGAACGCGGCGGTCGAGTAGGAGTCGCACAGAGAGTGCTCAGGTGCGGTCGCGGTGGTAGGCGGCGAGGAGGAAGAGCCAGATCTCGCCGACGGTCGGGAAGCAGGCGATGGCGTGCCTGAGTCGCTTGAGCGGGACCTCGCCAGCGACCGCGACGGTCGCCGAGTGCAGCAGTTCGCTGACTCCGGGGCCGACGAAGGTCACCCCGAGCAGGACTTCCCGGTCGAGGTCGACCACCATCCGCGCGTGGCCTCGGTAGTTGTCGGCGTAGAGGTTGGCGCCCAGGGCGGCGTTGAAGTCGAGGTCGACGGTGTGGATGCGGTGGCCGGCCTGGGCCGCCTGTTCGGCGGTCAGGCCCACGGCGGCCGCCTCGGGGTCGGTGAAGAAGACTTGGGGCACGGCGTGCTGGTCGGCGGTGGTGGCGTGGTCTCCCCACGGGCCGTCGTCGAGGGGGCGGCCTGCGGCGCGGGCGCCGATGGCGTCGCCGGCGGTTCGTGCCTGGTACTTGCCCTGGTGGGTGAGCAGGGCCTGGTGGTTGACGTCGCCGAGGGCGTACAGCCATGTGCCGTCGACGTCACGGACCAGGCAGGTGGTGTCCACCTTCAGCCATGTGCCGGGGGTGAGGCCGACGGTGTCCAGGCCGATGTCGTCGGTGGCGGGGGTGCGGCCGGTGGCGAACATGACCTCGTCGGCCTGCAGTTCGCTGCCGTCGTCGAGGGTGAGGGTGACGGGCCCGGTGGGGTCTGGGCGGCGCACGGCGGTGACCTGGGTGCCGATCCGCACGTCCGCACCCGCCTCGGTGAGGCTGCGCGCGATGAGCTCGCCCGCGAAGGGTTCCATGCGGGGGATCAGGCGGTGGCGGGCGAGCAGGGTGACCTGGGAGCCCAGGCCCTGCCAGAGGGTGGCCATCTCCACGCCGACTCCCCCGCCTCCGACGATCGCGAGCCGGGCGGGCACGGTGCTGGAGTCGGTGCCGTGCCGGTTCGTCCAGGGCCGGGACTCGGCGATGCCGGGGATGTCGGGCAGGGCCGGTCGGCTGCCGGTGGCGATGGCCACCGCGTGCCGGGCGGTGAGGGTCAGGCGCGCTCCGTCGTCCCTGGTGACCGTGGCGCGGCGGGGGCCGTCGAGGCGGCCGTGGCCGCGGTACAGGTCGGCGCCGATGGACTTCACCCACTCGGCCTGTCCGGTGTCGTCCCAGTCATTGACGTAGTGGTTGCGGCGGGCGAAGACCCGGCCGGTGTCGGGCCGATCGGTGACGGCCTGCCGGGCGCCGTCCACCCGGTGGGCGTCGGCGAGGGCGATGACCGGCCGCAGCAGCGCTTTGCTGGGGACGCAGGCCCAGTAGGCGCATTCGCCGCCGACCAGTTCACGTTCCACGACGGCCACGGTGAGGCCGGCGGTGCGGGCGCGGTCGGCGACGTTCGCGCCCACCGGGCCCGCGCCCAGCACGACCACGTCGTAGGTGCCGCGTTCCTGGTTCTCGCGTGCTTCGCTCATTGCTCCCTCGCGTCTGGTAGGGGCGGGCGGGGCCACGTCCCAGCTCATGTAACCGCGCGGTGCGCACACAGCCGTCCTACCTTGGCCGTAGGAATCACCAACAGCGGCCATCCGTCCCCCTGATGGCCCACGCAGAGGATCGGCTGGCAGGCGCCATCCTGCTCGGCGACAACCGCGCCGCAGGCCGGGTCATCCGGCTCTTCGACCGCCAAGAACCCGTCCCTTCCGATCGCCGCACCCCGCTCTTCCTCGACCTCGCCGACCGCCCGACGGCTGAAGCCGCACCCGAGACCGCCGTGGTAGGTCAGTGCAACGGCGTCAGCAAGGAGACCAGCCTGCGCCACTGCACCGAACCCGGCACGGACCTCGGGCGGATCGCCCGACGCCCCCGAGCCACCACTGATGCGGAGGGTGCCCCGACACCGTACGTGCCCTGCTCGTGCAGGCCGGCCGCCCGCCACACCCCGACAGGAGCCGGTGAGAACCACCCCGCCAGCTTCCAAAGCTGCGACTATGGCACGGGAATGACGAACCGGGCATAGCGGCGCAAGTGCGGCGCGGACTTTGGGCCGTGAAGGCGGACCGGGGGGCCAGGCGTCCGCGCGCCCTGCCGCCGGTTATCCGCCGTCCATGACCGGATGATGGTCTTGCCGCGGGCGTGGCGGCCGGGGGTGAACGCGGCGGGTGCCTCGGCCAGCGCCCTGACCTCGCCGACGATCGGCTTGAGCCGTCCGTCCCTGAGCCGCTGGACCAGGTCCGCGAGCCGGGCACGGTCGGGCTCGGCGACGAAGAAGACGGCCCGGCCGTCCCGCGGACGGACCTCGGGCGGCGAAGCGATGGTGACCAGCGTGCCCCCGGCCCGCACCAGTGGGGCCGAGAGCTCCTGGACCTCGTCGCCGATCACGTCGAGGACCAGATCGACCTCCCCGACGCCCTCCAGCCGATCGGCCTGCAGATCCACGAAGGCATTCACACCCAGTCCGACAGCGGTATATTTCTGCCCGGCATCGGCTCCGCGAGTGCTGTCCGCCATTCAGGCGCACCGAAGGCGTCAGCGAAGTACTGCGTCTCGTGCACCACTTGTCCGTGGGCGAATTCCATGATGCTCACCGAGTAGGTGGGCACCCCGTCGTAGGTGATGACGCACTCGCTCACCCACAGAGCCCCGCCGCCGGTGATCGGTGTCCCCACGTTCCGACGCCAGCCAGTGTTCCTCGAGTGCGGCCCTGGCCCGGATGTCGGCATCCATCGGCATTGTCCCCTCTGCAGGCGGCCGGAGCGATCCGGGGACCTGGGAACGCTTCGAGGCTTCCCCCAGGACGCCGTGCCGTCGAACGTCATGGGCAACGGTGACAGCGTAGATCGCCAAGGCAGCGAATCAGCTTTAAGGACACTGCGGATCAAGATCGGACGACTCGTGATGCGTGGAAATCCTTGATGCCCAGGTCGGCGACGGGATCGTCGGTGGTCACGGTTCGCAGCGGCCGTTGACCGCGGTTGGCGAATGATCCGCCGTCGGCGAACCGGGCGTTCCGCTTGGCTGGCTCGTCCGTGTTGATCACTGTGACGGCAACCCCTTCTTGCTCTGAGCCTGGACCCCCGGTGACGCCGACGGGGACGTCCAGTTGCCGCCAATCCTGGACCGCCGCTGCCTCCCATGCCACTCGACTTTGCCGCAAATCGTGATCATGCAGGTCAACGCCTTGCGTGATCCGACACGGCGAGTCGGCGCCGAGGTGCGATTCGTAACCGAATACCCCGACTGCACCCTGCGTGATGAGTCGATAACGGTTCATGATCGCGATTCGCCGCAAAGTCGAGCGGGGCGGCTGCTGTGTTCGATGAGGTCATCCAGCGGGCCGAGATGGCTGGTCAGTACTGACATCGGCCGAATGCAATCAAGTCATGCCGATCGGCGTGGCCACCCTGCGGAAGATGTATCGGAGCGCTGAATCACTCTGGCGGAGCATCGTATGGCTCGCCACTGTTGCGCCGTCACTTTGACAGGTGTTGGGTGACAGCGAGGAGGCGCCGGGGCAGAGGTCCGCGGAGACGCATCGTCCCCGGGCTCGGACGTCGAGCGAATGCGATTCCCGACCCTTTCGCTGCGTCACACCATTCACCGACCTGCCAGTGCCGCCTCGAACGAGGAGATTCACCGATGGAAATACCCGAGGGAATCACACACACCCGTCGCCACTTCCTTGGCACCACTGCCGCAGCTGCTGTGACGGCCCAACTCGGCACGACTGGTGAAGCACAAGCGCAGTCCGAAATGGGAAAACCCGTGGTTTCTCCCGCAGCCAATCCTGGGGCTGACGCATCCTTTGGTCCAGTGAAGCAGATCAATGCCGGGGGCCTGGACGTGGGATACGTCGAAGCCGGACCTGCGAACGGACGGCCGGTCATACTGCTACACGGTTGGCCCTACGACATCCACAGCTATGTTGCGGTCACGCCCTTGCTCGCAGCGAAGGGATACAGGGTGGTCGTCCCTTATCTGCGCGGCCATGGCACAACGCGATTCCTTTCAAGCAAAACATCCAGAAACGCCCAACAATCGGCGTTCGCTCTAGACATCATCGCCCTGATGGACGCTCTCAAAATTGATAGGGCCATCCTCGCCGGCTACGACTGGGGGGCACGGACGGCCGACATCATCGCGGCTCTTTGGCCGGAGCGCTGCAAGGCGCTGATCTCTGTCACCGGCTATTTGATCGTCAATGTCGAAGCCAACAAGCTGCCGACGCCACCGAAGAGTGAATGGGCATGGTGGTACCAGTATTACTTCGCCACGGAGAGAGGCGTGCTGGGTCTTAAGGAGTACCGACACGATTTGGCCAAGCTGGTGTGGAAATTCAACTCTCCGACATGGAACTTCGATGAGGCGACCTTCGACCGCACGGCAGCGGCTTTCAACAACCCCGATTACGTCAGCATCGTGATCGACAATTATCGCTGGCGGCTTGGCTTGGCCAAGGGTGAGCCCCGGTACGAGGCCATCGAAAAACGTCTTGCTGCGGCCCCGGTTATCAAGGTGCCGGCGATCACCATTGACGGAGCACACGATCCGTTCACACCCCCGGGAAATGGATCGGCCTATCGCAAGAAATTCGCCGGTAAATACGCGCACCAGACCCTCAAGGTAGGACACAACGTCCCGCAGGAGGCTCCGCAGGCCTTCGCAGAGGCTGTCGTCGAAGCCGATGGATTCTGATGGCGTTACCCCTCTGACAGGTGTCGGCGATCTGGTGCGGACCGCACTCGAGGGCTGACACGCGGCGCTCAACCCGCGGTGCGCCCCGCTGGGCGGAATCCCGATCCGCCGGCAGCCTGGTGCCTGTTACCAGGCCCACACCGGTGGTCATCTCCCCCCAGGAGTGCATTGAAGCCCGCCAGCAGCAGGTTGAGCAGGCGTACATGCCGGCCGGCGGGGGGAACGTCGATACTGTCCGCTCCTGCGCATATCGCTCCCAGCAGCGACATCACCGTGGCCACCGGGGTGTCCGCCGTCGCTCCTGTCCGCGCCCTCGATCCGGACCGAGGCGGCCAGGCCGGAGCTCGGCACGCTCGGCGAGACGGACCATCTGGCAGCAGTTCGGCGTCGGCGACCAGGTTCGGCTCATCGAAGTCGACACCCTCGGCCTCCTGCCGGCCGGCTGGGCGAGTGCGGCCGGCGCCTCCGACAACGCCGGCGGCATCCAACTGTTCTCACAGATCGTCACCGCCCTCCTCGCGTGACCAATGCGTGGACCGACACCGGCTACCACACCGAAGTCATCGGCCACAGCGCCCGCCTCGGCATCGACCTCGAAGTGGCCCAACGGGGCCCCGACCTCAAGGGGTTGAAGGTGATCCCGTAGCTCTGGGGCGTCGAGCGGACCTTCGGATGGCTCATGCATCACCGCCGCCTGGCCCGCGACTACGAAACCCACCCCACCGCTGCGAAGCCATGATGCACGTCGCGATGATCGACCTCATGAGCCGCAGGCTCACCCGCGAATCCACTCCGAACTGGCGAGACACCTGAACCCCGAACCAAACAACCGTGCCGGAACAAAGTGCTCTTTTAGTCGAGGCGGGAGACCTGGTAGTGGTTGATGTACCAGCCATCCTCTGTGCGTTTGACCAATACGCCGAGTTTGACCCCCAGGGTTGGGCGGTCGGTGAATGAGAAGTCAACGCTCAGGTAGCCGAGTACGAGGTTGTCCGCGGGCTGTCTGGTCTCGAGAATCCGATAAGCGGCGGTCATCCCGGGCGGTTGAGACTCGTAGTAGTCGACGACCCCCTGGCGTCCGACGCTGTAAGGGCGCAGTCCCTGGAAGATCGCGTCCTCGGTGAAGTGCGAAGCGACCAGTCGCGGTTCGTGTGCGTCGACGGCCGCCTTCCACTGATCGAGGACGCCGCGCAGGATCGCTTCGCTGTCTGTCGTACCGCCCATCGAGGTTCTCCGATCAGATGGAATCGGGCTCACAGCTGCTGGCCACAGCCCTATGTTCAGTGCCCGGCGCTCTGACCGCCGTCCACGTGCAGGATCTCCCCGGTGACGAACGCGGCGTCCTCGAGGTAGACGATGGCCTGGACGACATCGTCGATCTCACCCATCCGGCCAAGCGGGTGGAGCTTGGCAAGAGCCTCGTGCGTCTCGGGCGGGTGCATCGGGGTGCTGATGACGCCGAGCGCGACGGTGTTGACCCGGATGCCGTGGGCCGCGTACTCGATCGCCAGCGCCCTGGTGACCGCGTCGATGCCGCCTTTGGTCAGCGACGCGAGCGCTGAGGGCGACTGCGAGCTGGCGTGCTCCACCAGGCTGGTGGAGATGTTCACCACGTGGCCGCCGCCGTCCCGGGAGAGCATCGCTGCGACGGCGCTGCGGGAGACTTCGAAGAAGCCGCGCAGGTTCACGCCGGCAACGAAGTCGTAGTCCGCGTCGGTATAGGCGGTGAACGGTTTGGCGACGAAGACTCCGGCGTTGTTGACCAGGGTGTCGATTCGGCCGAACCGTGCGAGAGCCGCGTCGACGATACGGGCTCCGGTGCCCGGCACGGCCACGTCGCCCTGGACGGTCAGCACACCGGGATCGCTGGACTTACCGATGGAGCGGGACGTCGCGACGACTGCGTAGCCGAGCTCGCGGTACGCCGTGACAAGCGCAGCGCCGATGCCTTGGGAGGCGCCGGTGATGATCGCGACCCTCTGCAGCGTGTTCATAATCGGATCATCGCTTGCTTTCCTCCAGGTGGCACGTGCTGGGTCGGCGGGGGCCAGACCCGACCGTCCCATCCGGCCCGCTGGCTCCAGGCTACGTACTGTCCGCAGCCGGCTCACCCTGCCATCACGCTGCAACGCTGGTGGAAAACCTGGTTCAGCACGCCCCCACCAGCAGATTTACAGGACCTGATCAACGCAGTCAGCACCGGCCGACCAGATCTGCAACCGCAAGAAGCGTGGCAGCCCCGGCGGTCGACCCCCAAGGTCGACTACCGCGAACGCCATTCTGTCGAGTACGGGATCAACCGCCTCAAGAGACACCGCGCCGTCGCGACTCGCTATGACAAGCTCGCCGTCCGCTACGAGGCCACGGTCGTAATTGCCAGTATCAACGAATGGCTGTGACTGGCGCTTTCAAATGCATCCCAGTCGCGATCCCGATGCAAATGCTCAGGGCCCGCGTGGCGTTGGGAGCAACTGGCCACTGTGCGACGGCGCTATTTCGCGCTGGGTTCGTTGCTGTGTGAGGCGAGTCCCACGGCGGCGCAGGATGCGGCGATCGCCCAGGCGATCGGGCCTTGGAGTCCCGGCCACAGCGGGGCATACCCGGGCACGAGGACGAACAGGATGAACGGGATGTCCAGTAGGGACACCAGGGTCAGGTTGATCCAGAAGCCGGTTCTGGAGTTCCTCCAGTTCATGGTCACAGCGATGATGATCACGATGATGGCGCCCATCAGGATGTTCCATGCGTCCTGGAAGATGCGGGCCTGCACCATGCCCGGGTGGAGGGACTGGCCGAGCTTGAGCAGGTCGTGGGCCGCGTTGATGTGCACGATTCCCCAGATCACGAAGAAGACCGCTCCGATCTTCGCGGCACGCTGGTTCATGCCGGTCACTCCTCACCTGTTGTGCGGGCGACCTGTCCCGATGGTGTGGTCGTCGTTCGCATTCCTCGTCGACGTGAGTCCGTACCACCTGGCAGCGCCAGGGAGGAGGTTTCCTGCGGCGCAATGCCCACGAGAGCGGGAAGCCCGTTCACGCTCCCTGGCGGTCCACCGAGCCCAGCCACCGCGTCAGGGCATCGCGCACCTCGTCCGGGTCGGGGTCCTCGGCCGCCCACGCGGCATAGCCGTCGGGCCGGACGAGGAGGGTCGGGCGCAGGCCGGCCGCCGGGGAGACCGTCACCACTCGCCCCGCCCACGGCGTGGCAACCGCAGCGACATCGCGGCCCACCAACACGAACTTGCCCTCCCGCAGCGCCTCATAGAGCCGGGCCGGTTCCTCCGCCAGGCGGAGGTCTGGTACCCGGCGTCCGACGAGCGGATGAGAGCCGCGGGGTGCCCGGTAGGTGATCCCGATGCCGGAAATGCCGCGTGATGCGCGCGCCTCCACCACGACCGACTGGTGCACGGCGGTAGCCAGTGCGGCCCGCAATGCGCGGATCAGAGGTGACCCGGTGGTGACGGCCGTGAGGAGTGCGTGACTGACGCGCAGGACCGTGCGGCCCACCGGGTGACGTTCCGCGTGGTAACTGTCCAGCAGTGCGTCACCAGCCCAGCCGCGCAGGACGGCCGCCAGTTTCCAGCCTAGGTTGGCAGCGTCCTGGATCCCGGTGTTCATGCCCATGCCGCCGGCGGGCGAGTGGACGTGTGCGGCGTCGCCCGCGAGGAACACTCGTCCCTGTCGGTAGTGGGGTACCTGCCGCTCGTCGCTGTGGAAGCGGGAAAGCCACCGCGGGTCGTGCATCCCGAGGTCGCTGCCGATCGTACGCTCGGTGATGTCCCGGACGTCCTCCAAAGTGATCGGCGCATCGTCAGGCACCTGTTCGCGCCGGTCCCAGGCGACGATCCGGTACCAGCCGTCCCCGAACGGCGCGAAGAACGTGAAACCTTCTTCATTCGAGCTGAATTTGAAGATGTCGTCAGGGGCGCGGTCGAGCAGCACATCAGCCAACATCACGGAGCGAATGGCCGACTTGCCGGGGAACGGCATACCCAGGCTCTGCCGGACGGTGCTGCCCGCCCCGTCCGTGCCGACGACGTAACGGGCCCGAAGCGCGGCCATGGTGCCGTCCGGACGGCGCACGTCCACGTCAACGCCGTCCCGGTCCTGACGTAGCCCGGTCACCAGAGTCCCACGGAGGATGGTGGCTCCCGCTTCCTCCGTCCGGCGCAGCAGGGCCCGCTCGACCTGCCACTGAGGAATGGTGAGGATGAAGGGGAAGCGCGTTCGCAGCCTGGAGAAGTCGATACTGAGACGGCCGAACGGGTGCAGCGCCCGGGTCGGTGTGCCGATATGGAGGAGTCCGTCGGCCAAGCCTCGGGCGTCGAGCTGCTCCAGGGTTCGCGCATGGAGGCTGAAGGCGCGGCTCAGGTCGGATTCGTGATCGCGTCGCTCCAGCAGTGCGACCTTGACCCCGGACTTGGCGAGGTCACCCGCGAGCAGGAGGCCGGTCGGACCGGCCCCGATCACCAGAACGTCGGCGTCCGGTGCCCCGTGCGGGTTCGAAGAGTCACTTGGTGACATATCCGTCGTGTTCATATTTCCGAGTGTCAGCCCTGCTTGAGGGCGCGGCATGACGAGATCCGGATCGACGGCACAGCCGCGGGTGGGCCGCCAATCGTTATGCGCTTGGCGAGGTTGTCGATCGAGGCGATGTGGATCACGGCTGATGCGGTAGACGTCGTCGGCCACGATGTTGTTGACGTTGACTGCGAACGCCTCGCCGTTGCGCATGCCGCAGCCGCTCATCAGATCGGCGACCAGTGGCGAGCTGTCGTCGCCAGCGGTGCCTATGTGGCGCAGTTGCTCGGGCGAGGGGATCACCACCCGCTTGGGGTCGTACGGGGGTGGCTTGAGCCCGGTGGCGGGGTTGTCGTCGAACAGGCCCAAGCGGTGGGCGTCCAGCAGGATCGCCTTGAGGTTGTCGACGGCGTTGGACTGGGCGGCCAGTCCGACTCCGTTGCGTTCCATAGTCTGGATGAAGTCCTCGACGACCTTGTGGTCGAAGGTGTTCATCCGCCGGCCGCCCAGCAGGGGCAGCCGGTTGATGGCCAGCAGGGATTCCAGGTGCACCAACGACGCCGGCCCCAGGTCCCGCTGCCCGGCCTTCCACTCCGCGGCGTACTCCTCGAACCGCACCGCCCCGTACCTTGCGATCCGGTCCGCCTTCGCCTAGCCCCGCGGCACCGCCTTCTTCGCGTTGTAGACCTCCGTCAAACGCGCAATGGCCTTGTCCTGGGTCGCGAACCCGGACTCCTTCACCTGCTTCCCGGCCGCCGGCCGATACCGGATCCTGTACAGGTGAGGACACTTCGACCACCGCGGCCGCGGATGCCCGCACTCCTTGAAGAACGACCCCATCCCACGAACCAGGGCAGTGGAACTCACGATTGCTGACTCCTCCACGACCGATGATGACGGTTTGCTGACCGTCGGCGGTCCGGAACGCCGCTGACCTGCACTAATGTGCGGATGGTTCGCTATGTTCTGGAACTGCATCGCCCGCTCCCAGGAGGAGATCACCCAGGCCCGCCGCGACTGGATGGAGGGCACCCGATTCGGCGAGGTGAAGGGCTACGACGGCGCTCCGCTGCCGGCCCCCGAACTACCGCCGACGCCACTGAAGCCACGGGGAAGGGTTCGCTGACCTGCGGAAACGGCTGATTGGTCGGTGGAAGGCGGGCGACTCGCCGTCGTGCGTTGTCTCCCGTCCCTCCATCGCGACTCAGTGCTCGGCCTGTCGGCTTGCGGGAATCCGGCAAGGTGCCGATGGGCCGAAGAAGACCCGACCGCGTCCTGGTCCCGCCACCCAGCCCAAGAATGTTGCGGGCGCCGCCCCGCGCAAGCGTTACTGCCGGTTGAGATTCCGGAGTCGTCCGATGGACATCTGAAGAGCGCCGAAGGCGCGATCCGCGTCCTGCGGGGTGACACGGGTGGCAGGCAGGATGCCGTTACGCGCGTTACGCATGCGGGCGTACGTGTCGAAGCTGACGAGAACCTGCCGGATCGCTGATTCCCAGGACTCGGACGGGGACGAGGAAGTGGGATCCTGGGGCGACATTGTGAGACTCCATCGGGACGGCGGCTGCTGATTCGGACCACGACGGATCCATCGCCGACCAGACTTCCCGGCACACCATCCGCCCGACAGAGCAAGGCGAACTGCCACCACACTACCTGTGCCAACACCAGCGCGACACACATATGGCCCACTCAACGCAGAACCGATGAGGCGGGCCGGTCCGGGCGGCAGAGGGGCCGGGTTCTGATCGATGGTCAGGTGAGCTCCGGCGGTCATCGGCCTGGGCCCGCAGTTGGTGGCGGAACTCCAGCTCGGCGATCGGTCGACTTGTGGTGTTCGTGGCAAAACAGGTGAGGCGTCGGCCCCGAGGGTCGAGGAATGGCTGGGTGCAGGGGCCGCCCAGGGCACTTTGCCCGCTCCGCGGGTATCGACGCCGGACGATCAAGAGGCTGGGTCGGTCTCGTCCCTCGTCCGGTCGACCAGGAACCGCGTGGCATCGGACAGGGTGGTCAGTTCCGGGTGGTCCTCCTCGTCGATCCGGATTCCCTGCACGTACGTCCTTTCACCGCACCACCGAGGGTGTTGATCGTCGGCTGAAGTCAGCAGGGCCGATAGACCCCATGGGCGTGCCCGCATGGCTCTGTCGGGACGCCGACGTGGCCGGAATGCTGCGGTTGTAGGCCGTCGAAGGGCGGCGGGACCCACGCGCCGTCCGCAGTGCCGAAGGAGGTCGGTCGTGGATGCCGACGCCGCAGTGAACGTCTCCCCGGCCCTCGCGTCCGACGGGCATGTCATGGACAAGGACGGTATGGCCGCCCTCCTGGACGTGCTGGTCCGGCGAGGATTCACCGTGATCGGCCCCACGGTGCGGGACGGTGCGATCGTGCTGGCCGAACTGCGGTCGGCCGACGAGCTGCCGTACGGGTGGGGCGTGGAGTTGGAGGCCGGGCGGTACCGGCTTCGGGAGCGGCCGGACGGCGCTGCCTTCGCGAACGCGGCGGGTCCCCAGTCGTGGAAGCCGTTCCTGCATCCGCCGCGGGTGCGGGAGTGGAGCGCCGATCGGGTCGAGGGCGAGCTGGTTCTCACGGCCGAGCAGGCCGCACCGCCTCGATACGCCTTCCTGGGGGTGCGCCCCTGCGATCTTCGGGCCATCGCCATCCAGGACCGGGTGCTGACCGGTGGGACGTACCGCGACCCCGTCTACGCGGGGCGGCGCTCCGGGGCGCTGCTGATCGTGGTCGAGTGCACGGAGCCCGGCGCCACCTGCTTCTGCGTCTCGATGGGCACCGGGCCCGCTGCCGGTCCCGGCTACGACCTGGTCATGACCGAAGTGGTCGACGAGGGCGGGCACCGCTTCTGGATCCGCGGCGGCAGTCAGGAAGGCGAGGAGATCCTGGCCGAACTGCCCGCGCGTCCGGCCGACCCGGAAACCCGGGAAACGGCGCGCGCAGACGTCACGGCCGCCGCGACCCGCATGGGACGGAGCATGCCCGAAGCCGACCTGCGGGAGCTGATGGCCGGCACGCTCGACGCCCCCCGCTGGGACGACGTCGCCGGGCGGTGCCTGACCTGCGGCAACTGCACCATGGTCTGCCCCACCTGCTTCTGCACCACCACCGAGGACGTCACGGACCTCACCGGCGACCACGCGGAGCGGTGGCGGCTGTGGGACTCCTGCTTCGACCTGGACTTCTCCCATCTGAACGGCGGCCCGGTCCGCGCCTCGGCGCGCAGCCGCTACCGGCAGTGGATGACTCACAAACTCGGCACCTGGTACGACCAGTTCGGCTCGTCCGGCTGCGTGGGCTGCGGACGGTGCATCGTGTGGTGCCCGGTCGGCATCGACATCACCGAGGAAGCCGCCGCTCTGCACGACTGGACACAGTCCGGCGTACAGCCATCGGGGCCGGAGGAGCGATGACCACCCTGCCGCCCCCGCTGCCGTACCGCGTCGCCGACGTCCGGGCCGAGACCGGCGACACCCGGTCGATCGAGTTGGTACCGGCCGCAGGAGCACTCGCGCCCTTCTCCCCGGGGCAGTTCGCGATGATCTACGCCTTCGGGGTGGGCGAGGTGCCCATCTCGGCCAGTGCCCTGCGTGGCCGTCATGGGGGGCTCGTGCACACCGTGCGTGCGGTCGGCGCGGTCTCGACCGCCCTGTACCGGCTGCGCCCGGGGGAAAGCGTCGGACTCAGCGGGCCGTACGGCAACGGCTGGGACCTCGAAGCGGCAGCCGGCCACGATGTGCTGGTGATCGCCGGCGGCATCGGGCTGGCTCCGCTGCGGCCGGTCGTACACGCGGTCCTGGACCGGCCGGACGTCTACGGCCGGCTCGCGGTCCTGGTGGGTGCCCGTACCCCTGCCGATCTGGTCTACCGGGAAGAGATCGAGAGCTGGCGCGGCCGGGCCCGTGTGGAGGTGACCGTCGACCGGCCCGGGCCCGGCCGGCACGGTGCGGTGGGCGTGGTCACCACGCTCCTCGACCGCCTCGACCTGCGCCCCGAACAGACCTGCGCGCTCGTGTGCGGACCCGAGGTGATGATCCGGCACACCGCACGCGCCCTCTTGCTCCGGGGCCTGGCCCCACAGCGCGTTCAGGTGTCCTTGGAACGCAATATGCGCTGCGCCACCGGCCATTGCGGCCACTGCCAGCTCGGCCCGCTCCTGCTGTGCCGCGACGGTCCGGTCGTCGGCTACGACCGCGTGGCACACCTGCTCCTAGTAAGGGAGTTGTGACATGGTCACCGAGCTCGGACCGGCCACCGATCCACGGCCGGCGCTCGCCGTGTGGAAGTTCGCCTCCTGCGACGGCTGCCAACTGACCCTGCTCGACTGCGAGGACGAACTCCTCGGCCTCACCGAGCGCGTACGGATCGACCACTTCGTGGAGATGACCCCGGTCGAGGGCGCTGACGGTAAGCGCGCGCGGCTGGAGGGCCGCGGGCCGTACGACCTCTCCCTGGTCGAAGGATCGATCACCACCGCCGAGGACGCCGAGCGGATCCAGGGCATACGCTGCGCCTCCCGGTACCTGGTGACCATCGGAGCCTGCGCCACCGCGGGCGGCATCCAGGCGCTGCGCGACTTCGCCGACGTCGACGAGTTCCTCGCCGCGGTCTACGCCCATCCGGAGTACATCGCCACGCTGGAGACCTCCACACCGATCTCGGCCCATGTCCCGGTCGACTTCGAACTGCGCGGCTGCCCCATCGACCGCCGCCAGCTCCTCGAAGTCATCACCGCCTTCCTGGCCGGACGCAAGCCTCAGGTCCCGAGCCACAGTGTCTGCTTCGAGTGCAAGAGGCGCGGGACCACCTGCATCACCGTGGCCCACGGCACCCCCTGTCTGGGCCCGGTCACGCAGGCCGGGTGCGGAGCCATCTGCCCTGCCTACGGACGCGGATGCTACGGCTGCTTCGGACCCATGCGCCGGCCCAACCTGCGCTCCATGGTCGCGCAGCTGCGCCACGACGGGATGAGCGAGCAGGACATCCAGCGTGTCTTCCGCACCTTCAACGCCACGTCACCGGAATATGCCTCCGTACCCGACCTCGCGGTCGAGGAGCGGCACAGCCCTCGCGCCCGGAGAGAAACCCACCCGGAAAGGCCGGCATGAACCCTCGCGGAACCCGTGTCCTGCGACTTGACGCGCTGGCCAGGGTGGAAGGCGAAGCGGCCCTTCACCTGCGCATCCAGGAGGGCACCGTCACAGAGACGCGGCTGCGCATTTACGAACCGCCACGCTTCTTCGAGGCCTTTCTGACCGGCCGGGGCCACACCGAACCCCCCGACATCACCGCCCGCATCTGCGGCATCTGCCCGGTCGCCTACCAGATGAGCGCCTGCCAGGCGATCGAGAACGCCTGCGGTGTCACGGTGGACGGTCCCTTGGCGGAACTGCGCCGCCTCCTGTACTGCGGCGAGTGGATCGAGAGCCACACCCTGCACATCTACCTGCTGCACGCTCCGGACTTCCTCGGGCGAGCCGATGTCGTGGACCTGGCCCGCGACCAGCGAGCCGCCGTAGAGCGCGGCCTGAGGATCAAGCAGACCGGCAACGCGATCCTCGAACAGCTCGGCGGTCGCCCCATCCATCCCGTCAACGTCCGGGTCGGCGGCTTCTACCGCACGCCGGCACCGGACGAACTCCGTCCACTGACGGCACGGCTGCTACAGGCCCGGGAAGACGCGCTGGAGACCGTCCGCTGGGTCGCGGCGTTCGACTTTCCCGACGCCGTGTGCGACCACGACCTGTTCGCACTGTGTGACCCCGGCCGCTACGCCGTCGACTCCGGAACACCGGCGGTCATGGCCGCTCGTGGCCAGGGCCCGGCGCTGCGCGAGTTCCCCCTGTCCGACTTCGAACAGCACGTCCAGGAAGGGCAGGTACCGCATTCCACCGCTCTGACCGCCACCCTGGACGGCCGCCGCCATCTGACCGGCCCGCTGGCCCGCTACGCGATCAACGGCCGGTGGCTGCACCCCGTGGCCGCCGAGGCGGCGCGGGACGCCGGCCTGGGCGACCCGCTGACCGGCGCCATCTGCGACAACCCCTTCCGGAGCATCGTCGTACGCGCCGTCGAGGTGGTCCAGGCCGTCGAGGAGGCCCTGCGGATCATCGACGGATACGAACGACCAGCCCGGCCGGCCATCGAGGTCCCGCCCCGCCAGGGCGTCGGCGCCGGGGCCACCGAGGCGCCCCGGGGCCTGCTGTACCACCGGTACGCCCTCGCGGAGGACGGCACACTCACCGAGGCCCGCATCGTCCCGCCCACGGCCCAGAACCAGACCGCCGTCGAGGAGGACGTGCGCCGGGCCGTCCAGGCGCGCCTGGACACGGCCGGGCCCGTCGCCGGCGACGAGGAGCTCACCCACCTGTGCGAACGGACCATCCGCAATCACGATCCCTGCATCTCGTGCGCCGCCCACTTCCTCGACGTGACCGTGGAACGCCCATGAGCGGCCGGGTCGTGGTGATCGGCGTGGGCAACTCGCTGCGCGGTGACGACGGAGTCGGCCCGGCAGCGGTGGAGGCGTTGCGGGGCCGCGTTCCCGACGGCACCGTCCTGGCCGTCAGCGACGGCGAACCCGCGCGCATGCTCGACCTGTGGCACGACGCGGACACGGTGGTCGTGCTGGAAGCCCTCCGAGCCGGGTCGGCCCGGCCGGGGGAGTTGCGCACTCTGACGGCGGCGGAGGCGACCGGCCGCACGGCGGGCACGGCGAGCACGCACGCGCTCGGCCTCGGAGAGTGCCTCGCGCTGGCCGAGGCCCTCGGTCAACTGCCGCCGACGCTCGTGGTGCACGCCGTGGAAGTCGCCGACATCGAACTCGGCACGGGCCTGAGCGAAGCGGTGCGATCAGCGCTCCCCGAGCTGATCGACCGCGCCGCCGCCTCCGTCCGACAGGCCTACGAACAGAACCGGGGGGCCTGAGGGGCCGGTGGCAATGAGGACCCCGCCGAAGCATCCGACGGCCGGCCCCTGCATCGCGGGTGCGGAACCGGCCGGTTTCTCCGTCCGGGCACCACATCCCGCGACACGACCATCAAGATCATCCGGGTCGCCGTCCTCGAAGCGCATATGTCCGGGCAGCGCCCCGAGCATCAGGACCGTGCCGCCGGGTGTCCGCGGCGAGCACGCTGTGCCTACCCAACCCGTCAACGGACTTCCGCCGTTGAACCCTCACGCCACCTTTCGGGAGTGAGGGCGATGCCCGGGCGGCCGGAGGCAGAGGCGGGGCGCGGTACCGGATGGGCGGAGAGACGTCCCGCACGACCGGGCCCGATGTGGTGGCTGGTGGCCGTTGCCCTCGTGGCGGCCGTCGTCCTGGTTGCCCTCCTGCGCAGGCGTGAACTGGTCCAGGCGTATCACCTCATCACCGGAGTGCACCCGCTCCCAGTGGCGGTCGCCGTAGTGTGCGAGGCGCTGTCGATCGTGTGCTTCGCCGCGCTGTACCGCTGGCTGCTGGCGGCGGGCGGGGCCCCCTGGGGGCTGCGGCCCACGACGGGGATCGTCGTGGCTGCCAATGCCGTGGCGGGCGCATTGCCCGGCGGGGCGGCGTTCGCTGCGGCCTGGATCTTCAGGCAGTTGCGCCGTCGAGGCGTGGACCAGGTGGTCGCGGCGGCCGTGCTGGTGGTCGCCGGTGGACTTTCGGTACTCGGTCTGGCCGCCCTGCTCGTGGCCGCCACTGTCGCTGCGGGACCGGCAGAGCTGCGCGCCGTTCTGCTTCCCGGAGTCGGCGTGCTCGTCATCCTGGGGATCGCCCTGGCGGCGTTCGGAGCAACCCGCTTCGCCGGCTTCCGCGCAGCGGTGCGGCAGGCGTGGACGGACGCCGGGCGGCGCTCCCGCCGCATCCTGCAGGGCGAGGAGGCACTCGCCCAGCTGGTCGAGCAGGCTCACCACCTGCAACCCGGCCTGCGGCCCTGGCTGAGACCGTTCGCCTTCGCACTGTTGAACTGGTTCCTCGACGCCGCTTGCCTGGCCGCCGGCCTGTGGGCGCTGGGCATCCGCGTGCCCTGGCACGGTCTGCTGCTCGTCTACGTGCTCACCCAGATCCCCGGAAGCCTGCGCCTGACCCCGGGCAGCGTCGGCATCATCGAGACGAGCCTGTCCGTGCTACTCGTTCTGTACGGTCTGCAGCCCGGATCGGCGATCGCAGCGACGCTCCTGTACCGGGCCGTCAGCTATTGGGCCCTGCAGCCCGTCGGTTGGGCGTGCTGGCTCGTCATCACCTTCCAGGGCGGCGCGTCCCGCTCCGGGCCCCGCCGCTCGGCAGGTTGGAGCCCGTAGCAGTCGAAGGAGCTGAGCCAGGCGCCCGGCCACAGCGAACACGAGCTTCGTTCGGGCGAAGGCCGCCCCGCAGCGCGCACCCGTCCGGGGTCGGACCGCTGTCCCGCCGCGGCGTCGGCCCTACGGCCGACCGCCGGAGCTCTTCCTCAACAACCACCCCGGGCCTCCGCTCCGGCTGCGCGCTGGCCCGGAACCTGGCCCATTCGCCCTCCCCGGCGCGGCGAGTACGGCCTACTGCCTGTGGTCGGGCGACTGCCCAGGGCGGGGTCAGGAGCGTACGGCGGCCGCTGGAAGGGTGAGTGTCACCGAGAACAACCGTCCGTCGTCGTACGTCGGTTCGAGCGTGCCGCCCATCGCCTCGGTGAGGTCCTGGGAGAGCCGCAGCGTCAGGCTGTCGGCACGCTGGGCGCCGTCGGCGCCGCCCGTGAGCCGGATGCGAAGCCTGCCGTCGAAGGCTTCAGCGGTCAGCGTCGGCGGCCGCCCAGCCGGGCTGTGAATCAGGGCGTCGGCTGCGAGAGCGGTCAGGACCCGGGTGAGCAGGGCGCCATCGGCGATCACATCGGGCGCCTGCTCCGGTAGCCGGACCTGGATGGTCCGGCCGCCGGGGCCCAGGTCGTCCAGTACGGCGGTCAGTAGCTCGTCGAGGCCGACGGGGCGCAGGTAGAGGTCGAGAGCCCCACCCTGCAACCGGTCGAGGTCGGCGAGGTCGGCGACGACCTGTGCGGCACGGCGGACCGACGTGCGGGCCGTGCCCATGTCCTGGCGGGCGAGGGCTTCTTCCGCCGCGCGCAACCGCTCCCGCAGGTCGCGGCCGGCTGCCCGGATCAGGGAGGCGCGCGTGCGTTCGGCGTCGGCGAAGGTGTCCGTCTCGGCGGCGTGCCGGGCGAGCGTGCCGTGCAGGTGGGCCATCCCGAGTTGGGCCGCGCACGCCCCGAGGATCCGCTGGTCGTCGGTGGCCAGGACACCTCGGGTCGCCAGCGTGAGGGTGTCGCTGACCGGACTTTCGACGTCGGCTTCGTACGGCTGCTCCGGTGGGTGTGCACCGGCGCTTGCGACCACGTACCAGCGTGGCCCCGGTGCTGTCTCGGGTGCGCGTTCGAGAAGGCTGACGCCGGTCAGCCCGAAGCTCTCCCGCACCTGTTCGACGAGGCTCGGCAGGTCCTGGCCGTGCATCATGGCCGTTGCCAGCCGGTTCAACACCCGCGCCTCCCATGTCGCGCGTACAGCCTGGCGGGTGTGCCGGGCGGCCGCGTGGGCAGCGGCTCCCACCAGCGTGGCGGCAATGACGAAGCACGCCAGCGCGAGGGCGTCGCCGCCGTGTTCGACCCGCAGCGAGTGAAGGGGCGCGGTGAAGTAGTAGTCGGCGAGCAGCGCCGCCGCGAGGGCCACTGCCAGCGCCGGAACCAGCCCACCGACCAGGGCGGTACCCACGGCGGCGAGCAGGTAGACCAGAAGCACGCCGGACAGGCCGAGCCGGGGGACTGGAGCGGTGAGGAGCAAGGTCAGCACGGGTAGCAGCAGCGCGGCCCCCACCGCCGCTGACCAGAACCGCCGTGGTCCTGTACCGCGGCCGGGGCGCGGCAGCCGCGTCGTGAAGGCGGAGCCGGCGGCCGCCTCGTGGGTGATCACATGGACGTCGATGGGGCCGGAGCCACGGATCGTGCGATGCCCCACCCCGGCGTCCAACAGCAGGGACAGCCGGCCGCGGCGGCTGGCGCCGAGCACGATCTGGGTGACGTTCTCGGCCCGGGCGAACTGCAGCAGCGCCGCGACCACCGACTCGCCCGTCGTCTGGTGGTAGGTGCCGCCCAATGACTCCACCAGGGTGCGCTGGGACGCGAGGGCCGCCGGATCGGCGTGGGTGAGTCCGTCGGCAGGCACAACGTGCAGCGCCAGCAGTTCGCTGCCCGGAGTACGCGCGGCGATCCGGGCGGCCCGTCGGATCAGCGTCTCTCCCTCCGGGCCGCCGGTCAGCCCCACCATGATCCGCTCACGGGTTTCCCAGGGGATGGCGATGCCGTGCTCGGCGCGGTAGTGCTGCAGTCCCTCCTCCACCCGGTCGGCGAGCCACAACAGCGCCAACTCGCGCAGCGCGATGAGATTACCCACCCGGAAGTAGTGGGTGAGGGCCGTCTCGATCCGGTCCGGCGGATAGATGTCGCCGTGCGCCAGGCGTCGGCGCAGCACTTCGGGCGGAAGGTCGACCAGCTCGATCTGATCGGCTCGGCGGGCCACCTCGTCCGGCAGCGTCTCGCGCTGGCGCACTCCCGTGATCTGCCGGACGACGTCGTTCAGGGACTCCAGGTGCTGGACGTTGAGCGTGGTGACGACGTCGATCCCGGCGTCCAGCAGTTCCTCCACGTCCTGCCACCGCTTGGCGTTGCGGGTGCCGGTGCCGGGGGCATTGGTGTGGGCGAGCTCGTCCACCAGCGCGACCTGGGAACGGCGGGCCAGCACCGCGTCGAGGTCCATCTCGGTGAACTCCGCTCCCCGGTGGGTCACCGTACGCCGCGGCACCGTCTCCAGGCCTTCGGCCATGGCGGCGGTCGGTCGCCGCCCGTGTGGCTCGACGAAACCCGCGACGACATCGGTGCCGGAAGCGCGCAGGCGCTGACCCTCTTCGAGCATGGCGTACGTCTTGCCCACGCCGGGGGCTGCCCCCAGGTAGATCTGCAACCGTCCACGCGCCATCCCCGAGCTCCCGCCGGCTCGTCGCACTGTTCGCCGCGTACCTCCCTTCATGATGTACCCGGAGCAACGGCACGCCGCGCGTCGCCGCCGCACTGGGCCTGGCGCCGGGGACGGCAGAACAACCACTCATACGGCGAGACCGGGCCTGCGCCCGCGTGCGCAGCGATCACCGCGGGGGAGTCGACCGTCATGGCGGTGCCTTCCTCGCCCGTCTGTCGTGTCGTTCGCCCGGTGAAGCATCGGCTCGTTCGGACTGTTCGACGCCTATTTTCTGCAGTCTTCCGACTCGTCGTGGCGTGCCAAGGGCCGATCGGCTCACTGAACGGCTCACACGGCCCACTCGGCTGTCCTTCCCTGGCGCGCCACCACGGAGTCGCGCAGCGTGGAGGTGAAGGAGGGCATTCGGCGTGGCCGGCGAGAGGCCCGCAGGAGAGGTGAGACGTATGGGCACGGACACTTCCAGGCCGCGCGTCGTGGTCGGCGTCGACGGTTCGCCGTCCTCGCACGCGGCGCTGCGCTGGGCCGTGCGGTACGCCGGACTGATCGGCGGAACCGTGGACGTGGTGGCGGCGTGGGATCTGCCCGGCGCGTACGGCTGGGCGGCTCTGGCCGTGGACGCCGATTTCGACGAGGCCGTCGCCCGGCAATGGCTGAGCCAGGAGCTGAGCGAGGTGCTGGGAGCCGAGGAAGCCGCCTCGGTCAGGGCGCTTGTGGTCCGTGGTAACACCGTCGAGGTGCTTCTGACGGCCGCCGAGGGGGCCGAGGTGTTGGTGGTGGGCAGCAGGGGGCGCGGCGGGTTCGCCCGAGCTCTGCTGGGGTCCGTCAGCCGGCACGTCACTGCGCACGCCAGGTGCCCGGTTGTCGTCGTGCGCCCGGAATCGCGAGGAGGGCAGTCCGGCGGACCCGTATGACCCAGTTCCCCCGGGTAGGACGCTTCCCTCAGCGCGGGCCGTAGGTCAGGCTGACAGGGCAGGTGTCGTCCGGTCGGACGATCGTCATGATGCGGAGTTCATTACTCATGATGTCACCGAACGGCAGGATTTGGGGCTTGTCGCGAGGCCACCACCCGGTCGCGGTCCGCAAGCCTGTCGCTGCGCACGTCAGTGGCCGCCAGCTGGGTTTCCTGGGTCAGGACAGGGTCAACGTCGTCCGGCTCAACGCCGATCTGGCCGCGTTGGGTGGTCGGGCCACACCTCCCGCGCGACGCGGTCAGCCTCAACAGCGTGACTACCAAGGGCGCCCGGCGACAGGGCGGCTCGTTGACGAGGACGACGAGAAGATATCCTTGAATATCAGGATCATCGCTGGAAGGGACACCCCAGACCCGAGTCAATGACCACGAGATTCACTGCCCCATCGCTTCGGGGAGGAGATCGTGAATGAGGACACCGCAGGTCGGGCTGACCGTGATCTCATGCGTCGCATTGAGGTGCGACTTGCGCAGCTCGGTCTCACGGAGGAGGAGTTGGCGGGTCAGGCAGGCATGTCGCCGCGCTACTTCCGGCACCTGATCGCGTCCGGGGCCGATTTCGACCCCGGTGGCTTCCTGCGGGTCGCCGCCGCGCTCGGTATGACCCACCAGGAGTTGCTCGAAGGCCGAAGCGACGCGCCCGCAGGCCAGGGCGGAGCGGCACAGCACCCTGTGCTCATGAAACTCACGACCAAGGAATGCTGGGAGCGGCTCGGCACCCAAGGGATCGGGCGCATCGCGTTGCCCGCGCATCCGGGGCCCGGCGTCTTCCCGGTCAACTACATTGTTGACGGCATGACGGTCGTTTACCGCACGGATCCCCGAGGCGCCGCGGTGGCCGAACCCGGCGGCGAGGTCTCCTTCCAGGTCGATCACGTCGACGAGAGCCGGAGCGTCGGCTGGAGCGTCCTGCTCGCCGGCACCGCCGAACACGTCACCGATCCTGAAGCCGTCCAACGCCTCGCTGAGCAGCCCGTCAGCGAGCCGTGGGCCGGCGGTGTCCGCAACCTGTGGATCCGCGTCGTTCCGGCAGAGATCAGCGGCCGCCGGATCCACGGCCTTTGACCTTTCACTCGGGCGGTTGCTCGGCCTGCCCTTCGGCGGCAGGGCCGTTTGCCGTTCGATCAGTCGCGTCCCCTCTCAAGCCCGAGTTCGAGTTCGACTCGGGTTCGCCCACCGAAGTCCGGCGGTACGTCTCGGCGGGAAATCCGACACTGGCGAAGGGAGCCGGTGCGATGCCTTGGCCGTTTGGACCGCCGGCCGACGTGGGCCAGTGACTGGCACCTCAGGGGCCGATGGTCTTCCGGCGCGGGCCGAATCGCCCCTCGTGACGGCGGCCACGGGGTGCAACGGCGGAGTTCGCCCCTCGGCCGCACGCCGTGATGGCTCCATGAAAGGCGGTGCGGACAATGACACTTCCTCCGGTGGTCGGCGTCGACGGATCGGACCGTGAGGCCCGTCGGTCGGCCGCCTCGCGGAGACCCGCGAAGTCAGGGCTCGTGCGGGGACGCAGCTTCCGAGGGAGGTCCGGGCGGCTCCTGCAGGACGCTCCAGGCGACCGGACCCAGCAGGTCGCCGAGCCGCCGGAAGACCTCGAGAAACAGGTCGTCGATGGTCAGCACGCCGACCACCCGACCCGCATCCAGCACCGGAAGCCGGCGGACCCCCGTGCGACGGAAGGAACGGTAGGCCAACTGGAGGTCGTCGGCGGCTTCGATCGTGGCCACGCGTGGTGACATGACCGCCTCCACGCGGGCCTCCGTGCCCAGGCCGCCGCCCATGCCCCGTACGGCCAGGTCGCGGTCGGTGACTATGCCGCGCAGCGCTCCGTCCTCGACCACGAGGACAGAGCCGACGGCGCACTCGGCCATCCGTCGGGACACCTCGACCAGGGAGACGTGCGGCGGTACGCACACCGCCGGAGCAGTCATCACCTCGGAAACCTTCATGCGACTGCACGCTCCGATCGGTCCGTCAGAGGACGTCGAGCAGATCGGCCACCGACCGCCGTGGGCTCGCGTGGCCTTCGGGGCCGTAGCCGAGCCGGATCACCATCTGGACGTGGGCCATGGCCGAGACAGGATCGCGGACGGCCCACCGGATCTCCGGCCACTCCAGGGGCTGGGAGGTGACCGAGGCGACCAGCCCGTCCGTGGTGGCCCGGAGCAGGACTCGCTCCAGTGCCTGACCGGCGCGGAGCCAGTCCACAGGCTCATCGTGGGCCGTACCCAGCAGGGCGATGTTCGGGTTCTTCTCGAAGGCCGCCCAGCTTCGCCCGGGCATCGGACGGCCGGCGGCGAAGTCACGCACCGGGGCCGAGGTACCGCGTTGGCGAGGACCGAACGCCTCACCGGGAATGCCGTCGGCCGCCCCCGCGGTACCGGACAGCTCCGTGTGCGTCCAGCGCTCCGTCTCCCCGCGTACTTCCGGGGTGAGTGCTTCCCTGCCCTCGGCATCCCGCACCAACTCCAGGATCGCCTGCACATGCCAGGCACCGGGGAACGACAGCTCGGCCCCCTCGGCGCGGGCCGCTTCGCACAGCCTCTCCCGCACGGCGGCCGGGAGTGCTTCGTCACGGAAGGGAAGACGGCTGGAGTGACGGCGGCCGATCGCAGGGCCCAGGCGGGCGAGCGCCCCGTCGGCGGGTCCGGTGCCGCACAGATCCACCTCGGCGAGGAAGTCCTGGTGGGCCGGGTCGGGCAGCAACCGGACGACCGGCGCCAGCCCCGCCGCGGCGGCGGCCACACGCAGGTTGAGGAGCGCGGCGCCGCACCCCATGCGCAGGCCGCGATTCACGGGGTCCGTTCGCGGGAGTGCGCGCTCCGGGTCGGCGTACAGACGCAGGACGCCGGTGTCCCGCAGATAGCGGAAGGCCCAGGGCTGCGCGTTGTGCAGCGAGGGCGCCGCGGCGGCGTCCGCGACGAGTGCCTCGACGGTGTTCACGTCGGGAGGTTCTGCGGTCACGGTGGTCTCCCTTCGTGACGACCCGGCCGTTCACCCGTGTGTCGGGACGGCGATGACAGGGCAGCCGGCGTGGTGCAGCACGCCTTGGCTGACCGAGCCCAGCAGCATGCCGGTGAATCCTCCCCGGCCTCGGGTCCCCACCACCAGGCCCAGTGCATGCGCCGAGGCATCCGTGAGCACCTGGACGGGATGCCCGACGACCACTTCGTGGCGCAGGTCCACCTCGGGGAAGCGGGCGTGGCGGCCCGCCGCGATCTCGGAGAGCAGCCGACGGCACTCCTGCTGCGGCTCGTCCGTGTCGAAGAGCCTGAGTGGCCCCGGCTCCCAGACGAAAACGGCTCGCAGCTCGGCGCCGCGCAAGGCCGCCTCCTCGAACGCCATATCGACCGCGGCAGCGGAGTGTTCGCTGCCGTCGACGCCGACGACGTAGTACGCGGGGTCCTGGGTGATGTGTTCCGGCTCGGGGACGACCACCAGGGGACAGTGCGTATGGGCCATCACCGGGAGGGCGACCGACGCGGAGCCGAACGCCTCCTGCCTCCGGCTCAGGTGCTGTGATCCCAGCACGACGGCGGTGGCGTCGCGGCTCTGCTCGCACAGCACCCACACCGGGTCGCCCTCCGCGAGCAGGGCGTCCACCTCGAGCTGCGGGTGCCGGGCCACGACGAAGTCCGTGACCTCCTCGAGCACCTGCTTCCCGGCCTTGTGCAGCGCCTCGTTCCATTCCTCCCACGACGGCGGGACGTCCGGTTTCCGGTAGCCCCTGGTCGGCACGCCCTCGACGTGGACCGGGCGCAACGGCAGCCGCCGGCGGGCGGCCTCGTCGGCGGCCCAGGCCACTGCCATCCGGTGGGCCGGATCAGGAGCGACGCCCACCACGATCGGGCGGCGGTCACCGGGCCGGGACATGGTCGCCTCCGGTCACCACATGCCTGATGTACGCGTCAGGGCCGGGGAAGTACAGGGTCACCCGTCCGCTGTCGGCCCAGCGCACGTCGTAGGGCGGGACGCCGTCCGGATGGCGGAGACCGACGATCTCCCCGTCTCGGGCGATGACCCCGCCTGCGGTTCCGCGTACGACGATCTCGTCGCCGACGCGGGCGCGCATCCAGGTGCCGCCGGCTTCGGAGCCGGTACTCCGTACGGACCGGTCGTTGTTCTTCGCTGGTGCGGGAGCGGACATCGCCCTCGCCTCCTCCCTGCGGTGGCGCGGAGAGGTGCCGCCAATTCCATGGAAGGCCCTGGGAGGTGCGACCTGCCAGGGGCCATTGGTCCCCGCGACGCGCCTGTCGGCCCTCCGCCGTACGTGGCTGTCACCGCGCGCGGAGGGGTGGGGCACCGCCGTGTCCGGGGGCGCGGCGCGACGCCCCGCGCCCAGGCGGGCTTCGATATCGGCTCGCACCGAGGCGGTCAGCTCTTCAAGGGCCTGGGACCGGACCGGTGGGACCGGCTCGGGGTCCTTGATCCGGCGTGCCGATCCGGGCAGAACGGCGATGTCCTCGCGGAATCGCCTGCGCGCGTCCTGCCAGCGGTCCGGCGACCACGTCCGACGCCCACCCCGCATGACCGTGCGCAGCAGCGGCTGTGCGGAGTCCGGCGGTTCTTCCAGCGCCAGGGCGATGACGTCGGGCCGTCCGGCGCGGCGGAAGACCTGCTTGCGGCCCGGGGCCGTGACTTTCGCCGAGGACAGCTTCATGACCGGGTGGCCGTCGTACTCGACGAGCTTGTACGCAGCGTCCAGATACGGGGCGTCCGCCGCCACGCCCACACGCGTGCCCACCGCGTACACATCGATCGGGGCGCCGGCGCGTACGAGCCGGTCCACTCCGTACTCGTCGAGTCCGCCGCTGGCCACGATCCGTACGTCGGCCAGCCCGGCGGCGTCCAAAAGGGCGCGCGCCCGCCGCGAGAGTGCGTCGAGGTCGCCGCTGTCCAGGCGGATCGCGCAGCCGGGGCCGCGCCGGAGATCGGTGAGGACCCGGGCGGCGACGCGCACGCCCTGCTCGGTGTCGTAGGTGTCGACGAGGAAGGTGACCGGACCGGGGTGGCAGTGCGCGAAGGCGTGGAACGCCTCGTCCTCGCCGGGAAAGGCCTCGATGTAGGAGTGAGCCATGGTGCCCGAGGCCGGGATGCCCAAGGAGGCGGCAGCGGCGACATCGCTTGTGCCGGCGAAGCCCACCAGGGCGCCCAGCCGGGCGGCCTGCAGCCCGGCCCATGGGCCGTGAGTGCGGCGCAGCGAGAAGTCGATGACCGGCCTGCCGGCCGCGGCCAGTACACAGCGCGCCGCCTTGGACGCCACCACCGTCTGGTGGCAGAGCTGGTTCAGCAGGTACGTCTCGACGAGCTGTGCCTGCGGCAGTGGGGCGGTCACCTCCAGCAACGGCTCACCGGCGAGGACCACATGGCCCTCCGGTATCGCGCGCACGTCGCCCTCGAAGGAGAGGCCGAGGAGCGGTTCGAGGTCCTGGACAGGGCGGCGCAGGGCGTCCGCGAACGCTTCGACGTCCTCCTGCTCCGTGCGGTAGCGGGCCAGGAAGTCCAACGCGGACTCCAGGCCCGCGGCGACCAGGAAGCCCCGACCGGGCGGAAGGTCGCGGACGAAGAGGCTGAAGGTGGCCGGGGCACACATGTCCTCCCGGAGATAGGACATGGCCATGGTCACTTCGTAGAGGTCGGTGGTGGTGACGTCGGACATGGTGATCGCCGCCGGTGTCGTGGTGCCCTGGTTTCAGTCTGACCGCGACCGCGGTGGACGAAAGGGACCTCAGACCCCCCTGCATGGGCTGTTCGGCCTCAGCGCCACGGAGTTCCGCGCGCTGAACTGGAGGTGTCCACAGGAAGGGGCAACAGCTCAGGAGGTACGGCGATGAGCACACTGACACGCAGGCAGGGGTTCGCGTTTCCGGAGATCCCTGACTGGTTCGAGAACCTTCCGGCACGGTTCGCGATGCCCACGATGGGTGACCTGTACACGGTCCGGATCGAGGACTACACGGAGGAGGGCCGCTACGTGATGCGGGCGGAGCTTCCGGGCATGTCGCCCGAGGACATCGACGTCTTCATCAGCGACGGCGTGCTGACGGTTCAGGCGGAACGCACCGAGAAGGACATCACGAGGAATCACAGCGAGATCCGGTACGGCGCGATGAGCCGCAGCGTGTCGCTGCCGCCCGGCGCGGACGAGGACGACGTCAAGGCCGACTACGCCGACGGCATGCTGACCGTCAGCGTGGGCCTGGGCACCGAGAAGGCGGAGGCGAAGCACGTGGAGATCCGGCACGGCAAGTGACACCGGCCGACGATGCATGGCGGGTCCACCCGGGCCCGCCGTCGGCGCGCCGTCCGCGGGGTTTCATCGGTCCGTGCGGGTGGAGGCCCAGCGGCGTCGTACCGCTTCTTCGTGTTCGGCCTCCTCCAGCGCCAGTTCCACCGCTGCCAGTTCGGCCTGCAGCCGAGGGATCCAGTGCCGGCGCAGGGCCCGGATCCGCTGCCGCGTCCGTTCGGTTTCCGCGGCCAGGAGTTCGGCGGCGGCCTGGTGGGCGGCAAGGTTCGCCGCGGCGCGGACCGCGGCACGACAGGCCGTCTCCGCGTGCGCGAGGGCCGTGTTGGGGGCTGTCGGTTCCGCCGGGGAGCGTATGGGGTCCGTCCAGTCCACTCCCGCCGGGTGGCTGACGCCCATCAGCGTGGCCCACGTGACGTCGACGCGCGCCCGGTCCGCGGGCGCCGCCACGACCAGCGCGTGTTCGCCGCCGAGCAGTACCCCGCGCAGCAGCCAGGTTTCCGCGTCGGCCAGCCTCTCCCGCCACATCCGGCCCGCGTCCTCAGCTGCCCGTCGCGCGGTGTGCTCCCGGTCCAGCAGGAGCCGGAGTTTGCGTTCCAGGAGGTCCGCTCCGCGCACGGCGGTGGCGAGACTACGCCGCAGCCGCAGGCGCCCAGCTCGTCCCGCCGGAACCCGGCGCCTGTGCAGGCTCATGGCGCCTCCTCGTCCTGCGGCGGAGTGCGGGTGTCGAGCAGGTCGGCCGGGAGCATGCCGAGCTGGCTGCGCGGCAGGGTCAGCAGCACCTCCCAGGCCCGGTCGAGGGAATCGTCCAACGACCGGTCCTCGGCGGTGCCCTGGGCGAGGAACCGGTTCCGGAAGGCGTCTTCGAGGTCCAGGAGGCGCAGATCGGCCGGGCTGAGCGCCGACCGTCCGATCAGGTCGGCGAGCTCCGCCACCTGCCGGGACCGGGCCAGCGCGGCGATCAACTGTGCGGCGACGGCCGGATGGTCCGCGCGGGTCCGTCCGGCTCCGGTTCCCCTGCGCATCAGACGCGACAGCGAGGCCAGCGGATCCACGGGCGGATAGGTGCCGACGGCCTGGACATCGGCGGACAGCACGATCTGCCCTTCCGTGATGTAGCCGGTGAGATCGGGGACAGGGTGGGTGATGTCGCCCGCCGGCATGGTGAGCACCGGCAGGATGGTGACCGATCCCGGTCGGTCCTTGATTCGGCCGCAGCGTTCGTAGAGGGAGGCGAGGTCGCTGTAGAGGTAGCCGGGGTAGGCCCGCCGGGCCGGTATCTCACCGCGTGCGGCGGACACCTCGCGCAGCGCCTCGGAGTAGGCCGTCATGTCCGTCATCACCACCAGGACGTGGCGGCCCTCCGTGAACGCGAGGTGTTCGGCGACGGTCAGGGCGAGTCGCGGGGTGAGCAGCCGTTCGATCACCGGGTCGTCGGCTGTGTTGAGGAACAGGACCAGTTCCCGTGCGGCGGAACGCGCGGCCAGCCCTTCGCGGACGAACGCCGTGTCGGCGTGGGTGAGCCCCATGCCGGCGAACACGGCGGCGAACGGCTCACCGCCACAGGTCGCCTGAGCCGCGATCTGCACCGCCAGTTCCAAGTGCGGTAGCCCCGCAGCCGAGAACACCGGCAGTTTCTGGCCGCGCACCAGCGTGGTCAGCACGTCCACCGCGCCCACGCCGGTGAGCACCGGTTCGTTCGGCGGTTCCCGGCGTACCGGATTGATCGGCGCGCCGCCGACTGCCGCATACGACCCGCCGAACACCGGCGGCCCGCCGTCGGACGGTTCGCCCCGGCCGTTGCACACCCGTCCCAGCCATCCGGTCCCCACCGGGATCCGCAACGGCGAGCCCGAGAAGGCGACCCGGATGCCGGTGCGGCTCATACCGGCGGTGTCCTCCAGGACCTGCACCACGGCGAGGTCGCGGTCCACCTCCAGGACCAGCCCGTGCCGTCGTTCACCGGAGTCGAGGACGATCGTGGCGAACTCGTCCCAGCCGACGCCGCCGACCCCTTCGACGACCACCAGCGGGCCGCGCAGTTCCCGCACGCCCGTGTACTCGATGACCTGGGGACCGGTCATGCCGCCTCCTTCAGCCGGGCCATCACGGTGTCCCGGGCCGCGGTCACCGGCGCGGTCTCCGCGGGGCCGGCCGTCTCGCGCGCCCGCAGCAGCGGGGTGAAGTCGACCGCCTCGACGGCGTCCACGGCGGTACCGGAGTCCACCAGCTCCGCACAGCGGTCGATCACCGTCAGCACCGCCTCCACCAGGGCCGCGGTCTTCTCGGGGGTGCTGTAGGCGTCCGCCGGGGACAGCGCGTTCTGCTGGACCGCGGCCTCGCGCAGCAGCCGTCCGGCGAGCACACTGATCCGCTCCCGGGGCGGCAGGGCGGTGATGCCGACCAGTTCGACGAGGTCGGCCAGCCGGTCCGCCTCCACCAGCTGCCGTGCCACCCGCCCCCGCCGCTCGGCCCACTCGGGGTCGTCGGCCCGCGCGTGCGCGGCGGCCAGCCCGGCGGCGTCCCGGGAGAAGGACTCCGACCAGGAAACGGCCGGATAGTGCCGTGCGTAGGCGAGATCGCGGTCCAGGCTCCACAGACACCGCACGAACCGCTCGGTGTGCGCGGTGACGGGCTCGGTGCGGTCGCCGCCCGGTGGGGACACGGCACCGATCACCGTGACGGACCCGTTCGCGCCGCCGAGCGTGCGTACGGCCGCCGCCCGCTCGTAGAACGCGGCCAGCTGGGAGGCGAGCCCTGCCGGATAACCCTCCTCGGCGGGGAGTTCACCCATGCGGGAGGCGAACTCGCGCAGTGCTTCCGCCCAGCGGGACGTCGAGTCGGCGATCAGGACGACATCGAGGCCCATGTCGCGGAAGTACTCCGAAACCGTCGCCCCCGTGTGCACACTCGCCTCGCGGGCCATCATCGGCATGTTGGAGGTGTTCGCGATCGTCACGGTCCGCTCCGCCAGACGGCCCCCGGTCCGCGGATCAGTCAGCTCCGTCAGCTCCTCCATGACGTCCGCCATCTCGTTGCCGCGCTCGCCGCAGCCGACGTAGACGATCACATCCGCGTCGCACCACTTGGCGATCTGCTGGAGCAGCATGGTCTTGCCGGTGCCGAAGCCACCGGGAACGGCGACCGTGCTGCCCCGCGCCACAGGGAAGAGCAGGTCGACGGCGCGCTGCCCGGTGTTCAGGGGCACGTCCGCCGTCAGTCGTCGCGCGACCGGTCGCGGCCTGCGCACCGGCCACGACTGCGCCATCCGCACCTCGTTCCCGCCCACCACGGCGAGCACGGCGTCCGAGGAGTGCTCGCCCGCCGAAGCGATCCGAGTCACCTCGCCCGACAGGTCCGGAGGCACCAGAAGCCGTAGTGGCACGCTCGCGCCGATCTCCCCGAGGACGTCACCGGCCGCGACCCGCGTCCCCTCCGACACCCGTGGCGTGAACGACCGATCCCCGAGGCCCGGTTCAGCAGTCGTCGGCCCGTTCGTGGTGAGAAGGTCGCCGGCGCCGGCCAGAGGGCGCAGCAGACCGTCGAACACACCGCCGAGCAGATCAGGGGCCAACCGCACCGACAGCGGTCGCCCCTGGGGTTCCGCGGGATGGCCGGGGGCCAGCCCGCCGGTGTACTCGTAGGCCTGGACGGTGGCCGTGTCGCCGTGGATGGCGACGACCTCGCCCGGCAGCCGGGCGTCGCCCAGTGCGACCAGATCGTGCATGGCGACCGCAGGAGGGCAGGTGATCTCCACGAGGGGACCGGCGACGCGGAGAATCCGGGGACGGTCGGTCCGGCCGGTTGCCGGAGCACTGCTCGCGGCCCGCGCAAGCGAGCCCACGCCGGGTGAGTCCGACGCCTGGTTCCCGACGGCGGTCACGGTGGCTCCCAAAGCGTCTCGGCCCGGAGACCCAGCCTGTCCAGGGCACGGTCGGCGAGGGCGTCCGCCGACAGATCCACCCGGCGGCCAGGCACTTCGGCCGTCACCCCGCCCTCCGCGGCGGCCACGACCCGCGCCTCCGCTCCCAGCAGGGCCCGCGCCACCTCCGCCACGCGCGACTGCGAAACCGCGTCCTCAGCCAGCGCCCGCCGCACACCCGCGCGAACCGCGGCCCTGAGCGCCGCATAGACATCGGCGCGGGCCGCGAGTTCCACCGCCCAGGCGTCCTGCGCCGCACGAACCCGTTCCCGGGCCGCCTCGGCGGCACCGTCCGCCTCGCCGAGTTCCCGGGCCCGCGTGAGCACCGCCTCAGCCGTAGCGCGAGCCGCGCGCAGGGTTTCAGCCGCGACGGCCCGTGCACGGTCCAGTACCGCCTCGGCCGAGGCGCGTGCCGCGCGCAGCAACTCGGCGCGCACGGGGTCCAGCGCATCCACCGGCGCGGTCATGAAGGCATCACCACCGTCAAGGGCCGGGCCGGTTGGGGTGCCGTCGCCGCGTCCCCCAGCACCTCGGCGGCCTCGGGCGTGAGAATCACCAGGCCGACCGTGTCGGGCAGCGTCCGCCAAGCCTCGCGGACGGCGTCCGGTTCCTCCGCGACGAGGACGTCGACCCCGGCCAGGGCCAGCCCGCACACGTCGGTTCGTGCGCCGATGGCGGCCACGGTGCCCATCGTCAGGCCTTTCCGATCAGCAGGATCGCGACCACCAGCCCGTACACGGCGATGCCCTCCGCCAGGCCGACGATGACCATCGCCCGGCCGAACATCTCCGGTCGTTCGCTCAGCGCGGCCAGCGCCGCGGCTCCCGTGTAGGCGACGGCGATCGCGGCTCCTATCGACGCGCCGGCCACCGCGATGGCCGCCCCGATCAAGGCGGATCCGTTGACTCCGCCGTGCGCGGCGGCCTGCGTCGAGGCCTGCGCGGGGCCCGCCAGCGCCGTGGCGAGGACGGCGAAGGCGCCGCCCAGCAGGGCGAGGTTCGTGGCGAGCAGCCAGCGGAAGGCGTGTTTGGTCCGCCGCCGCCGCAGCAGCCGGACGGCGCCGAGCACCGCGACCAGGACCGGCAGGACGATCAGCCAGGTGAGCATGGGATCACCTTCGTAGCGGGGTCGGCAGGTTCCGCCGGGGAAACGTGCCAGGGACGGAACGGTCGGCCTTCCGTCTCGAAGAGCCGGGAGAAGAGTTCGTAGAACTCCAGCCGCAGGGCCTGCACACCGGCCACCAGGGCCTCCAGACCGAAGGACACGGCCGTGCCCACGACGAACAGCAGTGCGGCGCCCGCGACTCCGGCGGCGCCGCGCCCTGCCAGGGCCGTGGTGCCGCGCCACACCAGGCCTGCGAGCGCGGCATGGGTGAGGCCGAACGCCGCGAGCCGGGCGAACGACAGGGTGTTGGTGCCGGTGCGCACGACGACGTCGAACAACCGCACCACCGTCTCGGCGAGTCCCGCGCCGCCGCCCGCCGTGGCCCGGAACAAGCCCGACGCCACCAGCGCCAGCCCGGCCACGGCGAGGGCACCCCCGGCGACGGCCGGGGCCCGCAGGTGCAGCAGCAGGCCCGCCGCGGCCAGAGCGAGACCCAGATAGAACAGCAGTCCGGCACAACCGGACGCCGCGTACAGTCCTGTGCCCCAGCCGCTCTCACGCACGCGGTTCACCGCGCCGGCGGCGTGCGCGAGCGCCAGCAGACCGGCCCCGAGGGCCACGGCGGCGGCCAGCAGACGAGTGGGATCCTCCAGCGGGCTCAGCCACAGCACCGGCAGCAGCCCGGTGGGCCCGAAGAACTCGCCGTAGGCGACCCCCGCGAGCATGGATGCGATACCCGCGCCCGCCAGGAAGGGCCACAACCTGCGCAGCCGGGCCCACCGCCGGGGCCACCCGAGACGCAAGGCGAGCGCGCCGAGCAGCAGCAGAGCCCCGTGCCCCACGTCACCGAACATGATCCCGAACATCGCGACGTAGGCGAGGCCCGCCGGCCACGAGGGGTCGAGGTCCGCGTAGGCGGGCGTGCCGTACGTCGTCACCAGCGGGGTGAAGGAGGCGGTCCGGCCCGGCCGCAGCAGTGTCGGGGGATCGGCTCCGTACGGGGAGGGCAGCGGCAGCAGCGCACCGCCCGCCGCGGCCAGCCGCCCCGCGACGCGGGGAACCTCGGCGGCCGGGCACCACCCGGCCAGCGCGGCGACCTCCCCACGCCGTACGGCGCCTTCCGCACGCTCCTCCAACTGGGCCTCGCCCGCCAGCAGAGCGACACAGCCCCGCTGTTCGAGCAGATCGAGATCGGGCGCGGCGGCGGCAAGAACAGCCGGAGCGGTGCTCTCGGGTCCGGCGGTCGTGCCCCGTCCGCGCAACCGCTGCAGCCGGACGGCCGCCGCTCCCGGGGCAGCTTCCTCGGCGCGGTCCAGTTCCACGCAGCCGGCTTCGGCGATGCGCACGAGTGTGTCCCGCAGGGCCACTTGCGGCACGACCACCGCCACACGGCGCATCCGGACCGGCGTCACCGCCTCAGACCAGGGCATCGAACGCCTCCCCGGGCCGTCCACTGCGAGCCGCGGATTCCAGCGCCGCCCGCACCCGCCAGGCGTCCACGGTCAGCACGGCGACCGCACCGACGACCACCCTGGGCCCGTACCGGCCCTCGCGCAGCATCGCCGCCCCGTCGGACTGCACCGTCCGCCACCAGCGGGCCTCGGCCCGCCACAGCTCGCCCGGCTCGTCGACATCCGCCAGGACCCAACCGGTCGCCGGGGGCAGGTGCTCACGGAACTCCTGGTATGAAGCGGCGGCCGGCGCCCGGGTCCCGAGCAGCCGTGCCGCATCGCGCCGCACGGGCTCCGGAAGAGAGCGGTGGTGTACGAAGAGTTCACGCGCCGCGAGCAGGAGCGCGCGTCCCTGGGCCCAGCGGCGTGCGGACGGTACGGCGACGGCGGTGCGCCGAGCGGCGGCCATCCGCATGCCCGTGAGCAGGGCCCACGGCGTATCGCCGCCCGGGTCACCCCAGGGTGAGGCGGTGAGGGCCGCGCGCAGTTCCGCGGGCGTCCCGGCCCGCTCCAGACTTCGCCAGGCGGTCTCCAGCGCCCCGAGCCGGTACGGCTCAGGCGCCTCCGCGCGGCGGCCCTCCGGTGCGGGCAGCCGGGCGACCACGTTGGCGATCTCGAACCCGGCGGCGAGCGGAACGAGCAGGCGAGCACCACCCGGCGGCAGCCATCCGGCCAGAACCCGCAGATGCCACAGCACGGTGGCGGCCACCGCCCGCTGTGCCTGCGGCAAGCCCGCCGCTGTCCGCGCGTAGCGAGCGTACGGCGTCGTGGCCAGGCGCCGCAGGGCGTCGTCGAGCGTTGGGCCACGGGCGATCTCCCGCGCCCCAACGGCACCCGGACACCGGCCGACGAGGGCTTTCGCCCGCACCGCTCCGGCGACCCAACCGGCACTCATGGCTCTCCTCGCGCCCCGCCTGCCGGACGCAGGGCATCGGCCACCGCGAGGTCCACCAGGTACGGCATGCGCTCCATCGCCCGCGCGTGGATCGCCGAGGCCGCGCGGTCACCGGCGGCGCGCAGGGCCTCGGCTTCCTGCCGTGCCTCCCGGAGAAGCGGTTCAGCGGCCTGTCGGCGAACCTCCGGGGCTTGTTCCCGCGCGGCCGCCACAAGACGTTCGGCTTCGTGCGAGGCACCCCGCCGAAGGGCCTCGGCCGCCTCCTGGGCGGCGGCCCGGATCCGTGCCGCCCGCTGTTGAACATCCGCCAGTCGGGCGAGGGCAGGCTCCAGTTCCGCGGTGCGCTCCGCCGCCCGATCGGCGGGCACGCCCGTGGCGGACGCTCCCGGCGTACCCGCCGGACGGAACCGCTCCAGGAAGTCCCGCAGACTCATCGGCGGCCTCCTGCCGATCGGATGCTCCTTCAGTTTCACCGTTCCTCGTCCGCCCTGCACCGCATAGGGCCGTCACGCTGTTCCATCAGGGCCGATCGGCTCTTGGCACGGGCATGGGGAGCGAAACACTGGGACGGTGGGCAGTTCGACGGAGTCAGGAGGCCGCCGTGAACGCACACGAGAACCACCGCGCAGAGGCCGAGGCCCGGCGGGACATGCCCTCCCGCCCCTGGAGCCCCGAGGAAATGACACGGCAGGAGAGGCTGCTCCGCTACCTGGGTGTCGTGGCCACGGCCGCCGCACAGCACGCGGGCACCGCGGTCGGCCCGCCCGGCACGGAGGAGCAGGCGCCGCCGGCCGCCACGCCTGCGCCGCGGCCGGCACTCCCCGAACCCGGGGAGCCTGTGGTGCGGGACGTGATGGACGTGCCCGCCGCCTCCCTCCGCGAAGACATGCCGTATCGCGACATCGCCCGCTTGCTGGCACGCGAGCATGCGGGCGCGCTCCCGGTCGTGGACGCCGAGGACCATGTGGTCGGCGTTGTCTCGGAGTCCGATCTGCTGGCGAAGGTCGCCTTCGATGCCTCCGGTCACCGGCCCGGACGCATCGGCAGGCTGCGTGAACGCCGCATGCACGGCAAGGCGCGTGGCGAGACGGCCGCCGACCTGATGACAAGCCCCGCGATCACGGTCCTGCCCGGCGGGACGGTTGCCGAGGCTGCCTGGCTCGCCGCGCTGGCCAGGCTGAAGCGAATGCCCGTCACCGATCACAAGGGCCGTCTGGTGGGCGTCGTGCGCCGTGACGCGCTGCTGCAGGCGCTGATCAGGGACGATGCCGGCATCCAGACGGAGGTGCGGGCCAGGCTCGAAGCCTGCTGTCCCCCGGCGGACCGGGAGACCGTGGACGTGACCGTGCACGACGGCATCGTGGAGCTGACCGGGCGGCTGCCCTCGGCGACGATGGCCCGGCTGGTGGCCCAGGTTGCGGAGATCGCCGACGTCGTCGAGGTGAAGAACCTGCTCACCACCACCTGACCTCGGTAGCCGTCATCGGACCACGGGGAGCGTGCTCCTTCGCGTGGTGTGCACCGTGCGGGCCGGATTCGTACTGGTCGAGGCGAGAGGCGACCACGCGCTGCACAACGGTCCTGCGGAAATCGCCATCAGCCGAACTCGACCACGACCCGTGGCGGTTGCCGCAGCACAGCGGTTCGCGGTCATTCGGCGTCGGCGGCGGTGAGACGGCAGTCCACGCCCACGACCCCTTCGACACCTTGGACCATGCGCGTGGCCAGCGGAATCCGAGCGGACTCCCCGACGCGTCCGGTCAGGGTCGCGACGCCGTCGGTCACCATGATGTGCACGGGCTCGACCGGGGCCGGGAAGAGGACGTCGACGACGTCACGGCGGATCTCGTCGGCGAGTTCGTTGTCCGGGCGCAGGAACACCTTCAGCAGATCGCCACGGCTGACCACGCCTTCGAGCACACCCCCGGTGTTCACCACGGGCAGCCGTTTGACATGTCGCAGGGCCATGATGCGTGCCGCCTCGGCGAGCGTGGCATCCGTGTGGACGGTGACGGCCGGCGTGCTCATCAGCTCCTCGGCCAAGACCGCCCCAGCCTTGGCGAGGTCGGTCAGCCTGCGCAGTTGGATGAACCGGTCGGGGTCGCTGTCCCGGAATTCCTCCTTGGGCAGCAGGTCGGCCTCGGAGACCACCCCGATCACCCGGCCGTCCCCCTCCAGTACCGGAAGGGCACTGACCTTCCACTGATCCATGCGTTCGACGATGTCCTTGAACAGAGCCTTGCGGCCCACCGCTACGACGGCGCGCGTCATCACGTCACCAACCTGGTGCGGGCTGCCGTGCATGCTCTCCTCCTCGAATTCCTCGGCAGGGCCAAGCGCCTGTGTGGTCACGCAAGGCCCCCGCTGCCGAAGGGCGCGTAGAGGTCGAGCAGCCGAATGCGCGAGGCATGCAGCCGCTGCGCGACCACCCGTCCCACCCACACCGCTATGGCTCGGCCGAACTCGGCGTCCTGCGCGCATGTCGTGCGCACCGCCTCGGCGTCGAACTCCCAGGCCCGCACCGGGCTCATCGCCTCGGCACCCAGGTGCCAGGTGTACGGCGGAAAGTGCCAGGACCAGCCGACCAGTTCGCCGTGTCCCAGCGTCTCGATGACGGCGGGGCGGCGGCCGGGCACGTGCAGGTCGAGGGCGACGGTGCCGCTCCGCACGATCCACAGGCGATCGGCGGGGCGGCCCTCCTCGAACAGGCGGGTGCCGGCGTCGAAGGAGACCTCACGAGCGAGGCGCATCAGCCGTTCGCGGTGTACGGGCTCAAGAGCCGTGATCATGGTGGTGGCGGAGGTCATCGCACCGGCTCCCTTCCTGAGCTGTTGATCCCAGCCCGGCGCACGTCCTTGTCAGGCGGATCGAGGACAGCAGGAGGAGACGGGAAGGGCACCCCGCTTCTCGCGGGTCCGGATCGCGCGGTGCCCGGCTGCCGACCGCTTCTCCGCGTCTCCAACCGTCCTTCCCGCCGCTACCAGCACACCGCCGGGACCGCCGGTGCACCAGGGCCGACCGGCCCCATTGCAGGGTTTGACCTGCAGAACCTGCGACATCACCGCCGGAAGCCGGATCGACGATGCGAACTCGCGATCAGCGGCCACCGCCTCCCACCGCCTATCGGCCGGTGCAGGGTCCGGCGAACGGCCGGGCCGCGGTCACTGAGGCTTCGGCCTGTGGGCGGCGAGGCGTTCGCGCGCCTCGGTGTAGGTGTCGGCGTCGATTTCACCGGAGGCGAAGCGGCGGTCGAGGATCTCCTCGGGTGTCTCTGGTGGTGGCGGTGTCTGTGGTGGTGCCTGCCCCGGGCCTTGCCCACTGCCGCGATCCGTGGGGGGCCGCGTGAGGCGGACCACGAGCCCCACCAAGAGGCCCAGCAGCACGATCCACACCAGGGGCATGAAGGCCATCCAGGCCCAGCCACCGCCATGCCAATACCACACTGTGCCCACCTCCCAGGGAGGCTTCCTCTTCCCACCTTCCCTCAGTCCCGGAGGCGGCGCCAGGGCCGTTCGGCACCACTACCACGCGGGTGCCGGCGTCCCTCAGCGGTGACGACCACGACCGATAAGCTGGCCCCGAGATGGGCAGGGACGACGAGATCGAAGCCGATGGCGCGGGCGACAGCGTGGACGCGATGCTGGCCGAGTGGCGGAGCGAGTGGCCGGAACTGGACGTGTCGTCCAGCCAGGTGGTCGCCCGCCTGCTGCGTGCGGCTCGGCTGCTGGAAGAGCGGTTCGCGACGCAACTGCGCCGCCCGGACGGCATGCCCGTCGCCAATGTCGGGGACTTCGACCTGCTGCAGGCGTTGCGCCGCGGGGGCCCTCCCTACGCGCTGACGCCCGGGCAGCTGCGCCAAGCGCTGATCGTCTCCTCCGCCGGCCTGACGGGCAGGCTCAACAGGCTGGAGCGGGAGGGCTGGATCGAGCGTGGACCCTCCCCTGTCGACGGCAGAAGCACTCTGGTCAGTCTGACGGAGGAGGGCCGGGGGAGTTTCGACCGCCTGGTGGAACGGCACTTCGCCCTGGAACGGGATGTGCTCTCCGTGCTGGAACCGGAGGAACGCGCGGGGATGGCGGACGCCCTGCGCAAGCTCCTGGTGTCCCTGGAGGAGGACGCCTGCTGAGCGAACGGCCGAGTGGCGTCAGGCCGATCCCGCCGCCGTTCCGAGGATCACCGCGACGCAGAGCCCGATCAGCCCCATGGTCACCACGGCCAGAGCGACGGCCGTCTCCCGTGTGAAGCGGCGGTGTCGGGCCTCGTACTGAGCCTCGATCTGCCGTATGCGCTCCGCGATCCGGCGGGTGACCTCGCGGGCGTTCTCCACCTGCTCGCGGGCGTACGCTTCCTCGATCACGAGGCGCTGGTCGGTGGTGAGTCCGGGCAGCTCCCAGGCGAAGTCACGCGCTTTGCGGTGCGCCTCCCGGCGGTTGGCCTCGCGGTAGAGGTAGCCCTCGATCTGGTGCATGCCGAGGGCGGCTTCATGACGTGCGTCCATGGACGGCTCCTGAACGTGTGAACGGGTGGACCGCTGCTCAGCGGCGGTCGCCGGCGGTCGTCCGCTCCTCTTCGACGGCGCCACTGACGGCGATCTCGGGATGGGAGAGGTCGAAGGCGGGTGACTCGCTTCGTATGCGCGGCAGCTTTTCGAAGTTGTGGCGGGGCGGGGGACAGGACGTCGCCCACTCCAGCGAACGACCCCAGCCCCATGGGTCGTTGACGGTGACCTTCTCGCCGTACCTGGCCGTCCTCCAGACGTTGTGGAAGAACGGCAGGATCGACAGGCCGAGCAGGAACGAGGAGATCGTGGAGACCGTGTTCAGGGCGGTGAAGCCGTCGGCCGCCAGGTAGTCGGAGTACCGGCGCGGCATGCCCTCGACGCCCAGCCAGTGCTGGACCAGGAAGGTGCCGTGGAAGCCGATGAACAGCGTCCAGAAGGTGATCTTGCCCAGGCGCTCGTCGAGCATCCTGCCGGTGAACTTCGGCCACCAGAAGTGGAAGCCGGCGAACATCGCGAACACCACGGTGCCGAAGACCACGTAGTGGAAGTGCGCCACCACGAAGTACGAGTCCGTGACGTGGAAGTCCAGTGGCGGTGAGGCCAGGATCACGCCGGTCAGGCCACCGAACAGGAAGGTGACCATGAAGCCCATGGACCAGAGCATCGGCGTCTCGAAGCTCAGGGACCCCTTCCACATGGTGCCGAGCCAGTTGAAGAACTTCACCCCGGTCGGGACCGCGATCAGGAAGGTCATGAAGGAGAAGAACGGCAGCAGCACACCACCCGTCACATACATGTGGTGTGCCCACACCGTCACCGACAGACCCGCGATCGCGATGGTCGCGCCGACCAGCCCCATGTAGCCGAAGAGCGGCTTGCGGGAGAAGACGGGAACCACCTCGGACACGATGCCGAAGAACGGCAGCGTCAGGATGTACACCTCCGGGTGCCCGAAGAACCAGAAGAGGTGTTGCCACAGCAGCGCCCCGCCGTTGGACGGGGCGAAGATCTGCGCCCCGAACTTCCGGTCGAACTCGAGCGCGAGGAGCGCGGCGGCGAGCACCGGGAAGGCCAGCAGGACCAGCACGCTGGTGAGCAGCACGTTCCAGGTGAAGATCGGCATGCGGAACATCGTCATGCCCGGGGCACGCATGCAGACGATCGTGGTGATGAAGTTGACCGAGCCGAGGATGGTGCCGAAGCCCTGCATGGCCAGGCCCATGATCCACAAGTCGTTGCCGATCCCCGGTGAGTGGACCGTGTCGGACAGCGGGCTGTAGGCGGTCCAGCCGAAGTCGGCGGCGCCCTGCGGGGTGAGGAAGCCGCCGACGGCGATCAGCGAGCCGAGCAGGTACAGCCAGTAGGCCAGCATGTTCAGTCGCGGGAACGCGACGTCGGGTGCGCCGATCTGGAGCGGCATGATCCAGTTCGCGAAGCCGGAGAAGATCGGCGTCGCGAACATGAACAGCATCACGGTGCCGTGCATGGTGAAGGCCTGGTTGAACTGCTCGTTCGAGATGAGCTGCAGACCGGGACGGGCCAGCTCGGCACGCATGAGCAGTGCCATCAGGCCGCCGAAGCAGAAGAACGCGAACGAGGTGACCAGGTAGAGCGTGCCGATCCTCTTGTGGTCGGTAGTGGTCAGCCACGTGACGCCGGCTCGGCCCGGTAGGCGGCGTCGTCCGGGAGGAGTCGCCTGCGGCGACGAAGCGGGCGGTGACAGAGCGGGCAGGGCCACGGCAATCCTCCATGCGTGCGAGATCTCCGGGCGTGCGGTGCTGACGCACCGAGCGGCCCGGCCTCTGCCAACATATCTCGCTCGCGAGAGAAGTAAATCCGGAGGGTGTCTGCGTTCGGACGTGAAAATGGCGACAGTGTCCGCCGGTTTCGCGACGGGGGCGGCCCGACGGCACGCGCAGCAGGGCGTCGGATACGGAGCGGCCCCCGTCCTGGGCAGGGCCGAAGTCGCGGCAGCCGGAAAGCTGAACGTGCTGACCGCCGGCGACCCCGAGCCACTGGCCCGTGCCCGCCCGGCACTCGAACCGCTGGCCGGGAGGATCTGGAACCTCGGTGACGACCCGGCACGGGCCAACGTCGTGAAGATCGCGGTCAACTTCCTGCTGGCCTCAGCGATCGAGGCCACCGCGGAGGCGACGTCACTGGTCGAGTCGTACGGTGCCGCCGCCGCCGCGTTCGTCGAGCTGATCAGCGGCACGGTCTTCCCCGGACCGGTGTACAGCACGTACGGCGGTCTCATGGCCCAACGCCGTTATGAGCCGGCCGGGTTCACGACGCGTCTCGGACTCGAGGACGTGAACCTCGCCCTGTCGGCCGCACACCATCATGATGTGGCGCTGCCCACCGGCAGTGTCGTACGGGACGCCCTGCTCGAAGCCCTCGCGGCCGGATGGTCCGACCGTGACTGGGCCACGCTCGCGGACATCGCCCGGCGAAGGGCGGGATGCTGACGCGCAGGCCCGCTCCCGGACCGGGGAACACGACTGAGCCGATGACGTGACGGGGCCCGTCATCGGCTCAGTGCTTCCCACCGAGCCCGGCAATTGGAGCGGCGTGTCAGGCGACTTGGGCATCACCTCCTGATGCGCGGGGCGTCCGACCCGTATCGTCCAGACATGGACACCACTGCTTCACCCCGCGTCCTCGTCATCGGGCTTGATCCGTATCGGCTGCCCGGGCCGTGGGATCCCGAGCCGGTGGCCAAGGCGATCGAGGCGGGACTGACCAAGTTCGCCGAGCATGGCGTGGGCGTCGAGACCTGCCTCATCGGCCTTGACGGAAGTGACGACGTGGAAGCGGTCGTCGGGAATGCGCTGCGCGCCCATCCGTGGGAGTGCGTGACCGTCGGCGGTGGCCTGCGGCACTCGGACGATCAAGTCGAACTCCTCGAGCAGGTGGTCAACCTGGTTCGGCGGCACGCACCCGATGCGGCCATCGCGTTCAACAGCACCCCCGCCACTACCTATGAGGCCGCTGCCCGCTGGATCGAGTGACGACACCGGATCACGGGACCCCGGCTTCACCTCCTGGCTCGTCGTCGGGACGCTCGGCGAGCGGACGAATGCCATCCGCAGCAGGTGGGGCGCCGGCCTTTACGCGGTGTTCACCAGCTGATTCCGGCCGCCACCGGCAGGTGGTCGCCGCCGGTGGCGGGCAGCACCCACGAGCTCTCCGGCTCCACGCCTCTGACCAGGATCTGGTCGATCCGCACCACCGGGAACCTTGCCGGCCAGGTGAAGCCGAAGCCGTTCCCGGCCGCGTCCTGGGCCGAGTGCATCTGTGAGGTGATGCCGGCGAACGCCCGGTCGTCCATGGTGCCGTTCAGGTCGCCGAGCAGCACCACCCGCTCGCTCGGATCGGCGGCGACGGCCTTGCCGAGCGCCTGCGCGCCTCTGTCCCGTGAGACCGTCCAGTAGCCATTCCTGGGCATCAGCCGTACGGACCCCAGGTGGGCCACATACACCGTCAGCGGCCCGTGGTCCGTGGCCACCGTGGTGCGCAGCGCCCGGTTGTAGGCCAGCTTGACGTCGACCGGCTTGGTGTCCGCCAGCGGCCCGTAGTCCGTCTCGATGTCGACCGGCCGGGTGTCCGACAGCGGCAGCTTGCTCCACAGCCCGACCGTGCCCTGCACCGTGTGGTACGGGTACGCCTTCGCCAGCTCCTTCTCGTACGTGCCCGTGGCCTGCGGTGTCAGCTCCACCAGGGCCAGCACGTCCGCACCGGAGGCGGCCAGGCCGCGGGCGGTGCCGGCCGGGTCGGGGTTGTCGGCGTTGACGTTCTGCTCGGCCACGGTGAGGTCGCTGCCCGGGCGGGACCTGTCGCCGAGCAGCCCGCCGAAGAGGTTGAGCCACACCACGGCGGGCAGCAGCAGCGCGGCCACCGCGGAGGCGGAACGACGCCACAGCGCCCCGATCAGCAGTACGGGGATGAACAGGCCGAACCACGGAAGGAAGGTCTCCACCAGGCTGCCGAGGCCTCCGCGGTCCGTGATCTGCGCGTGCAGCAGCATGAGCAGGCCGAGCAGCAGCGCCGCCGCCGCGAGCACCGGGCCGCGTTTCCAGGGACCCGGCCGGGAGCCGATGCGGATCGCCCGGCGGATGCCCCCGCGCCAGGTGCCGGCGCCGCTATCCCGGCGGCTCCTTGTTCGTGCTGATGGTGGGGTGTGACGCATACCGCCAGTGAAGGGGGCGCGGTGTTGCCGGCGCGTATGAGATTTCCGATACGCCGACGATATGTGCCGGCCCGTAGCCTCGACAGCATGCGCGTATTGATTGTCGAGGACGAGCCCTACCTGGCAGAGGCCATCCGCGACGGCCTGCGCCTGGAAGCGATCGCGGCAGACATCGCGGGCGACGGGGACACCGCTCTGGAACTGCTGAGCGTCAACGCCTACGACATCGCCGTCCTCGACCGGGACATCCCCGGACCGTCCGGTGACGAGATCGCCAAAAGCATCGTCGCCTCCGGGAGCGGCATGCCGATCCTCATGCTGACCGCGGCCGACCGTCTCGACGACAAGGCCACCGGATTCGGACTCGGCGCCGACGACTACCTCACCAAGCCGTTCGAGCTCCAAGAGCTCGCGCTCAGGCTCAGAGCACTCGACCGCAGGCGCGCCCACAGCAGGCCTCCCGTGCGAGAGATCGTGGGTCTGCGCCTTGACCCGTTCCGCAGAGAGGTCTACCGGGGCGGCCGCTATGTCGCGCTGACCAGGAAGCAGTTCGCCGTGCTCGAAGTCCTCGTCGCCGCCGAGGGCGGTGTCGTCAGCGCCGAGGACCTCCTGGAACGCGCGTGGGACGAGAACGCCGACCCGTTCACCAACGCCGTACGCATCACCGTCTCGGCGCTGCGCAAGCGTCTCGGAGAACCCTGGATCATCGCCACCGTGCCGGGCGTCGGCTACCGCATCGACACGCAACCGGAGACAGGTCACAAGGGAGGCGAGCGTGGATAGAGCACCCGGGTTGAGCGTTCGCCTCAAACTCACCCTCAGCTATGCCGGATTCCTCATGCTTGCCAGCGTCCTGCTGCTCGCTGCGGTGTGGATGTTCCTCCTGCGCTACGTCCCCGATCGTGCGTTCATCGTCCCCGGCTCCACTGGCACCGACACCCACGCGGTTTTTCCCGTCCGGTCCAACCTCCTGCACGTCTTCGCTCCGAGGGCAGCCGCAGTGCTGGCATTCCTGGTGGTGTTCGGCCTTGTGGGAGGGTGGATCCTCGCCGGCCGGATGCTCGGCCCGCTGGCTCGCATCACGGGCGCCACCCGCCTGGCCTCGACCGGTTCGCTCTCCCACAGGATCCGACTGCCGGGCCGCAGGGACGAGTTCCGCGAACTCGCCGACGCCTTCGACACGATGCTGGCACGGCTCGAAGCACACGTCGCCGAACAGCGGAGATTCGCAGCCAACGCCTCGCACGAGTTGCGCACCCCGCTGGCGATCTCGAAGGCACTTCTCGACGTGGCCCGCACCGATCCGAACCACGACGTCGGCGAAGTCATCGACCGCCTGCACGCCGTCAACAACCGAGCGATCGGCCTTACCGAGGCATTGCTCCTGCTCAGCCGTGCTGACCAGCGGTCCTTCACCCGAGAACACGTCGACCTGTCCCTCATGGCGGAAGAAGCAACCGAAACACTCCTCCCCCTCGCGGAAAAGCGTGACGTCACCATCGAGACCCGCGGCGACATCACCCCCACGATCGGATCGCAAGCGCTCCTGCTGCAGCTGACCACGAACCTCGTGCACAACGCGATCGTCCACAACCTGCCCGCGCAGGGCACCGTGTGGGTCGATACCAGCGTCCGCCCCAAGACCGTGGTGCTCACTGTCGAAAACACCGGCGAGAAACTCACCCCAGAGCTGGTCTCGACACTCGCCGAACCGTTCCAGCGCGGCACCGAGCGCGTACACACCGACCACGCGGGCGTCGGCCTCGGCCTGGCAATCGTCAGAACCATCACCCACGCACATGACGGAACACTGACCCTCACCCGGCGCTCCGCCGGCGGGATCCGCGTCACTGTGGAACTGCCCGCGACAGAACCGCACTCCGACAGATAACGAATCACCCCCGGCACCGCGGCCGGCGTCTCGCAAGGCGAGGAACGAGTTGCCGCCGAACTCGACATCCACATCAGTGGCGCGGGGCCGCCTCGGGGAGGGGACGTAGGTGGTGTCGAACCGCTCCAGCGTCGTCACCTCGCCCCGGACCCACACCTCCGCCTCGCCCTCCAGGATCGTCACGTGCTCGTCGCACAGCGCCAAGCGGGCCCACCACCACCCTCGTTGCGGTGTTCGTTCGACCCTCAGCGGTTGCTGAAGGTCACCTCCTTCGAGCCCTCGGCGCGTTCGAAGGTGCCGGCGAAGCCCCAGTTCTGCCAGCCTCCGTCACCGTTGTTGGAGATGGTTCCCCGGTCGATGGAGAACACATCGACACCGTGCACCACCGCGAGGTGTTCGAGGCCGGACACCCCTGAGAAGGAGAGGTCGTTGAACGACTTCACCGCGATGATGTTCGTGCCGGGAAAGCCGCGGCTGTACTCGTCGATCAGTGAATGGATCAACTCGGCACTGTCGCCCGGTACATCGCCGGAGTAGTCGGTACCGGGGTACGGCCCGCCGTCCGTGTACTTCGGCGTCCCGTCGTTGAAGTTGACCGCGCCCGTTCCGGTGGGGACGGAATCGGCGTCCAGGTCGGCGGGTTCCGGCTGCTCGAAGGTCACCTCCGTGCCGTCGCGGGTGAAGTCGCCGTAGAAGGCCCAGTTGGTGTAGCCGCCGTCGCCGTCGTTACTGAACGTGCCCTTGTCGAAGACGTAGATGTCGAACACGGCCCGGCCCGAGTCGATGTCATCCCCCTCCTCGTCAGCGTGGTACTCGTTGGAGTTCAGCCGGTACCTGCCGTGATGGACGAACGAATCCGGCTGCTCGACCCAGTGCGACGACTGCTCCGAGTGCATCGCGACCACGTTGTAGTCGGGGAAGCAGCGGCGCATGTCGTTCACGAGCATCCGGACAGCCTGAGCCGACGCCTCGTTGTCCAGCGGGGAGTACGTGTTGTAGTACCGGCTCCGGTCGGGCAGTTCTTCCCCCTCGGTCTCGCAACCCTCGTCACCGGGCTGCCAGCCCTCCTTCCGTCTGGGGCGGGGCGGCTCTTCGAACGTGACGGTGCGCCGGTCCTCACTGACGTCGAACACGCCGTGGAACCCGCGGTTCTTCCATCCGAGGTCGGCGTCGTCCGCCCAGGTGAACGTGCCGGTCCTGAAGGCATAGACGCGGTACGTCGTGCCGCTGATGCTGACGGTCTCGATCAGCGCCGCACCGTCCATCTGCTGCAGATTGCCCTCATGCGGCTGGGCGATGACGATGTTGTAGTCGGGGAGACAGTAGGCGAGGTCCGCAAGCGCCTCCTGGACCCGCTTCTCCTTGTTCTTCTCGTTGTTGACCTTGTCGATGACGAAGTTGACCAGCCAGGAGTAGCCCCAGGCGGCGGCCGTGCTGACGGGGCCGTTACCCGGAACGGAGACCGACGACTTCGATGCCCGTTCCCGCGGCTCGAAGCACAGATCGGGAAGCGCGTTCCCCTTGCTGCCGTCGGACTTGTCACCGGACTCGCCACCGGGCTCGCCGGTCCCTTCACCGGGGGCGGCCGCGGGCCTGACGGGTTCGCCGGGATCGGACTGCCCGTCGCCGTCGGTGACATCGTTGTCGCCGGCGCAGTCGCTGCCGCCTGCCATCTCCACGACCCGGCATATCTGCTGGTGTGCGGAACTGGAGATGCCGCCCCCGATGACAGTGCCGACCATCGCGCCGACCACGAGGGTGACGAGCCCCAGCATTCCCAGGTACTCGACTGCTGTCTGCCCCGTGCTCGTGCGTACTCCTCGGCGTATTCGGTCGCTGCGGTTCACGCGTCACCTCGTCGTGGCTTGCTCGATCCGGTCACCGGGGGCCGGGCCGTACACCCGCCGGGGACCGAACCGTAACGACGACACCCGGGCCCATGGACAGGGCTCAGAGGCCCATCCCAGGACCCAAATCGGCGGGTGGGGCCCAGTGGTCGGGCCCGGCGCCTCCCGCTGGCCGGGCCTCTACGGAGGCCCACCGGGCAGGTGTCCTGCGAGAAGCCTCTGAGTGCCGGCGGTTGGCGGCCGGGCGGTGGATCGCCTCATCCGGTCTCAGTCGTCAGTCGTCCGGCCCGGCAGGTCGACGCTGTCGCGCAAGGTGACGGGGGTGAGGAACAGCGCGGCGACCACGCCGACCATGGCGATGATCGCGGAAATCAGGAAGATGTGGCCGGTGGCGTCTCCGTAGGCAGTGCGTACGACCTCCTGGACCGGGGCCGGGAGCGCCTTGATGTTCAGGGTGGATCCTCCGCCTCCGCTCGTGCCGGTCTCGATGCCGAGCCTGGTCAGGCCTTCGGTGATCTTCGTGGTCACGGTGTTGGCGAGTACCGCCCCGAGCACCGAGACACCGATCGTGCCGCCGAGGGAGCGGAAGAAGGTGATGGCTCCGCTGGCCGCGCCGAGTTCCTTGAGCGGGACGCTGTTCTGCAGGACGAGGACCAGGTTCTGCATGGACATACCGACGCCGACGCCGACCGTGGCCATGCCGGCCGACACCGCGACGAGAGACGTCTCGTGGTCGATCATGGACAGGCCCAAGAAGCCGAGCGTCAGGACGACGACACCGATCAGGACGACGGGCTTGGGCTTGCCGGTGCTGGAGACGACCCGGCCGGCCACCGTGGAGGAGACGAGCACCCCGGCCATCAACGGCATGGTGAGCAGGCCGGCTTCGGTGGGCGAGTAGCCGCGTCCGATCTGGAAGTACTGGCCGAGGAAGACCGCCCCGCCGAACATCGCCATGCCGACCGCGAGGCTCGCGATGATGGCCAGGGCGGGGTCACGCCGCTTGATGATGTGCAGTGGTATGACCGGCTCGGCGACCCGGGACTCGACCCACAGGGCCGCGCCCAGCAGCGCGACGGCGCCGGCCACCATGGCGGCGGTCGGCCAGGACAGCCAGGCGAACGAGTTGTCGACGAACGTCACCCACAGCAGCAGGAGGCTGACGCCGGCCGCGATGAGTGAGGCTCCCCAGTAGTCGACCTTGGTGTCCGGACGCCGGACGTCCTGAAGCTGCAGGGTGCGGTTGAGGATGAAGGAGGCGACGACGGTGAACGGCAGCGCGATGAAGAAGCACCAGCGCCAGCCCAGCCAGGAGACATCGGTGATCGCCCCGCCGAGCAGCGGGCCACCGACGGTGGACACCGCCATGACCGCGCCGAGGTAGCCGTTGTAGCGGCCGCGCTCCCTGGGGCTGACCATCGCGGCGATGACGACCTGCACCAGGACCTGCAGTGCGCCCATGCCCAGGCCCTGCACCGCGCGGAAGCCGATGAGCTGAGCGGTGTTCTGTGAGAAGCCGGCGCCCAGGGAGCCCACCACGAAGATCGCGATCGACGTCTGGAGCAGGAGCTTCTTGCTGAACAGGTCGGCCAGCTTGCCCCAGATCGGCGTCGAGGCGGTGGAGGCCAGAAGGGTCGCGGTGACCACCCAGGTGTACTGCGACTGCGTCCCGTTCAACGAGCCGATGATCTGCGGCAGCGCGACCGAGACCACGGTCGAACTGAGCATCGCGGCGAACAGCACCGTCAACAGCCCGCTCAGGGCTCGCAGCACGTGCTTGTGGTCCATGGTCGCGGAGCCGTCCGGGCCCCCGGTTACCGCTGTGTGCGCACTCACGCGCAAACCTCCGGATGAAGAGAGAACAAGGTCGACGAGGACAAGGTCAGGGCCGGCGGGAGGACGGCACGACGGCCGTACGTCAACGCGGTCCGGACACGACCGGGATGCCGACTGGCCCAGAATACATGCGCAGTGTGCAATTTTGCGCGCTGCGCAACATAGTTGTCGCTCTCATAGGATGGCGGCACCATGGAGCACACAGCGGGACTACGCGAACGCAAGAAGGCCGCCACCCGGCAGGCGGTCCACGAGGCCGCCCTGCGCCTGACCGTGGAGCGCGGATTCGACGCGGTCACCGTGGAAGAGGTGGCCGACGCGGTGGGCATCTCACGCCGGACGTTCTCCAACTACTTCGCCACCAAGGAGGACGCCGTCCTGTGGGGCGACGAGCGCTACCTCGAGGAACTGGTCGCCGCCTTCCGCGCCCGCCCACCCGAGGAGAGCCCTTGGGCCGCCCTGTGCACCACCGTCCTGGACCGCCTGCCGGAGAGCGGCGCCCAGGAGTGGGAGATACTCGTACGCACCCGGCTGGCGCTGCGCCACCCCGCACTCCTGGCCCGTCAACTCGCCAATCACGCGGGGCTGGAGGCGAGCCTCACCGAGGCGATCGTCGAGCGCTGTCCCACCCGGGACGCGGACACCGCCCTCGACGCCCGGGTCATGGCGTCGGCCTTCCTCGTCGCGCTGCGCATCTCGATGCGCCGCTGGATCGACAGCGATCTCACCGACGACCCGCGTGAGCTCGTCGTCGACACGATGAACCGCATGGCGTGCCCCTTCGTCTGACGCGCCCTCGGGGCGGTGGCCCCTTGCCCTCGCCGGGCCGGCGGGTACCGCGCCGACCCGGCCGGCCGGCGCAGCCGCACCTCAACGCCCACCAGCTGTGACACGGTCAGCGTGGTGCCCGAAGCCGGCGAAGGGGATCCCGCCGGGGAACCACCTTCGTGCACGACCTGGTGGGCGGCGTGCACAGCCAGGGTCGTCCTGACGGTGCCTCCCATCCCCGACAGCGCGGACACGAGCACCGCGGCCGGCGCGGCCCGCGCGGCGCCTCCCGGACCGTCACCGGGGCCGCCGTCGGGGTCAGCGCGCCGCCGCGCGCGGCGGCCGGCCCGCGACCCGGGCCGTATCGCCGGGACCGCCACCCGGTCCTGTGGCGCTGCCCGGGAGCAGGCGGGGTTCACCGGCCACGTGGCCGAACCGGCCGTGGCTCGGGGACCCAGGCCGTACGGCCGAGGCGCTCCTGCACGCGGCGCAGGCCCGGGCCGCGCGCGGACGGCCTGACCAACCCCGCTCGTGTGAGAGCGAATCCTGCCCCGGAGACGCCCCGGAACCGCCGGCTGCCGTCCGGCGAGGTCACCCGGTCCTGCCCGGCTGTCAGCGGGCGCGCGGGAGTCCGACCTGGAAGAGCGCGCCGCCGTCGGGTGCGTCGGTGAGGGTGAGTGTCCCGCCGTGGCGCTCGACGACGTCGCGTGCGATGGCCAGGCCGAGACCCGCGCCGCCGCCGTCGCGGCCGCGGGCCTCGTCGAGGCGGACGAAGCGTTCGAAGACGCGCTCACGGTCGGCCGGGGCGACACCGTGACCGTCGTCGGCGACGCTCAGAACGATCGCGTCCCCGGCCGCCCGCACGGTCACGGTGACCGCGGAGGCGGCGTGCCGCTGGGCATTGTCGAGCAGGTTGCCGAGCACGCGGGAGAGCTGGGTCCGGCTGCCCTTCACCTCCAGCCCGGCGTCGTCGACGGTGACGGCGGGGGCGATGCGGTCGGTGGGGGCCCGCTGCGTCACCTCCTCCCGCACCAGAGCGGCGAGATCCACCAAGGCGTCGGCCGGGCGTTCCCCGGCGTCGAGGCGAGCGAGCAGCAGCAGGTCGGCGGCCAGGTGCTGGAGGCGTACGACGTCGTGGAGCAGATCGGTCGTGTTCAGCAACTCCGGGTGCTGGTGGGAGACTTCCAGCTGGGTGCGCAAGGACGCGATGGGGCTGCGCAGTTCGTGGGACGCGTCGGCGACGAAGCGGTGCTGACGTTCCACCGACTGCTCCAGCGCGGCCAGGGTCTCGTTGGTCGTGCGGGCGAGCCGCGCGATCTCGTCGCGCGAGGCGGGCTCGGGCACCCGACGCGCCAGGTCGCCGCTGTCGGTGATCTCGGCCATCTCCGCGCGGATGCCCTCGACCGGCCGCAGCGCCCTGCGGGTGACCAGCCAGGTCACCGCCGCCACGACGGCGAGCAGGAACGGCAGGCCCGACAGCATCGACCGGGTGACCTGGCCGAGGGTGGCCTGTGAGTCCTCGAGCGAGGTGGCGGCGTAGACGGTGTAGGTGCGGCCGTCGTAGGTGGTTCCCTGCACGGCGGCGAAGGCGTAGTCGTGGGTCTCGTCACCCAGCTTCACGGCGACCGTCTCACGGTCCACGTCCGTGCCGACCCTGCCCCTGACCGGAGCGGCGTCGTGGCCGTGGTCGTCGTCCCCGTCGTCATCGTCGCCGGAGGAATGCCCCGACGACGTGGTGCTCCTGGGAGCCGGAGCGGGGGCGTAGTCCGTGATCGGGCCGCGTTCGTGCAGGTCTTCACTCGCGGCCAGGACCTTGCCCGAGGAGTCGACGACCTGCGCGAGGCGACCGTCGTCGTCGGGCAGGTCCAGCGAGCCGAAACTCCCGTTCAGCGCGGCCTGGGAACCCGCCACCCTACGCGCGGTGACCTCCGACTCCAGGCTCGCCCGGTCGACGAGGTTGTGACGCAGCACGGCGACGACGGCGATACCCGCGGCGACCAGCGCGACGGACACGACCAGCGTGGCCGCGAGCGCCGCGCGTGCCCGTACCGAGGCGAAGACCCTAGGCATCGAGGCCCCGGTCGGCTTCCAGCCGGTATCCGGCCCCGCGCACCGTGGTGATGGAGCGTCGCCCGAACGGCACGTCGATCTTGCGGCGCAACGCGCTGATGTAGACCTCGACGATGTTGGGATCGCCGTCGTAGGCGAAGTCCCAGACGTGATCGAGGATGTCCGTCTTGGAGACGACCTGCCCGGCACGCAGGGCGAGGTGCTCCAGGACCGCGAACTCCTTCGCGGTCAGCGTGACATCCGCTCCGGCCCGCTCCACGCGTCGGGCGGCGGGGTCGACGGTCAAGTCGCCGATCCGCAGTACCGGAGATCCCCCGCGCGTACGGCGGCGCAGCAGGGCCCGGATGCGGGCCTGCAACACCACGTAGGAGAACGGCTTGGTGAGGTAGTCGTCCGCGCCGGTGTCCAGACCCTCCGCCTCGTCGTACTCGCCGTCCTTCGCGGTGAGCATCAGGATCGGTGTGTCGTCCCCGGCCGCCCGCAACTGGGCGCAGATCCGGTACCCGTTCAGCCCGGGCAGCATGATGTCGAGCACGATCAGGTCGTAGTCCCGCTCCTGCGTCATGTGCAGTCCGGTGAGGCCGTCGTGGGCCAGCTCCACGGCGAATCCCTCGGCGGCCAGGCCACGGGCGAGGGCGGTGGCGAGACGTTTCTCGTCCTCCACGATCAGCAGGCGCATGCCCACCAGGGTCCCAGGTCTTCCTGAAGCGGTCTTCAGGTTGCTTCAGCGGGGCTTCAGGGTGGCCGGGGCACGGTGGTCCATGTCAGGCCGGCACCCCGGCAGCCACGCGGCCCAGCCGCGGCCCGAAAGAAAGGACCGCCTCATGATGAAGGCCCTCAAGCGCTCCCTGGCCGGTCGCCGTCGCACTGTCTCCGCGGTCGTCGCGGCCACCGTCGTACTGGGCGGAGCCGGCGCCGTATCCGCCCTCGCCCTCGCCGGCGACGACCACGGCGGCGCGCATGCGACCGCGGGCGCCACCTCCGACGCGCACGACGGCTCCGACCGCGACGGCAGGCTCGCCGGGAGCGTCAGGGTCGGCCTGAAGGAGGCGGCCGACGCGGCCACCACGTCCCTCGCGGGCACCGTCACCGAAGTCGAGCCGGACGGACGGCGGGGCCGGGCCGTCTGGGAGGTCGACATCGTCGACGCCAAGGGCATCGAGCACGAGGTCACGGTGAACGCCGCCGACGGCAAGGTCATCGCCGGCAGGGCCGACCGCGTCGGGGACACGGCCGACCCCGACGACGCCGCGCTCGCCAAGTCCGCCAGGACGGGCCTGGGCCAGGCAGTGGACACGGCGCTCGACAAGGTCCCGGGCACCGCGACCTCGGCCGAGCTCGACGACCACCACGACAGGACGGCGGCCTGGCACATCGATGTCACCGACGGCCAGGGCGCCGCACACGAGGTCGTCGTCGACGCGCGGACCGGCAAGGTCACCGCCACGCACACCGGTCCGGCCCACTCGCGCGGCCACGGCGCGGACGACGACCGCGAGGACGACTGAGCAGCCGGTGCCGCTGGCGAACTTGTGGCCGAGGGACATGGCCAGGGACATCCTGACGCTCCGGGTCACAGTGACCAGATGAGGTCTCTGTCGAATCCGGGACGGTTCGGTGCGCCGACGTTGTCGCTGGTCGTGGTCCATCTGTGGCGGAAGGCGACGGGAATGTCCAGGGCGAGGAAGTTCTTCCCGTCCCCTGTGTGGGCCCGCAGGTGGAGCCGGTGCCTGGCCACCGGCACCGTGTGAGGGATCCGGAGGTTCCAGGTCTGCTTCCACGGCCCGGCGGGCGGTTGGGCGTCACCCGACAGGCTCGTGCCCATGCTTGCCAGCAGATCGGGCAATGTGTAGCTTTTGTCCAGTATTTTCATAGGGCCGATCTTCATGATCACCCTGCAGGTGACCTGGGTCAGGTCGACCGTCTCTTTGAGGTGGCTGTGCATTTCCCAGCGGACTTGGTGTCCAAGTCGCGGCAATGCGGGTGTGCACGTGATGTCAAGGATGTCCATGACGTAGTTGTCGTCGCTCGCGTCCTCCACCAGGTGGTTGTTCATGGCGCTCATCCCTGTGTCTTGGGCGGGGAGCCGCACCGGATGCTCTGAGGTCAGAACCCCGGCCCGATTACGGCGGGCCGGGGTTCTATGCCATGCGCATCACGGGCCGGCTCTAGAAGCCGAAGTCGTCGAAGTCGCCGAAGCCGCCGAAGTCGTCGAAGTCGCCCTTGTGATGACCGATCACCCGGAAGCTGGCGACCACTCCGTCCTCGACGCACACGCCCCCGTGGACCCTCCCGGGCTTCACGCCGTTGGCTTCGCTGCGCGGGCCGACCGTGGCGATCGGAGCGCCGTTGTCGCAGGTCGCCCCGCGGAAGACCTCGACGCCCCTGCGGCTGTCGTTGCGGATGTTGAGGCTCTTGGAGCCCAGGCCGCTGACCACGGTGATGCAGCCGTCCGGGCGGGCGGAGTACGACCGCTCGTTGATGAAGATCCTGCCCACCTCGCGGTGTCGGCCGCGCTCGCCGCCGCGCTCGTTGCCGCCGCGGCCGCCGCGCTCGCCGCCGCGCTCGTTGCCGCCGCGGCCGCCGCCCCCGCCGCCGCGCTCGCCGCCGCCCTCGTTGCCGCCGCGGCCGCCCCCGCCGCCGCGCTCGTTGCCCTGTCCCTGTCCCTGTCCCTGCCCCTGTCCGGACATGCCGTCCATCGGGGCGTGGGCCGGAGCGGGCGCCTGCTTGACGACGGCCGGGACCGTCTGGGCCACCGGCTCGGTGGCGGCCGTGGCGTAGGTGATGCCGGTCGCGACGAGTGCTGCAGCGGCGGCGACAGCCGCGGCGACGGCATGTGATCGGGTCATGGTCATGTCGCTTCTGCTCCTGTCTCAAAGTGGCCGGCTGTGGCAGTCGGCATGTGAATGAACGTAATGAAAGCCTCACTGGCTGTCATTTCGGGCCATTGGGAGGGGGTGCTGCTATGGAGCCGAATGGGGTACCCAGGGCACCCGCGCGCCCGATTCACCGGCTGCTGACGACACGTCAATCCTCGTTGAAAGCTGGGCGTGTCGGTGATCGACTAGGCCTTCAAGGTGATCTCTGACAGCTGCTCACCCGTGCGGCAGCGAGTCGACTGGAAATTCCGGCCGAAAGGGTCCAGGCATACCGGGACGGGCGGGTCCCGGACGGACCACGGCGTGGACCGGGTCGCCGTGCCGTGGTCGGGGGAGAGGTCCCGAAGCCGAGCCTGTGACGACCCCTCACCCCCGGGCTCGGCCGCGGCCCATCCGGCGTGCTGCCGCGGCACGGGCTGGGACATGCCGTGCGGGTCGTCGCGCGGGCCCGTGGGCCGGGCTGAGGTTCGGGTGCCGTACCGGAGCAGGATCGACGGGTCCGATCAGCGCCGCATCCCAAGTCCCCTTGCCCGCGTGCACCGCGGCCGGCCGTCGCCGCAGCCGGATCATGCCACCCGTCAGGGGCCCCGCCCTCATGCGCTGTCACGGAGCCGACCGACACCGTGGACGGCGCGCCCGCGGAAATTCCCTCGCGTTGTGGCCGGAACGGGCCGAGACTCGTCTCATGGCTGACATGGGGGCGTTCCGGGACGCGGTCACCGCGTGGGCGGCGGGTGGTTCCGGCGACCTTGCGCACGAGCTGGCCGCGCGGCTGTCCGTCCGGGCGGCCGTCCTGCTCGAAGGGCCGAGCGACGTCGCGGCGGTCGACGCGCTGGCGGAGAGCCGCGGCCGGGACCTGGCGGCCGAAGGAGTCTGCGTCCTGCCGATCGGCGGTGCGATGAGCGTCGGGCGCTACGCCCGGCTCCTCGGTTCACCCGGTCTCGACCTCCGCCTCGCGGGACTGTGCGACGAGGCGGAGCGTCCCTACTACGCACGCGGCTTCGAACGGGTCGGTGCGGCACAGCAAGGCTTCTTCGTCTGCGCGGCGGATCTGGAGGACGAGCTCATCCGCGTGCTGGGCGTGACACGGGTGGAGGAGCTCGTCGGGGCGGAAGGCGACCTGCGTGCCCTGCATACCTTCCTGCGCCAGCCCGCACAGCGGGGCCGCGCCCCGCAGCAGCAGTTCAGGCGCTTCCTCGGAACGAAGAAGGGACGCAAGATCCACTACGGCCGCGTCCTCGTCGAGGCCCTTGACCCCGACCGGGTTCCAGCCCCACTCGACCGCCTGCTCTCCAGCCTCTGACCGCCGGACCGCACCACGGACGTCGAGGAGACGCTTTCCGCGCTCTCCGGCCTGATCCACAGCGGGAAGGTCCGTGCGGTCGGGACGTCCTGATGCCGGCGTCCGGGACCGTCGAAGCCCAGTGGGTCGCCGAGCGGCGCGGTCCGAAACGTGCCGCCGGCTCTCCGGCAGGCCGGCCTGCGCCGCCGGCCGGTCGATGGACGCATCGCCGTCCGACGCCTCTTGAGGCGTTCCCGTCCGCGCGCACCGCACCGGGCCGGCCGACGTGGGCGGTGTGGTCAGGCTGGTGCGTCGGCTTCGAGGATCTTCGCCAGTTGCTCCACGGTGGAGTGGATCTCGCGTTGGAGGCCGGCGAGGTCGAGTCCGTCGTCGCCGAGGACGGTCAGCAGGGCGCGTTCGCCGATGGCCTGGATGACGACGTGCCGCCCGGCGCTCCGCGTGGCCACGTCACGCAGCACCCCGCCGCCGGCCTCGTGCACCATGCGCTGGCCGAGGCTGTGCGTGGCGGCGGAGAGCGCGGCGATGGATTCCGGCTGGACGGCATCGGCGTCGGCGGCGACCAGCAGGCCGTCGACGGTGGAGATGACCGTCTCGTTCACTCCCATCACCTGCTCACGCAGAGCGGTCAGGACCTCGATGAGCGGTTCGGGCTGGTGGACGGTGGGCATCGGCGCTCCTGGGGGGTGGGCTGTGAACTGATGCTGCACATATGCGCTTGGGTCAGGACAGGGCTTTGAGGCCCGCGTGGACCCGGCGCAGAAGGAGCAGGTCGGGTTGGTGGTCTGCGAGGTCGTCAGGCGGCTTCGGCAGCGCGAGGCCGGTGCCTGGCCGACGGACGGTGAGCGGGGTCGGGGCGAACGGAGCCGTGTCCGGCAGCGGGTCGGGGCTCACACGCTGTCCGTTCGGTGCGGGCGATGTGTTCCGGGGCTGCGTCGGGGCAGCGAGAGGTCGGAGGCAGGCGGGACGTTCCAGGACCGGGGCCCGGGCAGGCGCGGCGCGGTGCTCGGCCGGCCGCTCGCGGCCGGCCGCTCGCGGTGCAGCAGTCCCAGTTCGCGCATGCGGGCCAGGTCCAGCATGACCGCGTAGGTTCCCCGCCCCAGGGCGAAGGCGATGTCCCGCGGGGTGCGGCGGCCGTTGGCGGCTCGCAGCAGCGTCGCATAGCGGGACGGGACGCCCGCGGGTACGTCCGCAGCCGGGCGGACACGGGTGCGGGCGAACTCGGCGGGCGATCCCCACAGACGGCTCAGCAGCACCAGACGTCGCGAGGTCTCGGCCGCGAGGAGCTGCGGTTCGAAGGCCGGCCCGATGGCCACCGCCGGCATCGCCTCGGTCACCTCCCAGTCCCCGGGAGGGCTGAGTGCGAGGGCGAAGGCACCGTCGAACACGGCCGCCGCGCAGGTGATCTCGAACTCCTCCGGTGCCAGCAGGCCACGCGCCTGAAGCTCGGCGCCGACCCGGCCGTCGGCCGCACCGTCGGTCGCGCAGGCGGACGTCCAGGCGGCATCGTCGATCCGGCCGGACGCGAGCAGGAGGGACTCGACACTCGGTGCGCCCGGAGTCTCCACGGCGACGACCCGGCCGGCGCGCAGGTGGATCCTGCCACCGGGTGCGCCGGAGATGACGACCGTGCCGGTGCGGCCTTCGTCGTACAGCGTGTTGAGCAGGGCAGGGACGTTGCGCGGGCCGTCGGTGCGGGTACTCATCCCGCCGCCTTCGCCGCGTACAGGTCCAACTGGCGCAGCACCAGGGCCAGATTGGTCTGGTCGCGGTCCAGCGCCGCCATCAGCAGCAGGGGGTCGCCCTGCCGGGGCAGCGCCCTGAGGACGAGCTGACGCCGGCTGCCCGTGATGACCATGCTCTCCAGCTCCCCTTGTGCTCCGGCCAGGTGGAGCCGGTCGCTGACGAACGCGGCGAGTCGACTGCACTCGGCAGCGTCCATCTCCCCTGTGCCGGACTCGCCGTAGGTCAGTCCGGTGACCGCGTCGACGAGGGCGGCCCCTTTGACTCCCGGCACTTCGAGCAGGCGGCGCAGGGAGTCTTCGACTGAGGACACCGGCATCCCTTCACGAACCCTTCACATTCGGTCAGAAATTACAGTAGTTTAAGCCAGACATTCCAGAACAGGTTGTCTGACCAACTTTTTCTGACACGGCCTCAACGCCGGGTCACACAGCGCGAAGGGCCGGAGTATGAGCATCGAGACCGCACTCAAGGAAGCCATGGCGATCGAGGGCGCGATCGGCGTCGCCGTGGTCGATTACGAGAGCGGCATGTCGCTGGGGACCCTCGGTGGTGGCCAGGGGCTGGACCTGGAAGTCGCCGCCGCCGGCAACACGGAGGTCGTACGCGCCAAGACGCGGACGCTGGCCACCCTCGGCATGAACGACTCGATCGAGGACATCCTTATCACCCTCGGTGAGCAGTACCACCTCATACGCCCTCTGAACAGCAGCGACGGGAGCCTGTTCCTCTACCTGGCACTCGACCGGTCCCGCGGCAACCTGGCCCTCGCGCGCCACTCGCTCAAGCGCATCGAGGCCACCCTGGAGATCTGACCACGCCACCCCGCCGCACACACCGCCGGTGCCGGGCCGCCCCTCCCCGCGACCGGTGCCGACCGGACGGTTCGGGGCCGACGTGTGCGTCCGGGGCCGACGCATGCGTCAACGAGGTGGCCCGGTCGGGTGGTCAGGCGGTCAGCGCCGCAAGCTCCGCGTTGGCGTGCTCGGTGACCAGGGCGAGGACGCGGCCCGCGGCGGCCAGGTCCTCGGCGGGTATCCCGCCCCAGATGCGGGCGGTGATGGGGGCGGTCTCCGCGCCGACGGCGGCGAGCAGTTCGCGCCCCGCGTCCGTGGGGCGAAGGTGCGCGCCGTCGGTGGCGAGCAGTCGCCTGTCGAGCAGTTCGCCGAGAGTGGCGCGGACGTCGGCCGGATCGGCCTTGAGGGAGCCCTGTACCCGGGTGGCGAGATCGTCCGGCGTCTGCGGGGCGTCGGCGGTGACGGCGGCGCGCAGGGCGATCTGCTGCTGGAACGTGATGCCGTGCCGGGCCAGGACGTGCTCCAGGACGCCGCGGGCGGCGTAGTGGGCCAGGCCGAGGGCCCGGGCGTCGGCGACGGGTCCGGTGGTGGACGCGCTGGTGGATGCGGTGGTCGTCATGGTGTCGTCCCCTGAATGCTCTCGTCGTTCGGCAGGGATGGAGCGAGAGGTGCGTCGAGAAGGGTCGTCAGCTCGTCGGTGAACGCGTGCGTCCGTGGGGCGTCGAGGCCGCCGAGCGGCTCCAGCAACTGTTGAAGCAGTTCCTGGACCACCCCGATGGCCTGCCGCGTGACGGCTTGGCCCTGCTCGGTGAGGGCGAGCTGTACGGCGCGCGGGTCGCGGGGATCGCGGGTGCGCTCGATCAGGCCGGCCGACTCCAGGGCGCGCGCCAGCTTGGACACGTACAGCGCCTCCAGGCCTGTGTGGTCGGCGAGTCGGCGCTGACTCGGCCGCTCGCCGGCGCGCTGCATGCCGTACAGCGACGCGACCAGTGAGTACTGCGCGTGGGTGAGGCCCAGTGGAGCCACCGCGCGATCGACCGCGACGCGCCACTTGGTGGCGAGCCGCCATACCAGGAAACCGGATGTGGGCCCCGGTGAACCCTTGCTCATGGCATATAAAGTACATGGCTACTATATCCATGGCTACTATTTTCGGGCGGATCTGGACGGCGCGTCCCGAACAGATCGACGACGCCTAGTGCGCCCGGCCGGCGCCCGACAGCGTGTCCCAGTGGACGGTGCGGTCGCACCAGCGGTGGAGCAGGGCGCGGTCGTGGCCGACGGCGAGGAGGCCCGCGCCGGTGGCGGCGCGGTAGTCCTCGACGACCGCGACCAGGGCGGCCGTCGTGGAGGCGTCGAGCATCGCGGTCATCTCGTCGCAGATCAGCCAGCGGGGGCGCAGGACGAGGGCCCGGGCCAGGCAGGCGCGTTGGAGTTGGCCGTCGCTGACCTCGTGCGGTCGTCTGCCGAGCAGGTCGGGGGTCAGACCGGCCCTTCCGGCGAGTTCGGTGACGCGCTCCCGCACCTCGTCGCGGCGGCCGGTGGCCCGCAAGGGCTCGGCGATCAGGTCGGTGAGCGTCAGACGCGGGTCCGCGGAGAGGCGGGGTTGCTGGAAGACCACGCCGAAGGCGGTGCGCAGCGGGCGCGGGGCGCGGTGGCGCCACCCTCGTACGGACGCGCCGTCCAGCAGTACGGTGCCGGAGTCGGGGCGGTGCAGCAGGGCCGCGACCCGGGCGAGCGTGGACTTGCCGCAGCCACTGGGGCCGAGCAGGCCGACCGCTTCACCGGGCGCGACGGTCAGTGAGACATCCCGTACCGCCGGATTCCGCCGGTCGTAGCCCGCGGTGATGGCGCGCAGTTCAAGCATGCACGTCCTCCGATGCTCCCTGGGACGCTTCCCCGCCGGTCGCCGAGGCGGGGTGGGGGTGGTGGCAGGCGACCTCGCCGGCTGTCGGCGGCAGTACGGCGCAGGCGTCGTCGGCCCGGTCGCACCGGGCGGCGAAGGCACAGCCCTCGGGGAGGGCACCGAGTTCGGGTGGCAGTCCGGGGATGGCGGTGAAGGCCCGGTCGGGGAGGGCCTGGAGCAGGCCGCGGCTGTAGGGATGACGGGGGCCGCGCGCGCCGAAGAACACCTCCGCGTCGGCCAGTTCGACGATCCGGCCCGCGTACATGACGGCGATCCGGTCGGCGATCCGTTCGGCCGCGGCCAGGTCGTGCGTGATCATCAGCAGGCCGCGCCCCGCCGCGTCCGGCTTGCCCGGGCGGTCGAGGTGGCGCCGCAGTTCGTCGACCGTGCGGTCCACCAGGTCACGGTCGAGCCCGGTGGTCGGTTCGTCGGCGAGCAGCAGCGGCGCGTCACCGACGAGGGCCAGGGCGGTGGCGGCGCGCTGGGCCAGGCCGCCGGACAGCTCGTGCGGGTGGCGGTCCAGGTGATCCGCGGGGAACGCGGCGCGTTCGGCGGCCGCCCGCGCGGCGGAGCGTACGGCCGCGCGGCCGCGGACCCCGGTCAGTGCGGCGACCGTCTCCTCCACCTGGGAGCGGATGGTGCGCACGGGTGTGAGATGGGCGGCCGGGCTCTGCGGTATGAGCCCGACCAGCCGGCCCCGTACCGTCCTTGCGAGGGTCCGTTCGTCGGCCGAGAGCAGGTCGAGGCCGCCGAGCATCGCCTCCCCGGCCGCCTCGGCGTTGCCGGGAAGCAGCCCCAGCAGGGCGGAGGCGAGGACGGACTTGCCGCAGCCGCTCTCGCCGATCAGGGCCAGGCACTCGCCGGCCGCGACGTCGAAGTGCGCGTCGGTGACGGCGGCGACACGGCGCCCGCCGGGCATGAGGAAGCGCACCGACAGTCCACGCACCGACAGCACGGGCGATCGCTCGGTCACAGCATCAGCTCCGATCGGCGGCGGGGGTTGATCCGTTCCCGCCAGGCTCCGGCGAGTCCGGCGATGGCGAGGGTCGGGACGATGACGAACAGGCCGGGGAAGAGGGTCGGCCACCACTGTCCGGCCAGCAGCGAGCCCCGCGCGCCCTGGATGAGGGTGCCCAGGCTCGCCATGTGCGTGGGCAGTCCGAGCCCGAGGAAGGACAGCGCCGATTCGTGCCACATGGCGTGCGGCACCATCAGCGCCGCGGCGAGCGCGGCCTGGGGCAGCACGGCGGGCAGCAGGTGCCGTACGGTCACCCGCCACCTGGACGCGCCGCCGGAGACGGCGGCGTCGATGTACGGGCGTGAGCGCAGGGAGAGGACTTCGGCGCGGACGATCCGGGCGGTCGACAGCCAGTGGGTGAGCGCGACCGAGACGATCACCGGCCAGACACCCGGCCGGAACATGGCGACGATGAAGATGCCGAGCAGCAGGTGGGGCACGGAGGAGACCGTGTCCACGACCCGCATGATCCCGCGGTCGACCCAGCCGCCCAGCGCACCGGCGGTGGCTCCGACGGCGGTACCGACGACGGTGGCCGTCACAGCCGCGGCCACTCCGACGAGCAGGGACACACGCAGTCCGTAGACGCAGCGCAGCAACAGGTCCCGGCCGAGGTCGTCGGTGCCGAAGGGGTGGGCCCGGCTCGGTCGCAGCAGCTTGGCGGCCAGATCGACGGCCTGCTGGTCGAGTTGGACCAGCGGTGGCACGACGAGGACGGCGAGGACGGTCGCGGCGACCACCACGGCGGAACCGCGCACCCGCAGTGTGCGGGTGGAGCGGCGCCTCGTCCCGTACGAACGCCAGACGGTTTCGCCGGAGGCGGGAACGTCACATGTCACTGAACTTCACCCTCGGGTCGAAGAGTCCGTAGAGCAGGTCCGCGAGCAGGTTGCCGACGAGGACGGCGGCCGTGGCCAGCGTGGTCAGCGCGGCGAGCAGCGGGAAGTCGACGGAGGTGGCCGCCTCCACGGTGGCCGCGGCGATGCCCGGCCAGCTGAAGACGCTCTCCACCAGCAGGGCGCCGGTGATGAGTTCGGGCACGCGGGAGCCGATCAGGGTGAGCACCGGAAGCAGGCCGGAGCGAAGGGCGTGGCCGAGCAGGACCGTGCGCTCGTTCAACCCGCGGGCCCGGGCACCGCGTACGGGGTCCTCCGCCAGCGCGTCGCCCACGCCTTGGCGCACGTAGAGGGTGAACCACGGCAGTTGGGAGACGGCGAGCACCCCGGCCGGCAGCACGAGATGGTCGGCCACCTGCCCTGGGGTGACCTGTTCGCTCGCGGTGTCGGTGAGCCCGCCGGCCGGGAGCACGCCCAGTTGGAGGGCGAACAGCCAGATCGCCAGCAGGGCGAGCCAGAAGACCGGTGCCGCCTCCAAGGAGTAGGCGAGTGACGTGACGACCCGGTCGAGCAGGGATCCCGGTCGGCGGGCGGCGAGGACGCCGAGCACGGTGCCCGCCAGCACGGCCGTCGCGAAGGCGACCGCGCACAGCAGCGCGGACCACACAAGACGCTCCCCGATGACCTGGGTGACCGGCTGCCGCATCACGCTCGACTCGCCGAGGTCGCCGGACAGGGCGGAGGTCAGCCAGTGCGACCAGCGCGAGGTGAACGGCTGGTCCACGCCCAGGTTGGCGCGCAGCCGGTCGAGGGTCTGTCCGTCGGCACGGAGGGCCGCCGTACCCGCGTACGCCTTGACCGGGTCGAAGGGGGAGACGGCGGCGATGGCGAACACGCCGAAGGTGACGACGAGGAGGACGGGGGCGGCGAACAGCAGCCGCCGCCCCACCAGGCGCGCCATCGCCGCCCAGAGCGGGGAGGTCACTTCTTCGGCTGCCAGTCCTGGAGGTTCCACCACGGGCCGCTGGCGAAGCCGTGCTCGTGCGGCTCGACCTGCGTGGTCAGGCCGACCCAGCGGTCGGCCAGCACATAGAGGTGGTCGATGTGGGTGAGGAAGGTGTAACCGGGGTCCTTCACGAGTTCGCGCTGCACCGTGTCGTACGCGGCCCGGCGGGTGTCGGTGTCCTGGCTGCGGCGGCCGGTGTCGAGGGCCTTGTCCACGGCCGGGTTGGCGAAGTGACCCATGTTGTTGAAGCCGTCGCCGGCCAGGGAGGAGTGCAGCAGGGTGAACAGGCCGAAGTCGGGGTCGCCGCTGCTGTCGAGTCCGGCGAGGACGGCGTCGTTCTTCATCCGCGGCTCGATCACCTCCCAGGTGGCGCTCTCCACCTTCACCTCGATGCCCGCCTTCTTGGCGTCGGAGGCGTAGGCGAGGGCGTGGTCCTGGCGGACCTTGTCGCCGGAGGGGTAGAGGAGCGTGAAGGAGGCCCGCAGACCGTACTTCGCGCGGATGCCGCCGCTGCCGGCCTTCCAACCCGCCTGATCCAGCGTCCGCTTGGCCTTCGCCAGGTCCTGCGGTCGCTCGATGCCCTCGGCGAACCAGGGGTCGTCGCTCGGCAGCGGTCCGTAGGCCGGGCGCCCTGCCCCGTCGAGGATCTTGTCCACCATGGCCTCGCGGTGCACGGCGGCGTCCAGCGCCTGGCGGATCGCCCGGTCGCCGGTGACCCTGTTCTGCTGGGGGAGGGTGACGGCCCGGAAGTCGTAGGACTTCGCGTCGTACGTCGTCTTCGCCGTGTCGCCCTTGAACGTGGCGGCCAGGTTGGGCGGCAGGACCGCGCCGTCGAGGTCGCCCGAGCGCAGCCGGGTGGCGCGCACGTCGTCGTCCTTGACGATCGCGATCGTCACCTTCTTCACCTTCGGCTCGCCACCCCAGTAGCCGGGGTTGGCCTTGAAGGTGAGCTTCTCGCCCTTGCTCCAGCCGGTGAGGACGTACGGTCCGGTGCCGACCGGCCTGGTGTTGAAGGAGCCGGTGTTGGGGTTCTGGCCCCCGGCGATGTGCTGGGGGACGATGGGCAGGACCGTGCGCCCCGCGAACGGCGCGTAGGGGTACTTGAGCGTGAAGACGACCTTGCCGTCGCGGTCGGCCCGCACCTCCTTGATGGCGTCCAGCTCGCTCCGGGCGGTGTTGTTGGTCTTCGCGTCGAGGATCGTCCGATAGGTGAAGACCACATCGGCGGCGGTCAGCGGCTTGCCGTCGCTGAACTTCACCCCGTCGCGCAGGGCGTAGGTGTAGGTGAGCCCGGCGTCACCGACCTGGGGCAGTGAACTCGCCAGTGCCGGCCTCAGCTTCATGTCGGCGTCCCGGGCGAGCAGACCGTCGAAGATCTTGGAGTTGCCGTCCTTGCCGTAGCCGAGAAGAGGACTGAGGGTGTCCGGCTCGGAGGCCACGCCGACCACGACGGAGTCGGAATCACTCTCGCTGCCCGCACCGCCCCCCGGGGCCGAGCAAGCGGCGGCTCCCACGAGTGTCGCCACCGCTGCGGCTGCCCGTATCCGTCGGACGGTCATGAACCCTCACATCCTTAATGCTGACCAAATGCTTTTGCATAGTAGTCGCAATAGAGCCTCCGGTCACCCGGGGGTCGGATGTGTGAGTTCGTCCCAACTGTCCGGCTGGCCAGGAGTTTCGCGGGCGCGGAGGCGGGTGGACGCGGCCGTCGCTTCCCAGGCCCTCCTCGGGCCCAGTGCGTAGGACGGCGGTCGTTCCCGCTCACCGCTGCGGGGCAGTCCCGGATTCCCACCGGGTTCCCTCTTGCGGCGCGTCCCGCCTGGCGGACGGGGCGAACCAGCTGCGCGGGCCGGCCCAGGCGGCCCTCCCGGATCGCGGCCGATCAGGTCCAGTATTCGGATGGCGAGCCCGGACAGGCGTCCGGTCCTGCTCGCTACGGGATCCGGTGCGCGCCCTCGGCCCCCACGCGCCGCGCGTACTCCGCCAGCCCCTGCGTGGTCTCTCCCGCCCAGCCCACGTAGCCGTCCGGGCGGATGAGGAACACCCCCGCGCCGTACCCCTGGTCCGCCGTGTCCCCGTCCGTCGTCAGCAAGGTCCAGTGCGGACCCCGGAACGCGTCGAACAGCCGGATCCCGCCCACCGTCCCGTCCGGCGCACGGTCGCCCGCCCGCACAGGGCCCGGGGACCGGCGGGTTTCCTCCGTGAGGGAGGAGGCCCGGTAGCCGAGGCCGAGTTGGCGGGTCGCCCCGCCGCGGCGGGTCTCGCCGCGGTGAACGCTCGTCGACAGCGCGAGCATGTCGGCGGCGATCGGGCGCCGTTCCTCCTCGTAGGTGCCGAGGAGGGAGTCGGGCACACCGTCCCGCAGCACCGCGCCCAGCTTCCAGCCCAGGTTGCAGGCGTCCTGCACGCTGGTGTTGAGGCCCTGGCCGCCGGCCGGCGAGTGGATGTGCGCGGCGTCCCCGGCGAGGAAGACCCGGCCCTCGCGGAAGCGGTCCGCCAGGGCCGCCCGCGGGCGGAAGTCCGAGGCCCACCGCACGTCGGTCACGTCCTGCGGGGCGAGATGCGAACGGGCGGCGACGACCTTGCGCATGCCGTCGAGGGACAGGTCCACCACGGTGCCTTCCGGGAACCCGGCCACGACCTGGAAGTCCTCCGTACCCGCGAGCGGGCAGATCGCCATGAAGCCGTCGCCCTCTCCGCCGGCCGGGAAGATGTGCCAGTTGTCGCGGTCCAGACCGGTGATGCGGACGTCAGCCACCAGCATCGGGCTCGGATCGACCGTCTCGCCCGTCATGCCGATGCCCAGCGCCCGGCGCACCGTCGAGCGGCCCCCGTCGGCGGCGACCACGTACCTCGCCGTCAGAGCGGCGCCGGAGACGAAGCGCACGGTCACCCCGTCCTCGTCCTGAGCGAGACCGACGACCTCCCGGCCGAAGACGACCCGCCCGCCCAGCTCCTCCAGCCGTGCCAGCAGGATCCGTTGCGTGCGCCACTGCGGCACCATCCACCCTTCCGCGTACGGCGAGTCCTCGGTCGCCTGCGCCGGGTCGAACATCCGGTGTTCACCCGTCCGCCGCCCGTTCTGCCAGATCATCCCGACCGGACAGGTGCCGCCGGCCGCGCGGATCGCGTCCAGGACGCCGAGGTCGTCGAAGACCTCCAGGGTGCGCGGCTGGATCCCCTTGCCCCGCGAGCCGGGAAACAGCCCGTCGGCCCGCTCGACGACGAGCGCGTCCACCCCTCGCCGGGCCAGATCGATACCGAGGGTCAGTCCGCTGGGGCCCGCGCCCACGATCAGTACGTCCACCTGTGCGGTCATGCGCCGATACTCCTTAACGCCGTTAAGTTCGGTCTGCCACGACGATGGACTTAACGCCGTTAAGCTGTCAAGCGTGAACTCGGAACCACGCCTGCCTCTCGACCGCAAGCGGGTCGCGGACGCCGCCCTGGCCCTCCTGAACGAGGTGGGCCTGGCGGGCCTGACCCTGAGCGCCATCGGCCGCGAGCTGGGCGTCAAGGCACCCGCCCTGTACTGGCACTTCAAGGACAAGCAGGCCCTGCTCGACGAGATGGCCACGGAGATGTACCGCCGGATGATCGCGGGGACCCCTCTCGACCCCGCGGACACCTGGCAGGAACGGCTGCGCAAGTCGAACCACGGTCTGCGCGAGGCGCTGCGCGGCTACCGCGACGGCGCGAAGGTCTTCAGCGGCTCACGTTTCACCGGCATGGAGCACGCCGAGCAGATGGAGGACAACCTGCGTCTGTTCACGGCCGCCGGCTTCACGCTCGCCCAGGCGGTGCGCGCGACTACGACCACGTATCTCTACACCCTCGGCTTCGTCACCGAGGAGCAGGGCGTCGAGCCGCTGCCCGACGAACGGCGCGAGGGCTTCGACATCGGGGAACGCGCCCGGATGATGGCCGACTTCCCGCTGTCCGCCGCCGCGGGCACGGAGATCTTCGCGGACTACGAGCAGCACTTCGCGGAGGGACTGGAACTCGTGATCGACGGCGTCGCCACGCGGTACGGAATCGACTGAGGACGGCCCGCAGGACGGTGAGTCGCCGGCGGCGCGGTCACGTGCGGGCCGCGGCCCGCGGGACGCCGGGTCCCGACTTCCGCGGTTCGGGACGGGGCGACGTCGCCCCGCTCCTCACCCGCGCCGGAACCCGCGCCGACCGGAGCCAGGACTCCCAAGGGACAGGCGCTAAGCCGTTCCGGGGGTGTCAGCCGTTCCGAGGGCTTCGCGCAGGAACGTGACGGCCTGGTCGATGGCCGCTCGGGTGGCCTTGGACCGGCTGAGCGAGTTGAGCATCATGAAGTCGTGCACCGTGCCGTCGTAGCGCACCGTGGTGACCGGGACGCCGGCGGCACGCAGCTTGGCGGCGTACGCCTCGCCCTCGTCGCGCAGCACGTCGGCCTCGTCGACGACCAGCAGGGCGGGGGGCAGACCGGTGAGCTGCTCGGGGGTCGCGCGGTTGGGGGACGCGGTGATCTCCGCGCGCTGTTCCGGGTCGGTGGTGTAGGCGTCCCAGAACCACTCCATCAGCTTGCGGCTGAGGTAGTAGCCGGTGGCGAACTGGTCGTAGGAGTCGGTGTCCATCGCCGCATCGGTGACCGGGTAGTACATCGACTGGTGCACGAACCTGACGTCGCCGCGCTCCTTGGCCATCAGGGCGAGCGCCGCCGTCATGTTCCCGCCGACCGACTCGCCGGCCACCGCCATGCGCCGGGCGTCCAGCCCCATGGACTCTCCCTCACGCGTGATCCACTGCGCCGCGGCGTAGCCCTGTTCGATGGCCACGGGGTAGCGCGCCTCCGGGGAGGGCGTGTACTCCACGAAGGCCACGGCGGTACGGGCGCCGACCGCCAGCTCCCGCACCAGCCGGTCGTGGGTGCCGGCGTTGCCCAGCACCCAGCCGCCGCCGTGCATGTACACCACGACGGGCAGCGTCCCGGTGACGCCCTGCGGCTTGACGATGCGCACCCGTACGTCGCCCACAGCGGCCGGTACGGTGATCCACTCCTCGTCGACCGGGAGTTTGTCGACCGGCGCGGCCTGAAGGTCGTCGAGGACCCTGCGTGCTTGGGCGGGTTCCATCTCGTACAGGAAGGGGTGCTTCGAGGTCGCGTCGGCGAGTTCCTGCGCCGGGCGCTCCAGGACGATTGAGGCGGACTGAGCAGCCATGGCAATGCTCCTTGGCGATGCTGGGAAGCGCATGCTGAGACGCGCGTGCCGAGCGGCGTAGGGCGCCCGGCCGGCAGGCGGCGGTGCCACTGAACACCCGGGCCCTGGGAAATGAGTCCTTGTCCAAGGTTCAAGGCCCTCGTTCAAGCCCTACGAGCCGATGTGCCCATCGTAAGCGCACATCGTGTGCCCATCGAGTTCGCGGCGAACGGCCGGCGCCGGGAGATCGGGCCGATCAGATCGGTCGGGCCGGTGAGTGTCGGGCGGGATGCGCGACGCGGCGCCGCTGTCGGCGCACGCATGCTTGTGTGAGCCCTGTGCGCGCCCCCGCCCGGTCGACAAGACTGCCTGCCGACGGGCAGGGAGCCGTGGCACTGCCCGCCGCCTTCGTCCGGCGTCCCAGGAAGGCAGGTCGGTCGCTGTGCTGTTGCGTCTGCCCACGTCCGTGTCCGAAGCACGGGAGTGCCTGGCCGAGGGGGCCGTCCCGATCGGCGGGGCGACCCTCGTCTGGGCCACCTGGCAGCGCGACGGATTCCCCGAACTGGCCATGTCCCTGCGCGAATTGCCGGAGGCCAACGTCGTGGGGCGGCGGACCCTGGGCGGCGCCGTGGTCCTGAACCGGATCGACGAGCGGGTTCCCGGCGTGCTGCGGCTGGCGGCCGCCACGGTGGGCACCGGTGCCGTGCGGCGGACGGCGACGGTCGGCGGCAACCTCGTCGGCAGTACGCTGCGCTGCCTGCTGCCCGCCGCGCTCGTCCTGGACGCCCGCGCGATGGTGCTGGAGCCCGAAGGCGTCCGTGAGGCCGATCTGTCCGAGGTGGTGGCCAAGCGGCCCGTCCTGCTCAGCCTCCGTTGGCGCGAGCCGGTCGCCTGCGCCTACCGCAAGCTGGACGGCGAGGCGGGCGGACCGCCGCCCCTCGTGGTCGCCTCGGCGGTGCATGCCGACGACGACGGCGACCGGCTGAGGGTCGCCGTCCGCGACGGCTATGACGTGCTCAGCGGAAGTGCCCTGCGCGCCACCGACGTGGAAGAGGTCCTGAGCGGGTTGCGCGGGACGGCCCTCGGTGAGCTGCCCGCCGACACGTGGGAAGTCGTCCGCTCACAGATCGCCGGCCTGCTGGGCGGGCGTGGCGCGTACTGAGTGACTGAGTAGGCGGCTCGCGCCTGGCCCCGGCCGTCCGGCGGGGCCAGGCGCACCTCCACGTCCGTCCCGGGGCGGACGGGCCCGGTGCTTCACCGTCTCCTTCTCCCACCGCGCGCTCCCACCGCGCCCTGTCGTCGGTCTCGCCTGTGGATGTTCAGGGGCGGCTCGACGCACGTCAGCTACCCCCATGGGGTATTGATTCAGAGGGGATGATTCCTTGCCTTGAATACGGGTGGGGGGTATACATGTACGCGTGCCGGATACCCCCTGGGGTATCCGATGAGACGAGGAGGAAACGATGTCCGGCTGCTGCACGCCCGAGGGAAGCTGCCACACCGACGCCCGGATCAGGACCGTCTACAAGGTGGACGGTGTCGGCAGCGCCCACTGTCAGGGTGTCGTCGCCAAGGCCGTGGGCGCGCTCGACGACGTCATCGCCGTGGAGGTCGAGATCGGCACGGGGCTCGTCACGGTGACGACCGCCGCCGCCCCCGACGCGACGTTCGAGTCGCTGCTCGCCGAGACCGTGGACGAGGCCGGCTACGACTATGCCGGCCGCGTCGGCACGTGACCGCACATCACCGGGCGGGGGCATCCCGGCCCCGGCCCCGCCCCACCCGCCAACCGCACCCGCCGTGACCGTGAGCTGCGAGGAACAGACATGACCACCATCACGCCAGGTGCCGCCGAGGTAGAACTCGCCATCGGCGGCATGACCTGCGCCTCGTGCGCCGCCCGCATCGAGAAGAAGCTCAACCGCATGGACGGCGTCGAGGCGACCGTCAACTACGCCACCGAGAAGGCGAAAGTCACCTTCCGCGAGGACGTCGCCGTGACCGACCTGATCGCCACGGTCGAGGCCACCGGTTACACCGCGCGCGAACCCGAGCCCCTCCGTGCCGAGCCGGAGCGGGCCGACCGCTCGGCAGGCCCCGCGGGGGAGGGCCCCGACGAACTCCAGCCGCTCCGGCAGCGGTTGACCACCGCGGTCGTGCTCGCCGTGCCGGTGATCGCGATGGCGATGATCCCGCCCCTCCAGTTCGAGTACTGGCAGTGGCTGTCCCTGACCCTGGCGGCCCCCGTGGTGACGTACGCCGCCTGGCCGTTCCACAGGGCCGCCTGGACCAACGCCCGTCATGGCGCCGCCACCATGGACACGCTGATCTCCGTCGGCACCTCGGCGGCGTTCCTGTGGTCGGTGTGGGCGCTGTTCTTCGGCACCGCGGGCATGCCCGGCATGACCCACCCCTTCGAGCTGACCATCGCCCGCAGCGACGGCGCCGGGAACATCTACCTGGAGGCCGCGGCCGGCGTGACCGCGTTCATCCTCGCCGGCCGCTACTTCGAAGCCCGGTCCAAGCGCAAGGCCGGCGCGGCGCTCAGGGCCCTGCTGGAGCTGGGCGCGAAGGAAGTCACCGTTCTCCGCGGCGAGCGCGAAGAACGCATACCGGTAGCGGAGTTGAAGGTCGGCGACCGCTTCCTCGTCCGCCCCGGCGAGAAGATCGCCACCGACGGCACCGTCGTCGAGGGCGCTTCTGCCGTGGACGCCTCGATGCTCACCGGCGAGTCCGTCCCGGTCGAGGTCACCGTCGGGGACGCCGTCACCGGCGCCACCCTGAACGCGGGCGGACGGCTGGTCGTCGAGGCCACCCGGGTTGGCTCCGACACCCAACTCGCCCGGATGGCCACGCTGGTGGAGGACGCCCAGAACGGCAAGGCCGCGGCGCAGCGGCTCGCCGACAGGATCTCCGGAGTCTTCGTTCCCGTCGTCATGGCGCTGGCCCTGGCCACGCTCGGCTTCTGGCTCGTCGACGGCGCGGGACTGACCGCCGCCTTCACCGCCGCGGTCGCCGTCCTGATCATCGCCTGCCCGTGCGCCCTGGGGCTCGCCACCCCGACCGCCCTCATGGTCGGCACCGGGCGCGGCGCGCAACTGGGCATCCTCATCAAGGGTCCCGAGGTCCTGGAGAGCACGCGCAAGGTCGACACCGTAGTCCTGGACAAGACCGGCACCGTCACCACCGGCCGGATGACCCTGCTGGCCGTGCACCCGGCCGACGGCACCGACGAGACGGACGTCCTGCGGCTCGCCGGCGCCCTGGAACACGCCTCCGAGCACCCGATCGCCCAGGCGGTCGCCACCGGAGCCGCGGACCGCGTGGGCACCCTGCCGGTCCCGGAGGACTTCGCCAACATCGCCGGAGTCGGTGTCCAGGGAGTCGTCGAGGGGCACGCCGTCCTCGTCGGGCGCGAGCAGTTGCTGGCCGAGTGGGCGATGTCCCTGCCCGACGGTCTGCGACGCGCCAAGGAGGCCGCCGAGGCGGCCGGTCGTACGGCCGTCGCGGTCGCCTGGGACGGCGAGGCGCGTGCCGTGCTCGAAGTCGCCGACGCGGTCAAGGAGACCAGCCCCGAGGCCATCCGCCGGCTGCGTGCCCTCGGCCTGACCCCCGTGCTGCTCACCGGCGACAACCGGGCCGTCGCCGAGGCCGTCGCGGCTCAGACGGGCATCGCACCCGAGCACGTCATCGCCGAGGTCCTGCCGCAGGACAAGGTCGACGTCGTCAAGCGCCTTCAGGGCGAGGGGCGTTCGGTCGCCATGGTCGGCGACGGCGTCAACGACGCGGCGGCACTCGCCCAGGCCGATCTGGGCCTGGCGATGGGCACCGGCACGGACGCCGCGATCGAGGCCGGCGACCTGACCCTGGTCCGCGGAGACCTCCGGGTCGCGGCCGACGCCATACGTCTTGCCCGCAGGACGCTGGGCACCATCCGCTCCAACCTCTTCTGGGCCTTCGCCTACAACGTCGCCGCGCTTCCGCTGGCCGCGGCCGGACTGCTCAACCCGATGATCGCGGGCGCCGCGATGGCCTTCTCCTCGGTCTTCGTGGTCGGCAACAGCCTGCGCCTGCGCCGTTTCCGGGCCATCGGCCACTGACCTCCCGCCGGGAGCCGGGAGCCGGGAGCGGTGCGCGGGCATCGCGGCAGGGCGTCCGCCGTTCCTCCGGGGGCGACGGACGCCCTCGGCTCACCCCTCGTCGACCGAAGGGACCCGATGATGACGCATCCACCGGCCCCGCACGCCTCGTCGGCCTCATGGGCCGTGCTTCGCAAGGCAGTCGCCCATCCGGTGACGCGTATGGCCGCTGTGGCCCTGCTTCAGGCCCTGGCCGCGCACATCGGCCGGACGGAGGCCTCGGGAACACGGCCGCCTCAGTGCGGCTGCCGGATGTCCGTAGGATGAGTGCCGTGACAGCCCGTGCACAACAGCGCCGTGAGCGACCGCCCGTGGGGCGGTGGCGGGCGCTGCTGGTGCTCGGGCTGCTGGCCGGGCTGTTGGGGATGCACGCCCTCGCGCCGGGCGGTGCGGCAGCCGTCGGCGCTCGTCACGCCTCCGCCGCCTCGGCGCACAGGGGCATGGTGACGGGCGGCGACGAGTCCGTCTGCCACGACGACGGCGGCGGCGGCGGGCACGTCCGTCACGCGGACTCGACGTGTGCGTCCGGAGCCCTTGACGCGGGCCCGGTTCTTCCCGCCCTGATGCCCGACCCCGTGGGTCCGGTCCCGCTCGCCTTCGGCGGGCACGGGTCCTTTGCCGCCGCCGTGGAGGGCGGACGCGCGCCGCCCACGCTGGCCGAACTGCAACTCCTGCGGATCTAGGACAAGGCCGCGCCGCGCCCGCCCCTGAGGGCCACCGCGGCACTTCGCCATGTCCCGCGCCCCACCGGCGCAGCATCCTTCGCACATCGCAGGAGTACCACCATGACCAGCACCCGTTCCCTCGTCCGCCGTGCCGCGCTCGTCACGACGGCCGTGACCGCCGCCCTCGCTCTCGCCGCCTGCGGCAGCGGCGACGGCTCCGGAAGCGGCGCCGACGCGCGGACGTCGTCCTCGGCGGCGAGCGCCGAGCGCACGGCCGGCGCCCACAACGACGCGGACGTGTCCTTCGCGCAGGGCATGATCCCGCACCACCAGCAGGCCGTCCTGATGGCGCGGACGGCCGCCACCCGGGCGTCCTCCGCCGAGGTCAAGGACCTGGCCACCCGCATCGAGAAGGCCCAGGACCCGGAGATCGCGACGATGTCCGGCTGGCTGGAGTCCTGGGGCGCGAAGGTGCCCTCCGCCATGCCGGGTATGGACCACTCCGGTCACGCGGGCATGCCCGGGATGATGGACGGTCAGGACATGAACAAGCTGGCGAAGGCGTCCGGTGCGGACTTCGACAGGATGTTCCTGACCATGATGGCCGAGCACCACGAGGGCGCCGTGGAGATGGCCACGACCGAGAAGACCAACGGCCGTTACGGGCCCGCCAGGAAGACGGCCGACGACATCATCACCGCGCAGAACGCCGAGATCGAGGAGATGAGCAAGCTCCTCGGCAAGAGCTGATCGTTCAAGCCGACGAGAACCCGGAGGCCGGTGGCCCGCCTCCGGGTTCTCGTGACGGTCAGGCGCGGTCGGCCGGTGCGGGGGAGGGGAGCCGGAAGCGCGGGTGGGGCTCGGTGTCGCCCTCCGCGAGGTCGGCGAGCATCCGGCCCAGCAGCGGCGTGAACTTGAAGCCGTGCCCGGAGCAGGCCGTGCCGACGACCAGCGGACCCACCCGGTCCAGCAGGAAGTCCTCGTCGGCCGTGTTGGTGTAGAGGCAGGTCGTCTCCGTGGAGACGACCGGTTCCAGACCGGGCAGCCGCTCCGCCGCGAACGCCAGGACCCGGCCGCGGGCGGCGGCGTCCACGATCCCGTCCCGGGTATCCGGGTCCACGACCCGTCCGCCGAGGTGTTCGGCGACCTTGACGCCCTCGTCGGCCGTGGGCATGCCGTAGACGATGCCTCCGTCCTCGTGCTGAAAGCTGAAGGCGGGCCAGACGGCGTCCGGATCGCGCTGCGGCAGGTGGAAGACCTGTTCTTGGGTCACCGTCAGCTCCGGCAGCGTGACGAGACCGTCGAGCAGCCGGCTCGTCCACGGGCCGACGGTGACGACCGCGACAGGTGCGGTGAACGTGCCCGCGGGCGTGCGGGCACGGACTCCGTCCGCGTCGGTCTCCAGCGCGGTCACCGGTGTGCCGTGCAGGATCCGGCAGCCGGAACGGGCGGCGAGGTGCTGGAGCGCCGGGAGCGTCGCGTCGGGGTCGACGCGGGCGGCGTCCGGGTGGAACAGCACGTCACCCGGCAGGGCGAGTTGCGGCCAGCGCGACCGCGCCTGGTGCTCGGTGAGCACCTCGAAGTCGGCTCCCTCGTCGGCCAGCGCGGCGGCGGCCTGCTCCAGACGCTCCGCGCGGCCGCCGTCCACGGCCCCCACGGTGGAGATCAGGTCGCCGCCGCTCTCGGACTCGAGCCGGTGCCACATGCGCAGCGCCTCGGCGGCCATCCGCGCGTACAGAGGATCCGTGTAGGTCAGCCGCAGCAGCCGCGACCTGCCGTGCGAGCTGCCGGCCCGGTGACCGGGTGCGAACCGTTCCAGCAGGCAGACGCGGTGGCCGCGCTTCGCCAGCTGCCAGGCGGCGGCGGAGCCGGCGGCGCCCCCGCCGACGACGAGGACGTCGTAGTGCTCGGCTGTGCCGGAAGCGTGCATGGGATGAGCCCCTTTCCTCTGTGCCACTGCGGCCGTCCGTGTTCCCCGCTCCCATTGGATGCAGTGCACACACCGTATACAGCGCATTCGCCACGAGCAATGGGCCGACGGCCCGCAGTTCACGTCCGGCCATGACCGGGGCGGTTCCGGAGTTCCGGATACCGAGGGGCTGCACGCCCCGGCGCGTCCGGTGCGCGTGCGGGTGGGCGGGCTGCCCCGGAAGTACGCCCCGCCGACCGCCACCCGCCCGGCGGAGCGGCTGGGGGTCGACTCCGGGGGCTACTGGCGGCGTCAGGGGCGGGGCGCCTGCCCGAGGCCGGCTACCGCGCGGCCCATGCGCGTGAGCGCTTGACGCAGGATCGCCGGTGAGGTCGCGAAGTTGAGGCGTACGCATCCCGCGCCGCCGCTGCCGAAGACGTGTCCGGAGCTGAGGGCGACGCGAGCTTCGTCCAGGAACAGCTTCGCCGGTCCGGCGAGGTCGCTCACGATGCCGGGTCCGCCGGTGGGACGGTCGTCGTGCAGTCCCAGCCCGGTGCAGTCGAGCCAGGCGAGGTAGGTGCCCTGGGGCGGGACGTACCCCACGTCCGGGAGGTGTTCCTTCACCAGTTCGCCCAGCAGGTTCCGGTTGGCGTCGAGCCCGAGCAGCAGCTCGTCGAGCCAGTCGCCCGCGTCGCGGAACGCCGCCGTGTGGGCGAGGATGCCCAGATGGCTGGGGCCGTGGCCGACCTCCTCGGGCATCCGGCGCAGGTCGTCCGCGGCCTCGGTGCCGGCCATGGCCACGGCGGCCTTGAGACCGGCCAGGTTCCATGCCTTGGACGCGGAGGTCAGCGCGAAGCCGTTCTCCGAGCCGGGAACGCCGAGGAAGGGCGTGAAGACGGCGCCGGGCAGCACCAGCGGGGCGTGGATCTCGTCGGAGATCACCCGGACACCGTGTCCGCGGGCGAGCGCGGCGATCGCCTCGAGTTCCGCGCGGGTGTGGACGACACCGGTCGGGTTGTGCGGGTTGCTCATCAGGAACGCCGCGCGGCGGCCGTCGCGCCGTGCGCGTATGAAGGCGTCCTCGAGTCCGGCGAGGTCGATTCGCAGGTCGGGGCCGAGACGGGCTTCGACGACCTCCCGGCCGGCGTGCGTGACGAACGCGTAGAACGGGGGGTAGACGGGTGAGCAGACGACGACCGCGTCGCCGGGGCCGGTGACGAGGCGGAGGATCTCGACGATGCCCATCATCACGTCGGGCACGAGCGCCGTGTTCTCCACGCGCAGGCCGTCCCACCCCCATCGCGTGGCGGCGAAGGCGGCGAGGGCCTCGGCGTAGCCGGTGCCGTGGGGGTATCCGGTGTCTCCCAGCGCGACGGCCCGGTGCAGGGTGTCGGCGACCGCGGGTGCCAGGGGGACGTCCATCTCCGCCACCCACAGCGGCAGGACGTCCTCCGGGTGCGCGCGCCACTTCATGCTGGACCGCTGCCGCAACTGCTCCAGGGACAGCTGGACGAGCGGATCGGTCCGGCCGCCGTCGTCGGGCTCGGCGACTGCCTGGTGGGTGGACTCGCTCATGCGGTGCTCCCCTCGCCCGGGCGGACCGGGCCTCGGCGGTGCGGTGTGGTCGTCTCGCTGGACGGTACCGCGACCCCCGTGTGCCGGTCAGCAGGTCATCGAGGGGGCCGGCCCCCGCCGTCACGCGCAACCGTGCGGGTGGCTGCCGGACCGGCCGCCGGTGGGGCCGGCCCTGCGGGCCGTACGGCCGGGGCGGCCGGTGTCAGCGGCTCCGCCAGCTCGCCCAGACGGCCGCCAGCTCCGCCTCGATCGCCGGTGCCACCGTGTCCAGCAGCCGCACCTGCGCCCCCGGCCCCGCCAGCTCCATGCGGTACGGGTGGTGCGGTCCGCGGGGACGGGAGCCGAGGCAGGTGACCGAGCCGATGACGCGGTGGGGGCCTAGGACGCCCGGGAGCTCGCGCAGGTCCGGCTCCGTCAGGTCCAGGTCCTCGACCAGCAGATCGTGCCCGTCGTGGGTGACGTGTGTGGTCGCCCGTACGCTGCCGCCCCGCTCGCCGGAACGCCCCAGGACCAGGGTGTCCCGCCACAGCATGCGGGCCCCGGCCGCCAGCGCGACGTCCATCGAGCGTTCCACCCGGGCGCCGTCGCCGACCACGAACGGCTTGCCGTGCCAGACCAGTTCGCCGTCCTCGGCGATGTCGACCCGGGCCCGCCACCGCGAGGTGCCGCCGCGGTGGTCGTAGGCGACCAGGCCGGACGGCTCGATCAGCTCCAGGCGGGCCCCGGGGCCGACCGAGATGTGCAGCAGCAGGTCGTCTCCCGTGAGCAGGCCGGCCCGGGTGCCGACCAGGGCGATCCGCACCCGGTCGGGGGACGGCAGCAGGGGGCGGGGGGCGAGGAAGGCGCCGGGGCGCAGCTCGCGGACGAGCGGGCGGCCGGTGCCCTCCCGCTCCACGGTGACGACCGTGGGGTCGGCCGGCTCGCCGTGGGCCACCGTGCCCCCGGTCACGAGTCGTGGCTGTGGCTGTGCGGTGCCATCGGTCCCGGGTCGGTGGGGACATGGGTGCCGGCCCGGTGGCGTGCGAGCAACGAGCGTACCCAGTCGGCGAGTTCGGCGATCGAGGCCGGGTCCTTCCTGGACAGCGCGAGGACCGGCAGACCGCCTCGGGCATTCCGGGCGTCGGCGACCATGGCGTCCACGTCGACCTCGACGTGCGGCGCCAGATCGGTCTTGTTGACGATCAGCAGGTCGGCGCCGGTGATGCCGGGGCCGCCCTTGCGTGCCACGTCGCCGCCGCCCGCGACGTCGATGCAGAACAGCTGGGCGTCGGCCAGGGCCGGGCTGAAGGTGGCGGTGAGGTTGTCGCCGCCGCTCTCGACGAGTACCAGGTCCAGCGGCCCGAACGCCTCCTCCAGGTCCTCGACCGCGTCGAGGTTGGCGCTGACGTCGTCGCGGATCGCGGTGTGCGGGCACGCGCCCGTCTCCACCGCGCGGATGCGCTCCGTCGGCAGCACGCCGGCCGAGCGCAGGAAGCGGGCGTCCTCGTCGGTGTAGATGTCGTTGGTGACGACGGCCATGGCGAGTTCGCCGGCCAGCTCACGGCACAGCGTGGCCAGGATCGAGCTCTTGCCGGTGCCGACGGGGCCCGCGACGCCCAGTCGCAGGGCGCGCGCGGTGCCGGACGGCCGGTGGTGGTGCTGGTCGGGCTGCTGGTCAGGCAAGGAAGAGTCTCCGTTCTCGTCGTGCGTGTTCGAGTGCCCACTGTTCGGTGAGCAGGGGGGTACGGGCGGGCAGTCCGGCCGGGTTCCGTACCGCGAGGGCCTCGTGCGCCGCGGCCGTGGCGTCCGGCTCGGCGGCGAGGATCCAGGCGACCGTGTCGAGGGGGTCGCCGGGCAGCAGTTTCAGGGCCGCCGAGGTGATCGTCTGGAGTTCGTCGTAGATCACGCCGTGCGCCAACTCCTCCTCGGAGACGTCCATGACGGCTCCGAGCGCGCCGAGCGTGACCGGCCGCAGCGGGCGGGGACGGATCGACGACAGCGCGGTGACGGCCGGGTGGTCCGGGGCCAGCCGCCGCGCGAGGCGGTGCACCCCGCGGCCGAGCGTCGCCGACGCCTCCCGCAGCGGCGCCGCCGGGGTGCGGGCGGCGAGGGCCCGCTGTACGGGCTCGTAGTCCACCGGGTCCGCCCGGGCGGCCCGCAGGGCGAGGACGGCCGCGGCCGCCTCGGTGACGGCCGCGGTGCGCAGCCGGGCGCGCAGCAGCGCGGGCACGTCGTCGCGGGTGAGGCCCGCCGCGACGGCCGGTTCCAGTCCGGCGCTGTAGGTGTACGCGCCGACCGGGAGCCGCCCGTCGCCCAGCAGCAGGGGTGCCAGGCCCGGCATCAGAACATCGCGTACCGCTGGGCGAGCGGCAGTTCGGTGGCGGGGGAGGGCTCGACGAGCGCGCCGTCGATCCGGATGGCGAACGTCTCCGGGTCGACGTCGATGTCCGGCAGCGCCGTGTTGTTCGGCAGGTCCGCCTTGGTGAGGTGGCGGGTGGGCCGCACGGCGACCAACTCCCGTACGAGGCCGAGACGTTCGGCCAGGCCGTCCTCCAGGGCCGCCGGGGCGACGAAGCTGACCGACAGGTGCGGGGCCGCGCCGGCCGCGGCGGTGGGCCGCAGCAGGACGGGCTGGGTGGTGGGGATCGCGGCGTTGGGGTCGCCGAGCGGCGCGTACACCACCATGCCGCCCTTGATCACTGCGGCCGGGCGGATGCCGAAGAAGGCCGGGTCCCACAGCACCAGGTCGGCGAGCTTGCCCGGCTCGACGGAGCCGACGACGTGGTCGATGCCGTGGGCGACGGCGGGGCAGATCGTGTACTTGGCGACGTAGCGGCGGGCGCGTTCGTTGTCGGCGGGAAGTTCGCCGCCCCGGTCGCCGAATCGCCGCTTCATGGTGTGGGCGACCTGCCAGGTGCGGCAGACGACCTCACCGATGCGCCCCATGGCCTGGGCGTCGGAGGAGGTGATGGACAGGGCGCCGACGTCGTGCAGGACGTCCTCGGCGGCGATGGTGGTCGCGCGGATGCGGGACTCCGCGAAGGCCAGGTCCTCCGGCACACGCGGGTTCAGGTGGTGGCACACCATCAGCATGTCGAGGTGCTCGGCGACGGTGTTGACGGTGTGCGGAAGCGTCGGATTGGTCGACGCCGGAAGGATGTTGGGGTGGGAGGCGACGGTGATGATGTCGGGTGCGTGGCCGCCGCCCGCGCCCTCCGCGTGGAAGACGTGGATACCGCGTCCGGCGATGGCGGCGAGGGTGCCTTCGACGTAGCCGGCCTCGTTGAGGCTGTCGGCGTGCAGGGCGACCTGGAGGCCGTAGGCGTCGGCGGCCTTCAGCGCCGCGTCGATGGCGGCGGGCGTCGCGCCCCAGTCCTCGTGGACCTTGTAGCCGCCGGCGCCGCCGAGCGCCGCTTCGCGCAGGCCGTCCTCGCCGACGGTCGAACCCTTGCCGAACAGCATGACGTTGAGCGGCACCCGGTCCAGCGAGCGGTGCATCATCGCGAGGTTCCACGGGCCGGGGGTGACCGTGGTGGCCTTGGACCCCTCGGTGGCGCCGGTGCCGCCGCCGATGACGGTGGTCGTGCCGGTGGCCAGGGCCTCGTGCAGGGCCTCGGGCATCAGGAAGTGGACGTGGGTGTCGACGGCTCCGGCGGTGAGGATGCGGCCCTCGCCGGAGACCACGTCGGTGCCGGGTCCGATCACCAGGTCGGGGTGCACACCGTCGCTGATGTCGGGGTTGCCGGAGCGCCCGAGCGCCACGATCCTGCCCGCCCGGACACCGACGTCCGCCTTGACGACGCCCCAGTGGTCGAGGACGACGGCGTTGGTGATGACGAGGTCGAGGGCGCCGTCGGCGCGTGAGGCGGTGGCCTGGCCCATGGATTCGCGCAGGGACTTGCCACCGCCGAACACGGACTCGTCGCCGCCGAAGCAGCGGTCCTCCTCGACCTCGATCCACAGGTCGGTGTCGGCGAGGCGGACGCGGTCGCCGGTGGTGGGCCCGTAGAGCGACGCGTAGGCGGCGCGGGTCAGTTCTGCCATGTCACATGTCGTCCGTTCGTGCGGTCCGGGTGCCGGGCACGACGATGCCGGGCACCTCCCGGCGGCCGCCCAGTTCGACGAGGGTGACCTCGACGCCGACTCCGGGCTCGAAACGCAGGGACGTGCCGGCGGGAATATCGAGCCGGAAACCCTCGGCAAGAGACCGGTCAAAAGAAAGTGAGGGATTCGCGTCGGGGAAATGCAGATGCGATCCGAGCTGAATGGGGCGGTCACCGTCATTCACCACGGTCATCTGAAGCCGTGCGCGGTTCTCATTGATGTGCAGTACGCCGGAACCGGTCCGGATCTCGCCGGGGATCACGGGATCGGCGAGGTGATCGTGACGAGCTTGCGCCCGTCCGGGAAGGTCGCCTCGACCTGGACGTCGTGCAGCATCTCGGGGACGCCTTCGAGTACTTCGGCGCGGGTGAGGACGGTGCGCCCCTCGGCCATCAGATCGCTGACGAGGGCGCCCTCGCGGGCCCGCTCCATCACCCAGCAGGAAAGGAGCGCGACGGCCTCGGGGTAATTGAGGAGCACGCCGCGCTCCCGCCGGTCACGGGCGACCATTCCGGCGACGCTCAGCAGCAATTTCTCCGTATCGGACGGAGTCAGAAGCATGGGAATCCTCCGTAGCGGGCAGTTGCCCGAATTCCGGAATCACTCCGGTCATGCTCCTCTTATAGGCCGCCCGATGCCGCTGTGGCAACTTTCACCGCACCGCGATAAGTCCCTTTCTATCCTTATGACCCGTCTTATACGGGCAAAGCAGACAAATTTTGGTCATGGAGGGAGCAGTGGAAGGACCGCCTCCACCCGATCTCACCGGAACGCCGCGTGTCCCGTGACCGCCTGCCCGACGACGAGCGTGTGCATCTCGACGGTGCCCTCGTAGGTCAGCACGGACTCCAGGTTGTTCATGTGCCGGATGACGGGATATTCCAGGGAGATGCCGTTCGCCCCGAGGATCGTGCGGGCGGTGCGGCAGATGTCCAGTGCCTCGCGCACGTTGTTGAGCTTGCCCAGGCTCACCTGCTCGGGCCGCAGCGTGCCGGCGTCCTTGCGCCGGCCCAGGTGCAGCGCCAGGAGCACGCCCTTGGTGTACTCGAGGTACATGTCGGCCAGCTTCTGCTGGGTCAGCTGGAACGCCCCGATCGGCTTGCCGAACTGGGTCCGCTCCACCGCGTAGGACTGGGCGGCGTACAGCGACGACCGGGCCGCGCCCATCGCTCCCCAGACGATGCCGTAGCGGGCCTCGTTGAGGCAGCTGAGCGGGCCCTTCAGACCCCGGACCTCGGGGAGCACGGCGTCCGCGGGAAGGCGCACCCCGTCCAGGACCAGCTCGCTGGTGACCGAGGCGCGCAGGGACAGCTTGTGCTTGATCTCCGGGGCCGAGAAGCCCGGGGTGTCGGTGGGCACCACGAAGCCGCGCACGCCCTCGTCGGTCCCGGCCCAGACCACGGCCACGTCGGCCACGCTGCCGTTGGTGATCCACATCTTGCGGCCGTCGAGGACCCAGTCGTCGCCGTCGCGCCGCGCCCGGGTGCGCATGCTGCCGGGGTCGGAGCCGGCGTCGGGCTCGGTGAGGCCGAAGCAGCCGATCGCCTCACCGGCGGCCATGGACGGCAGCCACTGCCGCTTCTGCTCCTCGGTGCCCCACTTCCAGATGGCGAACATCGCCAGCGAGCCCTGCACCGAGACCAGCGAGCGGATACCGGAGTCGGAGGCCTCCAGTTCGAGGCAGGCCACGCCGTACTCGGTGGCCGACATGCCCGCGCAGCCGTAGCCCTCCAGGTGCATGCCGAGCACGCCCAGCGCGCCGAGCTCCTTGGCCAGGCCGCGGATGTCGGGAATGGTGCCCTGCTCGAACCAGTCCGCCACGAAGGGGTCGACGCGCTGCCCGCAGAGCTGGCGCACCGAGGCGGCCACCGCCTTCTCCTCGGGGGTGAGCAGGTCGTGCAGGCCGGCGGGGTCGCGGGGGTCGAGCGGGGGCAGTTTGGCCGGTGCGTTCATGCGGTCTTCTCCTGTGGCGGATCAGTGGGTCGGGTCGGTGAGCCAGCGGCGTACGTCGTCGCTGTGCTCGCCGAGACGGGGCGGCGGCCGGTAGCCGGTGACCGGGGTGGCCGAGTACGTGACGGGGTGCCGGATCTGGGGCGGCGACGAGGGGCCGACCCGGACGGTCGGTTCGAGGCCGAGCGACTCGGCCAGGGCGATGCCGTCGGCGACGGTGCCGACCCGTCCGGCCGGGACACCGACCGCGGTGAACCGCCCGATCCAGGTCTCGACCGTGTCGCGCGCGAGGTGTTCCTCCAGGGCCCGGACGAGTGCGTGGCGGTTGCGCACCCGGGCCGGATTGACCGCGAAGCGTTCGTCGTCGGCCAGCTCCGGCGCGTCCAGCACCTCGGCCAGCCGGCGGAACTGCCCGTCGTTCCCGCACGCCATGGCGAGCAGGCCGTCCGCGCAGCGCAGCGTCTCGTACGGCGCGATGGACGGGTGCGCGTTGCCCATCCGCCCCGGCGCCCGGCCGGTGGTCAGATACGCCGAGGCCTGGTTCGCCAGCGAACCCAGCAGGCTGGACAGGAGGTTGACCTCCACCCGCTGGCCCCGGCCGCTTTGCTCGCGGGCCCGCAGCGCCGCCAGGATGCCGATGGTCGCGTCCTTGGCGGTCAGTACGTCGACCAGGGCCACGCCGACCTTCTGCGGGTCGCCGCCGGGGTCGCCGGTGATGCTCATCAGACCGCCCAGCGCCTGGACGAGGAAGTCGTAGCCCGCGAGCGCCGCGCCGCCGTGGCGGCCGAAGCCGGTCACCGAGCAGTACACGACGCCCGGGTTCGTGCGGCGGACGGATTCGTAGTCGAGTCCCCGCGCGGCGAGGGCGCCGTCCTTGAAGTTCTCCACCAGGACGTCGGCCCGCCCGGCCAGTGTCCGGGCCAGCCGGAGGTCCTCCGGGTCGGACAGGTCGAGGGTCACGGACCGCTTCGAGCGGTTGGCGCACTCGAAGTAGCTGCTGGAGTGGTCCGTCCACGGCGGACCCCAGGCCCGGGTGTCGTCGCCGGAGCCCGGGCGCTCCACCTTGATGACGGTGGCCCCCAGGTCCGCCAGCATCACCGAGGCCAGCGGGCCGGCCAGGACGCGGCTGAAGTCGGCGACGACCAGGCCGTCGAGCGGTGCCGCGGGCGGATCGACGGGCATGACCATTCTCCGTTCGCTCGGGACGGGACGACCGTACGGAGAAGGCGCGGATCTCTCATTGGATAAAATGCACCTCGCAGGGCTCGTATTGGACAGATCGCACAGGAGCATGCGTGACGGTTCCCGCGCAGGAGCAGCCGTGACGGTTCCGACGGTGGCCTCACTGTGTCGGGCCCTCGGTACGGATCTCGCGCCGGCCGAGGGGTTCGCCGCCTCCACGCGGGAGGTGTCGGCCGTGCACATCAGCGAACTGCTCGACCCGACCGGCTATCTGAACGGCGGGGAGCTGCTGCTGACGACGGGGCTGTCCCTGCCCCGGAACAAGCTCGGTTGCGAACGGTACGTCGGCCGCCTGGTCGAGGCCGAGCTGACCGCGCTGGCGCTCGGCCTCGGCCCGGTGCACGCGGAGGTTCCGGCGCCGCTCCTGGCGGCCTGCCGGAAGCTGGGACTGTGCCTGCTCACCGTCCCGCCGCCCACGCCGTTCCTGCGCATCACGAAGGCCTACTGGGCCGCCGTCTCCCGCACGGCCGAGCAGCACCTCAAGGACGTCCTGGCGACGCAGCGGGCGCTCGTCGACGCGGCCGCCTCCGCCGACCCGGTCGCCACGGTCCTGCGCACCCTCGGCCGGTCGCTCGACGCCTGGGCGGCGGCCTACACACCGGCGGGCGAGGTGGACCAGGTGTTCCCCGCCGGAGCCGCCGAACAGGCCGCGCGGGTACGCGGGGAGATCGTGCGGCTGGAGGGCGCCGGAGCGCACTCCGCCGCCTCGTTCGCGACCGGGTCGGGAGCGGTGATCGTGTTCCCGCTGGCCGGGCACGAGCGGGCCGCGGGGTTCCTCGCGGTCGGCACCTCGACGCCGCTGGATCCCACGAGGCGCAGAGCCGTGCTGACGGCGTCGGCTTTGCTGAGCCTGGACGCGGTGCGCGGTTCGCGCGCCGAATCCGTGGCCGACGAGGGACAGCGCTGCGTCGGACTGCTGGTCGACTTCGGGCACCTGGACGCCGCGCGGAGACTCGCGGGCGCGGTACGGGCACCGAGCCCGCCGGACCAGTTGCGCGTCCTGGCGATGAGGGGCCGGGCGAGCGACATCCTCACCGGAGTGGTCCGCCGCTGGTGCCCGGAGGCGATCGCGGTCCGGACGGACGACCGAGCGGCCTGGTTCCTGGTCCCCGCGGACCATCCCCCGACCGCGTGCCTGGAGGGCGCGGTACGGCGGGCGGACGCCGACGCCGCGGCCGTCCTGACGGAGGTGGTCCCGGTCGGGCGGGCACCGGCCGTCCGCGCGGTCGCCGCCGCGACGCTGGCGGACCTCGCCCCGGGAACCCGGCTGCTGGCCCACCCGTCGGCGGGACCGTACGGCGGCGATCCGGCCGCGCGCATGGCCGCCGCCTGCGACCGGCTGACCGATGTCCTGCGCCAGGCCCTCGTCGGCTACCTGCGCCATCACGGTCAGTGGGAGGCGGCCTCCCGCGCGCTCGGCGTCCACCGCAACACGCTCCGGCACCGCGTCTCGCGCTGCCAGGCGCTGCTCGGCGTGGATCTCACCGACCCGGACGTCACCGCGGAACTGTGGCTGCTTCTGCGCCGCCGGGGGATGGCGTAGGGGACGGCCGGGGCGCGCCGGGAGCGGTCGCGGGTGCCCGCCTGGTGCGTAGGTCGCGATCTTTCGGGAAAACCACTGACGGAAACGTGAACTGGCGTGCACAGCAGGGCTTTCGGAACGTAGTTTGTCGTTGGACAACCCGCGAGACGGAGAACGGACGGTACCCATGACCCACCCCGCGACGAGCCCCGACCCGGCGGCGCACCAGAAGATCGACACGACGGTGCCGCACTCGGCTCGGATCTGGAACTACTGGCTGGGTGGCAAGGACAACTACGCCGTCGACGAGGAGGCCGGTGACGCCTACACCGCCGTCTTCCCCGGCATCGTCACCATAGCCCGCAGCAGCCGCGGCTTCCTGCGCCGCAACATCACCCACCTGGTCGCCGAGGCGGGCATCCGGCAGTTCCTCGACATCGGCACCGGCCTGCCGACGGCCGACAACACGCACGAGGTCGCCCAGCGCATCGCCCCCGAGTCCCGGATCGTCTACGTCGACAACGACCCGATGGTCCTGGCCCACGCGCGCGCCCTGCTCTACTCCACTCCGGAGGGGGCCACCGCCTACGTCGACGCCAACGTGCTGGACCCGGACCGCATCCTCGCGGCCGCCGCCGACACGCTGGACTTCAGCCGTCCCATCGGCCTCATCCTCAGCAACATCCTTGGTCACGTTGCCGATTACGACCAGGCACGCTCCATCGTCTCCCGGCTGCTGGACGCACTGCCGTCCGGCAGCTACCTTTCCATCAACGACGGGTCCCTGGGCACCGACCCGGACTTCGAAGCGGCCCAGGAGGGCTACAACAAGAGCGGCGCCATCCCGTACAACCTGCGCACCGTCGACCAGATCACGGCGTTCTTCGACGGACTGGAACTCGTGGAGCCCGGGGTCGTCTCGGTTCCGCACTGGCGTCCGGACCCCGAAGCCCCCGCCGTGGCGCCCGTCGCCGAGCACGGGGGCCTCGCGCGCAAGCCGTGACACCCGTACGAGCCGTCCCGCGGCCGTGACCGAAGCACCGCACCGGCGGTTCGGTCACGGCCGCGGCCGTTGGGCCCCGGGGGAATCAGGGGCCGAGCGGAGCGTCGGCTCCGGTGAACCTCAGGCGGCCCGGTCCTTGCGCAGGAAGCGGCGCAGCCGCCGCAGCGGCCAGGTGTTGATCACATCGTCCGGGGTCAGCCATCCGCGTTGGGCCGTGCCGATTCCGTAGCGCAGGTGGGCGAGATGGAGGAGGGAGTGGGCGTCGGAGTCGACGGCGAACTTCGCGCCGTGGCTCCTGGCCCGCAGGATGTCCTCGTCGCCCAGGTCGAGGCGGTCCGGCTGGGCGTTGATCTCCAGGGCCGTGCCGGTGCGGGCGCAGGCGGCGAACACCTCGTCGAGGTCGGCGTCGATGCCGGGCCGCCTGCCGATCAGACGGGTGGTGGGGTGGCCGAGGACATGGACGTGGGGGTTCTCGCAGGCGCGCACGAGCCGCCGGGTCATCGCCTCGCGGCCGAGGCCGAAGTGCGAGTGCACCGAGGCCACGCAGATGTCGAAGCCCGCGAGGAACTCGCCGGGCCAGTCCACGTCCCCGTCCGGGCCGATGTTGAGCTCGGTGCCGTGCAGCAGCCGCATCCCGCGGTGCCGGCCGTCCAGTGACCGCACCCGCTCGCGCTGGGCGAGGACCTTCTCCTCGGTCATGCGCTGCATGGCGAGGCCGGGCGCGTGGTCGGTGACCGCGTAGTACGCGTAGCCCCGGTCGGCGGCCGCGGCCACCATCTCCTCCAGCGGGGCGAGCCCGTCGGTGAGGTCGGTGTGGGTGTGCAGGTCACCCCGGACGTCGTCCACCGTGACCACCTGGGGCAGCTCGCCGCGCAAGCCGGCCTCGATCTCGCCCCGGTCCTCGCGCAGCGTGGGCGGGATCCACGGCAGGCCGAGCCTCGCGTACACCTCGTCCTCCGAGCGGGAGGCGACCCGCTCTCCGCTCCCGGCGTCGAACAGGCCGTACTCGGAGAGCTTCAACCCCAGGTGGACGGCGATGGTCCGGGTGCGGATGTTGTGCGCCTTGGAGCCGGTGAAGTACTGCATCCCGGCACCCCAGGAGTCCTGTCGCACCACGCGCAGGTCGACCTGGACGCCCGTGACGGTGCGGATCGAGGTCTTCTTCGCGCCGTGCGCGACGACCTCGGCGGTGGAGGGCAGTTCGGTGAGCGCGTCCATGAAGGGCGCCGACCGGTCGGCGGCGACGAGGACGTCGATGTCCCCGATGGTCTCCCTCATGCGGCGCAGCGACCCCGCGTACGCGCACTGCGCACACCCGGTGATCCGGGAGAGTTCGGCGACGATGTCCTCGGCGGACTCCATGGCGGTGCCCAGCAGGATCCGCTCCCCGGCCTGCTGCATCAGGGCGATGCCGTGCAGGATGTTCTCCTCGGTCCTCTTCCCGAAGCCCTTCAGATCGCGCAGCTTCTCCGCCTTGATCGCGTCGGCCAGCTCGGCCACCGAGGAGATGTGCAGGTCCTCGTAGAGGGTCATCGCCTTCTTGGGCCCGAGGGTGGGAATGGTGATCAACTGCCGTACCCCCGCCGGAATCCTGGCCCGCGTCTCCTCCACCACCGTGACGTTGCCGGTGCGGAGGTACTCGACGACCTTCTCGGCGATCGACCTGCCCACGCCCGGGATCTCCTTCAGACCCGCGACATCGAGGCGGGAGACGTCGGTGGGATGGCCGCCGATCGCGCGGGCGGCCTTCTCGTAGGCCCGCGCCTTGAACGCGTCGCCTCCGGTGATGGCGATGAGGTCCGCGTACTCCTGGAGGAGTGCCTCGACCTCCTCGTTGGCCCGAACCACGTCTCCCAGTCTAGGAACCGACCCGTCCGGCGGGCCAGGTGCGACGATGACTGCGGGGGGCGAGCCCGACGGGATGCTCACCCTCCGGCCCCGCAGGGAAAGAAGTGCCATGTCCGAAGCCGCCCAGCCGGCCGAGGCTCTCGTGCGGGCCGCTCGCGCGGCCGGCGTCGGTGACGAGCGGCTGCTCCGGGCCGTCCGCGCGACGCCCCGGGCGGCGTTCGTGCCCGCCGTCCACCGCGCGGACGCCTACCGCGACGTGCCCCTTCCGATCGGCCACGGACAGGTGACCACCCAGCCCTCGCTCTCCGCCATGATGATCGACGGCCTCGGCCTGAGCGGGGACGAGCACGTTCTGGAGATCGGTACCGGACTCGGCTTCCAGACCGCGCTGCTCGCCGCACTGGCCGCCGACGTGGTGACCGTCGAGATGCGGCCGGACATCGCGGAGCGGGCACGGCGCAACCTCGCCGGTCAGGGCCTGCGGAACATCGAGCTGCGCGTCGGGGACGGCAGCGGCGGGGTGCCGGACCGCGCTCCCTACGACGCGGTCGTCGTGTCCGCCGCCTTCCCGGAGGTACCCGCGCCGCTGGTCGCGCAACTGCGTCCGGGCGGGCGCCTCGTGCAGCCCATCGGGTCCGGCGGCCGGGAGCAGGTCGTGTCCTTCCTGCGCACCGAGCGGGGACTGGAGCCGCGGCGGACCCTCACGCCCGCGTGCTTCGTACGCCTGCGCGGGCGGTACGGCTTCTCCTGCTGAGCCCCCGGACCGTGGGGCCGACGGGAGGTCACTGCTCCACGACCCGCACCACGGCGAGCGTGATGTTGTCGGGCCCGCCGGCCTCGATGGCGGCCTTCCACAGTTCGAAGGCCGCCCGGCCGTCGTCGAACTCCCGCAGCAGGTCGTCCAGGACGTCGTTCGGCACCGGGTCGGTCAGGCCGTCGGTGCAGATCAGGTAGCGGTCGCCCGGGGCGAGGGGACAGGCCGTCACATGGGGGGTGACGGCGTGGTACCTCAGGCCGCCGCCCAGGGCCTGGGTCAGGAGCGACGTGGTGCGCTGCCCCGGCGGGGGCGGAGGGTTGTCGTCCACGCTGACCTGGAGCAGCCCGTCCCGGGGCGCGGCGAAGATCCGGCTGTCGCCCACGTTGAACGCCAGCAGCGATCCGGGCAGGACGACGGCGCCCGCGACGGTGGTGCCCATCGTGGCCGGTCCGTCGCCTTCCGCGGCCGCGTACACCCGGCGGTTGCAGGCGTGCACTACCTCGCGGACGTCGTCCTCGTCGGTCAGGCCGGGCCCGGCCTGAGCGAGTTGCCGGACCACCAGGGCACTGGCCACGTGGCCTCCGGGCTGGCCGCCGATCCCGTCGGCGACCGCGACGACGAGGGGCGTCCCGAGGGGGAACACCAGCGTCTGCGGATTCTCGGTCATCGTGGCGCACAGGGTCCACGGCCCGGCGACCAGGCTGTCCTCGTTGTGCTCGCGGATCAGTCCCGGATGGCTCAGCGCACTCACAGCGACGTACGTCATCACAGGTCACCGCCTTCCCCTGCGCGTCGGGGCGGATCGTGCGCCGAGACCATTGTCGGGTGGCCGGCCGGGCGGTGCAGCCCGGGCAGCCCGGTCCCCGGTGTGGGGCGGCAGGCCGGTCGGATCGGTGCGAGACTGACCAGGTGGGTGACTGGCGAGCCGGCCGGGAGCTTGCCAGGAGGTTGCCGTGAGCGACTTCGAACGTCGGGCCGTCGGCGAAGAGGCCCGTCCGCCGCTCCGCGGCACAGGCCCGACCCCCGATCCCGGCCTGCCGCACCCGTGAGGACCCGGGACATGAAGCAGAATCACACAGCCGCAGCAACCGGTGCCGCGCCCGAGCTGGAGGCCCGGCTGAGTCGGCTGGAAGCACAGACGGCGACGCTGGCGGAGGCCGTACGGGCGCTCGCCCGCGGTCTGGAGAACATCCCGTCACAGGACAACCCGCCCGGGGAGGCGGCCCAGGGAGCGCGCCTCGCCCACGAGCTCCTGCTCGCCCAGGGACTGTAGACCCCGCGCCGTCCGCACGGGTGGGCGCGGGGCGGCGGTGCAGCCGGGAGCGACCATGAGACTTTCCTTCCTCGAACCCCTGTACAAGCAGTCCGGTCCGTTCGCGTCGGTGTATCTGGACACCTCCCGCGACAGCGCCGTCGCGGACCCCGACACGGCCATAGCACTGCGGTGGCGGCATCTGCGGGACGCCCTGATGTCCGAGGGGGCGGACCGGAGCACCATCACCGCGGTGGCCGACCTGGTGGGCAGCGACACGGAGGTGCCCGGCCCGCACGGGCAGGCGGTGTTCACCGCGCACGGCCACGCGGCCCTGCTGGACGAGCTGCCGCTGCCGCCCGCGCGGGACACGGCGCACTTCGGAACACTGCCGGACACCATGCCGCTGATCGTCCAGCACGCGCCCGGGATCCCGTACCTGGCGGTGCACGTCCGCTACGGCGGACGTCACTCCACGGACGCGACCGGCACCGTGCGCGTCGACGCCGAGGCCGGCATCTGGCCCCTGACCAAGGTCGCGCCCGGGCACCGCCTGCACGAGGAGATCCCGGTGGGCGACTGGCCGCGGGCGGCCCAGGTGATCGGCCGCGAGCTGGAGGGCCACGCACGGCGCACCGACTGCGAGGCGGTGGTCGTCGCGGGAGACGTCTGGGCCCGCGGAATCCTCGTCAACCGGCTTCCCCCGCCGCTGCGCGGACATGTCACCACGGTGGAGGGCACGGGCGAGTCGGTGCCGGGGCGGGCCCTGCTGGAGCAGCGGCTCGAAAGTCTCTTCAGCGGACGCATGGCCGCGCACGACCGGGGCCTGCTGGACGTCTTCCTGGCCCAGCGGGCGCACGGCGGAGCGACGGCCGAGGGGCTTTCCGCCACCGTGTCGGCCCTGCAACGGGGCCGGGTCAAGGCCCTGTTCCTCAACCACCACCCCGAGTCGCCGCTGCGCCTGTGGGTCGGCCCGGGTGCCGGCCAACTCGCCATGACTGAAGAGGAGTTGCGCTCCTATGGCGTACAGGACGTGCGTGCGGAGCGCGCCGACGCGGCGCTGACCCGGGCGCTGGTCGGCACCAGGGCGGAACTGGTCCTGGTGCCCGAGCGGGAGGTGCGGCTGCACGAGGGTGTGGGCGTCCTGCTGCGGTACCCGCTGCCCCGGAACGGCCCCGGCGCATCAGGGGCGCGACGGCTGTGATCGTCAGCGTGCCGCGTGGCCCCACTGCGGTCCGACCCTGCGCCATTCCGCTTCCCAGGCGCGGGCGCGGCGCCGGTCGAGCGCGGCGCGGACCGCGCAGCATCCGCCGCCGGCGGCACCCGCGAGGGCGAGCGTCACCAACGCGCCCGTGGCGGCCGCCTGCGACGCGGCCTCGGACGGGGTCAAGGGCGGGGGTGTGACCCGGTGGTGCTGATCGGTCCACACCGCGATCCGGTCGCCCGCCGCGAGGGTGGGCGCGACCAGGGTCCGGTCCTCGTGCCGGGTACCGTCCGGAGCCGTCCAGCGGACGGTCCCCACGACCCGGTCGTCCGGCGTCGTCACCCTCGCCGCCGGGCTGAGCCGAGCGGACCAGGACGGCGGTGGCCGGGTGCCGCTCCACCTGCTGCCGGGCGAGGCCGTCCGCCGTCGCCTGTCCGACGACCACGCCCGCCAGGGGAGCGCCCACCGCGATGACGGCACACGTGGCCAGCAGGACCCAGCCCTCGATCACGTCCTCGCGCCGGCGCATCGGGTTGCTCCGCCACCGCCACAGCGGACGCCGGACGGGTTCGTTCGCCCTCATCGCTGCTCCCTTCGGCCCTCCGACCACCCCCCGGGTCCTCCGACCACCCCCGACGCGCCGAGCGGACGGTCGCCCGCACGGCTTCCTCCACTCCAGCGTGACAGCCTCGCGGGCCGCCGTCCTGGGGCCGCCCGACGTGGTCACACCGGCCGTTCGTCCCCGCCGGGGCGGGACCTCGGGCCCACCGTCCGGCACGCACCGGGCCGGTCGGCCCACAGCCGCCGCGGCTCGAACGCGCGAGACTGGAAGAGAGCGCCGAGTACCGAGTACGCCGAGTACCGGGCACAAGCAGTACGAGAACGGCGTCTGACCATCACGGTCCCGGTCCCGGAGGAGAAGACGGGCACCAGGACCATCCCGGTGCGGCACGCCTGAGCAGGGGCGATCCGCCGCACCCGCGGTGCGCGGCCGGTGTGACGCCGACCGCGCACCCGCGGGGGAGAACAGAGGGAGAGGCAAGCGCGGGGTACAGGGAAGGTGACCGTCATGCTGAGACCTGTCGTGGCCGGCCTGGACGGCTCGCGCGAGAGCCTCGCCGCGGCCCACTGGGCGGCCAGGGAAGCCCTCCGGCGAGGGCTGCCGCTCCGGCTGGTGCACGCCTGGGAAGGCCTGCCCGACACCGCGGGGAGAGCGGACCTGCCCGAGATGCGGGTGCCGCAGTCCCGTGCGCGGCGGATGCTGCGGGACACGGTCGCCCAGCTCAGCGAGTCGTACCCGCGGCTGGACCTGTCCGGCGAGCAGGTGCGCAGGCAGCCGGGTCCCGCGCTGCTCGACGAGGCGGAGGACGCCGAACTGCTGGTCATCGGCAGCCAGGGGCTCGGCGCGGTCGGCGGCTTCGTCCTGGGCTCGGTGGCCATGGGGACCGCCGTGCACGCCGAGCGGCCCGTCGTCCTCGTACGGGCGGGCGAGACCGCGGAGAGCGAACATCTGCCGGACGTCTCCGGACGTCCCTCGACACGGACCGCGCACCGTGACGTGGCGGTCGCCGTCGACACCGACGGCCCCTGTGACGACCTGCTGGACTTCGCCTTCCGCGCCGCCGAACTGCGCAGGGCGCCCCTGCGCGTGGTGCACGCCTGGCACGTGCCGCTGACCCACGGGCTGCCGGACGCGCGGACCCGGGGATCGTTCCGGCGGGAGGCGGAACGGGAACTCGCCGCGCTGCTGGAGCCCTGGCGGCAGAAGTTCCCCGCCGTGTACGTGACCGAGACCCTGCACGAGGGGCGCCCGGCCCACGTTCTGCCGCGCGCCGTGAGCGGGTCGGGTCTGCTGGTGGTGGGCCGCCGCAGGAAGTACCCCGTGATCGCGCACGCGGGTCCGGTCGCGCACGCCCTCGTCCACCACGTCACCCGCCCGGTCGTGCTCGTACCCCACGACTGACAGGCCCTGACAGGCCGGAGACGACCGCCACGGCCGATGTGCCCCCGCGGACCGTGGGGCCGGCCGTGTCCACGACCCGCGGGCTTCACCGGCCGCCGCCGAAGAGGCGACGGCGACGGCGCGATGTGCTCAGCGCGGTTCGGTCAGCGCCGGACCGCTCGTCAGGTCGCACTCGACGTCGACGACTCCCTCGATGGCCCGCACCAGGCGGGCGGCCACGGGCACCAGCGAGGTGTCCCGGATCCGGCCGGTGAGCGTGACCACGCCGTCGCGTACGCCGATGTGGATCGGTTCGAGCGGCGCGGGGAAGAGGTAGGAGACGATCTCCCGGCGGACCTCCTCGGCGAGGTCGTCGTCCGACCGCAGGAACACCTTCAGCAGGTCGCCCCGGCTGACCATGCCCTCCAGCATTCCCTCGCCGCTGACGACGGGCAGCCGCTTGACCCGGCGCTGGGCCATGATGCGCGCGGCCTCGGCGAGAGTGGCGTCGGAGTGGACGGTGACCGCCGGGGACGTCATCAGCTCCTCGGCCGTCACCGCGCCCGCCTTGGCCAGGTCGGGCAGCCGGCGCAGCTGGGTGAAACGGTCGGGATCGCTGTCCCGGAACTCCTCCTTGGGCAGCAGGTCGGCCTCGGACACGACACCGATCACGCGTCCCTCGCCCTCCAGCACCGGAAGGGCACTGACCTTCCACTGCGCCATGAGGTTGATCATCTCCTTGAACGGGGCGTCACGGCCCACGGCCACGACGGTGTGCGTCATGACGTCGCTCACGATGTGCGGGCTGCCGTGCACGGTCTCCTCCTCGGGACGTCGGATGCGGGTGCGGGCGGATTCACCTGCCCCCGCTGCCGTAGGGGGCGTACAGGTCGAGCAGCCGGATGCGGGCCGCCTGCAGCCGGTGGGCGACCACACCGCCGACCCAGACGGCGACGGCGCGACCGAACTCGGGATCCTCCCCGCACAGCGTGCGCACGGCCTCGGCGTCGAACTCGTAGGCCCGCACCGGGCTCGTGGCCTCGGCGCCCAGCTGCCACACATGGGGCGGGAAGTGCCAGGACCAGCCGACCAGTTCGCCGTGGCCCAGCGATTCGATGACGGCGGCGCTCCGGCCCGGGACGTGCAGGTCGAGGGCGACGGTGCCGGTCCGGATGATCCAGAACCGGTCGGCGTGCCGGCCCTCCTGGAACAGACGGGCGCCCATGTCGAAGGAGGTCTCGCGGGCGAACCGCATGAGCCGCGCACGGTGCTCGGCCGGAAGGGCCGCGGCCCGGGTGGTGGTGGAGGTCATCGCTCCGGCTCCTCTCGTTCCTGCCGCCTCGCTCGGTCGGCGGGCTCGTCGTGCAGCGTGCCCGTGGGTCCGGCGACCGCGCGGCCGGGCCCGCCGAGGGGCCCGGACAGGGCGTCGAGTCCGCTCCTGGCCAGGCCCGCGGTGGTGGGACTGTCCGTCATCGTCCCCCCTCCGGGATGGCGGTCGTCCCGCTCCGGGATGCCGCCGCGCTGCTGTATCCAGCCTGTTCCCGTAAGGCCCGCGCCGCCACGGGCCGCTCGGGCCCGCCGGGGGGCCCTTCGGCCCCACATGGCGCCCGGCGGCCCGTCGTCGCACGCCGCGAGGACGTCCGTCAGGCGGGCGCGGGACCGGCCAGCTCGACGATGTCGTCGGAGGCCACGTCGTGCAGCCGGATCGCGAGGTCCTCCAGGGCCCTGCTGACGGCGAGTTCGTCCCCGATCTCGGGAATCGGACGGTCGATGGGGTTGCGCCGGGCCACGCCCCGACCGGTGACCGTCGACGTGTCGCGGGTGCTGAGGACGGCACGTGCGTGGGTGTCGTCGCCGTCCTCGGTGATGTAGATCTGCACGGTCCACTGCTTGGCTTCCATCGTGACCACTTCCGTGCGAGTTCCGTACGAGGCTGTCCCGCCACTTCTCACCTTGCGCGCACGCCCGCGGCCGCGCCAGAGCCGAAAGGCCCACTCCGGGGCCGCGCCCGAGCCGATGGCCGGACGGCGGCCGGGGCCGGGGTTCACGGGGCGAGCGAGAAGTAGTTTTCTTCCTCCTGCGCGAAGTGCAGGCGCAGCACGGTGTGCAGGCCGTAGAGGCAGGCGAGCAGGTCCTCGGACTGCTCGGGTGCGAGGGTGCCCTCGGTGTCGGCCGGCGAGAGGTGCGTGGCGACGCGCCGGGAGAGCCGTTCGATCTCGGCGTGGGCCCGGCTCATGGTGGCGGTCGCCTCGGGGCCGCCGAGTGCGGGCATGAGTGCCGGGTAGAGCTGGTGTTCTTCGGCGTACTCGTGGGGCAGCAGCCGTTCGGTGAGCAGCCGGTGCACCTCGCGCACCGACGCCAGGGCGTCCGGGCCGGGGCGTTCGGCGAGCCGGGCCGCGGCCGAGCGCACCGCCTCCAGGACGTCCTGAAGATCGTCGTGCTCGGCGGCGAAGCGCTCGATGAGGGCCTGAGTGGAGGGTTCGAGCGCCGGCTGGGCCGCCCGGTCCGTGCGCAGGGCGCGCAGCGCGTTGAGGATCACCACGACGTCGATCCCCTCCTGGAGCAGGGCGCCCACCGCGGGCGGCAGCAGCCCGAAGGCGGCCGCTGCCATGGCGGCCAGGGACATCAGCATGCCCCCGAGGGCGCTCTGCACCGCGATGCGCCGTGCGCGCACCGCGACCGCGGCCGCGTCGGCCAGCCGGTCCAGGCGGTCGGTGGTCAGGACGATGTCGGCGGCCTCGGAGGAGGCGGTGGATCCGCGCGCGCCCATCGCCACACCGACGTCCGCGGCGGCGAGCGCCGGTGCGTCGTTGACGCCGTCCCCCACCATCACGGTGACCGCGCGCTCCTGCTCCGTGCGGACCGCGGCCACCTTGCCGGCCGGGGAGAGCTCGGCGCGCACGCCGTCGAGTCCGAGGACGGCGGCGACCTCACGGGCGGGCTCGGGCCGGTCCCCGGTGAGCATGACGATCCGTTCGATGCCCGCCGTGCGCAGCCGGCGCAGCGTCCGGGGGGCGTCGTGCCGCACCGGGTCGCGCAGGAGCACGGCACCGACGGGCCGGCCCTCGACCGTGAGCCAGGCCACCGCGGCGCCGTCCAGCATCGCCCGGTTCTCCACCGCCCGGGCCCACGCGGGCGCCTCCGTACCCGCGGGCAGCCGGCCGATGGTCGCCCCGCGCCCGCCGGCGACGCCGGAGATCCCCCGGCCGGCCTCCTCCGACACCTCCAGCGCCACGCCCGGGTCCAGTCCGCGCTCGTGCGCCGCGTCGACGATGGCCCGCGCCAGGACGTGCGGCGAGTACTGGTCGAGGGTCGCCGCCAGGTGCAGTACGTCGGCGGGCTTCCAGCCGGGCGCCGCGGTCACGTCGACCACGCGCGGGCGGCCGCCGGTGAGCGTGCCGGTCTTGTCGAGCAGCAGCGTACGTGCCCGCCCCAGGTTCTCCAGGGCGCCGCCGTCACGGACCACCACGCCGAGCCGGGAGGCCCGGGACAGGCCGGAGACGATCGCGACCGGAGCGGCGAGCAGCAGGGGGCACGGCGTGGCGACCACGAGGACCGCCACCGCCCGCACCGCGGACCCGCTGAGCAGCCAGGCCAGTCCGGCGGTCGCCACGGACAGCGGCAGGAACCAGGCCGCGTAGCGGTCGGCCAGGCGGACCAGGGGGGCCGACTCGGCGCCCGCCCGCCGGGCCAGCCGCACGATCTCGGCGTACGTGCTGTCCTGCTCGGTCGCGGCGGCCCGCAGTTCGAAGGCGTCGCCCGCGTTGACCACACCGCTGCGCACCTCCTGACCCGGCTCCCGCTCGACGGGCGTGGCCTCCCCGGTGAGTACCGACTCGTCGAGCACGGCCGGGGCGTCCACCACCCTGCCGTCCACGGGGACGACCTCGCCCGGACCCACCACCAGCAGGTCGCCGACGCCGACCTCGGAGAGCGGCACCGTGCGAACGACGGTCCCGGTACGGCGGCGGGCCGTGCGCGGCGCGTGCTCCAGCAGGGCGACCAGGTCGTGGGAGGCACGTCGCTCGGCCGCGGCCTCCAGGGTGCGGCCCGTGGCGAGCATCAGCGCGATGAGCGCGCCGGCGAGGAACTCGCCGACCGCCAGGGTGCCGCCGAGCGCCAGTACCGCGATCAGGTCCACGCCCGTACGGCCCTGGCGGAGCGCGGCCACCATCCAGCCCAGCGCGGGCACGACGGCGGCGACGGTGCCGAGCCCCCAGCACACGTCGGCCAGGCCGGTGTTCCCGGCCAGCCAGGAGACGCCTCCGGCGATCAGGGCCGAGGCGGTGACGGCCAGGAGCACGGGCTGGAACTCGGCGGTGGTCGGGGTCAGTGCCCTGGCCAGGCGGCGCAGCGAGTTGCTCCTGGTGCCGCGGCTCCCGGCCGGAGCGCTCACGGGAGCCGCCGCGCGGGGCTCGGCAGCGAGGCGCGGCGGCGGGGGAGCACCGTGGCCGCCCACGCGGTGAGGCGGGCGGGTCCGGCGACGGCTCCCGTCATGGCGTACCTCCTGTTGCGGGCGCAGGCCGGACGCCACGTCCCGGCCGCGCGCGGTCCCGTACGTCGGTCCCTCCCAGTCTCCGTCCGGCCGGCGGCCGGAGCCAGGGCCGAACGGCACCGTCCGGGGCCCCTCCGGGCCCTGCCGCGCCGAGCGCCGGGCCAACGGGCGGGTCTCCCCGCCGACGTCGCCCGGTGCGCCGCACCCGCCCGCGGACACACGCGAGGGCGGGCCTTGTGCAAGGCCCGCCCTCGTCCGATCGGTCGGATCGTCGCTTACTTGACGACGGTGACCCGGTCGGCTGCGGTCGGCGCGTACGGCGCGGCGGCCGAGGTGTTCGCCGTCAGGTAGTCGACCAGTGCGGCCAGGTCGTCGCTGCCGACGAGCTGGTCGGTGCCCTTGGCGAACTCGGTGAAGCCGTCACCGCCGTCGGCCAGGAAGGAGTTCATGGCGACGCGGTAGGTGGCGCTGGGGTCGATCGGCTTGCCGTCCAGCCTGATGGAGTCCTCGACGACGCGGTCGGCGCCCGTCTTGGTCAGGTCCAGGGTGTAGGTGAGGCCGGAGGAGATCTGAAGGTACTTCGGGGCGGCGGCGTTGCTGCCGCTGACCTGCTGCTTCAGTACGGTGATCAGCTGCGCGCCGGTCAGGTTCTTGAGGTTGACCGTGTTGCTGAAGGGCTGCACCGCGAAGCCCTCGCCGAACGTCACCACGCCGTCGCCCTCCTTGCCGGAGGCGGCGTAGACCAGGTCGGCACGGATGCCGCCCGGGTTCATCAGCGCCACGACGGCACGGCTGTCCAGGGACTTGGCGTGCGCCAGCTGCGCGTCCGCGATCAGGTCGCCCAGCGGCGACTCGACGGCACCGGTGCGGGTGACGTCCTTGGTGATGTAGCCGACCGGCTTGTTGGCGACCGGCGCGGCCAGGGTCTGCCAGTAGTCGAGCAGCTGCGTCAGGTCGGCCGCCTTGGACTGGGTCCGGTCGACGACGCGGTTGGAGCCCTTGACCGTGGCGCGGACGATGTCGTCGGTGCGCGGGTCGTACTTCATGTTCAGCTCGGTGAAGAGCCGGCCGTAGGAGGCGGCGCTGGTCACCAGGCGGGGGTGGCCCGCCGGGTCCGGGATGGAGCAGACGTACGCGTTGTGGGTGTGGCCGGTGACGAGGGCGTCGACCTCCGGCGCGACCTTCTTGGCGATGTCCACGATGGGACCGCTCAGCCCGGTGCTGCCGCCCGCGTCGCAGTCGTAGTTGTACGCCGAGGAAGCCGGGAACCCGCCCTCGTGGACGAGCGCGACGATCGCGTGGATGCCCTGCTGCTGGAGTTCCTTGGTGTACTTGTTGATCGTCTCGGCCTCGTCGAGGAACTTCAGTCCCTTGACGCCCGCGGCCGTGACGACGTCCGGGGTGCCCTTGAGGGTGACGCCGATGAAACCGACCTTCGCGCCCTTGACGTTCTGGACGACGTACGGCTTGAGAAGCGGCTTGCCGGTCTTCTCGTTGATCACGTTGGCCGACAGGATCGGGTAGTCGGCGCCCTTGAACTTGCGTCCCTGGTCGTAACAGCCGTCGACCGGGTGGCAGCCGCCGTTCTGGAGGCGGAGCAGTTCGTCCTTGCCCTCGTCGAACTCGTGGTTGCCCACGCCCGTGACGTCCAGGCCGAGCTTGTTCATCGCCTCGACGGTCGGCTCGTCGTGGAAGAGGCCGGACAGCAGCGGGCTGGCGCCGACGATGTCGCCGGCGGCGACGGTCAGCGACCGGTCGTGGCCCTTGCGCGCGGTGCGCAGGCTGCTCGCCAGGTACTCCACGCCGCCGGCGTCGATGTCCTTCGTGGTGCCGTCGGCCTGCCGCTCGGTGACCCGGCCGGAGGATCCGGCCGGCGGCTCCAGGTTGCCGTGGAAGTCGTTGATGGCGAGGAGCTGGAGGTCCTTCAAGGGGGCCGAGTTGGCGTCGGAGCCGGCCAGCGCGGGGTTGGCCGCGACGAGAGCACCGGCGGTGGCCAGCGTGGCGGCCGTGGCGAGAGCCGCTATGAGGGCTCTTCGCGGAGCCGGGCGGCGGGAGTGGGTCGGCGACATGGTGCTCCTGATGTGACTGGAAAGAGTGGGGGCAGCAGGCCGCAGCCTAGGGTCAACGCGCGTAGTTGTCAGGAACTTCGTGGTTACGGAGAGGTTTCCATCTGGCGGACGTTTGCAGTTCAGGGCGATTTTGAGTGATTCGCGCGGACGCCGGAGGCGGATCGTCGCGGTAAGCCCACGGTGAGGAATCCGTGAGAAGTCGTCTCCCGGCCAGGGGGCGCGACGACGCCCTCGGGGCGGCCCGCCCGACCCGCGTCGCACCCTCGGGATGTCCGGCTTCCAGGCGGTTCGGCCCGTCGAGCGGTCCCGTCCCGGGCGTGGTGCCGTGTTGACGCGACGCGCCGGACGCCCTCACCCCGCCGTCCCGGGAGCGGCCGCCGGCGACTACCGTCCGCAGGGGACATGAACCGACTCGTCCCCCGTGGGCGGATGGAGAGCGATACGCATGATTCCTGAGGCGGTGACCGAACTGTCGGCCGGGCAACTCGCCGAACCGACCCTCGGTCGTCTGCTGTCCTCGTGGCAGGCCGACGTCCCGGCGCTGGCCGTGGTGGCCGTCCTGGGCGGACTGTACGGCTGGGGCGTGCTGCGGCTGCGCAGACGCGGCAGGAGCTGGTCGCCCGCCCGTACCGCCGCCTTCGCGCTGCTCGGACTGGGCACGCTGGTGGTGGCCACGATGTCGGCGCTGGCCGTGTACGACCACGTCCTGTTCTGGCCCGCCGCCGTGCAGAACATCCTGCTCGACCTGGTCGCTCCCCTCGGCCTGGCCCTCGGCGACCCGCTGCGGCTCGCGGTGGAGGCGTTGCCGGAGGCCAGGGCGGCGCGGGTCCGTCGGGCGATGACCGGGCGGCTGGTGCGGGTGCTCACCTTTCCCCTGGTCAGTACGGCCCTCGTGCTCGCCAGCGAACTCGTCGTGTACTTCACGCCGTACTTCGCCACCGCGCTGCGCGTCGGCTGGCTGCACGAGGTGATGTACCTGCATCTGCTCACTGCGGGCTGTCTGTTCGTCGTCCCGGTGCTCAGCCACGAGCGGGCGCTGCCGTCCTGGTGCACCCATCCGGTGCGGGCCGCGCTGGTGTTCCTGGACGGCATCGTCGACGCGGTACCGGGTGTCGTGGTGATGACCCACGGGACGCTGATCGCGGGGGCCTGGTACCAGCACCACGCGCCCGCCTGGGCCACGGACGTCCACCACGACCAGCAGATCGGCGGCGGCGCGATGCTCAGCATCGCCGAACTGGTCGCGCTTCCCTTCATCCTGGCGATCCTGGTGCAGTGGGCGCGTGCCGAACGCGTCCAGAACGCCGCCCTCGACCGCCGCCTCGACCAGGAACTCGCCCGCGTCGCCGTACCGTCCCGGCAGGCCGGCGAACAGGTTCCGGCGTCCGCGCCCGCGCTCGTCCGCCCCTGGTGGGAGACCGAGCAGAACGAGGTGGCCGACAGGATCAGGCGGCAGCGCGGCACGGGCTGAGCCCCGTTCCACCCGCAGGGTGACGGCACACATGGGCAGCCGTCGAGCGAACTGTCCCGTGGTCCGGTCAACTCTTTTCGCCCGGCGGCCCGGACCCGTCCGGGAGCCGTGCCCGTCCGCGGGAGCCGAATGGCGAGGGCCATTCGGCGGGGAGACGATGAGAGCGCGGGGCTCGGCCCCCGCCGGTACCGTGCGCCTCGCGCGGGGACGGAGACCGGCCCCGGCCGCAGGGATCAACGGCCGGAAGGGAGATCACCGTCATGCTGGAAGTGAAGACGGTCGAGAAGCCGGACGAGCGGCGCGACTTCCCACGGGGCCACCTCGAAGCCGTCCATCTCACGGGACTCGACTTCGCCGTGGCCACCTTCGAACCGGGCTGGCGCTGGTCCGAGTCGGTCGGCCCGATCGCCGGGACGCGCAGCTGCCTGGTCCACCACAACAGCTATGTCGTACAGGGCCGCATGCACCTGGCCATGGACGACGGCGGCGAGGCCGAGGTGGGCCCGGGCGACGCCTTCGTCTGCTCGCCCGGACACGACGCCTGGGTCGTGGGCGACGAGCAGGTCGTGCTGTACGACTTCGCGGGGCCCATGGCACAGCGGTACGCGAAGCCGGGCGGGGTGTAGACGCCGGGGCGGACAGGACACCGCCGGACGACGTCACTCACCGCTCACCAGCACCACCTCCAGGGTGCGCGGCCCGTGCACGCCCTCCACCCGGTCCAGTTCGATGTCACTGGTGGCGGAGGGGCCGGAGATCCAGGTCAGCGGCCGGGTCGGGTCGAGGCGCTCCAGTGCCTGCGGCACGGAGGAGACGACCTGGCCCGGGACGCGCACCACACAGATGTGGTGGTCGGGGACGAGCGTGATCCGGCGCCGGCCCTGATCGGGGGAACCGTCCAGGACGAGGGTGCCGGTCTCGGCGACGGCGACAGCGCAGCCGGTGACGACGCTGTCGACCCGGTCGAGTTCGTGCGGGGTGCTGTCCGGCCGGTCCGCGACCAGGGTGACCTCGATGGCGGTCAGCCAGCCCTGCTCCAGTGCGGGCGGCACCAGGACGGTGTTCGAGCCCCGTTCGCCGAGCAGGTGGGCGATCAGCCGGGGCAGCTCCTCCGCGTCGCAGCGGTGCACGATCGCCCGGTAGTCGGCCAGGTTCTCGGCGAGCAGGTCCACCGTCTCCTCGGTGTTCCGGTCGCCGTGCTGCCGCAGATAGTCGCGGGAGACCTCCCGCTCGTACCGGGGGTGCCTCCCGGGCCGTTCGGGCACTGGTGGGGGAGCGTCGTCCGGCGGTACGTCCACCAGGGCGCGCCGTACCCGGCCCAGGATCCGGTCCCTGCTGCTCACTTCGCGTCCTTTCCGCCGGGTCCGCCGTGCGTGCGCTGCCACCAGTCGCGGAACGGCTCCGCCGGCACCGGCGGCAGATCGCGGGTGCCGGTCCAGGCCCGGCCGGGGCCGGGCAGGGTGCGGGGGTGGAAGCGGCGGGTGCGGGAGGCGAGCCGCTGGCCGCCGCGCAGCGCGCCGGGGCGGGTCAGGGCCCAGCGGGCCGCGCGCATGGCCGCGCGCTCGGCGGCGTGCCCCTTGGCCGGTTTGAGGAGCACCTTGTTGCCCGCGCGCGTGGCCGGGCCCCCCTCGACGACACGTTCGCGCAGGTGGACCAGCACCTCGGGGATGTCGATGGCCACCGGGCACACCTCGTAGCAGGCGCCGCACAGTGAGGACGCGTACGGCAGGGAGGCGTCGATCTCGCTTGCCGTGCCGCGCAGTTGGGGGCTGAGGATGGCGCCGATCGGGCCGGGGTAGACCGAGCCGTAGGCGTGTCCGCCGGCCCGCTCGTAGACCGGGCAGACGTTCAGGCAGGCCGAGCAGCGGATGCAGCGCAGGGCCTGGCGGCCGACCTCGTCGGCGAGGGTGTCGGTGCGGCCGTTGTCCAGCAGCACCAGGTGGAACGTCTCGGGCCCGTCGCCGTCGGTGGTGCCGGTCCACATGGACGTGTACGGGTTCATCCGCTCGGCCGTCGAGGATCGGGGGAGCGTCTGGAGGAAGACTTCCAGGTCGCGCCAGGTGGGCACGATCTTCTCGATGCCGACGACCGAGATCAGCGTCTCGGGCAGGGTCAGGCACATCCGCCCGTTCCCCTCGGACTCCACCACCACCAGCGTGCCCGTCTCGGCGACGACGAAGTTGGCTCCGGAGATGCCGACCTTGGCGCGCAGGAACTTCTCCCGCAGGTGCAGCCGCGCGGCCTCGGCGAGTTCGGCGGGCGCGTCGGTGAGGCCCTCGGGGGCCGGGCGGCCCCACCGGCTCATCTCGGAGCGGAAGATGTCCCGGATCTCGCCGCGGTTGCGGTGGATCGCGGGCACGAGGATGTGCGAGGGCCGGTCGTGGCCCAACTGCACGATCAGCTCGGCGAGATCGGTCTCGTAGGCCCGGATGCCCGCGGCCTCGAGGGCCTCGTTGAGGCCGATCTCCTGGGTGGCCATCGACTTGACCTTGACGACCTCGCTCTCGCCCGTGGCCTTGACCAGTCCGGCCACGATCCGGTTGGCCTCGTCGGCGTCGGCGGCCCAGTGGACGGTGCCGCCCGCGGCGGTGACCGCCTCCTCCACCCGCACCAGATACCAGTCCAGATGACGCAGGGTGTGGTCCTTGATCTGCCGTCCCGCCGCACGCAGCGCCGCCCAGTCCGGCATCTCCGCCACGGCCGCGGCCCGCTTGGCGCGGATGGTGTGGGTGGCGTGGCGTAGATTGCCGCGCAGGGTGGTGTCGCGCACGGCGTCGTGCGCGGCCCGGGGGAAGGCGGGGAACGCCGGGGAGCCGGGCATTCCCACGAACGTCGCGCTCATGCCGCGGCCTCCTCCTCCGTGCCGGCCAGGATCTCCGCGATGTGCACCGGCCGCATGCCTGTCCCGAGGCGGGCCATCGTGCCGCCGATGTGCATCAGGCACGAGTTGTCGCCCGCGCACAGCACCTCCGCGCCCGTCGACTCGGCGTTGCGCACCTTGTCGGCGCCCATCGCCGCCGAGACGTCGGGGTTCTTCACCGCGAAGGTGCCGCCGAAACCGCAGCACTCCTCGGCCCCCGGCAGCTCCAGCAGTTCCAGCCCCTTCACCGCGCGCAGCAGCCGCAGCGGACGGTCGCCCAGGCCCAGGCTGCGCAGCCCGTGGCAGGTCGGGTGATAGGTCACCGTGTGCGGGTAGTACGCGCCCACGTCCGTCACCCCGAGCACGTCCACCAGGAACTCCGTCAGTTCGTACGTCCTGGGCACCACCGGGGCCAGGGTGGCCGCGAGCCCGCCCCCGCGCTCCTCCGCCCGTGCCCGCGCGCCCATGCGCGGATACAGCTCCCGCACCATCGCACCGCAGGAACCGGACGGGGTCACGACCGCCTCGTAGTCCCGGAAGACATCGGCGAAACGCCGGGCCAGCGGCTCGGCCTCATGCCGGTACCCGGTGTTGTAGTGCGCCTGTCCGCAGCAAGTCTGGGCCATGGGGAAGTCCACCTCCACGCCCAGTCTGGTCAGGAGTTTCACCACCGCGCGCCCGGTGTCCGGATAGAGCGTGTCGTTGACGCAGGTCAGGAACAGAGCGACACGCATCGCGGCTCCTCGTGGTCGGTCGGCGGACGAGTGAGGGGGGCACCTCCCACACGCGTTCAGCGTAGTGGGGGGCGTAGTCGGGCGAGGGGCCCGACGGGAGACTCCGTTTCCGGCGTGGCGAGGACCGCGGGCTCCCGGCCCGGCGGAGCGGCGGCTCACGGCGTGACGGCGGCGAGCCGGGCCTCGGCCGCGCGCCAGGCCGCCGCGTCGCCGCCCGGCTCGTACCGCACGAGCGGCTGTGTCCGGGCGAGCAGGGTCCGCATCCCGGCCCGGTCGCCGACGAGCCCGTGCGTCCGGGCCTGCACCAGGACGTTGCCGAGGGCCGCCGCCTCGGCCGGCCCGGCGACCACGGGCAGCCCGCACGCGTCGGCGGTCAGCCGGCACAGCAGGGCGTTGCGGGCGCCCCCGCCCACGATGTGCACGACGTCGACGGGCCGGTCGGCCAGCCGCCGCGCCTCGGCGACCGCCCGGCGGTGGGCGAGGGCGAGGGAGTCGAGGACGCAGCGGGCGATCTCGGCGGGGGAGCCGGGCACCGGCTGACCGGAGGCCCGGCAGGCCGCCGCGATCCGCTCCGGCATCCGGCCCGGCGCGAGGAAGGCGGCGTCGCCCGCGTCCACGACCGACCGGAGCGCGGGCACCTCGGCAGCCTCCCGCAGCAGCTCGCCCAGATCCGGGTCGCCCCAGGCCCGTACGCACTCCTGGAGCAGCCACAGCCCCATGATGTTGCGCAAATAGCGGACCGTGCCGTCGAGCCCGAGCTCGTTGGTGAAGTTGGCGGCGCGGCTGTCCTCGGTGAGCACCGGCGCGTCCAGCTCCAGACCGGCCAGCGACCAGGTGCCCGTGCAGATGTACGCGAAGCGTTCCCCGCCGGCGGGCACGGCGGCCACCGCGGACGCCGTGTCGTGCGAGGCGACGGTCGTCACCGGCACGGGCCCGCTCAGCCCGGTCTCCCGCAGCACCTCGGGCCGCAGCACGCCCGCCGGATCCCCGGGCCGGCGCAGCGGCGCGAACAGGTCCAGGTCGATGCCCAGCCGGGCCGCGACCTCGTACGACCAGTCGTGCGTGCGCGGGTCGACGAGCTGGGTGGTCGAGGCGTTGGTGAGTTCGGTGCCCTGCTCGCCCGTGAGCCAGTACGTCAGCAGGTCGGGGAGCAGCAGCAGACGTCGCGCGGTGGCGAGTTGGGGAGAGGAGCGGGCCGCCGCCAGCTGGTACAGGGTGTTGAAGGGCGCGTACTGGATGCCGGTCGCCGCGTACAGCTCGGCGGCCGGCATCGTCGCCCGGACCTTCCGCGCCACGCCCTCGGTGCGCGTGTCGCGGTAATGGACGGGATTGCCGAGCAGGGCGCCGTCCGCGTCGAGCAGGCCGTAGTCCACGGCCCAGCCGTCGATGCCGATGGAGTCCACCCGGCCCGCCGCCCGCAGCCCGTCCAGCACCCCGGCGTACAGGCTGAGCACGTCCCAGCGCAGACCCTCGGGAAGCCGCACCGGCCGATTGGGGAAGCGGTGCGCCTCGGTCAGCTCCAACCGGTCGCGGCCGACCCGGCCGACCATGACCCGGCCACTGGACGCGCCGAGGTCGACGGCGGCGTACGCCTTCACGTCCGGGCTCATCGCAGGAAGGCGGCCGCGACGCCGGCGTCGACCGGGACGTGCAGCCCCGTGGTGTGGGTCAGCTCCCCGCCGGTCAGCGCGAAGACGGCGTTCGCGACGTGCTCGGGCAGCACCTCCCGCTTCAGCAGCGTCCGCTGGGCGTAGAACTCGCCGAGCTTCTCCTCCGGCACTCCGTACACGGCGGCCCGCTGTGCGCCCCAGCCACCCGCGAAGATCCCGGAGCCGCGGACGACCCCGTCCGGGTTGACCCCGTTGACCCGGATCCCGTGTTCACCCAACTCGGCCGCCAGTAGCCGCACTTGATGTGCCTGGTCGGCCTTGGTGGCCGCGTAGGCGATGTTCTTGGGCCCGGCGAACACGGCGTTCTTGGAAGCGATGTAGACGATGTCACCGCCCAGTCCCTGCGCGATCATCACCCGCGCCGCTTCCCGCGAGACCAGGAACGACCCGCGCGCCATGATGTCGTGCTGGAGGTCCCAGTCCTCGGCCGAGGTCTCCAGCAACGGCTTGGAGACCGAGATGCCGGCGTTGTTGACGACCAGGTCCACCCCGCCGAAGGCGCGGAGCGCCGCCTCGAAGGCACCCGCGATCTGCTCCTCGTCCGTCACGTCCACCGTCACGGCGACCGCCTTGTCGGGCCCGCCCAGCTCCTCGGCGACGGCGGCGGCGTTGCGAGCGTTCAGATCGGCGACCACGACGCACGCGCCTTCGTCGACGAGCCGCCGCGCGATCGCCCTGCCGATGCCGCTGCCCGCGCCGGTGACGAGTGCGACGCGTGTCGCGAGGGGCTTCGGCGCGGGCATCCGCCGGAGTTTGGCCTCCTCCAGCGCCCAGTACTCGATACGGAACTTCTCCGACTCCTCGATCGGCGTGTACGCCGACACGGCCTCCGCGCCCCGCATGACGTTGACGGCGTTGACGTAGAACTCGCCGGCCACTCGGGCCGTCTGCTTGTCCTTGCCGAAGGAGAACATGCCGACGCCCGGCACGAGCACGATGGCCGGGTCCGCGCCGCGCATCGCGGGGGAGTCGGGCAGGGCATGCCTCCGGTAGTAGGCGGTGTACTCCTCGCGGTACTCGGCATGCAGCTCCTTCAGCCGGGCGATCGCCTGCGCGGGCGGAGCCGTCGGCGGCAGGTCGAGCACGAGCGGCCGGATCTTGGTCCGCAGGAAGTGGTCGGGACAGGAGGTGCCGAGCGCGGCGAGCCGCGGATGCCGGGCACGGGAGAGGAAGTCGAGCACGTCGTACGCATCGCTGAAGTGCCCGACCTGGGCCCTGTCCCGCGAGGCGATCGCACGTACGTGGGGCGCCAGGGCGGCGGCCCGCTCCTTCCGCTCGTCCTCGGGCAGCGCCTCGTACCCCGCGACCACCGCCCCGAACGGCTCGGGCTTCCCGCGTTCGGCGAGGAAGTCCCCGGCGGTGCGGATGATGTGCAGCGAGTTGCGCTCGCACTCCTCGGAGTCCGCGCCCCACGCGGTGATCCCGTGCCCGCCGAGCACACAGCCGATCGCCCGCGGATTGGCCTCCCTGACCGCCGCGATGTCCAGCCCCAGCTGGAACCCGGGCCGCCGCCACGGCACCCACACCACACGGTCCCCGAAGCACTCGGCGGTCAGCTTCTCCCCGTCGGCGGCACAGGCGAGGGCGATACCGGAGTCGGGGTGCAGATGGTCCACGTGCGGGGCGCCGACCAGCCCGTGCATGGCGGTGTCGATGGAGGGAGCCGCCCCTCCCCTGCCGTGCAGGCAGTAGTCGAACGCGGCGACCATCTCGTCCTCGCGCTCGACGCCCGGGTAGACGTCCTTCAGCGCCCGCAGCCGGTCCAGCCGCAGCACGGCGAGCCCGGCCTCGGTGAGTGTCCCGAGGTCGCCCCCGGACCCCTTCACCCACATCAGCTCCACGTCAGCGCCGGTGACGGGATCGGTGCCGGTGCCCTTCGCGGACGCGTTGCCGCCCGCGTAGTTGGTGTTACGGGGATCGGCGCCGAGCCGATGGGACCGGGCGAGAAGGGTGGAGGCTTCGGGGTGAAGTGACATACGGGGTTCCCTTCAGGAGAGGGGAGTACAGGACAAGAGGGCGTACTCGGCGGACGATTCCCGGAACTACGCCCCCCACCCGGCCGGTCGGCCCCCCACCCGATCGGCGACGATCTTCTCCGCCCACCCCGACCGGCGATACGCCGCAAGAGGCTCGGGGTCCAGTCCCATCTCCTCCCGCACCTCACGCAGCAACGGCCGCACGTCCGTGTTGTACGCGTCCATCAACACGGCGTTGGCCTCGAGCACATCCCCGGAGTCCTGTGCGACGGACAACGCGTTCCGGTCCACCAGCAACGCCTTGGCCGTCGCCTCCTGGACGTTCATCACGGACCGGATGATCGCCGGGATCTTCGCCTCGACGTTGTGGCACTGGTCGAGCATGAACGCGACCTCGGGCGTGAACCCGCCCCCGCGCACCACCTCGTACATGATCCGGAACAGCTGGAAGGGATCGGCCGCGCCCGCCATCAGGTCGTCGTCGGCGTAGAACCGGGAGTTGAAGTCGAACCCGCCGAGCCTCTCCTCCCGCAGCAGGGTGGCGACGATGAACTCGATGTTCGTGCCCGGGGCGTGGTGCCCGGTGTCCACCACGACCCGCGCCTTCGGTCCCAGCTTCAGGCAGTGTGCGTACGCCGTTCCCCAGTCCGGGACGTCCGTGGTGTAGAAGGCCGGCTCGAAGAGCTTGTACTCCAGCAGCATCCGCTGCCCCTCGCCGAGCCGCTCGTACACCTCGGCCAGCCCCTGGGCCAGCCGGTCCTGCCGTCCCCGCACGTCGTCCTGGCCGGGGTAGTTCGTGCCGTCGGCGAACCAGAGCTTCAGATCGCCGGATCCGGTGGCGTCCATGATGTCGACGCACTCCAGCAGGTGGTCGACCGCCTTGCGCCGCACCGCCGCGTCCGGATGGCAGACGCTGCCGAGCTTGTAGTCGTCGTCCTGGAAGGTGTTGGAGTTGATCGCGCCCAGCGTCAGGCCGCGGTCCTCGGCGTGCCGGGCGAGCGCCGCGTAGTCGTCGACCCTGTCCCACGGGATGTGCAGCGCGACGGCCGGCGCGACGCCGGTGACGGCGTGCACCTGGGCCGCGTCGTCCACCTTCTCCCAGGGCGTTCGCGGCACGCCCGCCTGCGCGAACACCTTGAAGCGGGTCCCCGAGTTCCCGTACGCCCACGACGGCGTCTCGACGGCCTGGGTCTTGAGGGCGGCCTTCACCGCGGCGAGCTCGGTCACTGCAGGGCTCCTGTGACGTCGGGTCGAAAGTCTGCTGACAGGCCTTGGCGGGTATCTGAACAGCCTCTCGTGAAACGATTCAGGAGTGGAAGCTATGAGCCGTCGACGGGGGTGTCAACCCTTCCGGTGCGGGCAGCCTCCCGTAATTCCTGTGAATCTTCGATCCCGTGATGTTTTCGATCCGCACCCATTGACGTGCCGTCGGCTCCTTGCCTAACGTCCCGGCAACCAAGTTGAAACCTTTCACGACGTGGGGCGGACCTTCTGCCGGCGTCGTCGAGGAGCCCCCATGACTCACCCGTCCGACACGGGTCCGGCCCCGGTGCTGGCGCTCAGGGACATCTCGAAGTCCTTCGGTGCGGTGCGTGCCCTCAGGAACGTGTCCCTGGAGCTGCTTCCGGGAGAGGTGCACGCCCTCGCCGGGGAGAACGGCGCGGGCAAGTCGACCCTCATCAAGACCCTGGCCGGGGTGCACCGGCCCGACGCCGGCCAGGTGCTGCTCGACGGCGAGCCCGTCGTCCTCCACGGCCCGGGCGACGCCCGCGACGCCGGCATCGCCGTCATCCACCAGGAACCGACGCTCTTCCCCGACCTGTCGATCGCCGAGAACATCTTCATGGGCCGCAGGCCCCGGCGGGCCCTGGGCCGTATCGACCACACGGCCACCCACGAGGCCACCCGCGCTCTGATGGGACGCCTCGGCGTCGACCTCGATCCCGACCGTCCCGCACGCGGACTGTCCATCGCCGACCAGCAGATCGTCGAGATCGCCAAGGCGCTCTCCTTCGACGCCCGCGTCCTGATCATGGACGAGCCGACCGCGGCGCTGACCGGCAGTGAGGTCGCCCGCCTCTTCGACGTCGTGCGCGCCCTGCGCGACCAGGGCGCCGCGGTGCTGTTCGTCTCGCACCGTCTGGAGGAGATCTTCGAGATCTGCCGGCGGGTGACGATCCTGCGCGACGGCGCCCGGATCGCCGGCGAGCCGCTGGACGGCATGACCGAGGACGACCTCGTGCGGCGCATGGTCGGCCGCGACCTCGACGCGCTCTACCCCAAGCAGGACGTGGCACCGGGCGAAGTCGCGCTCAGCGTGCGCCGGCTGACCCGAGAGGGCGTCTTCACCGATGTCTCCTTCGACGTGCGGCGCGGCGAGATCGTGGGCCTCGCCGGACTGGTCGGCGCCGGGCGCACGGAGGTAGCCCGCGCCGTCTTCGGCATCGACCGCTGGGACGCCGGCGAGGTCGAGGTCGACGGACGCCGGCTCACCAACGGCGCCCCGTCCACCGCGATGGCCGCCGGGCTCGCACTGGTCCCCGAGGACCGGCGCGCCCAGGGCTTGGTGATGAACATGTCCATCGAGCGCAACATCGGCCTCACCGGACTCCGCACGACGGTGAGGGCCGGCCTGATGGACCGCGGCGCGGAACGCAGCCGCTCCCTGGACTGGGCTGTCAGGCTCCGGGTCAAGTACGCCCGGATCGCCGACACCGTCTCCACGCTCTCCGGCGGCAACCAGCAGAAGGTCGTTCTCGCCAAGTGGCTCGCCACCGGTCCCAAGGTGCTCATCGTCGACGAGCCGACCCGCGGCATCGACGTCGGCACCAAGGCCGAGGTGCACCGGCTGCTCGGTCAACTGGCCGCCGACGGGGTCGCCGTCCTGATGATCTCCTCCGACCTGCCCGAGATCCTCGGCATGGCCGACCGGGTGCTCGTGATGCACGAGGGCCGGCTGACCGCCGAGATCCCCCGCTCCGACGCCACCGAGGAAACCGTGATGGCCGCAGCCACGGGGAGGGCCGCGTGACCGCGACCGCCCCCAAGCCCGCCTCCGCCGCCGAGGCGCACCGATCCAGTGGCACCCGGCTGGTCGACCGCGTGTTCACGATGCGTGAACTCGCCATCCTGGTCGTCCTCCTGGCGCTGATCGCCGTCGCCCAGGCGGGCAACAGCGCATTCCTGTCCGAGCAGGGCGTCAAGGACCTGCTGCTGAACGCGACCATCCTGGTGCTGGTCGCGACCGGCCAGTCCCTGGTCGTCATCACCCGCAACGTCGACCTGTCGGTCGGCTCCACGCTCGGCATCAGCGCCTTCGCCGCCGGTACCTGGCTGCAGGGCGGCGGCAACCCCGTGGTGGCGGTGATCCTGGCGGTGCTCCTCGGTACCGGCTTCGGCCTGCTGAACGGGCTCCTCGTCAGCCTCGGCCAGGTGCCCGCGCTCGTCGTCACCCTCGGCACGCTCTACATCATCCGCGGCGTCGACTCCGTCTGGGTCGGCTCCCGCCAGATCACCGCGGCCGACCTGCCCGGCGGGTTCGTCGACTTCGGCTCCGGCGGGATCGGGACGGTGCCGTACCCGGCGCTGATCGCCCTCGCCGTCCTGGTGGCGACGGCGTACTACCTCAAGCACTACGGCAGCGGCCGCGAGCTGTACGCGCTCGGCTCCAACCCGGAGGCCGCCCGGCTCGCCGGCATCCCGGTGCGCAAGCGCGTCCTGGCCGCCTACACCTTCTGCGGCGGCCTCGCCGGTCTGGCCGGGGCGATGTACCTGGCCCGGTTCGGCAACGTCGACTCCGGCACCGGCAGTGGATACGAACTCACCGTCGTCAGCGCGGTCGTGGTCGGCGGCGTGGTCTTCACCGGCGGCTCCGGCAGCGTGTACGGCGCGGCCCTCGGCGCCCTGCTGCTGACCTCCGTCAACAGTGTGCTGCCCGCCCTCGGCGTCAGCTCCGTCTGGGTGCTGGCGATCAACGGTCTGCTGCTCCTGCTCGCCATCGCGGTCGACCGCGTCGTCGCGCTGCGCGTGGCGTCGGCCCTGAAGAAGAGGAACGCCCGCCATGGCTGACTTCGACCTCTCGCGTGCCGTGCGCTGGGACACCGTCGTCGGTGCCCTGCTCGTCGTGGTCCTGCTGTTCTCCTTCGGCTTCGTCGACGGCTTCGGCAACGCCCTCAACCTGTCGTTCCTGATCGGCAACACGCTGCCGATCGCGCTGATCGCCCTGCCGATGACCCTCCTCGTGGTCTCCGGTGAGATCGACCTGTCGGTGGCCTCCACCGCAGGTCTGTCCGGCGCGGTGATGGGCGCCCTGTGGAACCGGGGCATGGCGATCGAGACGATCATCCCGCTGTGCCTGCTGCTCGGCGCGGTGTGCGGCCTGGTCAACGGCCTGCTGGTGACCAGGCTCGGACTGCCGTCCCTCGCGGTGACCATCGGCACCCTCGCCGCCTACCGGGGCATCGCGCAGATCGTGCTCGGTTCCGACGCGGTGACCGACTTCCCCACCCCGTACCTGGACTTCGCTGCCGGACGGGTCGGGAACACCTTCCTGCCGCAGGCGTTCCTGCCGTTCCTGCTCCTGCTGGCGATCGCCGTGGTCACCCTGCACGCCACCCCCTTCGGACGATCGCTGTTCGCGATCGGCGCCAGCGAGGAGGCGGCCCGGTTCGCCGGCGTCCGGGTCAAGCGCGACAAGCTCATCCTGTTCGTCGCCACCGGCTTCATGTCCGCCCTGACCGGCGTCTTCTGGGCCCTGCACTACGCCAGCGCCCGCTACGACAACGCCACCGGGCTGGAACTCTCCGTCGTCGCCGCGGTGTTGCTCGGCGGCATCGACTTCGACGGCGGGAAGGGCACACTCGGCGGCGCCGTCGCCGGTGTCTTCCTGCTGGGCGCGTCGCGGAACGTGATGAGCCTGCTGAACGTCTCCGCCCAGTCGCAGATCGTCGTCACCGGCGCGCTGCTCGTCGTCTCCGTCCTCGGCCCGCGGGTCGCACGCCAGGTCTCCGTCGCCAGGGACCGGCGCCGAGCCTCCCCGGCGCCCGAGTCGCAGGCGTCCACACCGACTTCGTAAACCGCTCCGCCCACCTCGCCACCCTCGTAAAGGACGTTCACCATGCGCAAGCCGACGATCCGCCGCACCTGCGCGGCCCTCGCCGCCGCGACCTCCCTCGCCCTGGCCGCCACCGCCTGCGGCGGCACCACCAAGAACGACGTGGGCAAGGACGGCGGCGCGGCCGCCTCCTCGGCCGGCAAGGCCGACCCGAACGCCCCGACCAAGAAGGGCCTGACCGTCGGCTTCCTGCCCAAGCAGGTCAACAACCCCTACTTCACCTCCGCCGACAACGGCGGCAGGAAGGCCCTGGAGGAACTGGGCGAGAAGTACAAGGAGGTCGGACCGTCCAGCGCCACGGACACCTCCGGCCAGGTCTCCTACGTCAACACCCTCACCCAGCAGCAGGTCGACGCGATGGCCGTGTCCGCGCAGGACCCGGGCGCCCTGTGCACCGCGCTGAAGCAGGCCATGAAGAACGGCATCAAGGTCGTCACCTACGACTCCGACACCAAGCCCGACTGCCGCAACGCCTTCGTCTCACAGGCGTCCGCCGAGGACCTCGGCCGCACCGAGGTGCAACTGCTCGCCGAGCAGATCGGCTACAAGGGCGAGATCGCGATCCTGTCCGCCGCGCAGACGGCGACGAACCAGAACACCTGGATCGACTACATGAAGCAGGAGCTGACGGACCCCAAGTACAAGGACGTCAAGCTGGTCAAGATCGCCTACGGCAACGACGACGCGCAGGCGTCCTTCCAACAGACCCAGGGTCTGCTCCAGCAGTACCCGGACCTGAAGGGGATCATCTCCCCGACCACCGTCGGCATCAAGGCCGCCGCCCAGTACCTGTCCGGCTCCAAGTACAAGGGTAAGGTCAGGCTGACGGGCCTCGGCACCCCCAACGACATGCGCAAGTACGTCAAGAACGGCACCGTCGAGGCCTTCGAGCTGTGGGACCCGGCCAAGCTCGGCGAGCTGGCCGCGTACACCGCGGTCGCCCTCTCCTCCGGACAGATCACCGGCAAGGAGGGCGAGACCTTCAAGGCCGGCGCCATGGGGTCGTACACGATCGGCGAGGACGGTCTGATCAACCTCGGCAAGCCGACCGTCTTCGACGCGAAGAACATCGACCAGTTCGACTTCTAGTGCTGTGGCCGGGAAGGTTTGCCGGGAAGCTCGCGGCGTCCGGTGCCGGGGACACCTCCCACGCCCTTCAGGCAGTGGGGGAGCATCGCAAGGCGGAGCATCACCCGCGTACTGGATGTACTCGGGTGATGCGACAACGCGGCGTGGGGGTACCCCCGGCCGAAGGCCGGGGGAGTGCCGTGCCGGCCGTCGCGAGCCGGTGAACCCTTCCGGTCACAGCACTAGCGTCCGGGCGGCACCCGCCCGGACGAGGAGACGAAGCCCCTCGGCGAGGTCTTCCACCTCCCGCGACCCGCATCAGGCCCCCCTCCGACCCGCGCGGATGCGCGGGGCCATGACGGTAATGTGAAGGCTCGCCCGCCGCCCCCCGCATCCCTGGAGGTTTCCGCCCGATGGCCCCATCGGTGGGTATCAAGGACGTCGCACGCGCCGCCGGTGTCTCCGTGGGCACGGTCTCGAACGTCATCAACCGTCCGGAGACCGTCGCCACCGAGACCCGGGTCCGGGTGCAGTCCGCGATCGACCGGCTCGGCTACGTCCGCAGCGAGTCCGCGCGCCAGCTGCGCGCGGGCCGCAGCCGGATCATGGGGCTGCTCGTCCTCGACATGGGCAACCCCTTCTTCGTGGACGTCGCTCGGGGCGCCGAGCGGGCGGCCCGCGCGGCCGGGCTCGGCGTGATGGTCTGCAACAGCGCGCAGAGTCCCGGGGAGGAGGCCGAGTACCTGTCCCTCTTCGCCGAACAGCGGGTGCGCGGCGTCCTGCTCACCCCGGCCGACGCCACCGGCCGCAACATCGCCGCCTTCCGCCGCCACGGCATCCCCTTCGTGCTGGTCGACCGGGTCGCCGAGGGCGCCACCGAGTGCTCGGTCTCCGTGGACGACGTGGCGGGTGGCGCGCTGGCCGTACGGCACCTGGTGGACGCGGGGCACCGCTCCCTCGCGTACGTCAGCGGCCCGCCCGGCCTGAACCAGGTCCGCGACCGCCGTACCGGCGCCCTGAACACGCTCGCCGAGGCCGGTCTCGGCCCCGAGGCGCTGCGCGAGTTGCCCACCGAGCGTCTCGACGTGGCCGCCGGACGGGACGCGGGCGCCCGCCTCCTCGGCCTCGCCGACCGGCCCACGGCCGTCTTCTGCGCCAACGACCTGCTCGCCCTCGGCGTGCTTCAGGCCATGTACGCGGCCGGGGTCCGTGTCCCCGACGACCTTGCCATCGTCGGCTACGACGACATCGAGTTCGCCGCCGCAGCGGCCGTGCCGCTCACTTCGGTCCGCCAGCCCGCAGTCACCATGGGCGCCCTGGCGGCGGAGTTGCTGCTGGAGGAGACCGAGGCGCCGGGACCGCCGGCGGTGCACGAGCACCGGCGGGTGGTGCTCCAGCCGGAGCTGGTGGTACGCAGCTCCAGCCTGCCCGGGCGCCCACCGGCCACCCAGTGACGCGTCCACCGCGCGTTCCGTACGAATTCCTGATCCCCGTGGTCAGGCGGCGGAGGATCATGTGCTGAACTGGGACGCGGCCGTAAACCCTCCGTCCCGGGAGAACCCTTGACCGTCAGCTACCGCCACCCCGGCGTCGTCCTCACCGACCGCGCCTTCACCGTGCCGCTCGACCACGACGACCCGGCCGGGGAGACGATCGAGCTCTACGCACGTGAGGCCGTCGCACGGGACAAGACCAGCAGGGACCTCCCGTGGCTGGTCTACCTCCAGGGCGGTCCCGGCTTCGGAGCGAACCGTTTCATCGGACGGCAGGCCTGGTTCGGCCGGGCCCTGGAGGACTACCGGGTCCTGCTCCTCGACCAGCGCGGCACCGGCCACTCCACGCCCGCCAACCGCCAGACCCTGCCGCTGCGCGGCGGCCCGGCCGAACAGGCCGACTACCTCACGCACTTCCGCGCCGACTCGATCGTCCGCGACTGCGAGGCGATCCGTCCCGGGGTGACCGGCGGCGCGCCCTGGACCGTCCTCGGGCAGAGCTTCGGCGGCTTCTGCACCGTGAACTACCTGTCGACGCACCCCGAGGGCATGGCCGCCGCCCTGATCACCGGCGGCCTGCCCTCCCTCGACGCCCACGCCGACGACGTCTACCGGGCCGCCTACCCGCGCATCGAACGCAAGGTCGCCGCCCACTACGCCCGCTACCCGCAGGACGTCGACCGCGCCCGCCGCATCGCCGACCACCTGCTCACCCACGACGTGGTGCTCCCGAACGGCTACCGGCTGACCGTCGAGGCCTTCCAGTCGCTCGGCATCATGCTCGGCGGCGGCGACGGCAGCCACCACCTGCACTTCCTCCTCGAGCACGCCTTCGTCCGCACCCCGAACGGCCCGGAACTGTCCGACGCCTTCCAGGAAGAGGTGCAGGGCCTGCTGTCGTACGCCGGCCACCCGCTGTACGCCCTCGTCCACGAGGCGATCTACGGCCAGGACACCCGTCCCACCGCCTGGTCGGCCGAGCGGGTGCGCGCGGAGTTCCCGCAGTTCGACGCCGCCAAGGCCCTCGCCGGGGACGGGCCGGTGCTGTTCACCGGCGAGACCGTGCACCCCTGGATGTTCGACTGCGACCCGGCGCTGCGCCCGCTGCGCGAGACCGCCGGCCTGCTCGCCGCCCGCACCGACTGGCGGCCCCTGTACGACCCCGCCCGCCTGGCCGCCAACGAGGTCCCGGTCGCCGCGGCCGTGTACCACGACGACATGTACGTCGACACCGCCCACGCCCTCGGCACCGCCCGCGCGATCCGCGGCCTGCGCACCTGGGTCACCGACGAGTTCGAGCACGACGGCGTCCGGGCCGGCGGACCCCGCGTCCTGGACCGGCTGCTCGGGCTCGTCCGCGGCGACGTGTGACGTGACGTCGACGGCGCCGGCCGGTCCGCGTCCGCGACCCAGCGGCCTGGGGTCTTCCGTTTGGATCAGGCCGGATCAGGGAGCGGGGTCTGGTGCCGTGCGTCGCACGGCGGAGGAGGGCGGCAGGGCGGAGCCCTGCCGACCGACGACAACGCGGCTGGGGGTACCCCCTGCTCGAAGAGCTTGGGGGAGCGGTGCCAGGGCCCGCGAGCCCGGCATGATCCAAACGAGCGGCCCTAGGATGCTCGGTGCTCGGGACGTTCCGGCGGAACGGCGTACGGGGAACGGGGTGGGAAGGACATGTCCGGCATGGCTGACGAGGAAGTCCTGGCGCGGAGCTTCGAGGAGCACCGCGGGCAGCTGCGGGCGGTGGCCTACCGCATGCTCGGCTCGGTGCCCGAGGCCGAGGACGCCGTCCAGGAGACCTGGCTGAAGCTCACCCGCACGGACACCGGCGCCATCCGGAACCTCGGCGCCTGGCTCACCACCGTGACCGGCCGGGTCTGCCTCGACCTGCTGCGGGCACGCAACGCCCGCCGCGAGGAGCCGATCGACGAGACCTTCGTGCCGGACCCCGTGATCCGGCCCCTGACACCGGCCGACCCGGAGCAGGAGGCGGTCCGGGCCGACTCGGTAGGGCTCGCCCTGCTCGTCGTCCTGGAGACGCTTCAGCCCGACGAGCGGCTGGCGTTCGTGCTCCACGACCTGTTCGCGGTGCCCTTCGACGACATCGCGCCGATCGTGGAGCGCAGCGCCCCGGCGACCCGGCAGCTCGTCAGCCGCGCCCGCCGCCGGGTGCAGGGCGCCACTCCGTCCGCCGAGGCCGACCTCGCGCGGCAGAGGCAGGTGCTCGACGCCTTTCTCGCCGCCTCGCGCGGTGGCGACTTCGAGGCGCTGGTGGCCGTCCTCCACCCGGACGTGGTGCTGAGGGTCGACTCCGGCGCGCTCGTCCGGGGCGCGGCCGCCTCCAAGGTGGTCCACGGGGCCAGGACGGTGGCCGCCCAGGCGCTCACCTTCGCGCAGTACGCCGGGACGGCCCGCCTGGTGCTGGTCAACGGCTCGGTCGGGGTGGCCAACGCCCCCGAGGGCGGGCCGCGGTCGGTCATGGGCGTCGTCGTCTCCGGCGGCCGGATCACCCACCTCTACATCCTGGCCGACCCCGAACGGCTCGGGCACCTGGACCTGGCCGCCGCACGGGAGGACTGAGCGGTCCCGGACCGGGAATTCGGTTGCCCGGCGGACGACGGCCCTGACAGGGTCGTCGCCATGCCCGGCTACCGCGCGTACGACGCGACGACGCTCGCCTACCGGGTCCTCGGAGAGGGCCCGCCGGTGATCTGCCTGCCCGGCGGACCCATGCGGGCCTCGGACTACCTCGGTGACCTCGGCGGGCTGTCCGCGCACCGGCGGCTGGTGCTGCCGGATCTGCGGGGCACCGGAGCATCGGCGGTACCGCGGGATCCCGCGAGCTACCGCTGCGACCGGCTCGTCGACGACGTCGAGGCGCTGTGCGAGCATCTGGGCGTGGAGCGCGTGGACGTGCTCGCGCACTCCGCCGGCGCGAACCTGGCGGCGCTCTACGCGGCCCGCCACCCCGAACGCGTCGGCAGGCTGGCGCTGATCACGCCGAGCGTCCTGGCCGTCGGCATCGAGGTCACCGGAGAGGTCCGGCGCGAGACGGCACGGCGGCGCGAGGGCGAGCCGTGGTTCGCGACGGCGTACGCGGCGCTGGAGGAGATCACGGCGGGCCGGGCGACGGACGCCCACTGGCAGGCGGTCGCCCCGCTCCGCCACGGCCGCTGGCACGCGGCGGCCCGTGCCCTCGACGCCGCCGACGCCGAGCAGAAGAACGGCGAGGCCGCGGCCGCGTACGCCGCCGACGGCGCCTTCGACCCGGACGCCACGCGGGCGGCGCTCGCCCAGTTCACCTCCCCGGTGCTCGTGCTCGCCGGTGAGGTCGACCTGAACTCGCCCCCCGCCGCCATGGCCGAGTACGCCGGGCTCTTCCCGCACGCCGAACTGGTCGTCCAGCCCGGCGCGGGGCACCACCCGTGGCTCGACGACGCCGACCGGTTCGTGGCGGCCACCGCCGCCTTCCTGCGCTGAGCCGCCCGACCGGGCCCCGCACCCCAAGCTCATGAGGCTGAACAACATGCAAGATCGGAAAGACACCCGGCACGACCGGAGCGGACTGCGCGGCGACTGCGCGCGGTGCTTCGGGCTCTGCTGTGTCGCGCTGCCCTTCGCCGCCTCCGCGGACTTCGCCCTGGACAAGCCCGCGGGGAAGCCGTGCCCGAACCTTCGGGACGACCACCGGTGCGGCATCCACACGCGGCTTGGGCAGCGGGGTTTCACCGGGTGCACGGTCTACGACTGCTTCGGAGCGGGGCAGAAGGTCTCGCAGGCCGTCTTCGGCGGACGGGACTGGCGCACGGGGTCCGGGGAGGACGCCCGGCGGATGTTCGAGGTGTTCCCGGTGGTGCGGCAGCTGCACGAACTGCTGTGGTACGTGACCGAGGCGCTCTCCCTGAGCGCCGCCCGTCCGGTGCACGACGAGCTGCGCCGGGCGCTGGAGCACACCGAGCACCTCACCCACCTGCCGCCCCGGGAACTGGCCGCGCTGGACGTCGGCGCGCACCGCCGGGAGGTCAACGTCCTGCTGCTGCGCACCAGTGAGCTGGCGCGGGCCGGAGTGCGGCGCGGGAAAGGCAGGCCGAAGGATTGGCGGGGCGCGGACCTGGCCGGGGCCCGGCTGAGGGGCGCGGACCTGCGCGGGGCCAGTCTGCGCGGCGCCTGCCTGATCGCCGCCGACCTCACCGGGGCCGATCTGCGGGACGCGGACCTGATAGGTGCCGACCTGCGGAACGCGAATCTGGTCGACGCCGATCTGACCGGCGCGATCTTCCTCACCCAGCCGCAGGCCGACGCGGCGCGGGGCAGCGCCGGCACCCGGCTGCCCGGATCGGTCTCCCGTCCCGCGCACTGGACGGCGCGGAGCTGACCCGCCGCCGTCCCGCACCGACAACCGGTCCGCCGGTATCGCGCCGGAGCGGGCGCCGTGCGCCGTCTCACAGTCCTCCGCGCCCGCTGGTTTCGGCCCGCCTGGTTGGCACGTTCTCCGATCTCCGATAGGTTAGGCAAGCCTTACCTAAGAAGGAGGTTGAGGGATGGACGACAGCCAGACCTGGACGGCGGCGCCCGCGGCGGCACAACGGGCGCGGTCCCTGCTCGCCGCCGCCTGGTCCTGCGCGGTGACCGCGGAGGGCGGACGGGAGGAGTACGTGGGCGCCCACACCGTGAGCGACGACGGCCGCGTACTCCTGCACGTGCCCGAGGACAGCGCCCTGCTCGCCGCCGCGATCTGCGCGCCGCGCGGTGAGCCGTCCACCGTCCTGGAGTTCGCCGACGTCGCCCCCGTCCCCGTACGCAACCGGATCCGCGCCCGGCTCTGGCTCGCCGGCCGGCTCGTCCCCGAGGCGCGGCACCTGACGTTCCACCCCACGCGCATCGTGCTGCGGCAGCCGTCCGGCGCGGTCGTCATCGGCGCGGAGGAGTTCACCACCGCCGCGCCCGACCCGCTCGCCCTGGCGGAGGCCGGCCTGCTCACCCACCTCGCCGACGCCCACCCCGAGGCGGTGGAGCGGCTGACCCGGCTGGTCGGACCCGACAGCCTGCACGGCGCGGTGCGCGTCCGGCCGCTCGCCGTCGACCGGCACGGACTGACCCTGCGCATCGAGCGCGCCCGCACCCACGGCGACGTCCGCCTGCCGTTCCACGCGCCCGCCGACGACCTCGCCGCGCTCACCGAGCGCATGCACGTCCTGCTGCTCCAGGCGGGCGGAGCCTCCTGCCCGCGCGCCCTACAGCGGCAGCGCGCAGACGGCGACCGGTGAGGGGAACGGCGTACCCGCCCGGCGCAGCGCGCCGTTCGCGCGGTCGACGTGGAAGACGCTGACGGTGCTCGACTTCTGGTTCGCGGCGAACAGCAGCGCGCCGTCCGGCGAGAAGGCGATCTGACGCGGGAAGTCGCCCGCGACCGGCGTCGTGCCCAGCAGCCGCAGCCGGGCCCCGCCCGCCTCCACGGCGTACCGCGCCAGGGTGTTGTGGCCCCGGTTGGCCAGGTAGGCGAACCGGCCGTCGGCCGTGACCAGGACCTGTGAGGGGTAGTTCTTGCCCGCGCCGCCGCCCGTGGACTGCGTGGCGCCGATGGTCAGCCGGCCGGTGGACCGGTCGTACGTGCACACCGCGAGGGTGTCGTCGACCTCGTTGGCGAGATAGGCGTACCGGCCGCCCGGGTGGAAGGTCAGTTGACGCGGTCCGGCGCCGGGCCGGGTGTGCGCCCGGGAGACCTCGGTGAGGCGGCCCGTGCCGGTGTTCAGGCGGTACGTGTAGACGGTGTCGGTGCCGAGGTCCACGGCGAGGACATGGCCGCCGTCGGGGCTGGTGATGACCTGGTGGGCGTGCGGTCCCTGCTGTCCGGGGCCGGGCCGCGGGCTGGTGTGGGTCACCAGGTCGGCCCGCTCGCCGAGCGCGCCCGAGGAGGCTATCGGGTGCACGGCCACGCTGCCGGAACCGTAGTTGGCGCTGAGCAGCCAGCGCCCGCTCGGGTGCACGGACAGATGGCAGGGCCCCGACCCGCCGGTGCTCCGGGTGCCCAGGACCCTCCGGTCGGCGAGCCGCACCGCGGTCACCCCGCCGTGCTGCCGCTCGTCGACCGCGTACAGCGTGCGCCCGTCGGGATGTACGGCGAGGTACGACGGGTCGGCGACCCCGGCGATGGTGCCCCGGCCGCCGACGGCACCCGACACCGGGTCGTACACCGCCAGGCCGATGCCCTTGCCGCCGCCCGGGACGGAGGTGTAGGTGCCCAGATACAGGGGCCGGGGACCGGACGGCCTCGCCGTCGGCTGCCGACCGCTCGCGGCGGCCTCCGGCGCGCTCCCGGGCGCGGACCCGGCCCGCGGTGTCGCGGGCGCCGGGACCGCCAGCACGGCGACGGCTCCCGTCAGGGCCCCCACGAACTGCCGCCTGCTCCAACCTCCCCCGGACTCCTGGCGCCGCCCGTGCAGGGGGGACCCCCCACGCGACGCCCTCGCACCACTGTCCATGCCCGCACCTCAGGTCGTCGGCTGCCCCGGTCGTGACTGCCACCTTGACGCGCGCCACCGCTCCCACGCAACCGCGGCAGGACGTCGCGGCCGGGTGGCGGCGGCGCCTCGTGACTGCCGCCGCGCAGGTCGCCCACGACCGCGCCCCCGCAACCGGTCCCCCCAGATCATGGACCGCGCGCGCCGCCGGCGTGCCTCGGCCGGAACCACGGAGCCGCGGAGTCACGGAGTCACGGAGCCACGGATCTGCCACGGAGTCACGGAGCCACGGGCCACGGAGCCACGGGCCACGGAGCCCAGGTGGCCGCGGCCGGCGCCCTGTGCGGGGCCACGACGGCCGGGCCGGGTCCGGGTGGACGCGCGGACCGCCTGCACCCACGCGTCCCGGATCCGCGAGGCGCAGCCCGGTGCGCCTACCAGTCCCCGTCCTCCACCGGCCTGCCCGGAGCGTCCTTCAGGGGCCGCACCTGCCGCGGCGACGGTTCCTGCCACGGCTCGTGGTCGTCGCCGAGCCAGTCACCGGCCGGCCGCACCTCCGACAGGGCGTCGGTGGGGGAGAGGTCCTGGGCGTCCTGGTCGTAGTAGTCGAACCAGGGCAGTCCGGCGCTCGTGTACGCGGCGCGGTCCACGGGCGAGGGTGGGGGAGCCTCGCCGGTGATGCGGCGCCACTGCGGAGGCGTCACCAGGTGCACGAACACCCGCCCCGCGGGCCGCTCGGACCAGGCGCCCGGCGGCCGGTCGTCCCGGTACACCTCCTGACACATGGAGCCGCCGACACCGAGCCCCATCGCGGGCGCGGCCCGGCGCGGGGCGGCCGGCGCGGCGCCGGGCGCGGGCGCCGCGGCTGCCGCCATGGGGGCGGCACCGCAGATCTGGGCCGACAGGGCCGCCTCCCGCCGCAGCCGCCGCCGCTCCTCCTCGTGCCACCGGGCCAGTTCGGCGTCGTTCAGCGGGAACGACTGCAACTGCACGCCGCCCCACACCTCCTCGCCCGTGACCTGGCCCTCGACGCTCGCCCCCAGGCCCAGCGGCACGGCGACGAACTGGCGCACGGTGCCCTTGCCGGAGTTGATGCCGTCCAGCCAGGGCTGGCGGGGCAGCACCACGTAGTTCTGCGGGTCGCGGGACAGCCGGTCGCTCCAGGGCCGGCCCGACACCGCGCACACCTTGCCCACGCCGACCTGGAGGGCGGCCGGCTCGGTCGTGCCCGCGAAGCTCAGCCACATGGCCTCGCGCAGATACACCGGCAGCATCACGCCGCCGCGCGCCCGCCACTCCTCGGGCACCGAGTCCGCGTAGTCGGCCACCCGCCGGACCGGGAACTCGCCCAGCCCCGGCGGCAGCGGATGCGTACCCTTCTCCGGCAGCCGCAGGGTGCGCACGAACCGCACCGCCACACCGCCCGGCAGCCGCAGCGTGTTCCCGTCGATCCGCACCTTCGAGTCGGTCATGCCTGTTCCCCTCCCTCACAGGACCGCGCCGTCGTAGGACCGCGCCCCTCACGCACAGAACGCCGCGCGACGCCCTCGCGGTTCCGCCGCTGCCGGACCGGGGCGCCCAGCCGGTCCCCGAGCCGGGTCAGCCGCGGGGAGCGCTCGCGCTGGGCGCGGGTGTACCGGTCCAGCTCCTCCAGGAGCCGGCGGGAGCGGTGCTCGGTGTCCATCTCGTCGATGATGCGGTCGACCTCGGTGAGCACCGCGCCGTACAGCTGCCACTGGCCCGTGTCCCGCTGCGCCTCCTCCAGCAGCAGCCGGGCCGCCTTGTCGCGGGTGGCGGAGGTCTGGCGCAGCTGGGCGGCCAGCCGGGACTCGGCCTCCTCCGCGTTCACGCTGACGTCCGAGGTGACCAGCACCGCGAAGCTGACCACCGTGTCGGCGATCTCGCACAGCAGCTCCTGCACCAGGGCTCCGGCCTGCGGCGAGAACATCGGCTCGGGAGCCCGCCGCTTCGTCAGGTCGGTGAAGGTGCGCGCCAGCACCCGCAGCACGACCGTGCAGATCTCCAGCGTGTCCAGCCCCGTGCGCAGCACCACCCGGTGCAGCAGGCCCTCGCGCACCCGCGGATTGAGCCGCAGACTGTCCTCGGCCTGCCTGAGGGAGGCGTCCACCTCGGAGATGTCGTGGTCCAGGCGGCGCGCCTCGTGCAGCCGCTCCGCGGCGCGCTCCACGGGCGGATGCCCGGCCGCCTCCTCGCCCAGCCGCAGCATCAGCTGCCGCACGCGGCGGGCCAGGCCCTCGATCGACGCGCCGGCCTGTTCGGTCCACACCGGGGGAGCGAGCAGCAGATTGCAGCCGAGGCCGACCACCGCGCCGATCAGCGTCTCCTCGACCCGCGCCGAGGCGGTACTGCCCACGGCGGTGACGCCGAGGACCAGCATGGCGCTGATCGCCACCTCGGGCACGAACTCGTCCACCCGCACCAGGTGCCCGACCGCCAGCGCCGCCAGGATCACCAGTGCGAGACTCCACCAGGTCAGCCCCACCAGCAGGGAGAAGGCGATGGCCACGAGCACTCCGGCCACCACCGAGTTCACCCGGCGGATGCCGGTGGTCAGCGTGGAGTAGAGGGTCACCTGGACGACGAGCAGCGCCGTCAGCGGCGCGGTCAGCGGCGCGGGCTCCGGACTCAGTCGCAACGCGATCACATACGCGATCGTCGCCGCGGTCGTGGAGCGCAGCGCCTGGACGACCACGGGGTCCCGGTGCCGTTTCGCCAGCCGGACCAGGGGCGAAGTCCAGTCACGTACCTTCCGCATCCCTTGCGCTGTTCCCCGATCGCGCAGAGGTCGAACGTGACCGGCCGTGCGGTCAGGCGTACAGCTTGTCGAGGAAGGCCCCCAGATTGGCCGTGGTGCGGGCGATCTGCTGCTCCAGCGTGAGGCTCTCCTCGAAGCGCGCGCCGGAGTCCGGGACCTTCTTTCCGCGCACATAGAGCGAGCAGGCGAGGTCGGTGCACATGTACACGCCGACCGAGTTGCCCTCGCGGCCCGCCGTTCCGGCCTTGCGGGCGGTCATCAGGGAGACTCCGCCCCCGCGGTGGGTGGTCAGGCACAGCGAGCACATGCTGCGGTGCAGGAAGCCGCGCCGCGAGGCGGGGAAGCGCAGGGCGATGCCCATGAGCCGGCCCTCCCGCTCGGTGACCAGATAACTGCGATCGGGCGCTCCCGGATCGCGCCAGCCCAGGAAGTCCAGATCGTCCCAGGGGCGGTCACCGAGGTCGCGGGGCAGCGACAGGCGCTTGGCCTCGCCCTTGGAGCAGTTGACGAACGAGTCGCGGACGTCCTGCTCGGACAGTGATCTCATGGTGGGCCTCCGGGGGTGGGAGAAATTGCCTAAGGGTATTAGTTTTGCGGCTAGGGTAAGCAGGATCCGATAGGGGGGTCCAATGGATTTCGGTGACCTGGCGACACCGCCGACGCGGTCGTGGGGGCGGGCCCGGCGCGTGCTGCGGGCCGCGGGTGTCCCGCCCGGCCGGCTCGCCCGGCTCCGTGCGCTGGGCGGCGGCACGTACAACACGGTCGAGGAGCTGTGCCTGGCGGACGGCACCCGGTACGTGCTGAAGGTTCCGCCCGCCCCGACCGTGCCCGGTCTGCGCTACGAGAGGGACCTCCTCGTCGGCGAGGCCGAGTTCTGCCGCGGGGCCGGGCGGGCCGGAGTGCCGGCGCCGCGCGTGGTCGCGGTCGGCGAGGAGGCGGGCCGGCGCCATCTGCTGATGACGGCCTGCCCCGGCGAGCCGTGGGACGCGTCGGTGACGGACGCCGAAGCGGCGGACCTGCGCACCCGGCTGGGCGGCCAGGTGGCCCGGCTGCACCAGGTGACCGGCCCCGGCTTCGGCTACCCCTCAGGCGCGCTCGGCCCGCTCGCCCCGGACTGGCGCGCCGCCTTCACCGCGATGTACGCCGCCGCCCTCGAAGACGCCCGCCGCTACGGCGCCCGGCTGCCCCGGCCCGCCGGCGAGATCGCCCACACGGCCGCGGCCGCTTACGGCGCCCTGGACGGGGTCGCCGTACCCCGCCTCGTCCACTTCGACCTGTGGCCGGGCAACGTCCTGGTCGACCGCTCGGAGGGCGGCGTCCGCATCGGGGGCCTGATCGACGGCGAGCGCATGTTCTGGGGCGATCCGGCGGCCGACTTCGTCTCGCTCGCGCTGCTCGGGGACATCCGCGAGGACCGGGCGTTCCTCGCGGGCTACCGCGCGGCCGGCGGCCGGGCCGGGTTCGGGCGGACGGCCCGCCTGCGGCTCGCCCTGTACCGCAGCTACCTCTACCTGATCATGCTCACCGAGACGATTCCGCGTGCCCTGGGGCGCGCGCACGAACGCTGGACGCGCGATCATGTCACCCCCGAACTGTCCGCCGCGCTCGAGGAGATCGGCCGCCTTACCGTCACCTCTTAATTTATTGCGTGGACTAAGGGATCGCAGAAGTCGCGCCCAGACGGCCCGCGGCGGTATGTTGCAGCTCGGGCACGGTTCGGGAGGGAGCCACATGGCGGGGCGGAACGGGCGCACGGTGCGCGATCTCAGAAGGGGCAACCGTTCGGCCGTACTGCAACGGCTGTACTTCGACGGCCCCCTCAGCCGCTTCGAACTCGGCCCCGCGACCGGCCTGAGTTCCGGCTCGGTCAGCAACGTCGTCGCGGACCTGGTCGCCGACGGCCTCGTCGAGGAGGCCGGCAGCGTCGACTCCGACGGGGGACGCCCGCGCACCCTGCTGCGCGTCGCGCCGGGCAGCGGCCACATGATCGGCGTGGACGTCGGCGAGACCCGGGTCCGCGTCGAGCTGTTCGACCTCACCCTCACCGAACTGGCGCGCACGGAACGGCCACTGGAGTCACAGGGCTACGACGTCGACGTGATCACCGGGCACATCCGGGACGGGATCGCCGAGGTCCTGTCCGCGGCCGGCCTGCCCCCGGAGCGCCTCCTCGGGGTCGGGATCGGCGTCCCCGGCATCGTCGAGCCCACCCCCGACCGCGGTGCCGTCGTGCACGGGCAGACCATCGGCTGGGACGCGGTGCCCCTGGAGTCCCTGCTCCGCGCCGGCTCCCGGCTCCCGGACGGCGTTCCGTACTTCATCGACAACGGCGCCAAGACCCTGGGCCAGGCGGAGATGTGGTTCGGCGCCGGCCGCGGCGCGGGCAACGCGGTCGTGGTGCTCTTCGGCTCCGGCGTGGGCGCCTGCCTGGTCACCCCCGAGGTCGAGCGCGGCCGGGCCGTGGAGTGGGGGCATCTGACGGTACGCGTACGGGGGCGCCGCTGCCGCTGCGGCGCCCTGGGCTGCCTGGAGGCGTACGCCGGCGCGGAATCCCTGCTGGCCCGCTGGCGCGAGGAGGGCGGCCGGCCACCGCGGGGCACCGACGAGGAGACCGCGCTGACCGCCCTGCTGGCCGCCGCCTACCCGCCCGAGGGCACCGCCGCCGACCCCGTGGCGCTCGCGGTGCTGGAGGAGACCGCCGAATACCTGGGCGCCGGCCTGTCCGACCTGATCAACCTCTTCCAGCCCGAGCGCATCCTCATCGGCGGCTGGGCCGGCCTCCAGCTCGGCCCCCGCTTCCTGCCCGCGGTACGCCGCCACGCGACCGCGTACGCCCTGCGCCACCCCGCCGAGCAGGTCACCATCGACCTGGGCAGACTCGGCCCGGACGCGGTCACCGTCGGCGCCGCGATCCTCCCCCTCGCCGACTTCTTCACCCGCGGCGGCCGCCGCGCCGACCCGGCCCCCAAGGACCCGGTCCCCGCCTGGCAGACGGCCCTGGAGGAACGCCGAACGTAGGGGGCTGTCCTCGCGGCGCGGGGCGATGGATCATGGGGACGCATCCCGCATCAGGAGCGTTCGAAGGAGTCGTCCGTGACGCATGACATCGCCGGTGTCCGCGCGCAGTTCCCCGCCCTGAAGGCCGGGTGGGCCCATTTCGACGGGCCGGGCGGCAGCCAGACGCCGCAGCCGGTCATCGACGCCGTCGCCGACGCGCTCGCCGGTCCGCTGTCCAACCGGGGCCTGACGACGGCGGGCGAGCGCAACGCCGAGGACTGCGTCGCCACCGCCCGGGAAGCCATGGCGGACCTCCTGGGCGCGGAGCCGTCCGGAGTCGTCTTCGGGCGCAGCGCGACCCAGCTGACGTACGACTTCTCGCGCACGCTGGCCCGGACGTGGGCGCCGGGCGACGAGGTCGTCGTCACCCGGCTCGACCACGACGCCAACATCCGGCCCTGGGTCCAGGCCGCCGAGGCCGTGGGAGCCGTCGTGCGCTGGGCGGACTTCGACCCGGCCACCGGCGAACTGACCGCGCGGCACATCGCGGACCAGTTGTCCGACCGCACCCGGCTGGTCGCGGTCACCGCCGCCTCCAACCTGATCGGCACGCGCCCGGACCTGCCCGCGATCGCCGCCCTGGCCCACGAGCGCGGCGCCCTGCTCTACGTCGACGGCGTGCACCACACCGCCCATGCCCCGGTCGACCTCGCCGCCCTGGGCGCGGACTTCTTCGCCTGCTCCCCGTACAAGTTCCTCGGCCCGCACCTCGGCGTCGTGGCGAGCCGCCCGGACCTGCTGGAGACGCTGCGCCCGGACAAGCTGCTGCCCTCGTCCGACGCGGTGCCCGAGCGCTTCGAACTCGGCACCCTGCCCTACGAACTGCTGGCCGGGACCCGGGCCGCCGTGGACTTCCTCGCCGGGATGGACCCGCGGGCGCGCGGCACCCGTCGGGAACGGCTCCTCGCCTCCTTCGGCTCGCTCGAACGGCACGAGGACGCACTGCGCCGCCGGATCGAGGAGGAGCTGTCCCGCCTCCCGGAGATCACCGTGCACTCGCGCGCGGCCGAGCGCACCCCGACCCTGCTGCTGACCATGGAGGGCCGCAGCACCGTCGACGCCTACCGCCACCTGGCCGAACGCGCCGTCGCGGCTCCGTCGGGCGCGTTCTACGCCCTGGAGGCCTCCCGCCGGCTCGGCCTGGGCGACACCGGCGGGCTGCGGATCGGACTGGCCCCGTACAACGACGACGAGGACGTCGACCGGCTCCTGGAGGCGCTGGCGGACTTCCTGCGCACGGCGCCGTAGGCCGGGGCGTGGCCCGCGAGTCCCGCCGCCCGGGTGTCAGGGCTTGCGGGCCACGCCGCCGTGGATGTCCGTGGGCTCGGGCACGGTGCCCGGCTCGGGACGCCACAGCGGGCAGGAGACGATGCCGGGCTCGACCAGCTCGAGTCCCTCGTAGTAGGCGACCAGTTGCTCCGGGCTGCGCAGCACGTACGGGACGGCGCCGGTGTCGTCGTAGCCCTGCTGGGCCTCCTTGAGCGCCTGGTCGGTGTCGGTGCTGTCGTAGTGCACGAAGCAGCTGCCGGAGGGCAGCGCGGCCTGGACGCGGCGGACGATCGACTTCGCCTCCTCGTAGTCCTGGACGTGGCCGAGAATGCCCATCAGCATCAGGGCCACCGGCTGGTCGAAGTCGAGGATCTTGCCCGCTCGCTCGATGATCGCCTCGGGGTCGTGCAGGTCCGCGTCGATGTACTCGGTCACACCCTCGGGGGTGCTGGTGAGCAGGGCCTGGGCGTGGCGCAGTACCAGCGGGTCGTTGTCGACGTAGACGATGCGCGACTCGGGGGCGATGCGCTGGGCGACCTGGTGGGTGTTGTCGTAGGTCGGCAGTCCGGTGCCGATGTCGAGGAACTGGCGGATGCCGAGGTCGCCGGCCACGTAGGTCACGGCGCGGACCAGGTACTGGCGGGAGGCGCGGGCCATGGTCTCGATGGTCGGCGCGTGCTCGCGGTAGGCGTCGCCCGCGATCCGGTCGACCTCGTAGTTGTCCTTGCCGCCCATCCAGTAGTTCCAGATGCGGGCCGAGTGCGGCACCGTGGTGTCGATCTTGGACAGCGCGTCCTGGTCCGGGGTGAGCTCGCCGTCTGCCATGGGGGGTCTCCTGCCGTGCGTGCGGCGGTCGTTGTCTGTCTTCAACTTAGCGTCAACGTCCTTATGCGTGGCCCGAGTTCAGGATGATGCCGAGGAGGGGGCCGCCCCGCCCCCGTCCCCGGACCGATGCGGTCGGGCCCATGCCGCGAACCCAGACGCGGAGCCGGCCGGTCCCGCGCGCTGCGGGGCCGGCCGGGGCTGTTCCGGTTTTCTTCCGGGTCCGGTTCGGGCTCAGTCCACCAGGAAGTCCGCCTGGCCCGCCTTGACGCCCCGGAGGAACGCGATCATCTCGTCCCGGCTGTAGAGCAGCGCGGGCCCCTCGGGGTCGGTGGACTGGCGGAGGGCGACCCTGCCGTCGGGCAGGCGCTTGGCCTCGACGCAGGAGCCGCCGTTGGTGCCGCTCCAGGGTTTGTGCCAGCCCTCGGTGCCCAGGTCACCGGCCGGTATGCCGCTGTGGAGGGGGGCGTTGGATGCCATGGATCACAACTCCTTACGCAGTTCGCCCAGGATGTCCCTGGTCCGTGCGACCGGTTCCGCCTGCACGGACATCCGGTCCAGAACTTCGAGATAGGTCACGACGTCCTCCGGCCTGTCGTAGTACACCGAGCCCGCGAGGTTCTCGGTGTAGACGACGTCGGGCAGTTCGGAGAAGCCGAAGCGGAAGTGGTGGAAGGGGCCGAAGGCGCCCGGGTGGGCCCCCACCGAATAGGGCATGACCTGGATACTGACCTTCGGCATCCGGAGCACCTCGACGAGCCGGTCCAGCTGGGCCCGCATCACCCTGGGGCCGCCGACGGGGCGGCGCAGCACCGTCTCGTCCACGATGGCCCACATGGCCGGGCCGTCCGGCTTGGCGAGCAGGTCCTGGCGTCTCAGGCGCAGGGCCACGCGACGGGCGATCTCCTCCTTCGACTCGTTGGGGAAGCCGACCCGCATGAGCGCGGTGGCGTAGTCGCGGGTCTGCAACAGGCCCGGCACGTAATGAGGTTCGTAGAGGCGGATGACGCTGGCCTCGCTCTCCAGGCTCACGTACGCCTTGAACCACTCCGGCAGTACGTCGCGGTACTTGTACCACCAGCCCGGCCGATTGGCCTCCCGGGCCAGGGTGACGAAGTCGTCGATCTCCGCCGCGGGGACGCCGTAGGTGCGCAACAACTCCTTGACGTACGGGATGCGCAGGCCGACCTCGGCCTTCTCTATCCGGCGGACCGTCAGCGGCGTGACCTCGATGGCCCGTGCCGCGTCCTCGAAGGAGACCCCGGCCCGCTCCCGCAGGTGCCGCAGCCGCTTGCCGAGGACCATCCGCAGGACGGTGGGCGCGCTCCCGCCTGAGCGGTTCTCCCTCACGTCCTACCTCCCGAACGGCCGACTTCGCGTGCAGTGTGGCACGGCGTCGAGGACACAGACAGGGTGTTGGTGAACGTTCTGAAATTATCAGAACGCAGGTTGCGGGCCGAGTGTGTCCGAGACCATAGTGACAGGAGGAGCTGTCGCACAGCGGGCCGTCGCACCGGCCAACTGCGCTTTTCAACAACGAAACTGACGTTCCGCCAGATGCGAGCCCGGCCCGCACGGGAACGCGACGCGAGACCTGGATGGCCATCGTGACCGACGGACAGTCGAGGAGCCCGGACCCCGGCCTCGCCCGCACGCGGACGAGGGCGGCCGTCCTGACCCGGGGCGCCGCGCCGCCGCGTCCGAAGGAGGACCGATGACGGCATCCGGCGCTTGGCGCCCCGGGCCGCCGCCCGCACCGGCGGACACCCGGCACCGGCCGGCCGGCCCCGCCGCGGACGAGCCCTTCCGCGTCCGCTCCACCGTCCCCGCCGACCCCTCCTGGGCGGCGGCCGTACGGCGACTGGTCACCGAGCAGTTCGCCCGGCTGCCGCTGTCGGCCGATCAGCGCGACGGCGCGGTGCTCGCCGCGGACGAACTGTTCGCCAACGCGGTCAAGCACGCGCGCACCGGCCCCGACGACACGGTCACCGTGACCGTCGAGTGGAGCCCGCACACCCTCCGCGTGACGGTGGCGGACTCCTCGCCGGTGCTGCCCCGACCGCGACCGGCGGACGCGGACGCGGAGTCGGGACGCGGACTCGCCATCGTCGCCGCGCTGGCGGACGACTGGGGAATGGCGCCGCCCGAACCCGGCCGCCCCGGCAAGAGAGTGTGGTTCACGCTGCGCCGCCGCGGAGGCACGGCTCCATGACGGCCTCTCCGGACCATCCCGTGGGCACGCCCACGACATCCCGCGGACCGGACGTCTCGGGCGGAGACCTCGCGGTCCCGGGCGGATCGGTGACGGGACCGGCCGAGGCGGCGGTGCCGACGGTCGAGAGGGACGCGGTGCCGCTCGTCGGGCGGGGAGCGGCACTGGCCGTGGGGCGGGGAGCGGTACCGGCCGTGGGGCAGAACGCGGTGCCGCTGTCCGGGGAGGACGCCTCCCCGGTGGCGGCCGAGCTGGTGCGCAGGGCCGACGCGGACCGGGAGTCGACGCGGGAGGCGGGGGCCGCGCCCACGGCGGAGCGGCGACGGAGTGTGGCCCGGTGCCGCCGGGACAACGCCGAGGCGCTCGCGGCGATCGTGCGCCTGCACGGCTGGCCGACCGTCGAGGCCGTGGGCGGTGCCGCCTCGACGGCCGCCCTGATGATCCTGCTGCACGCCCCGGACCTGGGCTTCCGGCTGCGGTGCCGGGATCTGATCGCCCAGGCCACCGCGGACGGCCGCTGCCCCGCGGTGCACCTGGCCTACATCGCCGACCACTGCGCCGTGGAACTGGGCGAGCCGCAGTTCTACGGCACGCGGATCAACCCCGTCACCCTGCGCCCGTACCCCGTGCGCCGCCCGCAGACCCTCGACGAGCGCCGCCGGGACGTCGGGCTCGGTCCGCTGGAGGAACAGATGCGGGCGCTGCGGGCACACGGCTGACATCTCCGGGGCCGTGGCCCGGCTCCCCTCGGGGACCCTGCCCCTGCCCCTGCGCCTGCCGATCCGGTCCCGGTTCACCCGACCTTGCGGCCCCGCAGCGGCTCCGTGTCCGCACCCTCGCCCCGCTGCACCCCCTGGAGGAACTCCTGGAGGACCTCCGTCGCCGTACGCTCCGGGCGCCAGCCCAGTTCGGTGTGGGCCCGGGTGCAGTCCATCAGGGGGAGGTGGAGGACCGCGTCGAACAGCTGGGGGGAGGCGGGCAGCAGGCGCAGCCCCCACGCGGCGGCGATCGCCGAGCGGGCGGCGGTGCGCGGCAGCCGGACGGGCCGGGAGCCGAGCAGCTCGCCCAGCACCTGCGCGTCGAGCGGCGGCTCGGCGGCCAGATTGAACGCTCCCCGCACCTCGTGCGCGAGCGCCAGCCGGTAGGCCCGGGCGGCGTCGTCCGTGTGCAGCGCCTGCACCCGCAGGCCCGGGACGTCCGGCAGGAACGGCATCAGCTCGGGCCGGGCCAGCTGCCCCGGCAGGAACCGGCCGCCGAGGATCCGGCGCTGCTCGCTCGCCGACTCCCGCTTGAACAGGAAGGCCGGCCGCATCCGGACCACCCGCACGTCCGGGTGGTCCCGCTCGAAGGTGTCCAGGGCCCGTTCCAGATACGCCTTCTCCCGACAGTACGCGGCGTCCGGCCAGCCGTGGGTCGGCCACGACTCGTCCACCGCGTGGTCCTTCGGCCCCGGTGAGTACGCGCCGACCGACGAGGCGTGCACCAGGACCGGCACCCGCGCGGCGGCCACCGCGTCGAAGACCCGAATGCTCCCCAGCACGTTGGTGCGCCACGTGGCCGCCGGATCGTGCGTGGGCTGGAAGGCCCAGGCCAGATGGATCACGGCGTCGGCGCCCGCGAACTCCCCGGCCAGCCCGGACTGCTCGAAGGACACGTCCACCGCCGACCACTGCGTCTTCGGCGGCGACCACTGAGGGATCCTGCGGGCCAGCCCCCGTATGGATCCGATCTCCGGATCCTCGGCGAGGACCCGTACGACACTTGTGCCGACATTGCCGGTCGCGCCCGTGACGACGACCCGGCTGCCCGAAGCGCTGCTCACCCTCGGCTCCTCTCGGCGGCGGCTGACAGTGCGGCCCACCGAGTACCCGGTCACGGCCGGTCGACGCGGACCCGCGCGGGCGTGGACCGCACGGACGAGCACCGAGGGACGCGCGGGCGGCACGCCTCACGGCGTCCGGCGCTCGCGGGCCCAGTCCAGCAGCTGCTCCCCGGTCCACGTGGTCACCACGCGCTCCGGGGGCACCCCGCACGCCTCGGCCCGCGCGCACCCGTGGATCTGCCAGTCCAGCTGGCCGGGCGCGTGGGCGTCGGTGTCGACGGAGAACAACACGCCGGCGTCCACGGCCCGGCGCAGCAGCCGCCGCGGCGGGTCCAGCCGCTCCGGGCGGCTGTTGATCTCCACGGCCGTGCCGGTCTCGGCGCACGCGGCGAACACCGCGTCCGCGTCGAACTCGGACTCCGGCCGGCCCCGCCCGGTCAGCAGCCGTCCGGTGCAGTGGCCGAGGACGTCGGAGTGCGGATCGCGCACGGCGGCCACCATGCGGCGGGTCATCGACCGGGCGTCCATCCGCAGTCTGGAGTGCACCGACACCACCACGACGTCCAGCCGTTCCAGCAGCTCCGGCTCCTGGTCGAGCGAGCCGTCGTCGAGGATGTCGCACTCGATGCCGGTCAGCAGCCGGAAGGGCGCCCATGTCCGGTTCAGCTCCGCGACCACCTCCAGCTGCTCGCGCAGCCGCTCGGCGGACAGCCCGCGGGCCACCGTCAGTCGCGGCGAGTGGTCCGTGAGCACCGCCCACTCGTGCCCGAGGCGTGCCGCGGTCCGGCCCATCTCCTCGATCGGGCTACCGCCGTCGGACCAGTCGGAGTGCAGATGGCAGTCGCCGCGCAGCAGCGCCCGCAGCCGTTCGCCGCCCGCGACGAGCGGTTCGTCCGCCTCGTCCTCCAGCTTCCGCAGATAGCCGGGCACCTGCCCGGCCAGTGCCTCCCGCACCACCTGGGCGGTCTTCGGGCCGACGCCCTTGAGCGACTGGAGCGTCCCGGCCGTGGCGCGCTCGGCCACCTCGCGCTCGGGCAGCCCGGACAGCACCCGGGCGGCGGTGCGGAAGGCGCGCACACGGTAGGTCGGCGCCAGGCACCGCTCCAGCAGAAAGGCGATCCGGTCCAGTGCCTCGACAGGGTCCATCGCCACCTCCACCTCCAGGGTTCCCCGGCGCCACCGGGACCGCACCACACGGCACGGGAAGGCACCCGGCGGGCCGGCCCGGAGGCTTCCGGGCCGGCCCGCCGGGGCGGACGCCGCGGCGGTGCGGAACCCCGGGCCCGGCGGCGCCGGAAACCCGTCGCCGCGGTCGGCGTTCTAGGCTGGATGGCATGACCGAAGCTGCCCTGCACATCTCCCGGCCGCGGATCCTGGTGCTCGCCGTGCAGCCGGGCAGTCCGCCCTTCCGTATCGTGGAGATCGACGGTGAGGTGGTCGGCGAGGCGAAGACCGTCATCGACGTCCTGGAAGCCGCCGCCGCCTTCGGTATCAGCATCCACGACCTCGACGATCCGGACGTGGTCCGCTGGGTCGGCGGCGACAAGTTCACCTGGACCGTGCACTAGGGTCTTTCGTTTGGATCAGGCCGGATCAGGGCCCGGCATGATCCAAACGAGAGGCCCTAGCCCTCAGCACCGGTCCACGGGCTCAGCCCACCGTCCACTTCTGGTTGGCACCGCCCGTGCAGGTCCAGATCTGGAGCCGGGTGCCGTTGGCGGAGTTGTTTCCGGTGACGTCCAGACACTTGTTCGCCTGCGGGTTGACGATGTCGTGCGCCGAGGAGACCACCCACTTCTGGTTCGCGCCGCCGCCGCAGTCCCACAACTGGACGGTGGAGCCGTCCGCGGTGCCGCGGTCCGTGACGTCCAGGCACTTGCCGAGTGCGCGCAGGGTGCCGTCCGAGGCGACCGTCCACTGCTGGGCGGCGGTGCCGTTGCAGTCGTAGAGCTGCACCGGGGTGCCGTTGGCGGAGTTCGCCCCGGCCACGTCCACGCACTTGCCGGCCAGCCCGCGGATCGCGCCGCCGCCGGACGTGTCGCTCGTGGTCACCGATACCGAGTCGACCACGAGCTGCTGCGGGAAGGAGGTGGAGCCGTCCGGGTCGCCCGGCCAGTAGCCGCCCACGGCCAGGTTCAGGATCAGGAAGAACGGCTTGTTGAACACCCACGTCCTGCCGCCCAGGTCGGCCGGCGTGCGCCGCTGGTAGACGTTGCCGTCCACGGACCAGGTGATCGAGTCCGGCGCCCAGTCGACGGCGAAGGTGTGGAAGGCGTCCGCGAAGTTCTGTCCGTTCGGCAGCGAGTAGCCCGCGCCGATGCCGCCCGAGCCGGAGTAGCCGGGGCCGTGGATCGTGCCGTGGACGGTGGACGGCTCGAAACCGACGTTCTCCATGATGTCGATCTCACCGGAGTCCGGCCAGTTGACCGGCGTGCCGAGCATCCAGAACGCGGGCCACATGCCCTGCCCCCGCGGGATCTTCATCCGGGCCTCGACGTGCCCGTACTGCGCGGTGAACTTCCCGGAGGTGTTCAGCCGGGCCGAGGTGTACTGGCAGGTGCCGTACCAGCACTGGTAGTTGGAGGGGTTCTCGCGCCGGGCGGTGATCACCAGATGGCCCTGGCCGTCCAGGGCCGCGTTCTTGTTGCCCGACGTGTAGTACTGCCGTTCGTGGTTGTTGACGTTGTCGCCGGTCTCGATCTGCCACTTGGAGGAGTCGACGGCCGCGCCGGCGGGGCCGTCGAAGGTGTCGGAGAACGTGACGGCGGCGGCCGCCTTCGGGGTGGCCGCCGTGGGGGCGGCCGCCTTCGGGGAGTCGGCCCGCGCCGGGCCGACGGCGGCGGAGCCGACCAGGACGGCGGACAGGGCGGCGAACAGACATCTGCGGAGCAGGCGTGGACGGGCCACGGCTCTCCCTTCCGTGCGGCGGCCCGGGCCCGGGCCGCCGATCCGTTGTGGGGGGTGAATGTGTCGCCCTTGATTCAAGGAGTGAGATAAGGGGCCGTCAATATGTGGTACGGACCAATTCCGGCCATCACTCACGCGGCTTGCGCGCGTGCACGGCCCGGCCCATGCGCCGGCCCAGGAGTACCCAACCCAGCAGCGCGCCCGAGGTGTTGAGGATGACATCGTCGATGTCGAAGGCCCGCCCGGTGATCAGGGCGCCCTGCGCGAACTCCACGAGCAGCATCACCGTCGCGGTCAGCAGCAGCACCGGCAGGACTTTGCGCGCCCCCGGCGCGACGACCGGAACCAGTACGCCGAACGGCACACCGATCAGCACGTTGCCGCCGATCTGCTTGACCGCCTCCCGCGTCCCCGCCCCTTCCAGGTAGGCCCGAAGCGAGCTTCCCGGACGCAGATTGCTGTGCGCGATGGAAGCCGACGCGGGCGACGGCTCCAGCGTCAGCTGCGCCAGGACGACAGCGAACGTCACCATGAAGGCGAAGGCGCACAGCATCGCCAGCAGCCGCAGCGGCCAGGCCAGCGGCCGGCGGACCCCTCCGGCCCGCCGCCCGCCGGCCCCGGACCGGCCCTTGCGCGGGCGGAAAACGGTACGCGGACTGATCACCACACGGGCCATGCCGGTCCTCCCGATCGTCAACTGCCTTGCCTTGTAGGCCGGTTACCCGCGAACCGGCCGAGGATGCCCTGCCCTGCGTGGGGCCGGCGTCGCGGAGGTCCGCGTGGGCCCGCCGCGGCCGTGGACGATCGGGCGCGCCAGGGACCACGGGGGAGCGCGGCGTGGGCCTGCTCAGGGCCCGTACGTGACGTGCACCTCCTTGAAGCCGAGGGACGTGAGCAGGCCTTCGAGCATCCCGGTGGTGTTGGCCTCGGCCCGGGCCGTCAGGCCGCTGTCCTTCGCCGCGTCGGCGATGTGCTTGACCGCGAGCCGCTGTACGGCCTGTTCGCTGTTGGGGTTGTCGGAGAACAGGTCGCCCAGACGGTCGAGCAGACCGCGCTGCTTGGAGACGGCGTAGGAGTGGTCCGCGTCCAGGGCCGGGCGGCCGAGCCGTGCGTGCGGCAGCCGCAGCGTGGCCGAGGTGCGGTCGCCGTCGACCGTCACGTCCTTGTCGCCGAGCCGGCCGAGGTCCACGTAGGCGTCCACGGTGCCGGCCCCGACGTAGAGGGTGCGGGTGCCGCGGATGGCGTCGGGCAGGTACTTGCTGTCCTTCTCCAGGTCCACGACGACCTGGAAGTTGCCGGAGGCGGCGTCGTAACGGCTGAGGTCCTGGATCGACTTCAGGAGCGCGGGGCCCGAGCGGTCGTGCGTCTCGGTGCCGAACAGGTCCTTGATGCCGGGCAGCACGGCCAGCGCGACACCGGCGAACAGCAGCGCCGGCACCACCACGACGGCACTCACCGCCTTCGCCCAGCCGGGCATGCGCCGGGTGGCTCGCTCGGGGGGAGTCGTCATCCCACGGTTCTCCTTCCTCCCTCCTGAGAATGCCCGCCAAATCCGTGGCCAGACAGACCAGTTGGCCGGGCACGGGGCGGGGAGGGGTCGTGGGGGCCCGCCTGGCCCCGGCGGCGTACCGCGGCCCGTCAGCGGGCGATCAGTAGCATGAGCCGGGAGCCGGAAATGATCAGCGAGGAGCGGATCGTGCGAGACATCGCGGTGTTCAGCGGCAGCGCCCACCCCGACCTGGCGGCGGAGGTCTGCGCCCATCTGGGTGTGCCCCTCAGCCCGGCGCGGGTCAGCCGGTTCGCCAACGACTGCCTGGAGGTGCAGCTCCGGGCGAACTGCCGGGAGCGGGACGTCTTCCTCATCCAGCCGCTGGTCAAGCCGGTGCAGGAGCATCTCGTGGAGCTGCTGCTGATGTGCGACGCGGCCCGCGGCGCCTCCGCCGGGCGGATCACCGTCGTGATGCCGCACTATTCCTACGCCCGCTCGGACAAGAAGGACGCGCCGCGTATCTCGCTGGGCGGCCGGCTGGTGGCCGATCTGCTGGTCGCGGCCGGCGCGTGCCGTGTGCTGGCGATGACGCTGCACGCCCCGCAGGTGCACGGCTTCTTCTCGGTGCCCGTCGACCATCTGCACGCGCTGCGTGAACTCGCCGAGCACTTCCGGCAGTACGACCTGTCCCGCACCACCGTGGTCTCCCCGGACCTGGGCAACGTCAAGGAGGCGGCCGCGTTCGCCCGGATGATCGGGGCCCGGGTGGCCGCCGGGGCCAAGCAGCGCTACGCCGACGACCGGGTGACCATCAGCTCCGTCATCGGCGATGTGGCCGGGCGGGACGTCATCGTGCTGGACGACGAGATCGCCAAGGGCAGTACGGTGCTCGAACTGCTCGACCGGCTACGAGAGTTGGGGCCCCGCTCCATCCGCGTCGCCTGCACCCACGGCCTGTTCGCGGCGGGTGCCCTCAAACGGCTGACCGAGCAGAGCGACGTCCTGGAGATCGTGTGCACCAACACCGTGCCGGTGCCGGTGGGGGACGAGGAGCACCGGGCCCACAAGGACAAGCTGCGGATCCTGTCCATCGCCCCGGCCCTCGCGGAGGCCGTACGCCGCATCCACAACGGCGAGTCGGTCAGCGCCCTGTTCGACGCACCGCCCACCGAGTAGCCGTAGTCGGCTGCAATTCGGAGACATATGTCAACCGAACATGCTGGAATTCACTCCTACGAGGGTAACTTGCTGAGCAAGTAGGGGTGTTGGGCCCCAAGGGTCGGGGGATGCTGTGATCTCCGGGCCCGTCGTACTTGGAGCCGGTTGGAGGGGAATGCCGTCGTGCAGCAGGATCCTGCGCCGCCGTTCACCCGGCATCTGCGCGTCCATCGGGACCGCGGGCACACCGTGCTGGAGTTCCGCGGCGAGATCGACATCGCCGCGGAGGCGCAGATCGCCCCCCACATCGACCGGGCCACCGCACGGCCCGGGGCCCGGGTCGTGATCGACCTGAGCCGGGTGGACTTCTTCGACTGCTCAGGACTGCGCCTGCTGTACCGGGCCCGCGGCCGGGTCCTCGACCACGGCGGAGAGCTGCACCTGGTGTGCACACACCCGCTGACCCTGCGCATCCTGAAGGTCACCGGGCTGTCCCGGCTGCTGCCGCCGCAGCCGACGCTGGAGGCGGCGCTGGAACAACACGGGGCCGCGTCCGGCTCCGTGTGACCGGGGGGATCGCCGGACCGTGTGCCCGGTCACCGGGCGTCAGTCCATCAGCAGGACCAGCTTGCCCGTGGTGCGGCCGGTTTCGCCGAGCTCGTGCGCCCTGGCGGCCTCGGCCGGCCGGAAGGTACCGGCGATCGTGGCGCGCAGCCTGCCCTGTTCGACGAGCTGCGCGATCGACTTCATGCCGTGGTGGTCGGCGTCGACGAGCATCCGGACCGCCCGGACGCCGAGCCGCTCGGCCTCGTGGTAGAGCTCGTCGGAGCCGACCGGCAGGATCGACACCAGGAGGCCGCCCGGGCGCAGCACCCGCAGCGAACGGAGCGAGGTGTCGCCGCCGAGGGTGTCCAGCACGACGTCGACGTCCCGTACCGCCTCGGTGAAGTCGGTCGAGCGGTAGTCGACCGGCTCGTCCACACCGATGCCGCGCAGGAAGTCGTGCTTGCCCGCGCCGGCGGTGCCGAAGACGTACGCGCCGCGCGCCTTGGCGATCTGCACGGCCACATGGCCGACTCCTCCGGCCGCCGCGTGGATCAACACGCGCTGTCCCGCTTGGAGATCCGCCCGCTCCACCAGCGCCTGCCACGCGGTCAGCGACACCAGCGGCAGCGCGCCCGCCCCGGTGTGGTCGATCGCGTCCGGCTTCGGCGCGAAGGCCCGGGCCGGAGCGGTCACGTACTCGGCGTGGGAGCCGTGGCCGAACGGGTACGGCAGCATGCCGAAGACCTCGTCCCCGGGCCGGAAGAGGGAGGCTCCGATGCCCGTCGCCTCGACCACCCCGGAGACGTCCCAGCCCAGCACGAACGGCGGTTCGCCGAGGAAGCCGCCGTTGGCCCGGTGTTTCCAGTCCGTGGGGTTCACCCCGGCGGCCCGCACCCGCACCAGCACCTCGTTGGGCCTGGGCACGGGCCGCTCCAGTTCGATTTCCCGCAGCACCTCGGGACCGCCGAGGACGTCCTGACCGATCGCGCGCATCGTCTCCATGCGGTTCATGGTGGACGAGCCTGCCCGCGCCCGCCCGCTCATCCGGCGGCGCGTCCCGCGGGTCCGGGCTCTCCTTGTGCTGCCACCGCCTGACGGGTGGCCGGTTCCGCCGGGGTTCGTCCGCGGCGCGTGCCTGAATCCGCGGGGCCGGGACATCCGGGAGGAAGAGGTGGAGGGGCAGCCACGTCCCGCCGCCGGACCCTACGGAGGAGAAATGTCACTGGTGAACGCGGGCGTCGTGGTGCTCGACTGCGCCGAGCCCGAGAAACTCGCCATGTTCTACAAGGAGTTGCTCCAGGCGCGGGAGACGGACGTGACCGCGAACCTGGTGCAGATCAGGGCCGCCGACGGACTGCGGCTCGCCTTCCGCCGCGACGCGAACGCTACCCCGCCGAGCTGGCCCCGCCCCGAGAACTCGCTCCAGGCGCACCTGGACTTCCTGGTGGAGGACCTGGACGCGGCCGAGCGCCGAGTCGTCGAACTCGGCGGCCGCCCCGTCGAAGCCAAGGACGCCCCCGGCCCGTACGAGGAACGCGGCTGTTCCGACCCGGCCGGTCACACCTTCACCCTCCGCCGCGTCCCCCAGGCCGGCCCCAAACAGGGCTGACCGAGACAGGCGGCGGTGTGGCCGGCCGCCCCCGCCGGCCACCGCCCCCGCGGGTGCGGTCACCGGGCTTCCACGGGGGCGTGGGTCAGTCGTGGTCGTCCCTGACCTTGGCGGGCCAGACGCCGAGCGAGCGCTCGACGGCGGTGGCGCCCGCCCGGTCGACGGCACTGCGCACGACGGCGAAGATGGCGCCCTGGACGGCCGCGGCGAGCAGGATCTCGCCCCAGCGGCGGTCCTCGTCGAGCGCCTCGGGGACCTCCTCCTCGTGACGGATGGCCTTCCACGTCGCGCGGAACGCCAAGCCCGCCAGCGTGCCGCCGACCCAGCCCAGCGCGAAGCCGACGGGCTGGTAGGCGAGCGGGATCTTGTGCTTCTTCTTGGCCATCGGTGTCTCCTCTGCGGGTACGGGGGTCGCCGGTGCGGTCGACGGGGCCGTCAGGGCCGGCCTCGCGGCGGAACCTCCTCGCCGGGCCGTACGGGACCCGGAGGGGTCCCGTCGCCGAACGGGCGCCCGCCGAGCTCCTCGCGGTGATGCGGAGTCAGCCATCCGGACAGGTCCGGCCCGAGCGGCACGATCCGAGTCGGGTTGAGGCCCGTGTGCACCTGGTAGTAGTGCCGCTTGATGTGGTCGAAGTCGACCGTGTCCCCGAAACCGGGAGTCTGGTACAGGTCCCGGCTGTACGCCCACAGCACGGGGTTCTCGGCGAGCTTCCACAGATTGCACTTGAAGTGGCCGTGGTAGACGGCGTCGAACCGGACCAGCGTGGTGAACAGCCGGATGTCCGCCTCGGTGATCGTGTCGCCCACGAGGTAGCGCTGCCCGGCCAGGCGGGACGCCAGCAGCTCCAGCCGCCGGAACACGCCCGAGCAGGCGGCCTCGTACTCCTCCTGGTTCGAGGCGAAGCCCGCCCGGTACACGCCGTTGTTGACGTCCTCGTACACCTCCGCCATCACCGTGTCGATCTCGTCGCGCCGCGCCCGCGGGTACAGGTCCGGCGCGCCGGGCCGGTGCAGCGCGCTCCATTCGGCGGCGAGGTCGAGCGTGATCTGCTGGAAGTCGTTGGTGACCAGCTCGCCGCTGGGCACGTCGACGACCGCGGGCACGCTCACCCCACCGGGGTAGCCGGTCTCCCGCCGGTCGTAGGCCTCGCTGAGGAAACGGATCCCGAGTACGGGATCCCGGCCGTCGGCGTCGAGTGTGAAACGCCAGCTCCGGTCGTCCTGGATCGGATCCACGACGGCCAGCGACAGGGCGTCCTCCAGTCCCAGCAGCCGCCGGGAGACCAGTGACCTGCTCGCCCACGGGCAGGCACGGCTGACGACCAGCCGGTAACGCCCGGCCTCCACCGGCCAGCCGTCCCGCCCGTCGGCGGTGATCCGGTCCACGAAGTGGCTCTTGGACCGCTTGAAGGCCTTGTGGCCGTAGGCGTTGTTGCCCTCGCCCCCGCCGCTCATGTGTCCTCCCTGCTCGACGGATGTCCTGGTGAACACGTTCCCCGAAATCCGCCGGCGGCACGGCGTGGGCCGCGGTGGCCGGGGAGCGAGCGGGCACGAAGGGGCCCCGCCGCGACGGGGGAGCGCGGCGGGGCCTGACAGACGCATGCCCGGACGGGACGGGCTCATGCCTCCCGGCCGGACTTTCTCGCGCGGCTCAGTTCCCGGCGGCCGGTTCCAGCACGAAGACCGGGATCTCCCGCGAAGTCTTCTCCTGGTACTCGGCGTACGGGGGGAACGCGGCCACGGCCCGTTCCCACCACCGCGCCTTCTCCCCACCGGTCACCTCACGGGCCGTCATGTCCTGCTTGGCCGGACCGTCCTGGAGCTCGACGCGGGGGTCGGCCTTGAGGTTGAAGTACCAGAACGGGTGCTGGGGCGCACCGCCCTGGGAGGCCACCACGGCGTACTGCCCCTCGTGTTCCACGCGCATCAACGGTGTCTTGCGGATCCTGCCGCTCCGAGCGCCCACGGTGGTCAGCAGGATCACGGGAAGTCCCGTGTCCAGCAGCGTCGTCCCCTTGGTGCCGCCGGAGCTCTCGTACAGCTCCACCTGCTCCCGCACCCACTGGGTCGGGCTGGGCTCGTACTCGCCCTCAAGAGCCATGCCGGCCGTCCTCTCGTCGCATTCCCTGACTGATGGTGCAACGCCATTCAACATCCGCACCCCCACGATTCATCCCCACCGCGCCCACACCGCCGGCCGGGCATGCCGCGTCGCCTCGCGGGCGGGCCGGGTCCCTCGTGGACGCATGGCGTCCGTTGCCGGCGGACTGCGTCGCTTGCAGGTGGGGGAGCCTCTCGCTGCGGGAGGGTCTCGTTTCGTGCAGCGGGCCGTGTTGCCTTGCGGGTGTACGGCGTTCTCCGCTGGTGGGGGAGCGTGTGCCCGTGGGTGGCCCGTGTCCCGCGTGGGCGGGCTTCGTTCCGTCCGGGGGGCCGCGCCCCCGTGGGCGCACGGCGCCCTCCGGGCGGACTCCGTCACCTCACTGGCGGACCGCGTCGCCCCGCGGGCACAAGGCACCCCCGGGCCGGCCTCCCCCTGTGGGAGGGACGCATCCCTTGGAGGAGGGTCCCGTCCCCGTGGGTGCACCGTGGGCGGGGCGCTCATCCCGTTGGCAGCAGCATTCGCAGCGCCAGTGCCGTGATCACGGTGCTGGACGCCAGGGTCGTCACCAGCTGTCCCCGGGAGCCTGTCAGGGCGCGGCCGAGCAGGGCGCCGCCGCTCGCGAGCAGGAGTTGCCAGCTCGCGGAGGCGGCGAGGGCCGCCAGTACGAACACCGCCTGCTGGGACGGGGGCGCGGCCTGTGTGCCGCGGGTGCCGAGCACCAGCGCCGCGAAGTAGACCAGCGTGGTGGGGTTGAGCAGGGTGATCCCGAGCAGCGCCAGGTACGCACGGGCCGGGTTCACCGGCGGCGGGGCGGCCCGGGCGGCGAGCCGGTGCCCGCGGTACCGCCGCACCGCGCCGACCGCGCCCCGGACGGCCAGCGCTGCGAGCAGCAGGGCCGACGCCCAGCGCAGCGGCACGAGTACCGGCCGCAGCGCGGCGGCCAGGGCCGAGCCGCCGAGGGTGGCGAGCAGGGCGTAGAGGCCGTCGGCCGTCGCCACGCCGAGCGCGGCGCACACACCGGTCCGCAGGGACGTACGGGCGGTCAGGGTGACGAGATAGGTCGCGACGGCGCCGACGGGTACGGCGATGCCGTAGCCCGCGAGCAGGCCCGCGACGAGCGCGGCGCTCACGACCGCGGCGGACCGGGCCTCTGGGGACGGCCGGGCTGCTGCTGGGACCGCGCGGAGAGATCGGCGGCGGACGGCAGCGGCGGGAACACATCGGTCGTGGACATGGCCGGATCCTGCAGCCCGCGCCGTTTCGGCGGCAACCGAATTACGATGCGGAATGGGTGGTTCCCAGCCAGATGCCGTAGGTCCCCGATCTGGCCGAACTTCATGTCGTGCCCTAGGTGCCCCGGGCATCTAATGAAGATCGGCACGACGCATCCTTCGTCTGCGAGGTCTTCCATGACAGACCTGACCGAACTGTCCGAGCCCGTCTCCTTCCCCCAGGACCGGGCCTGCCCCTACCACCCGCCCACCGGGTACGACCCGCTGCGCACCGCCCGGCCACTGGCCCGCATCCGGCTCTACGACGGCCGCCCGGCCTGGCTCGTGACCGGCCACGCCGTCGCCCGGGACCTGCTGGTGGACCCCCGGCTGTCCACGGACCGCACCCGCTCGGGTTTCCCGGCCACCACGCCCCGCTTCGCCGCGGTCCGCGACCGCAAACCGGCGCTCCTGGGCGTCGACGACCCCAAGCACCGCACCCAGCGGCGGATGATGATCCCGAGCTTCACCCTCAAGCGCGCCACCGAGCTGAGGCCGCGCATCCAGGAGATCGTCGACGAACTGCTGGACGCGATGATCGCGCAGGGACCGCCCGTCGACCTGGTGCGCGCCTTCGCGCTGCCGGTGCCGTCCATGGTGATCTGCGCCCTGCTCGGCGTGCCCTACGCCGACCACGAGTTCTTCGAGGAGCAGTCGAGGCGGCTGCTGCGCGGACCGACGGCCGAGGACACGCAGGACGCCCGGGACCGGCTGGCGGAGTACCTGGAGGAGCTGATCGACCAGAAGCGTCGGCAGCCCGGCGAGGGCCTGCTGGACGAACTCGTCCAGCAGCGGCTGCACGAGGGTGAGCTGGACCGCGAGGAGCTGACCGCGCTGGCGATGATCCTCCTGGTCGCGGGCCACGAGACCACCGCCAACATGATCTCCCTGGGTACCTACACGCTCCTGCTGCACCCCGACCGGCTGACCGAGCTGCGCGCCGACCCCTCGCTGCTGCCGGACGCGATCGAGGAACTCATGCGGATGCTGTCCATCGCGGACGGGCTGCTGCGCCAGGCCACCGAGGACATCGAGATCGCCGGGACCACGATCAGGGCCGGGGACGGCGTGGTCTTCTCCACCTCCGTCATCAACCGCGACGAGGAGGTCTACCCGGCGCCCGACACTCTCGACTTCCACCGTTCGGCCCGCCACCACGTCGCCTTCGGCTTCGGCATCCACCAGTGCCTCGGCCAGAACCTCGCCCGCACCGAGCTGGAGATCGCCCTGCGCACGCTCCTCGAACGGCTGCCCGGGCTCCGGCTCGCCGCCCCGCCGGAGGAGATTCCCTTCAAACCCGGCGACACCATCCAGGGGATGCTGGAACTCCCCGTCAGCTGGTAAGAGGCTGCCTTCATGCACATCGAGATCGACAAGGACCGCTGCATCGGCGCCGGACAGTGCGCCCTGACCGCGCCGGGTGTGTTCACCCAGGACGACGACGGCTTCAGCGCCCTGCTGCCCGGCCGGGAGGACGGCGCCGGCGACCCGCTGGTCCGGGAGGCCGCCCGGGCCTGCCCCGTGGGCGCCATCACGCTGTCCGAGGACGAGTAACGGGCCACGCCGGCCACCGGTCCGCCGCGGGACGCGGCGGTCGGCGGGCCGGCTGCCCGTCGTGCCGCCCCGTGGCCCCGGCGGCGCGGGATTGACTAGGGTTCCCGGGTGAGCGAACAGGCCCAGAAGCCCTCCGGGGCAATGCCCGGGGCGAAGTCCGGGGCAGCGTCCGGGAAACCCTTCCTCTACGTCGTCGTCTGCGCCGCCGGCATCGCCGAGGGCGTCAGCAAGCTGATCACCGCCGCGCAGGAACGGGGCTGGGAGGTCGGTGTCATCGCGACCCCGGTCGCCATGGGCGGCTTCTTCGACACCGCCGGGGTCGAGGCGCTGACCCGCCGCCCCATACGGTCGGCCTGGCGCACGCCGGCCGACCCGCGCCCGTTCCCGCCGCCGGACGCCGTGGTCGTGGCGCCCGCCACCTTCAACACGCTCAACAAGTGGGCCGCCGGGACCGCCGACACGCTCGCCCTGGGCACCCTGTGCGAGACGTACGGCCTGGGCGTCCCGGTCGTGGTCCTGCCGTGCGTGTCCGACACCCTCGCCGCCCACCCCGCCTACCGGGAGAGCCTCGCCCGCCTGCGCGGGATGGGCGTCCGCTTCGGGGAGCCGTTCTCCGGCGAACCGGCGCGGGACGGCGGCCGGCCCGCGTTCGGCTGGGAACGGGCACTGGACCTGCTGGACACGTTTCCGACGCGGACGCCCGCGGGCCGCCCCGGCTCGTGATCGGCGACCGCACCAAGAACAGGAGCAGCAACGATGCAGTACGCAAGGCTCGGTTCGACGGGCCTCGAGGTGTCGCGGATCTGTCTGGGCTGCATGACCTACGGCGTGCCCGGCCGCGGCACGCACGAGTGGACCCTCGACGAGGAGGCGTCACGCCCGCTGATCCGGCAGGCGCTGGAAGCGGGGATCACCTTCTTCGACACGGCCAACGTCTACTCCGACGGCACCAGTGAGGAGATCGTCGGCCGCGCGCTGCGCGACTTCGCCCGCCGGGACGACATCGTGCTCGCCACCAAGGTGCACGGCCGGATGCGGCCGGGACCCAACGGCGGCGGGCTGTCCCGCAAGGCGATCATGACGGAGATCGACCACAGCCTGCGCCGGCTGGGCACCGACTACGTCGACCTGTACCAGATCCACCGCTGGGACCCGCACACGCCGGTCGAGGAGACCATGGAGGCGCTGCACGACCTGGTGAGGGCGGGCAAGGTCCGCTACATCGGGGCGAGTTCGATGTACGCCTGGCAGTTCTCCAAGGCCCAGTACACGGCCCTGCTGCACGGCTGGACCCGCTTCGCCTCCATGCAGAACCACTACAACCTGCTCTACCGCGAGGAGGAGCGGGAGATGCTTCCCCTGTGCGCGGACCAGGGCGTCGGCGTCCTGCCGTGGAGCCCGTTGGCCCGCGGCCGCCTCACCCGCGACTGGGGCACCACCACCGGGCGCAGCGCCACCGACGCCTTCGGCGGCCGGCTCTACACGGAGGGCGACCGCGGCATCGTCGAGGCCGTCACCCGCGTCGCCGGGGACCGCGGGGTCCCGCGCGCCCAGGTCGCCCTCGCCTGGCTGCTGCGCCAGGACACGGTCACGGCGCCGATCGTCGGCGCGTCCAGGCCGGAGCACCTGCGGGACGCGGTGGCCGCGGTCGAACTGGAGCTGAGCGACAAGGAGGCCGAGGAGCTGGAAGGGCCGTACACACCGCACGCCGTCAGCGGTCACTGAGGGCGGCAATTGCCCTGTGCATCGGTCAGTAATCGCATTCCATCCACGGGAATTGACAATTCGTCAACACAGGGTGCCGGGAGCGTTATGCACAAAACCGCGTGATCCCTTGTTGCTCGCCGCTGGCCTGTGCAAAGGTGTGGCCAGTCGGCGAGCAGGCCATGGGCCCACCCTCTGCGCGGTGGACGTTCGAGATGCCGACACGCCTTTCTGGGACGGATTTTTTGGTACGGACCAAATCCGCGGTGTGTATGGAGGAATGCGGCCGTGAAAGACCCGGGCACGTCCAATTCCCCCACGTCACCCGGTCCGTTCGGTACCACGGACGAGCAGTTGAGCGCCGAACTCCGGAAGTGGACAGGTACCTCGCCCGCTCTGCTGCCCGTCGGTGAACTCCTCGACCGGCACTGGGAGTCGGCCTTCGCCTACGCACGGCTGTGCGCCGACGGCCCGCATCCCGCGGGCATGCTCACCACCGCGGCCTTCACCCGCCTGTTCGGCGAGTTCCTGCGGCAGTCCGGGCCGACCGCCGCCTGGCGGCCCCAACTGCTCGTCACCGTACGCCGGATCGCGGCGGAGTGGAGCGCGGACCACCGCCAGGAGATGCTGCACCCGGAGTTGAGGGCCGCGGGCGCCGACGGAGAGCGGATCGCCGCGCGGCTGCTGCCGCCGGGTGACCGGCGTCTGCTGTCCCGTGCGTTCCAGCGGCTGCCGCAGACGGGCCGCGCCCTGTTGTGGCACGCGGAGGTCGACGCCGAACCCCTCGCCGTCCCGGCCCGGCTGCTCGGCCTCGACGAGGAGGACGCGCGCGTCGAACTCGGGCGGGCCCGGGAGCGGTTGCGCGAGGAGTGCCTCCAGGTGCACCGCGAGGTCGCACCCCGGCAGGAGTGCCTGCTCTACCTGCGGCTGCTCGACGTGACCTACCGGCGCGGCGGCGTCCACGTCGACCCCGATCTGCGCACGCACCTGGCCGGCTGCACGCACTGCCGGCACACCGCCGACCAATTGGCCCAGTTCAACGCGGACCTGGGTGGCGCGCTGGCCGAGGGAGTCCTCGGCTGGGGTGCCCGCGCCTACCGTGCCTCCCGCCTGGCCGGTCCCTCGGCCCTGACGGAACCGGAACACCCCGCGCCCGCCGCCGAGTCGGGGCCGGTCGCGTCCGCCGGGGGAGGGCCGTTCGCGTCGGGGCCGGTCGCGTCCGCCGGGGGAGAGCCGTTCGCGTCGGGGTGGCCGGAGACGCCGGGCGGGGTCGAGCCTTTCGCGCCGGATCCGTCCGGTCCGGTGGCCGCCGGTCAGGCCTACCCGGCCGGGCGGCCCGACGGCCCGGGCGGCGCCTTCGGCACCGACCCGGCGGGTGGGCCCGCCTCCGAGATGTCCGCCGCCGCGCCCTTCGCGGCCCCCGTCGCTGCCGAGCCCTGGGGTTCCGCCCCGCCGCCCGCCACCGCGGCCGTCGGCCCGGCCTCGCGTGCGGCACCGGCCGGTCGCGGTACCGGGGCCGAGCCGGCCTCTGCCGATCGCAGGGCGCCAACGCCGGACACGGAGCCGGTGCCGGCCGGCCGCGGCGCCGCGGCAGCGGGACCGGGGGACGGGGTGGCGTCGGCGGGCGGGACGGCCGGGGGCCGTGCGGCCACGCGGGGGCGGTCGGCCCGGAAGGCGGCGCGGCGGGCGCGGCAGCGGAACCTGGTCATCGCGGTGGCGACGGTGAGCGGGCTGGTCGTGCTGCCGCTCACGCTGTGGGCGGTGCTCGGCTCCGGGGACGGAACCCCCACACGCGCCGAACAACAGCCCTCCGGGCCGCCCGGCACCGGCGCCTCGGCCTCCGGACCGTCGTGGACCGGAGCCGGGACGGCGGCCAGGGGCACCCTGCGCGGACGGTTGCACAACGCCGCGTCCGGACTGTGCGTCGACGTCGTCGGCGAGAAGGCCGTCGACGGCGCGGAGACCGAGCTGGCGGCCTGCTCCTCGGCCCCCGGCCAGCAGTGGGTGTACGAGACCGACGGCCTGCTGCGCAGCGGCGCCGCGCCCGGCCTGTGCCTGGACTCCCACCTCGGCTACTCGGTACGGCTCGCCCCCTGCGTGGCCGGCTCCGGATCCGGCGCCAGGAACATCCGCTACGACTTCACACTTCAGGGCATGCTCGTACCCCGTTTCGACCAGGACCTGGCCCTGACGCCCGCCGCCACGGACGGCGGTGGCGCCCTCGTGCTCAAGACCCGCGCGAAGAACGACACCCAGCGCTGGGCGATGGACTCCTCCGCGCCGGAGCTCCAGATGGAGGTCGTCAACTGGGACCTGGACGGCGGCTCGTCGGCCCGGCCCGGCCCCGGACCATCGGAGCCTGCGACACCGGCGGAGACGCCCGCCCCGGCCCGCAGCGCGCCCCGGACGACCCCGTCGCCCACGGCCGGCGGCGCCGAGCCGTCCGCCACGGACAGCTGTTCCTCCCACGGCCACCCCTGTTCGTGGGACGACCGGAACAGGCGGCACCGCCACGGAGGCGGCCGCTGAACGACGTCAGCGGTGGTGCGGCGGCGGTGGAGGGGGCATCGTCGTGAGGTCCGGCGCCGCCTCCGGCCACACCAGCAGCACCGCGCAGGGCGCGTGGTCGACGGCGAACCGCGCGGCCGGACCCAGGCTGTGCGGGCCGAGCCGCTCACGGTCGCCGTCACGGGCCAGCACCAGCAGGTCCGCGTCCTCCGCGGCCGCCACCACCTCGCGCTCCACCCGCCCGCGCCGCTCCATCCGGGTGCACGGCCGCCCGAGCCGGGTCGCGGCGGCCTCGAGCAGCTCGGCCGCCGACGTACCGCCGAGGTCCGTCAGCAGGTCGCCCGGGTCGCGCTCGGCACGGCCGCGGCCGAGCAGCCCGGCGAAGGCCCCGTGCGCCACCGCGGGCACCTCCGGCCCGCTGACGTGCAGCAGGACGACGTCCGACGCGTGCGGAGCATGGGTGCGCACGGCGTCCACACAGGCGGGCCAGGTGCCCTCCACCAGCCAGGTGATCACACGCATCCGGTCGGCCTCCTTCCGTGTCACAGCACCGTCAGCGCCCCCCACAGTGCCACCACGGCCGGCACGAGCGCGGCCGGCACGGCCAGCAGACCCAGCCGGGTGAACTCCTTGAGGTCCACACCGTGTTCGTGCTGGTGCACGATCCGCCGCCACAGCAGGGTCGCCAGCGACCCGGCGTAGGTGAGATTCGGGCCGATGTTGACGCCGAGCAGCACGGCGAGGACGGCCCCCGGCCCGGTCGGCGAGGTCAGCGGCAGCAGGACCAGCACCGCGGGCAGGTTGTTGATCAGGTTGGCGAGGACGGCGGCCAGCGCGGCGACGGCGAGCAGAGCGAGCAGTCCCGTACCGCCGGGCAGGAGGTGCCCGAGGGCACCGGCGAGACCGTTGTCGACCACCGCGCGGACCACGATGCCCAGGGCCAGGACGAAGGCGAGGAAGGACGGAGCAGCGGCCCGCACCACGCTCAGCGCACTCGCCCTGCGCCGCAGCAGCGCGCGCCCTGCCAGTACCAGCGCCCCCGCCAGGGCGGCCCACACCGGTGCCACGCCGAACGCGGAGGCCACGACGAACCCGGCGAGCGTGCAGGCCACGGTGACCAGGGCGAAGAGCGGCAGCTCGGGTGTCTCGCCGGTGCGCGGCGAGGGCACCGCGGCGGCCAGGTCGCGGGCGAAGAAGCGCCGGAACACCACGTACTCGGCTCCGATCGCCACCAGCCACGGCAGCGCCATCAGCGCCGCGAACCGGGTGAAGCTCAGCCCGCTCGCCGCGAACGCCAGCAGGTTGGTGAGGTTGGAGACGGGCAGCAGCAGCGACGCCGTGTTGGACAGATGCGTGCAGGCGTAGACGTGCGGCTTGGGCCGTACGCCGGTGCGAGCGGCGGTGGCGAACACGACCGGCGTCAGCAGCACGACCGTGGCGTCCAGGCTGAGCACGGCGGTGATGGCGGACGCCAGCGCGAACACGGCGGTCAGCAGCCGCACCGGGCGGCCACGCGCCCGGCGGGCCATCCACGCCCCGCAGGCATGGAACAGCCCCTCCACGTCGCAGAAGTGGGCGAGCACCAGCACCGCGGCGAGGAACCCGACCACCGGTCCCAGCCGCTCGGCCTCGGCCCGCGCGTGGTCCAGCGGGATCGCGCCGGTGGCGACGCCGATCCCGGCGGCGGGCACGGCCATGACCGCCTCGGGCCAGCCGAAGGGACGGACGACGGCCCAGGCGAGCACGGCGACGAGCAGGACGACCGAGAGGGCCTCGGCCAGCGGGGTGTTCAGAGCGGTGTTCCTCAGGACGTGACCGATGGTGCCCGCCCATCAAAGCAAAGGGCCGTGCCGGACCTGCGCGGGAGAGCGCCGCCGACGGTACGGGTCAGGGCTCGGTGCCGGGGCTGAGAACCGTCAGGAACACCGAGGAGGCGTTGCCGCCCACGGGCACCTGGCCGGCCGTCCACCTCACCGTGAGGTGGTCGCGCTCGTCCGGCGGTGTGACGATCAGCGAGGCGGGCGTCGCCGTCCTCGCCCCGCTCACTCCGGGGTTGGAGAAGGTCAGCCCCGCCCAGGCGCTCTGGCCGGGCTTCAGCGTCACCGTGGTGGGGGTGCCCGAGGACCGCTTCGGGTCCGGGCCCAGCTGCCTGCCGGAGGCGTCCACGAAGGCGGCGCCGGGATAGCCGTGCACGGTGCAGGTGCGGCCGGAGGTGTTCGTCAGGACGACCGGGAAGTTCTCCTGCCCGGCGCCCGGGTTCTCACGGCCCACCGACGCCCTGAGTTCGGAGGTGTGACAGCGGGTGCTCGTGGCGGGGGCGGGGGTGCCCCCCGTGTGCCGGGCTGTGCCCGGGGCGGAGCCGGTGGCCGTGCCGCTCGGGGGCGCGGCGCCGCCGCTGGGCGCGGAGCTCGTGGCGGGAGCCGTGCCGGGTGCCGTCCCGGCGGTGGCGCCGCCGGTCGCGGGCGCGGCGGTGCCGGACACCTTCTGCGGAGCACCGCTCGTGCCGTTGCCGTTGCCGTGGCCGCAGGCGGTCAGCGGCAGGCCCAGCAGGGCGACCGCGCCGACGAGCAGGGCCGCCCGGCGGGCGGACGGGGACTTGTGCGCCATGTTCCACACTCCTGGGTCGCTCGCACGCGGTGACCGCGTGCCTACGGCGCCGGGTGCGCCGTCCTGAGTGTCCGATGCACGGACCGGGCGAAAAGTTCGCGGCCGGCCGCACCTTTCTCCCGGTGACTTCTTCCCGCGCGGACCCCGGCCGGCTCTCACCCGTACGGGGTCAGGTGACGCGCAGGGATCCCAGTACCCGGTCGGTCGCGTCGCCGCCGCCGCGCTGACGGATCTGCACGTACACCTGCGGCTGCCCGCCGCCGGCCGGGACCAGCGCGGTCTCCGTGAGCCGGCCGCCGCCGGGGCAGTCGCTCCAGGCCCGGATCCGGCCGTGCCACCGCCCACCGGTGTAGGCGCGGGCGCCGTCGTAGTGGCAGCCCGGGTGGCCGAGCGCGTCGACCCGGGTGGTGACGTCGCCGTGCTCGCTCAGTCCGGCGAACACCCCGCGCACGTCGGCCCCGAGGTCCTGCCACCGGGTCAGGTCGTCGGCGACGGCGAGCCCCGGCTCGTGCCCGGCGGGCAGCCCCAGCGCCGCGGGATCCCAGCCGGAGTCGCGCAGTTGGCGCCCCCAGCCGTCGGGCACCCGCACCGCGATCCGGCCGGTGGCGTCCTCGACGCCCACGCCGGACGCCGGGGACGGCCGGTTCACCAGGGCGAAGGCGGCCCCGGCGACGGCGACGGCCGCCACGGCGGCGGCCAGCGCGACGGTCCTGGACCGCCCGCGCGGACGGACGGCGGCCGCCTGGGCCGAGGCCAGCCGTTCCAGCTCGTTTGCGAACGCCTCGGCGGTGGGCCAGCGCCGCTCCCGGTCCGGTTCCAGGGCCCGCATCAGGGCCCGGGCGACACCGGGGTCCAGGCCCGGCCGCAGCCGCTCGGGCCGTACCACCGCGCCGGGCTCGGCGGGCACCGTGCCCGTGACGAGCCGGTAGCCGACCGCGCCCAGTCCGTAGACGTCCGCCCGCGCGTCGATGCCCGCGCCGGGCCCGGCCTGCTCCGGCGGCCGGTACCCGGCCGAACCCGCCGCCAGGGTCAGCCCCGAGGCCTGCGCCAGGCTCTTGGCGAGCCCGAGATCGGCGAGCAGCACCCGGCGGGTGCCGTCCGGCGCGGTGCGCAGCAGCACGTTGCTCGGCTTGACGTCCCGGTGCACGATGCCCGCCTCGTGCAGGGCGTGGGCGGAACGGGCGGCCAGCGCGGTCAGCCGCAGGGCCTCCGGCACCGGCAGCGGACCGGCGTCGAGCAGGTCGGCGAGGGTGCCGGCGTCGGCGTACTCCATGACGAAATACGGTCTGCCGTCGGGCAGTTCACCGATGTCGTAGACCTGGGCCACCCGGGACGAGCCGGCCCTGCGCAGCAGCCGTGCCTCGGCCAGGAACCGCTCGCGCACGTCGAGGCGGTGGGACCAGTTCTCGGCGAGGACCTTGACGGCCACGGGGGCCTCGAGCTCGTCGTCGTGGGCGAGCCACACCGTGCCGAAGGCGCCCGTGCCCAGGCGCCGTTCGAGCCGGTAGCGGCCGATCCGCTCGAGGGAGTGCATGCGACTATCATGCCTCCCCGGGATCGACGCAAAGGGGGCCTTGTCGTGCAGAACGCCGCGCCGGTCGAAGACCTCGCCCGCCGTGCCGCCGCCGGTGACGGCGCCGCGCTGGAGGCCCTGCTCCAGCAGGTCCGGCCCGAGGTGGTCCGGCGCTGCGGGCGTTTCCTGCCCTGCCGCGAGGACGCCGAGGAAGCCGCGCAGGACGTGCTGCTCCAGATCGCGCGGAGGATCACCTCCTTCGAGGGCCGCAGCCGCTTCGGCACCTGGCTCTACACGGTCGTCGCCAACTGCTGCCGCCAGAAGTACCGGGAGCTCAAGCGCCGCGCCGCCGAGCAGCCCGCGCGGATCGAGCCCGCGCAGTACGCCGACCCGCGCACCACGAGCGTCATCGCGGGCTCCCGGGTGGACCTGCTGGAGGCGCTGGACCGGCTGGAGCGGGAGCATCCCCACCTGGTGGCTCCGCTGGTGTACCGGGACATCTGCCGGCTGGAGTACGCCGAGGCCGCCGAGCGGGCGGGCATCCCGCTGGGCACGCTCAAGTCGCGGCTGTACGAGGCACGGCGGCGGGTGCGGCCCTGGCTGGCCGACGGATCCTGAGGTCCGGCCGGGCTCACTCGTCGTCGAGCAGGCTGAGCTCCGCCCAGATCGTCTTGCCCTCGGCGGTGTGCCTGCTGCCCCACCTCCGGGTGAGCTGGGCGACCAGCAGCAGGCCGCGGCCGCCCTCGTCCCAGGTCTTGGCACGGCGCAGGTGCGGAGCGGTGTGGGTGGTGTCGGACACCTCGCAGGTCAGGTGCGACTCGTCGTGGATGAGCCGGAGCCGTATGGGCGGGGTGCCGTACCGGATCGCGTTGGTGACCAGCTCGCTGACCACCAGTTCGGTGGTGAACGCGGCCTCGCTCAGCCCCCAGTCGTCGAGCCGGTCGACGACCTGCTTGCGGACCGGCGCGACCAGTGACGGGTCGGCGGGGATCTCCCAGGTCGCCACCTGGGAGGGCGGCAGGGCGCGGGTGCGGGCCAGCAGCAGCGCCGCGTCGTCGGAGGCGCCGCCCGCCGGCAGCAGGGTGTGCAGGACGCGGTCGCAGATCTCCTCCAGCGAGCCGCTGCGGGCGGCCAGCGCCTCGCACAGCAGCCGGTGCCCGGCGTCGGTTTCCCGCTCGCGGCTCTCGACCAGTCCGTCGGTGTAGAAGGACAGCACGCTGCCTTCCGGCAGTTGGAGCTCGACGCTCTCGAACGGCAGCCCGCCCAGGCCCAGCGGCGGACCGGAGGGCAGCTCGACCCGGCGGGGCGGGCCGTCCGGCGGGACCAGCACCGGCGGCGGGTGCCCGGCGCGGGCGAGCGTGCAGCGCTGGGAGACCGGGTCGTACACCGCGTACAGACAGGTCGCGCCGACCTCGCCGGGCCGTCCCTCGGCCCCGGCCTCGGCGGACAACCGGGCCACCACGTCGTCCAGATGGGTGAGCAGCTCGTCCGGGGCGAGATCGATGTCGGCGAGGGTGCGTACGGCGGTGCGCAGCCGGCCCATGCTGGCCGAGGCCTGCACGCCGTGCCCGAGGACGTCCCCGACGACCAGGGCGACCCGCGTCCCGGACAGCGGGATCACGTCGAACCAGTCGCCGCCCACCCCGGCCCGGGCCGCCGGGAGGTAGCGGGAGGCCGCTTCCACCGCGGCGGTCCGCGGCAGGCTGCGCGGCAGCAGGCTGCGCTGGAGGGCGAGGGCGGTCTCCCGCTCGCGGGAGTAGCGCCGGGCGTTGTCGACGCAGACGGCGGCGCGGGCCGTGACCTCCTCGGCCAGCAGCACGTCGTCGGGCATGAACGGGGCGGGCTGCCGGAACCGGGTGAACACGGCGACCCCGAGGGTCACGCCCCTGGCCCGGATCGGCACGGACATCGTAGCGTGGACGCCGAGTTCGCGGGCGTGCAGGCGGCGCACCGGGTCCCAGGACAGCCACTTCTCGAGGTCGCCCGACTCCTTGGAGATCACCACGGAGTGGCCCGTGACCAGGGAGGCGCCCTGTGGGGAGGTGGCCGGGTACAGCTCGGTCCGCCCGGCGACGGCCAGCGCCTCCGGGCTGCCCGCGTTGACGGAGCGGTGGGCGGCCCGGCGCAGCACGACCGGCATCGTCACCGGCCCGGTGAGCGGTTCCCCGCCGTGCTCGGGCGGATCCAGCAGGTCGACGCTGACGAAGTCGGCGAGGGCCGGGACGCAGACGTCGGCGAGTTCCTGCGCCGTCCGGGCGACGTCGAGGGTGGTGCCGATGCGGACACTCGCCTCGTTGACCAGTTGCAGCCGTTCGCGCGCCCGGTACTGCTCGGTGAAGTCGTGCGCGGCGACGCACACCCCGCGCACCCGTCCCTGCCGGTCGGTGATCGGGGACATCCGGGCCAGCCAGGCGGTCACCTGGCCGTCGCCGCCTATCGGCACATATGTCCGCACGTCGTTCCCCCGGCCGGTGGTGAGGACCCGGTGCATGTGCCGCTCGAAGTCCTCGCTCTGCCGGCGGCCGCCGATCTCGGAGAGGCGCAGGCCCCGCAGCCGATCGGCCGGCACCCCGAGCACGTCCGCCATGGCGGCGTTCATCCCGTGCAGCCGCAGCCGCTCGTCGTAGATCGCCACGGCGCAGGGGGACTGCATGAGCTCGGCCCGGACCAGCGGGTCGTCGGGGTCCGGGGGCCCGCCGCCCTCCAGCGGGGTGACCAGGAGCCAGTTGCCGCCGTCCTCGGGGCGCCGGTGGTGGGCCAGGACCCAGACGGGCACGGCACGCCCGTCGCGGTGACGCACGGTCAGCGTGCCGTTCCAGCGCGGCTCGTCGGGAAGAGGGGTGTCCGGGCCGTCGGCCAGCAGGGTCGCGGCCCGCTCGCCCAGCACCTCCTCGGGCGCCCAGCCGAGCAGCCGGCGCGCGCCCTCGTTCCATTCGACGAGGACGCCGTGCTCGTCGATGACGGCCCGAGCCGTGGCGGCATCGTCGAACGGATACACGGGGCTCATCGTCGCCACTCCATCGCGCACACTCACAGTGAACAGGTGCGTCACTTCCGTTCCAGCCTAGTGCGTACCGGCGCCGTACGGACGGCGACCCCCCTGCCGGTCGAACGCGGTCACGCGGCAGGGGGATCGCCGCGCGGCGCGCCGGCGCCGGGGACGGACGCGTCGGCGCCGCGGGGGGAAGGCCGGGGCGGCCGTCCGGCGGGAAGGCCGTGCCGGCGGCCCGGGAGGCAACACGTCCCGTCGGGACCGTTGACGGATGTCATGGCTGCAACAAGCATGGTGCCTTCACCCTTGGGAGCGCTCCCATGGGCGCCGCCCGTACCTCCTCCGAGGAGCTCAGACGTGAAACGACGCAGAACCACCCTGCTGTCCGTGGCAGCCCTGCTCGCGGCGGCCCTCACCACCCTGCCGTCCGCCCCGCGGGCCCTGGCCGACGAGGTCGAGCAGGTCAGGAACGGCACCTTCGACACCACCGCCGAGCCGTGGTGGACGACCAGCAACGTCACCACGGGCCTGTCCGACGGCCGGCTGTGCGCGGACGTGCCCGGCGGGACCGCCAACCGCTGGGACGCCGCCGTCGGACAGAACGACATCACCCTGGTGAAGGGCGAGACCTACCGGCTCTCGTTCACGGCGACCGGCACCCCCGACGGGCATGTCGTACGGGCGCTCGCGGGGCTCTCGGTGGCGCCGTACGACACCTGGTTCGAGGTGAGCCCGCAGCTGAGCGTCTCGGGGAACGCCTACTCCTACACCTTCACGTCCCCCGTCGACACCACCCAGGGCCAGGTCGCCTTCCAGCTCGGCGGCACCGCGGACCCCTGGCGCTTCTGCCTGGACGACGTGTCGCTCCTCGGCGGCGTCCCGCCGGAGGTGTACGAGCCCGACACCGGGCCGCGGGTACGGGTCAACCAGGTCGGCTATCTGCCCGGCGGCCCCAAGAACGCCACGCTGGTCACCGATGCCGGCGCCAAGCTGCCGTGGCGGCTGCGCGACGCCCGCGGGACCGTCGTGGCCCACGGCTGGAGCGCGCCGCGGGGCACGGACGTCTCCTCGGGGCAGAGGGTGCACTCGATCGACTTCGGCACCTACAAGGGGAGCGGCAAGGGCTTCACGCTGGTCGCCGACGGCGAGACGAGCCACCCGTTCGACATCGGCGCCGGTGTCTACGACCAGCTCCGCCTGGACTCGCTCAAGCACTACTACACCCAGCGCAGCGGCATCCCGATCCGCGAGGACCTGCGGCCCGGCTACGCCCGCCCGGCCGGCCACCTGAACGCCGCCCCCAACCAGGGCGACGCCAAGGTGCCCTGCCAACCGGGCCTGTGCGACTACACGCTGGACGTCACCGGCGGCTGGTACGACGCCGGCGACCACGGCAAGTACGTCGTCAACGGCGGCATCACGACCTGGGGACTGCTGAGCACCTACGAGCGCACCCTGCACGCGCGCACCGCCCGGCCCGCGAGCCTCGGTGACCGGACGCTCGCCCTCCCGGAGAGCGGCAACAAGGTGCCCGACATCCTGGACGAGGCCCGCTGGGAGCTGGAGTTCCTGCTGAAGATGCAGGTGCCCGCCGGGAAGCCGCTGGCCGGCATGGCGCACAGCAAGGTCCACGACGAGCAGTGGACGGGGCTGCCTCTGCTGCCGAGCCAGGACCCGCAGAAGCGCGAACTGCACCGGCCGACCACCGAGGCGACCCTGAACCTGGCGGCGACGGCCGCGCAGGCGGCCCGCCTCTACGAGCCCTACGACCGTGCGTTCGCGGCGAAGGCCCTGCGGGCCGCGCGCACGGCCTGGACCGCGGCCCTCGCCCATCCCGCCGTCCACCCGGACCCGGACGACGGCATCGGCGGCGGCGCCTACCCCGACGACAACGCCACCGACGAGTTCTACTGGGCGGCCGCCGAGCTGTACCTCACCACCGGTGAGCGGCAGTTCGCCGACTACGTGACCAGGTCCCCCCTGCACACGGCCGACATCTTCGGCAGCGTCAGCTTCGACTGGGCCGCCACCGCGGTGCCGGCCCGCCTCGACCTCGCCGCCGTCCCGAGCAAGCTGTCCGGCCGGGAGAAGGTGCGCCAGTCGGTGATCAAGGGCGCGGACAAGTACCTCGCCACGCTGAAGGCGCAGCCCTACGGCATGCCGTACGCGCCCGCGAACAACATGTACGACTGGGGCTCCAACAGCCAGATCCTCAACAACGCCCGCGTCCTCGCCGCCGCCTACGACCTCGACGGCGCCACCAAGTACCGCGACGGCGCGGTGCAGAGCATGGACTACATCCTGGGCCGCAACGCCCTCAACATCTCCTACGTCACCGGCTACGGCACGGTCAGCTCCCACAACCAGCACAGCCGCTGGTACGCCCACGAGCTCGAGCCGAGCCTGCCGAACCCGCCCAGGGGCACCGTCGCGGGCGGGGCCAACTCCAGCATTCAGGACCCGTACGCGCAGAGCAAACTCCAGGGCTGCGTGGGCCAGTTCTGCTACATCGACGACATCGAGTCCTGGTCGACCAACGAGACGGCCATCAACTGGAACGCGGCGCTGGCCTGGATGGCCTCCTTCGCGGCGGACCAGGGCCGGCAGGCCGGGCCGCCCGCTCACCCCGGACGGGGCTGAGCGGGCCCGACCGCAGGAGCGCCGCCGCGTCCCCAGCGGAGCGGCGGCGCGCGGCCCCGACTGCCGCGGATCCGTCCCTCGGTACCGCTGTCCCGTCGCTGTGACCAGCGGATATTTACGGGAAAGTACCCGCGCGGTACCGTGTGGACCATGCCAGCTCTGAATGTGGAGTTCAGCGACCGCGAGCTCGAGGACCTGCGCCAGATCGCCAAGGAACGCGGCACGTCGATGAAGGCACTGGTGCGCGAGGCCGCCGCCGCGGACATAGCCCGGCACCGGGCCCTCCAGGAGGGCGCCGAGGCCTTCCGGCGGTTCTTCACCGCCCACGCGGACGAGTTCGCGACGGCCTTTCCCGAGGACGAGACAGCCACGAAGGGCGAGGGGCGGGCGGCCTGACCGATGACCCCCGTCATCCACATCGACGTGCCCTGGCTGCTCCAGCGCCACGAGGAGGTCCTGCCGGACCAGCCCGCCGTCGACGACTTCTCGGCCCTGGTGGCCGCGGTCGCCCGCCACCGTGTCGACCCGCCGCGTCTCGGCGTCAATTCGGATCCCGCCTGGCGGGCCGCCGCCCTGCTGCACACCCTCGCCGTGCTCAAACCCCTGCCGTCGGCCAACGCCCGTTTCGCCTGCGCGACGGCCGTGGCCTACATGTTCGTCAGCGGCGTCGGCATCGACCCGCCCTACGGCGCGCTCGTCGACCTCACCCGCGACCTGATGTCCGGCAAGGCCGACGTCTACGGCGCCGCCGACCGCCTGCGCTCCTGGGAGATCTGACACCGCTCGCCATAGGCCCCCGGGGCCGCCGGCCGTGGGGCGGGAGGAACACGGTCGGCGGCCCGGCGCGCGCAGGAGAGCCGACGTCCCGCGCCGGGCCCTGGAGAGGCCGAAACCAGTGCACTCCCGGGCCGGTCGCGCGGGGAGCGTGCGCGGCGCCGATGTGTGCGCGTGCTTCACACGGGGCGCACGGCGACGACGGGAACGCGTAGGCGTGCACCGCTCGGTGGTGTACGCCCACAGCGCCCGGTGACGTCCCGCTTCCTGAATTTCCGTCAATGATGCCCGTGTTGTCGGGATGTCTTGTTGTGTGTCAATGAGCTGTGCAAGGCTGAGCGGCCCGTGCGTGGGCAAGGGCCGGTCCTGAAGGGACAGTTGGGGAGTCGAGCCGATTCGTCCGCCGGCCGTGTGCCAGACCCGCGGGCCCGCTCCACACAGGTACGTACCAAAGGAAGCCTCTTCGTGCCCACCCCCCACCCCTCCCGTCCTCCCAGCCCGCCGCCCGGCGGGATCCCCGGGGAGTCCGACGAATCCCTCGCCGCCCGGCTCACCGGCAGCACGGACGACGAAGTCGGCCACTGCGTCGCCCTGCTGATCGCCCGCCACTGGCAGCCGGTCCACGACTACGCGGTGATCTGCCTCGCCTCCCCGGCGCCCCTCGCGGCCATGGTGGCCTCGGCCGCCTTCCATCAGGTCTTCGACCGGCTGACCCTGGGCGAGCCGGGCACCGCGCTGCGCCCCCGGCTGCTGCTGACCGTGCGGGACACGGTCCGGCTGTGGGCCGCCGAGGACCGCGTGTCCGCCGCCCTGCCCGAGCTGCACAAACCCGCCGGTGGCCGGGGCATGCGGGCCGCCGCGACCCTGGTCCCGGAGAACCGCCGGCTCGCCCAGCGGTCCTTCGAGGGCCTCGTCCCGGCCGCCCGGTGCCTGCTGTGGCACACCGAGGTGGAGGCCGAACCGCTCGGCGTCCCGGCCGGGTTGCTGGGCATGGACCCCGACACCGCCTCCCGCACCCTGGAGGAGGCCAGGGACAAGTTCCGCGAGGGCTGCGTGCGCGCCCACCGCGACCTCGCGCCGACCGACGACTGCCGCTTCTACAACCGGCTGCTCGACGTGCCGATCCGCCGCGGCGGTGCCCTGCTGCCGGACGTCGAGCGGCATCTGGACGACTGCCGCTACTGCCGCGACGCCGCCGTGCAGCTCGGCCAGGTGGAGAACGCACCGGGCGTGCTGCTCGCCGAGGCGGTGCTCGGCTGGGGCGCCCGCCGCTACGTCGACTCCCGCCCGGGCCGCGCCGGGCACGCCGCGCGCACGAAAGGCTCCGCCCGGCACGGCGGGGGACGGTCGGCCGGCTCCGGCCGGCGCCGGCTGCTGTCCCGGATCGCCGCTCCGGTCCGCCGCGCCCCGGGCGGCCCGCGGTCGTCCCGGGCGCTGCGCACCGGTCTCGGCCTCGTCTCCGCCTCCCTGCTCGCGACCGTGCTCGGCGTCAGCCTGTGGTCGCACGGCGACGGCACCGCCCCGGCCGCGTCAACCGGCGCGTCCGGCACGCGGGACACGGCGCACGGTGCCGGGTCCGAGGCCCCGTCCGGCGGTTCCGCGGCACCCGGCACCGCCTTGCCGTCCCCGTCGACCGAGGAGGCCCGGCTGCGCAACATCGCGGCCGGCCTGTGCCTGGCCGTCCGGGGCGAGCCGAAGGCCGGAGCGGCCACCGCACTGGCCGAGTGCTCCTCGGCCTGGAGCCAGCGGTGGACGCTGGAGGACGACGGGCTGCTGCGCAGCGTCGCCGACCCCGGGCTGTGCCTGGACTCGCACGCGGACGCGGGCGTGGTCGTCCTCGGCACCTGCGCGGAGGCCGGTGACGAGCGGGGCCCCGACGTGCGCTACGACGTGGGCGCGCGCGGAGAGTTGCTGCCCCGCTGGGGTGAAGGACTCGCCCTGACCTCCGCCTCGCCGCAGGCGGACGCGGACATCGTCGTCAAGGTCGGCGACGGCACGGCCGCGCAGCGCTGGGCGGCCGACTCCGCTTCGGTGACTCCGGGGCCGCTGTCGGTCGCCGGGCCGGGCACGCCGTCCGCCCGCGGGGCCGCACCGCCGGACGTCACCATGTGAGCGGTCGTGGCCGGCCCGGCGTGTCCCGTCAGGGCGAGCGTGAGGTCGAACTCCGCGAGCAGACAGCGGATCACGTGCTCGACGCCCGCCTGGCCGTCCAGGCCGAGCCCGTACGCGTACGGCCGGCCCAGCAGCACCGCCCGCGCACCGAGGGCGAGCGCCTTGAACATGTCGTCCCCGGTGCGCACACCGCTGTCGAACAGGACCGTCAGCCGGTCGCCGACCGCCTCGGCCACCCGGGGCAGCGCGTCGGCGGCCGCGACGGAGCCGGCCACCTGGCGCCCGCCGTGGTTCGACACCACCACGCCGTCCATACCGGCGTCGGAGGCCAGGCGCGCGTCGTCGGGGTGCAGGATGCCCTTCAGGACGATCGGGCCGTCCCAGTTCTCCCGCAGGAAGGCCAGATCCGGCCAGGTCTTGCCGGGGTCGGCGAACATGCCCACGAAGTGCAGCACCGCCGCGTTGGGATCCTCGTGCACCGGCTTCGCCAGACCCGCCCGGAAGGCCGGGTCGGAGAAGTAGTTGGCGGTGCCCACGCCGTGCAGGAACGGCAGGTACGCCTGGTCCAGATCGCGGGGCCGCCAGGCCAGCAGCGGTGTGTCCAGGGTGACCACCAGGACGCTGAACCCGGACGCCCCGGCCCGGCTCAACAGGCTCCGGGTCACCTCGCGGTCCTTGGCCCAGTACAGCTGGAACCAGCGCTCGGCGTCCCCCATCGCCTCGGCGACCTGCTCCATGGGCGTGCTGGAGGCCGACGACAGGACGAACGGCACGCCCTGCGCCGCGGCGGCACGTGCCGCCGCCGGCTCCGCGTCCGGGTGCAGGATCGACAGCACCCCGACCGGCGCCAGCGCCAGCGGGGCCGGCAGGGTCCGGCCGAGCACCTCCACCGACAGATCGCGCGCGTGGACGTCCCGGAGCATGCGCGGCACGATCCGGCGCCGGTCCAGGGCGGCCCGGTTGGCCCGCGCCGTACTGCCGTTGCCCGCGCTGCCCGTCACATAGCCCATCGGGCCGGGGCCGAGCCGTCGCCCGGTCAGCTCCTCCAGGCGGGTCAGGTCGGTGGGCAGCCGCGGTACCGCGCCCGTCATGCCGTTGAGATAGATCTCGTACTGGAAGTCCGCCCAGTGCTTCGCCATCCGTCCCTCCCGAAGTCGCCCGTCACGCGCGTGACCCGACGATACTGGCCGGTAGGCGCGGGCCGGCACCTCCGGGAACCGACCGCCCGCTCGTCAGTCCGCGGCCGCGGACTCGACCAGGATCCGGGCCAGTTCGCCCGGCCGGGAGAACATCGGCCAGTGGCCGGTGTCCATCTCCACCAGCTCCCATCGCTCGCTCTTCAGCGCCTCGGCCACGACGGGCATCGGCTCGGCCCCGTCCAGAAGGCACTTGACGTACGTCGCGGGCAGCTCGTCCAGCGGACGCTTCAGCACGGCCGGTTCGGTGAGCGAGGCGCCGGGGTGCGGCGTGCCCTCGGTGACGATGCGCTGGATCTGCTCGTCGGTCAGCTCCTGGCCGGCGTAGTCGTCCGGAGGGAGGGGTGGCCAGGTGCCGTCGTTCGCGTCGAGCTCCCGGCGGACCTGGTCGCCGCCGATGCCCGACACGAACGCCTTGCCGTCCAGTGGCACGTTGGAGTCGACGAACACAACGCGCCGCAGCCTGTCGCCGATCCGCTCGGCGGCCTGACCGACCGGGATGCCCGAGTAGCTGTGCCCGACGAGGACGGCGTCCCGCAGATCGTGGCGCTCCACGTGGCCGACGATGTCCTGGACGTGGGTCCGCTGCCCGGCCGGCAGGTCCCTCTTCTCGGCGAGACCGCTGAGGGTGAGGGCGTGGACGTCGTGCCCGGCCTCCCGCAGGCCGGGCACGACCTCGTCCCACGCCCAAGCACCCAGCCACGCGCCGGCCACCAATACGAAGTGAGTCATGCCGGCCAACGTACCGGGCGGGTGTGACAACGCTCCGCGATTCGCGCACCGCCGACTCGCGCGGCCGCCCGCGCTGGCGGGCCGCCTCGCGGACCGGTCAGCCGGCCTCGGCGGGCACCGGCACCACGGCGCCGTCCTGCGCGCCCGGTCCGGTGACCGGCGGCACCGGGACGTCGACGGCACGGGCCAGCCGCGGACCCTCGGGACCGTAGACCGCCCGGGGCTCGGGGAACAGCCACAGCAGCGCCAGGAACAGCACCGCGGCCGACGCCAGCGACAGCGGCAGGCTGATGTCGACGCCGTTCGCCACGTCGCCCAGGGGGCCGACGAACTGCCCCGGGATGTTGGTGAACAGCACCCCGATGAGCGCCGACACCCACCAGGCGGTCAGGCCGCGCCAGTTCCAGCCGTGCGTGAACCAGTACCGGCCGCCGCGCTGACGGCGGTTGAAGACCTGGAGAGCGTCCGGGTCGTACCAGCCGCGGCGGGTGTAGAAGCCGAGCATCATCACGACCATCCATGGCGTGGTGCAGGTAACGATCATCGTGGCGAACGTCGAGATCGACTGCACCAGGTTCAGCGCGAACCGTCCGATGAAGATGAACGCGAAGGCCAGCAGTCCGACCAGCACGGTCGCCCGCACCCGGGACAGCCACGGAACCACCGAGGCGAAGTCCAGACCGGTGCCGTACAGGGAGGTCGTGCCGGTCGACATGCCGCCGATCAGCGCGAGCAGGCACACCGGCAGGAAGAACCAGCTCGGCGAGATCGCGAGCAGCCCGCCGACGAAGTCCGGAGCGGCGGGGTCCACGTACGCGGGGGCCTTGGTGGCGATGATGCTCGCCGCCGCCAGGCCGAAGACGAACGGCAGCAGGGTGGCGATCTGCGCCAGGAACGCGGCGCCGACCACCCGGCGGCGCGGGGCGTCGGCCGGGATGTAGCGCGACCAGTCGCCGAGGAACGCGCCGAAGGAGACCGGGTTGGACAGCACGATCAGGGCCGCGCCGATGAACGACGGCCAGAACATCGACCGCGTGGCCGCGTCCGCCGAGGCGGTGAACACCCCGGCGTACCCCGGGTCGAAGTCCCCGGCGAACGCGACCGCGCCGAGCAGGAACAGCACGCTCGCGGAGGTCACCGCGATCTTGTTGACGAACAGCATGAAGCGGAAGCCGTACACGCAGACCACGAGGACCAGCGCGGCGAACAGCGCGTAGGCGACGGCGTACGAGGCGGTGCCGCGCGGCAGGCCGAAGAGCCGGTGCGCGCCGCCGACCAGCGCGTCGCCGGAGCTCCACACCGAGATGGAGAAGAACGCGGTGGCGGTCAGCAGCGACAGGAACGAGCCGACCACGCGGCCGTGGACACCCAGGTGCGCCGAGGACGAGACCGCGTTGTTGGTGCCGTTGACGGGGCCGAACACCGCCATCGGGCACAGGATCAGCGCTCCCGCGACGACCCCGAGGACGGTGGCCGCCAGGCCCTGCCAGAAGGAGAGGCCGAACAGGATCGGGAAGGCGCCCAGTACACAGGTGGAGAAGGTGTTCGCGCCGCCGAAGGCGATGCGGAACAGGTCCAGGGGCCTGGCGGAGCGGTCGGCGTCGGGGATGCGCTCGATGCCGTGGCTCTCGACCTCGGTGAGGGACGGCGTGGCGGGGGAGGGGGCGGGCGGCTGGGCCTGCGGTGACTGCTGCGGGGACATGGGAGCTCCATCGGAGGACGGCGGTGGAGCGCGTGGTGGCGCGGCGGGTGGACGGGCGCTCGCCGGCGCGGGGTGTGCGGCGGGGAAAGGGCACCGTCCTCGGGGGTCCGCTGACGCTAAGGCGCCGCGCGTGAGCCGCACCAGAGGACGGTTCGTCCATCTTTCACGGCACCGGTGGATGAATCCTCCACCCTTCGTTCACCCCTCCCCGTCGCGGGTGCCCCGGCCGCGGGTGTCCTCGTCGTGAGCCTCCTCGTCGTGGGCGTCCTCCGGCCGGGCATCGGGTCCCTGGGCCCGGACCCGCTGTACGTGTTCCAGCGACGCGCGCAGTTCCCCGAGCCAGTCGTCGGTGTGCCGCTGGACCAGGCGCACGCACCAGGCGAGGGCGTCGCTGCGGCTGCGGGCGACGCCACCCGCGATCAGGGTGTCGAGGACCTGGCGCTCGGGCTGGCGCAGCCGGGTCATGACGGGCGCGGCGACATGCGTGAACAGCGCGCGCCGCCCGGCGCACTCCACGCCCCAGGACACCTTCCGGCCGAACCGGTGCTCGGCCTCGCGGGCCACCGCCATCCGGTCCTCCCGGGTGCGCTCCCGGAACTCCCCCACCCGGCCCTCGACGGCCGCCTCCCGCTCCGCGGGCCCGGCGTCCCCGGCGAGCCGGGGCGCGGGAATCCGGCCGATGACGGTGATCTCCTCGCGGTCCACCGCCACTTCGACCAGTTTCTCGAACAGATCGTCCGGCAGACGGCCGGCGAACCAGCCGCGCACTTTCTCTCGCTGCTCTGTCGTAATCATGTAATGACCATTACGCAGCTCGTACATGAACACAAGGGGTCGCGGACAAGTCCGCCGAGAGCGGAACGGGAGTGTTTCAGGACGATTGACGAGCGCGGGGAAACAGGCCATCCGGCCGGATCCGATGATCGCCGGGCCCATGGACAAAGGGCTGCCGCCGCGGCGTTCCGTGACTTCGCGCCACTGATTCAATACGCAAGGTTACCGAAACCCGCGGGTTCGACGTGAGTTTCCGCCCCGGACTCGGCAGACTCCCGCACGCCGCTCCGGCACCGACCGAGCCGGGGCCGGCACCCGACGACTTCCAGCGGAAGGAAGCACACGATGCGGAACACCGCGCGCTGGGCAGTGACCCTCGGCCTGACGGCCACCGCCGTCTGCGGGCCCCTCACGGCGCCGGCCCTCGCCGGCCCAGCACCGGCCGCCGCCGGCCTCTACGCCCCCTCGGCCCTGGTACTCACCGTGGGGCACGGCGTCGGCGCGGCGAACGCCGCGCCGGAGCGCGCCGTGACCCTGAGCTGCGCGCCGACGTCCTTCGGCACCCACCCGGCCGCGACCGAGGCGTGCGCGGAACTGCGCGGCGCGAACGGTGACTTCGCCGCGCTGACGGCGGACGACCGGGTGGCGTGCACCAGGGAGTACAACCCCGTGGTGGTCACGGCCCAGGGCGTCTGGCAGGGCAGGCGCGTCTCCTACGAGCGCACCTATGCCAACGAGTGCGTGAAGAACGCTTCAATGACGAGCGTCTTCGCGTTCTGAGACCGGGATCGCGCGTTCCTCGCACGCACCTGAAGGGTCCCGTGACTGGGGAGTGCGGGCCCTGCCGCGGGGACCGGGCGATTCCGCACAAAGGGACCGGCGGGCGGAGTGGGGCCGCCCGCCGGTCCCTGGCATCGGCGGAGCGCCCCTGGCGTCGGCCGGAGCGTACCCGGGGCCGAGTGCCTGCGAGTGAAGGCCGTCGCGCCCGGCCCGGCGGTTCCACGTGTTTCGCACGGGCCCGGGCCGGTACATTCCGTCGACGCCCGACCCCTGCGAGCGGACGAAGGACTGATCCCCATGCCCGTCGATCTCACCGGCACCTTTCTGCGGCTCGGCGACGGCCGCCCCGCCCTCCGCTTCACCCGCACTTACGGCCACCCCGTGGACCGCGTCTGGCATGTCGTGACCGACCCCGACGAACTCGCGCGGTGGTTCCCGTTCCGCGCCGAGATGGACCTGCGGCCCGGCGGCACCATCGCCTTCCGTGGGGAGACGGGCGCGGAGGAGTTCACCGGCATCGTGCTCGCCGTCGACCCGCCCCGGCACCTGTCCTTCGCGTGGGGCGGCGGCGAACTCCACTTCGACCTCGAGGAACTCGACGAACCCGACGACGGACACACCCGCTTCACCCTCACCGACGTCCTCGCCGCCGAGGACACCGCCGCCCGCAACGGCGCCGGCTGGGAGGTCTGCCTGGCCGCCCTGGACGCCCTGGCGCGCGGCGAACGCTTCGAGGGACCGCACGCCGGGGTCCACGCCCCGTGGAAGGGCTTCTACGAGGCGTACGTCGCCGCCGGAGTCCCCTCCGGAGCCCCCATCCCGGGCCAAGACTGAACGGCCCGGTCCAGAAACCAACCGTCAGGACCGGCCCTCACGCCATCTGCCGCCGCACCAGTTCGTGCAGCCGCCCGCCCGTGTCCGCGAGCAGTTCGGCGGGCGGCCCCTGCTGGATGACCTTGCCGTCCTCCATCACGACGACCCGGTCGGCGTCCAGCACCGTCGACAGCCGGTGCGCGATGACGACGCGGGTGGCGTTCAGCTTGCGGGTGCTCTCGATCACCGTGCGCTGCGTGTCGTTGTCCAGCGCGCTGGTCGCCTCGTCGAAGAAGAGGATCCGCGGCCGGCGCACCAGGGCCTGGGCGATCATCAGCCGCTGCCGCTGGCCGCCGGAGACCGCCCCGCTTCCCGAGACGAGCGTGTGCAGGCCCATCGGCATCCGCTCGATGTCCCGCGCCAGCCCCGCCAGTTCGGCCGCCGCCATCGCCTCCTCGGCCGTGCACGGCTCCGTGCCGCGGATGACGTCCAGGATCGATCCGGTGAACGGCTGCGCGTGCTGGAGCACGACACCGCACTGCCGGCGCACGGCCGACTGGTCCAGGGCCGCCAGGTCCTGACCGTCGTACAGCACGCTGCCGGACAGCGGCCGGTCGAACCCGATCAGCAGCCTCAGCAGCGTCGACTTTCCGCAGCCGCTGGGTCCGACGACCGCCACGAACTCGCCCGGCCGCACCGCGAAGGACACGTCGTCGAGGACCAGCGGCCCGTCGTCGGTGTAGCGGAACGACAGCCGCCGCGCCTCGATCGCCCCGGACAGCGGCCCCGGCCGGGTACTGGCCGTGCGCACCTCCGGCGTGGCGTCCAGCACCGGCCTGATCTCCTCCAGCAGCGGCAGCGCGGCCACCGCCGAGACGAAGGCGCCGGTCAGCTGGGTGACCGAGGTCAGCAGCATCGTCACCGAGGTGTTGAAGGCCAGGAAGGCCGCCGCCGACATCGAGCCGCGCGCCGGGCCCGCCAGCAGCATGAACATCAGCAGCGTGCACACCGGCAGGTACACCGCGCCCAGCACTGTGGTGAGGTTCTTGATCCGGCCCACCTTCTGCTGAAGTTCACGGCTGTGCGCGAACTGGGACGCCCAGGCGGCGTACGCGTAGTTCTCGGCCGCCGCCACCCGCAGCTTCGGCAGTCCGCGCAGCGTCTGGAAGGCCCGGTTGTTCAGCTTGTTGGTGAGCACCACAAGACGCCGCTGCCACCGCGCCTGCCACAGCCCGAGCCCGAGGAACACGGCACCGATCACCACGAGCATGCCGAGCGCCGCCAGCGCCATGGAGGCGCTGTACCAGAACAGCAGCGCAAGGTTCATCGCGCCCACGGTCACCGACTGGACGACCACCGGGCCGACCCCCGCCAGCAGCCGGCGGATCGCGCTGACCCCCATGGCCGCGCTCGCCAGTTCGCCGGTGGACCGCTCGGTGAAGAACTTCGTCGGCAGCCGCAGCAGCCGGTCCCACACGGCCGACTGGAGGGTGGCCTCGATACGCCCCTCCAGCCGCAGCACGGTCAGGTTCTGCAGCAGCGTGAAGGCCGCCGCCACCACACTGCTGATGATCACGGCCAGACACACCTGCACGATCAGGCCCTGCTCGGCCCTGGGCACGTACTGGCCGAGCACCTTGCCGGTCGCGATGGGCACCAGCGCCCCGAGGGCGACCGTCACCAACCCGGCGGACAGCAGGCTCAGCAGATCACCGCCGGTACCGCGCAGACTGAACCGCAGCAGCCCGAGCGGGCCGATCCGGCGGTCGGGCAGCGGCCGGTAGAACATCACCGCGCGCGGCTCGAACTCCTCCGCGTTCGCCCTCTCCACCGGGTTCTCCCGCCCGGTGGCCGGGTGCACGGCGACGTATCCGCCGCGCCGCCACAGCAGCGCGACCGGCGCCCCGGACAACGCCCGGTGGCCCACCAGCGGGCCGATGTTCTCCCGCCACCAGCGGCCCTGGAGGCGTACGGCCCTGGTGCGCACCCGGGAGGCCAGGGCGACCCGCTCCACCGGGTCCAGCCGGTCGCTCTCGGTGCCGGCCTGGGGCGGTGCGGCCAGCGTGATCCCGGCGGCCCGGGCGACCAGTTCGCAGGCCGCGTAACCGGCGTCGGCGTCGGCGGCCGTGGGCCGCCCCGCCGAGGACCGGCCGATGGACGCCAGCAGCGTCCGGTCGGCCTGGGCGCGCACCGCCTCACCGGCCTTGATACCGGCCGCCGTCCGGGTCTCGTGAGTGCGCTCCAGCTGTTCGATCCAGCGGTCCAGGGCGGTCAGCAGCCGGTACTGCTGATCGACCATGCTCTGCCACAGGGCGGGGTCCATCAGCAGATCGGCCGCGGCCTGGGCGCCGTACAGCGACCCGTACTGCACGCTGCCCGGCGGGACCTGCATCCAGAACACGTCGTCGTCCGTGGGCGCCGCCGCCCGCTCCTCGGCCATGGGCGCCTGGAAGAGCACGGACAGGCCGCGGCCGACTCCGAGCGCGAGGGCGTACTCCAGCGGGCTGGTCTGCGGCGGAACGTACTGGGGGTTGCCGTACTCGTCGTACGACCAGGTCTGGGTGCCGGCCGGCTGGTACAGCTCGCGCAGCCCGATGCGGCCCACCACGCAGTCCCGCAGCGGGCGTGCGACCAGGGTGTGCCGCGGGCCCGCGACGGGACCGAGGAGCAGCGAGCCCGCCTCCAGCCGCCCCAGGTGGTGCCAGTGCCCCTGCTCCGCCGCGTCGACCGCGAACAGGTCCACCGCGCCCGCCGCGATCAGCCACAGCTCCTGAGGGCCCGCCAGGTCGAGCCGGTTGAAGCCCGAGCAGTCGATCGGCGTACCCAGGGAGCCGAGCGCGCCCAGTACCAGGTCCGGTTCGCCCGCTGTCGTCATCTCACCGCTCCCTGACCAGCGCCGCGTACGCGCCGCCGTGCGCGACCAGTTCCTCGTGCCGCCCGCGTTCGACGACCGTGCCGTGCTGGAGCACGACGATCTCGTCGCTGTCGCGCACGGTGGACAGCCGGTGCGCGATCACCACGCAGGCGCAGCCGCGCCGCCGCAGGTTGTCCATCACGACCCGCTCGGTCTCGGCGTCCAGGGCGCTGGTCACCTCGTCGAGCACGAGGATGCTGGGCCGGCGCACCAACGCGCGGGCGATCTCCAGGCGTTGGCGCTGCCCGCCGGAGAAGTTGCGGCCGTCCTGCTCGACCCCGCTGTGGATGCCGCCGGGGCGGCGCGTCACGACCTCGTACAGGGCCGCGTCGCGCAACGCCTCCACCACGGCGTCGTCCGGGATCGACGGGTCCCACAGGGCCACGTTGTCGCGGACCGTGCCCTCGAAGAGGAACACGTCCTGGTCGACGAAGGACACGGAGGCCGCCAGCGCCCCGCGCGGGATGTCCTCCAGGCGCTGCCCGTCGATGCGGATCACTCCGTCCCAGGGCGTGTACAGGCCCGAGATCAGGCGGGAGACCGTCGACTTGCCGCTGCCCGAGCCGCCGACGAGCGCCACCTGCCGGCCGGGTCCGACGGTCAGGTCGAAGCCGGTCAGCAGCGGCTTGTCCAGCGGGCTGTAGCCGAAGGTGATGTTCTCCAGCTCCACGTGCCCGCGCAGCCGCCGGGTGGAGTCCCCGCCGCCGGGGCGGGTGTACAGGGGGTCGGCCTGGAAGTTCTCGACGTCCTTGAGCCGGGCCACGTCCGCCGCGAAGTCCTGGATGCGGCCCGCGACGCCGTTGAGCCGGGTCAGTGGCGCGGTGAACCGGGTCACCAGCGCCTGGAACGCGACCAGCAGTCCGACCGAGATGTGCCCCTCGACGGCCCGCATTCCGCCGATCCACAGGATCAGCGCGCTGTTGAGGGTGGCGAGCGCCGGTGCGACCATGCCCAGCCAGGCGGTCGGCACCCCGAGCCGCTGCTGCTCCTCCAGGGTGGCGGCGTGCTGCCCGGCCCACTTGCGGAAGTAGCCGTCCTCGCCGCCGGTCGCCTTCATCGTCTCGATCAACTGGAGCCCGGTGTAGGCGGTGTTGGTCAACCGGGCGTTGTCCGCGCGCAGCTTCGCCGTCCGGGTGGCGCGCAGCCGTACGACGACCCGCATCGCCACGACGTTCAGCAGGGCCACGCCGATGCCGACGAACGTCAGCTGCGGGTCGTAGGTGTAGAGCAGCAGCGCGTACAGCACCACGACCACCGCGTCGACTCCGGCCGCCGCCAGGTCGCGGGCGAGGGTCTCGGCCACCTGGTCGTTGGAGGCCAGCCGCTGCACCAGGTCGGCCGGGCTGCGCTGGGCGAAGAACGTGACCGGCAGCCGCAGCAGATGCCGCAGGAAGCGGGCGCCGGCGAGCGTGGAGGAGATGACGCGCCCGTGCAGCAGGTTGGCCTGCTGCAACCAGGTCAGCACGACGGTGAGCAGCACGCATGCGCCCATCGACGCGAACAGCACGCCCAGCAGGGAGGTCTGGCCGCCGATCAGGTAGGTGTCGATGTAGGTCCGGCCGAGCGCGGGCACCGCCGCGCCGACCACGACCAGCAGCAGACTGGCCAGCACCGCCGCCGGCATCGTCCCCGCGGTGCCGCGCATCCGGGCCGGGAGGGCGCCCAGCACTCCGGGTTTGCGGCCGCCCCGCTCGAAGTCCTCGCCGGGCTCCATCACCAGCACGACACCGGTGTAGCTGGTGTCGAAGTCCTCCATGGGCACGAACCGGCGGCCCTTGCCGGGGTCGTTGACGAACACCCCACGCCGGCCGAGTCGGCGGCCCATGCCGTCGTAGACGACGTAGTGGTTGAACTCCCAGAAGAGAACGGCCGGCGCCTTCACCCCGGCGAGGGCGGCGGTGTCCATCTGCATGCCCTTGGCCGTCAGACCGTAACCGCGGGCCGCCTTCAGCAGGTTGCTCGCCCGTGAGCCGTCCCGGGAGACGCCGCAGGCGATGCGCAGCTCCTCCAGCGGGACATGGCGGCCGTAGTGGCCGAGGACCATGGCGAGCGAGGCGGCGCCGCACTCCACGGCCTCCATCTGGAGCACGGTGGGCGTGCGGACCGTCAGGCCCCGCCCTTTGGGGACGGGCCGTGCGGGCCGGGCGGCGCGCCGGCGGCCGCGGGTCTCCTGGGTGGTGGTCACGGCAGCAGCCAATCGAGGGGACGCTGGTCGGCCAGCCGGATCGAGGCGGCGGCCGGGGTCATGGAGTCGAGCCGGTACGGCGGTCCGCCGGCGGACGACCACGCGAGGCCGCTCTCCGTCGCGGACGAGGTGTCGAGCCGGACGAGTACGGCGACGGGCCGGCCCTTCCGGGTGAACTGCTCGCCCAGCTGGCCGTCCCCGAGGAAGGCGGCGATCCGCTGGGCGGACTGGGCCGACCGGTCCACCGTCCTCACATGGCCGCGCAGCACGCCGTAGCGCTGGGCGGGCACCGAGGAGACGGTCAGGTCGACCGAGGCGCCGGCGGGAATGGCGGCGGCGTTCTCGGCGGGCACGTACACGGTCGCGTACAGCGGGTCGGAGGCATGGGCGACCTTCTCCACGGCCGCGACGTCCGCGCCGGTGGAGACGATCTGGCCGATGGTGGCGGCGAGCGTGGTGATCCGGCCGGCGGCCACCGTGCGCAGGGTCTCCTCGCCCCGGCCGGTACGCACCGTGAGCACGGGCGAGTTCGCGGGCAGCCGCTCGCCCTCCTTGGCGAGGACCGCGGTGACCTGTCCGGCGACCGGGCTCTGCAGGACGTAACTGCCCTGCCCGTGCGTGAGGATGGCCGGCGCGCCGACGGTGGACGCCACCGATCCGGTCACGGCCCACAGGGACGCGGCCGCCATGGCGACGAGGGTGACGGACAGGACGAGCCATCCCTGGGGGCGGGCGAGCCGCACCGGGAGGTCGAGTTCTTCCGGCGACTGGAGCTTGGCGAGGGCCTGTTGTCGGAACTGCACGTTATGGCTTCCTGCGGCAACCGCGAGCCCCGGAACCGGCGTGCGGTCCCGGGACTCGGCGGCAACGAGGTGCGATCAGAGACCGGCGACCAGGTTGGCGACCGGGGCGGTGCTCAGACCGGTGGCACCCTCGACCGTGCCGACGGCCGTGTTCACCACGCCGGAGACCGGGACAACGCTGTCCACCAGGCCGGTGGCGGTGCCCAGGGCGTTCACGGACAGACCGCCGGAGACGTTGTCGAGCTCGGCGTCGGAGATCTCGGCGGTCTCAACCTGGGGGGTGGGGTTCATGATGGAACGTCCCTTCATATGGATGTCTCACAAGGGGGGAGCGGCCTTCTCTGGGGAAAGACGGCCGCGACCGCGGGTACCGGGCCCCTTCCCGAGCGCCCGGCTGGGGTCCCGCGCTGCGATGGATGTAAGCACGGTGCGGCCCGCCGATTCCACTCAACCAGGCCTCCCACCAGGGCACTTGTCGATGTGACCGGGGAAGCGTGCAGGCTCGGCAACGGCGTGGCGGCGACTTCTTCACACACCGCACCGCATCGGCGCACCGCCTCCCTTGCCCTTGCGCCGGTGCGTCCGGAACCGGGCCCCGAAGCCCTCGCAGGGGGCGCGCGGCTGTGCAGATCCTCCGACCGCGGTGACTTCGTTGGGCATTCGATGTGCAGATTCGCTGAAGCCTGGATTCCGCTTGCTGTTCGCAACCGTCCGTCGCCGTGCGGTCGCGGAGCGTCCCATCGGCCACTGCTGGCCCAGGGAGTTGGCCGATTCGGCATGGTCCGTGAGGAGTTGGCGATCGGGATTGAACGCGTCGCCCGCCCCCTGCGTACCAACTGCCGTCCAGGCGTCCCCCAACCGCCACCGGACGGCGGTACAGGCCCCGTCCCCAGGAGGTCGAGAAGTTTGAGTCACAAGCGAATTCCGAAGCGCAAGGCCGCTATAGCGGCGGGCGGCGTGGTGGCGCTCGGTGCGGCGGCGGTGCTGCTCCCGAACGCCAACGCCTCCCAGGACGGCGCGGCGGGCGACGCCACTCCCAGGACCCTCAGGGCCGCGGACGCCTCGGGCCTTTCCGCGCAACTCGCCACGGCGCTCGGCGACTCCTTCGCGGGCTCCTACTACGACAGCGCCGAACGGCGGCTCGTCGTCAACGTGGTGGGCGGCGACTCCGGCATGGTCCTCCGGGCGAAGAAGGCGGGCGCGTCCGTCCGCCAGGTCGGCAACAGCACCGCCGCCCTGAACTCCGCGGCCCGGACCCTGAAGGCCGAGGCCTCCATCCCCGGCACCTCCTGGGCCGTGGACCCCCGCACCAACAAGGTCGTGGTCACCGCCGACAGCACGGTCACCGGCGCCAGGTGGAACAGGCTCCGGTCCACCGTCCGCGGCCTCGGCTCCGGCATGGCGACCCTGAAGAAGTCCGCCGGCACCTTCAAGACCTTCGCCTCCGGCGGCGACGCCATCTTCGCCCGGACGCAGGGCGGCACCGTCCGCTGCTCCCTCGGCTTCAACGTCACCGCAGGCGACGGCAGTCCCGCCTTCCTGACCGCCGGGCACTGCGGCGTCGCGGCCGAGCAGTGGTCCGACTCCCAGAACGGCGCGCCGGTGGCCACCGTGGACCAGGCCACCTTCCCCGGCAGCGACCTCGCCCTCGTCACGTACGACGACCCGGGCACGCAGGCGCCGAGCGCGGTCGACGTCGGCAACGGGCAGAGCGTCGAGATCACCGGGGCGGCCGAGGCCACCGTCGGCGCGACGGTGTTCCGCATGGGCAGCACCACCGGACTGCACAACGGCACGGTCACCGGCCTCGACGCCACCGTCAACTTCCAGAGCGAGACCGGCGGTGTCGACACCGTCACGGGCCTCATCCAGACCAACGTCTGCGCCGAGCCCGGCGACAGCGGCGGCCCGCTGTTCACACAGGACGGCGGCGCGGTCGGCCTCACCTCGGGCGGCAGCGGCGACTGCATCCGGGGCGGCGAAACCTTCTTCCAGCCGGTCACCACCGCCCTCCAGGCGACGGGCGCGACGCTCGGCGCGGGCGACGGCGGCGGCGCGGCCGGCGACGCGGCCGGCGACGCCGGAGACGCAGGCGACCAGCAGCCCGGCGCCGGCCAGTCCGACACCGACCCGTCCGGTGCGGGTGACCGCCAGTCCGGCGCGGGTGGCCACAACTCCGGTCCCGCGTACGGCTCCGGGCGCACCCGGACCCCCTGAACGGCCCCCGGGCGGCTACCCCCTGAGCCGCTCGCCCCGGGCCGCTGACCGGCTCCCCCCACGCCACCGACCGGCCTGCCGGCCGGCGGTGCCCGCCGGTCAGTGGATCGGTCCGGCCCTCCCGGCGGAGGGCCGGACCGATCGGTCGTCCGGCAGCCGGGCCCTCCGCCGCGCGCTCCGCCACACGTGCGAACCTTTCGGGCGTCGTCCACCCCGGAACTCCCGGAACTGTCACAGGGGCTGCGTAATCGTCCGATACACGCTGTAATGACCAATGTGGTCAGTGAGGGCGCTACTGCACGAAGAACGACAACCCCGCGGGCCGAACTCGCTCTCAGAACGCTCACCTCCGCACCGGCGACCGCCGACCGGCTGCGCCGCGTGCTGGAGCAGGCCCTGGTCTTCACCGGGGCCGCGTTCGCCGGCGTCTACATCCGTGCCGCGACGGGCGAGCTGCTGTGCCTGTCCGAGTCGGTCGGCGTCCCGCGGACCCTGTACGGGCTGCGGGACAGCTACCCCCTGGCCGGAGGGTCCCCCGCGGCGGACGCCTGCCGCTCCGGCCGGCCCGTGTGGCTGCGACCCGAGGACCTCGCCGGCTCCGCCGCCTTCCGGCGGATGCCGGCCGAAGACGTCTTCTCCCTGGCCGCGTTACCCCTGCGCGGGCCGGACGGCGGCGTGCTGCTCGCCGTCACCGACGAGCCGGGCGGCTTCGACGGCGAGGGCCGCGCGTGCCTCGAACTGATCGCCGAGGCCGTCGCGTGCCCCGACGCCGCGGAGGCCGTCCAGGGCGAGGAACTGCCGCCGGACGCGTTCAGCCTCGCCATGGACAGCGGGAGAGTGGAGGTCGGCGACCGCATCCTGGACCTGTTCGGCATCACCCGGCCCGGCTTCGACGGCAAGGTCGAGACACTGCTCGCGCTGACCGTGCCGGAAGACCTGCCGTCCCTGATGTCCGTGGTCGAGGCCGACCACATGTCCATCGGCGAACGCGAGCTGGAGTTCCGCGCCCTGCGACCGGGCGGCCAACCCAGGTGGCTGCGGCTGCGCGGACGGCTGCTGCCCGGCGGCGAGGGCCGTCCGGCCCGCCTGGTCGGCACCGTCGCCGACGCCTCCACGCTGCGCCCCGGCGTCAACGACGTCGCCCGCGTCCAGCGGCTCGCCGCCGCCCTGGCGACCGCGGGCACCGTCCGGGACGTCGGCCAGGCGGTGGTGTCCGCGCTGCGCGCACCGCTGCGGGCCGACCGGATCGCGCTCGCCGAGCTGGAGAACGACCGGCTCGTCGTCACCGTCCTCGACCCGCCCGAACCGGATGCCTGGCCCGAGCTGTGGCGCCTTCAGTGGCGCACCGAGTGGCCGGACGCGCCCGTGCGGGCCATGCCCACCCTGGCCGCCGCCCTGCGCGAGGGCCGCGCCCAGATCTGGCCCGCCGGGGCCACCCTCGAACCGGCCCTCGCCGACGTCGGCCCGGGCGGCCTCGCGGTGCTGCCGCTGCCCGCGGCCGGCCGCATGGCGGGCGCCTGCCTGATCGGCTGGGACACCCCGCACGACTTCGGCCCCGACGAACGCGCCCTGCTCACCGCCTCGGCCGGCCTGGCCGGACAGGCCCTGCTGCGCGCCCGCGCCTTCGACGCCGAGCACGAACTCGTCGGCATGCTCCAGCGCACCCTGCTGCCCAGCCGCCTGCCGCAACTGCCCGGCGCCGAGGCCGTGGCCCGCTATCTGCCGGCCACGGCCGGACTGGAGGTCGGCGGCGACTGGTACGACGTGATCCCGCTGCCCGACCACCGCGTGGCCCTCGTCATCGGCGACGTGCAGGGCCACAACGCGGGCGCCGCCACCCTGATGGGCCAGATGCGCACCGCCCTGCGCGCCTACGCAGCCGAGGGCCACCCGCCGGACGTGGTGGTCTCGCACGCCAACCGCCTCCTGCTGGAGATGGAGACCGACCTGTTCGCCACCTGCGCCTACGTCGAGGTCGACATGGAACAGGGCTCCGCCTGGTGCGTACGCGCCGGACACCCTCCGTTGGTGCTGCGCCACCCGGACGGCCGTACCGAGATCGCGGAGGCCGAGGGCGGGCCCCCGCTCGGCGTGCTGACGCAGGCCGACTTCCCGATGACCCCGCTGCGGCTGCAACCCGGCACGGTGCTCGCCCTGACCACCGACGGCCTGGTGGAGTCCGCGGACGCCGACATCGACGTGGGCATGGCCCGACTCGCCCACGACCTGGCCGCCGCCGACCCCTCCCATCTCGGCCTGGTCGCCGACGTCCTGCTGACCGGCGCGGGCCGCGACGACGACATCGCGCTGCTGCTGATGCGCTACGACGGCATGGCCGTACGCCCGCTCAGGGAGAGCTGGTCGGTGTGGCGGGTGCCCGAAGCGGTCCGGCACGCCCGCCGCTTCACCCGGCGCACCCTGCGTTCCTGGGGCGTCACGGAGGACACCGACGCCGTGCTCCTCGTGGTGTCCGAGCTGGTCACCAACGCCCTCGTGCACACCGACGGCCAGGTCCGCCTGGACCTCACCCTGGTCAACCGGCGGCTGCGCGTCGCCGTCGCCGACGCCTCGCCCCGCACCCCGGTCAAGCCGACCAGCATCGGCTGGCAGGCCACCGGCGGCCGGGGCATCCTCCTCGTCGAGGCCATGTCGGCGACCTGGGGCACCGTGCCGGCCGGCGGCGGCAAGCAGGTGTGGAGCGAGCTGGCGCTCTGAGCCCGCCCGCGGCGCCGCGACCCGCCACACGGGTGTGCCGCGTCCCCGCCCGGCAGGTCGGGACTGCCGCGTGCGCCGGTCGTGCTTAGGGTCCTGGGCTGTGTCACACACCTTCGAAGAGCTCGTGGCCAAGCAGCGGGCGGCCGACGAGGCACACGACCGGGTCGAGCAGCTGCGGCAGAACTACGGACCGCCCGCGCAGGCGCAGTGGACCGGAACGCAGAGCGAGACGTACGAGACGGCCTGGCGGGCCTGGCGGGACCTGGCCCGTGATCTCCAGGCCGCCCTGAGCGAGTACGCGAGCGACGCGGGCAAGCCGCGCACCGAGATCGAGGCCGGCGTGGAGAGGGCCGCGCGGTCGGCCCCGGAGGCGGGCGAAGGCGGCCGGGACGAGGGCGGCGGAGCGGAGGAGCCGTGAGCCCGGCACGGCGCGGGCGCCCCGTACGCGGTGCCGGACCCGGTGAGCGGTTCACCGGCTTCCTGGACGCCCGGCTGCCGCTGTCCGAGGGCGGCGGGCTCATGCGCAAGGCGTTCCCCGAGCACTGGTCGTTCCTGCTCGGCGAGCTCGCCCTGTACAGCCTGCTCGTGCTGGTCCTGACCGGCGTGTGGCTGACGCTGTTCTTCCAGCCGGGGATGCGTGAGGTCGCCTACGCCGGGTCGTACGCGCCACTGCGCGGGGTGCTCATGTCGGAGGCGTTCGACTCCACCCTGCGCATCAGCTTCGACATCCGCGGCGGACTGCTGCTGCGGCAGACCCACCACTGGGCGGCGCTCGTCTTCGTCGCCGCGATCGGCGCGCACCTGCTGCGGATCTTCTTCACCGGTGCCTTCCGCAGGCCCAGGGAGATCAACTGGGTCATCGGGGTGACGCTGTTCGCCCTCTCCGTCGCCGAGGGTTTCGCGGGCTACTCCCTGCCCGACGACCTGCTCTCCGGCACCGGGCTGCGCATCGCCCAGGCGATCGTGCTGTCCTTGCCGGTGATCGGCACCTACGCGAGTTTCCTCGTGTTCGGCGGCCAGTTCCCGGGGCACGAGATCATCCCCCGGCTGTACAGCCTGCACATCCTGCTGCTGCCGGGCGTCCTGATCGCGCTGGTCGTCGCGCACCTGCTCCTGGTCTTCCATCTCAAGCACACCCAGTGGCGCGGCCCGGGCCGCGGCGGCCGCAACGTGCGCGGCAAACCGCTCTTCCCCCAGTTCACCGCCTCCTCGCTGGGCCTGCAGTTCACCGTCTTCGGCGTGCTGGTCCTGCTCGCCGGGATCGCCCAGATCAACCCGGTGTGGACGTACGGCCCCTACCAGCCGGACCAGGCGTCCACGGGCTCCCAGCCGGACTGGTACGTCGGGTTCCTGGAGGGCTCGCTGCGGCTGATGCCGGCCTGGGAGACGAACGTGGCCGGGCACACGATCATGTGGAACGCCTTCCTGCCGGCGGTGGTCCTGCCGGGGCTGCTGTTCGCCGTCCTGTACGCGTACCCGTTCGCCGAGCAGTGGCTGACGGGGGAGTGGCACCAGGAACAGCACCTGTGCGACCGGCCGCGGGAGCGCCCCGTCCGCACCGGCCTCGGCGTCGCCGGGCTCGTGTTCTACGGCGTGCTGCTGCTGGAGGGCGGCAACGACATCATCGCGGCCGCCTTCCGGGTCTCCGTGAACACGATCACCTGGGTGCTGCGGATCGCGCTCGTGCTGGCTCCCGTCGCCGCCTTCCTGGTCACCCGGGCCCTGTGCCACGCCCTGCTGGCCAGGGAACAGGAGATCCTCGCCGAGGGCGAGGAGACCGGTGAGGTGCGGCAGTCCATCACCGGGGGCTACGAGAGCGACCACCGCGCCGTCGGGTCGCGCCGCCCCGGAGCCCCGGCGGGGCCGGTCGTCACTCGCCCCGGTGAACGTACTGGAACGCCATCCCCGCCACCCCCCGCACCAGCACCCCGAGACCGATGAGGAACAGCCACACCCCGTAGACCACGCCCAGCGCGCTGACCGAGAAGCCCAGCGCGGTGACGATCGGCCAGGTGCTCTCGGGCGGGAAGAACTCCAGCGGCCCGGCGGCGTCGGCGACCTCGGCCTCACGGCGGTCCTGCGGGCGCACTCCCTTGCGCCGGTACTGGATCAGGCAGAAGAAGGAGACCAGCGCCGCCATTCCGCACGCGATGACCAGCGCCGCCGTGCCGGCCGGCTCGCCCGACCAGACGCCGTACAGGGCGGCGCTGCCGCCGAAGAAGAGTGCGACGCCGCCGAAGAGCAGGGCTTCCACCTTCATCGGCGTCCCTCCAGTTCCGCCCGCTGGACGATGTCGGGGTGGTGCAGGTCGAAGGCGGGGGCCTCGGAGCGGATCCGGGGCAGGGCGTCGAAGTTGTGCCGCGGCGGCGGGCAGGAGGTCGCCCACTCCAGGGCGCGCCCGTACCCCCAGGGGTCGTTCACGGTGACCTGCCGTCCGTGGCGCGAGGTGTGCCAGACGTTGTAGAGGAAGGGCAGGGTGGACACGCCGAGCAGGAACGCCCCCGCCGAGGAGAGTGTGTTCAGGAGGGTGAAGCCGTCGGCGGGCAGGTAGTCGGCGTACCGGCGGGGCATCCCCTCCGCGCCGAGCCAGTGCTGCACCAGGAACGTCAGCTGGAAGCCGGGGAACAGCAGCCAGAAATGGATCCTGCCGAGCCGTTCGTCCAGCATCTTCCCGGTGAGCTTGGGCCACCAGAAGTAGAAGCCGGCGAACATCGCGAACACCACGGTGCCGAACAGCACGTAGTGCAGGTGCGCCACGATGAAGTACGAGTCGGTCACGTGGAAGTCCAGCGGCGGCGAGGCGATCAGCACTCCGCTGAGCCCGCCCAGCAGGAACGACACCAGGAAGCCGGACGACCACAGCATCGGCGTCTCGAACGACAGCGAGCCGCCCCGCATCGTCCCGATCCAGGCGAAGAACTTGATCCCGGTGGGCACCGCGATCAGGAACGACATGATCGAGAAGAACGGCAGCAGTACCGCGCCCGTGGCGAACATGTGGTGTGCCCACACCACCGCGGACAGCATGGTGATCGCGATGGTCGCCCCGATCATCGGCAGGTACCCGAACTGCGGCTTGCGGGAGAAGACCGGGACGATCTCGCTGACGATCCCGAAGAACGGCAGCGCGACGATGTAGACCTCCGGGTGGCCGAAGAACCAGAACAGGTGCTGCCACAGCAGCGCCCCGCCGTTCGCCGCGTCGAAGACGTGCGCCCCGAACTTCCGGTCCGCCTCCAGGGCGAGCAGCGCGGCGGTCAGCACCGGGAAGGCGGGCAGCACCAGGATCGAGGTGAACAGCACGTTCCAGGTGAAGATCGGCATCCGGAACATCGTCATCCCGGGCGCGCGCAGGGTGGTGATCGTGGTGATGAAGTTGACCGCGCCGAGCGTCGTCGACACACCCGTCACCACCAGCCCCATCACCCACAGGTCGCCGCCCGCGCCGGGGGAGTAGTAGGCGCTGTTCAGCGGCGCGTAGGCGAACCAGCCGAAAGCCGCCGAGCCGCCGGGCACGAGGAACCCCGAGACGACCATGAGCCCACCGAAGAGGTACATCCAGTACGACAGGGCGTTGAGACGGGGGAAGGCCACGTCCGGGGCGCCGATCTGGAGCGGCATCACCGCGTTCGTGAAGCCCGCGAACATGGGAGTGGCGAAGAGCAGCATCATGATCGTGCCGTGGATCGTGAAGAGCTCGTTGTAGGTCTGCTGGTTCATGAACTGCAGGCCGGGCCGGGCGAGTTCGGCGCGCATCCCCATCGCCAGCAGGCCGGCCAGCAGGAAGAAGCCGAACGCCGTGACCATGTAGAGCCTGCCGATCACCTTGTGATCGGTCGTCGAGGCCCACTCCAGCAGCCTCCGGCCGAACGGCCGGGAGGGGATGGCGGGCCGCTCGGCGGCGGATGCGGATGTTTCGGACGTATCGGTCATCGGCGGCGAGGCTACCGCCCTGCTCCGCGGCCGGGTCCGCGCCACGCCCTCGCCGGCTCGGCACGCATCGGCCGGGCGGGGCCGGGTGCGCGCCGGCCAGGGACACCACCTCGTACGACGCAGCCGGCGCCGGCTCGGCCGCCGGGATCGCCGTCATCGTCGTCGGCGGTCCGGTGATCGCGGCGGTTCTGGTGCGGACCGTCCCGCTCGGCAGCAGGGTCAAACAGGGCGAGCCGAGGACTCCCCGGGGTGGCGAGCATCCGACGCTGCCGGAGTCCGGACCGGTCCACGAGGTCCGCCGGCGGCGTGAGCCGGCCGAGGTGCCCCGCGCCGAGGAGACCGGCCGCCGGCCGACCCCGCGCGAACTCGGCTCGTCCGGCAGCAGGCGCGGCGAGGACCGGATCCGCCCGCGCTGGGACGGGGCTCCGGCGGCTCGTTCGGCAGTGGGGGCTCCGGCGGCGGGTGACCAGGGCCCGGGGTGCCGGTCAGGGGTTTGCCGGGGCTGTTCCCGGGGACTCGGAACGTTTGGAGCACGGCGTTCCGGAGGGAGCCGCTCCGCAGCACCTGACGCAGAAGGAAGATGAGGCGTCGTGACCGCGCACACCAGCGAGAAGCACCTTGTCCGGCACCCCGAGACGGGCTGGGCGCAGGCCCGTCGTCCGAGGGAGGAGGGCGTGCGCACCTGCCTCCCCGCGCTCGAGGACCGTGGCGGCCCCCAGAAGGACCGCACGGGCAACGAGTCGAACATAGTGCGGGGTGAGGACTGAACCGCCGGGTCCGGGCGAGCGCCGGGTCACGGGCCCGGGGAGACGGTCGGTGAGGCGGCGCGAGGCGCCTCGCCGCGTCAGCCGTGCGTCTTGGCCAGCAGTTCGAGGACCTCGGCGGTGGTGCCGGTCTCGCCCAGGCGCGGGAAGATCCGCTCGACACTGCCCCGGTGGGCCTCGGCGTCCATGTCGCTCATGGCGTCGGTGGCCAGCGTGACGTGGTAGCCGTGCTCGTGGGCGGCGCGGGCGGTGGACTCCACGCCGATGCTGGTGGCGATGCCGGCCAGCACGATCTGCGTCACCCCGCGGCGGCGCAGCTGCACATCGAGGTCGGTGCCGTGGAAGGCGCCCCAGTTGTGCTTGGTGACGGTGATGTCGCCCGGGTGCCCCGCCAGCTCGGGAACGATCACGTCCCAGCCCTCGGGACGGGCCCCACCACCGGGCCGCACCGCCTCGGTGCGGCCGGGCGGCACGTCGCCGAAGTCGGCGGCGAAGGAGACCCGGACCAGGACGACGGGCAGGTTCCTGGCGCGGAACGCGTCGGCGAGCCCGACCGTGCGGGAGAGCACCTCGGCGCCGGAGTACGGGGCGGTGGGCGCGCCGACGATGCCGGCCTGGAGGTCGATCACGACGAGTGCGGTGCGCGGGTCGAGTGCGGTGAGTGCCATGGGGGGCGGGCCTTTCGGAGGTGAGCTTTTCTGGCTGTGGTGCTTTTCAGGGCCGGGTCAGCCGTTCCAGCAGGGCGAAGGCCTCCAGGAGCGTCTCCCGTTCGGCCTCGGTGTAACGGTCCTGCAGGGCCCGGGTCAGCCACTCCCCGCGGCTCTGCCGGTCGCCCGCGATGCGCTCGCGGCCACCCTCGGTCAGGGTGACGAGCTGGCGCCGTCCGTCCTCGGGGTCGGGGCTGCGCCGGATGAGCCCGTGCCGCTCCAGGGCGGCGAGCGTGGCGGCCATGGACTGCGGCCGGACCCCCTCGGTGGCGGCCAGCGCGCTGGCCGTGGCCGCGCCGTGCTTGCCGACCAGGGTGAGCGCCGACACCTGCGGCGGGGTCAGGTCCTCGTCCCGCGCGACCTCACGGATCCGGCGCCGCAGCCGGCTGAACACCACCCGCAGGTCGCGGGCGGCGCGCGCGGCGGAGGCCGAGATGCCCGGCGGTACCTCGCCGGCCTTGTGATCCATGACAGCACCGTAGAACCGCCCGGACGGAACTGTCCAGTCTGGACTGAACAGTTTTGGCTGAAGATCCGGGCCGGTTCGCCGCCGCGGCGCCCCGCAGTACGCTGACCTGGTGCGTCTGCTGCTGATGTCCGACACCCATCTGCCCAAGCGCGCCAAGGAACTGCCCCCGCGGTTGCTCGCCGAACTCCCGCGCGCCGACGTCGTCCTCCACGCCGGGGACTGGGTCGACGCCGCCACGCTCGACCTGCTGGAGAGCCGCAGCCGCCGCCTGATCGGCGTCTACGGCAACAACGACGGCCCCGAACTGCGCGCCCGACTTCCCGAGGTGGCCGAGGCCGACCTGGACGGGCTGCGCTTCGGCGTCGTGCACGAGACCGGACCGGCCCAGGGCCGTGAGGCCCGCTGCGCCGCCCGCTTCCCCGGCCTCGACGTCCTGGTCTTCGGCCACAGCCACATCCCCTGGGACACCACCGCGCCCTCCGGTCTGCGCCTGCTCAACCCGGGCTCCCCGACCGACCGCCGCCGCCAACCCCACTGCACCTACATGACCGCGACCGTCACCAGCGGCCGCCTGACCGACGTGGAACTGCACCGGCTGCCACGCCGCACCCCGTGACACACCCGTGCCACGCGATGGCGTACGACGGCGTGACCACGCAGGAGGGCAGCCCCTGACTCAGGGGCTGCCCCGGGGTCACTCTTCCCTTTCTCGTTTCCGACTTCTCGGCGAGATCCGGGCCGCTCGATGCGTGGCGGCGGCCCGGGCGCTACGAGTGTGCGCTTTCACGGACCTCCTTCCCACTGGGATACGCGGCACATGTGCTGCGGAGGCCATGCATGCCTCATCCGTTGATGGCGCGCGTACCCCTCCCGCACAGCCTCACACCACCGAATCCGCAAAACCCGCGAGAAACCCGGAACAAGTCGGAACAGCAGGTCACAGTGGCAACGAGGGACTGATCGAGGCTCACGGACACCCTCCGCACCGCACCCAGCGGCCGTCCGGTCAGCGGCGCCGGAGCCGGCGGACGCCCACGATCAGCAGTGCCACGGCCAGGGCCGCGCCGACCGCCACGGCGGCACGCTTGGCGACCGGTACCCCGGCGGTGCGCAGCAGATCCAGCGGCTCCGGCTCCGCGTACCGGGCCGCGTGCTCCTCGCGCGCCTCCGTCTCGGCGCTCCCGGCGGCGGCGCCGGCGGCCACGGGCGGCGTCTCGGCGAGCCGCTGCGAAAGACAGTCGGCGAACTGCCCCACCAGCCGGTCCCCCACCTCCGCCAGCACCCCGCGCCCGAACTGCGCCGGACGGCCGGTCACCGTCAGATCGGTCCGCACCGCCACCGCCGTGCTGCCGTCACGCTCCTGAAGCGTGCCCGTGACGGTGGCCCGCGCCGTGCCCTGCCCGCGTGTCTCCCGGCCGCTGGCGACGAGGACCATGCGGTGTGCCGCCTCGTCCTGCTCCTCGAAGACCGCCGTCCCCTTGTACGTCACCGTGATCGGCCCCACCTTGACCTTGACCGAACCGGTCACGGTCTTGCCGTCGTACTCCTGCACGGTGGCCCCCGGCAGGCACGGTGCCACGCGCTCGATGTCCAGGAGCGCCCGCCAGGCGTCGTCGACCGGCACGGGGACGGTGAACTCGTGGTTCAGTTCCATGACTTCTCCTCGTACTCAGGCGGAGCCGGTCGCGTGGATGGCTCCGGCGGTCGCGGTCAGGGGCGTACCGGTGCCGCCCCAGCGCAGCGCGACGATCTCGGCCGCGACCGACACGGCCACCTCCTCCGGCGTGCGGGCGCCGAGGTCGAGGCCCACCGGGGACCGCAGCCGGGCGAGTTCGTCGTCCGTCAGGCCGGCGTCGATCAGCCGCTCCAACCGGTCGTGGTGGGTACGGCGGCTCCCCATCGCGCCGATGTAGGCGGCGGGCCGGCGCAGCGCCTCCTCCAGCAGCGGCACGTCGAACTTCGGGTCGTGGGTCAGGACGCAGATCACCGTGCGCTCGTCGGTGTCCGTGCCGTGCAGATAGCGGTGCGGCCAGTCCACGACCACCTCCACGCCGTCCGGGAAGCGTTTCGGCGTGGCGAACACCGGGCGGGCGTCGCACACCGTGACGCGGTAGCCGAGGAAGGCGCCGATACGGGCCACCGCGGCCGCGTAGTCGATCGCGCCGAACACCAGCATCCGCGGCGGCGGGGCGAAGGAGTGCAGGAACACCGTGACGGCGTCCTCGCGGCGCTCGCCGCGCGCACCGTAGTGCCTGAGCCCGGTGGCGCCCAGGGCGAGTTCGCCGCGGGCGTCGGCGGTCACCGCCACGTCCAGGCCGGCCGCGCCCAGCGTGCCCGCCACCGTGTCGGGCCACACCGCGAGCGTCGTCCCGCGCGGGGCGGGTCCGTCCACCACGGTCACCACGGTCACCGGGTCGCCCGCGGCGACGGACGCGGCGACCGCGCCGAAGGCCGGGTCGGACTCCTGGGTCACCTGCCTGACCAGCACGGAGATCTCACCACCGCAGGTGAGCCCCACCGCGAACGCGTCCTCGTCGCTGTAGCCGAACGTCGCCACCCGTGCCTCGCCGCCGGCCGCGACCTCCTGGGCCAGGTCGAACACCGCCCCCTCCACGCACCCGCCGGACACGCTCCCCACCACCTCGTCGTCCGGCCCCACGGCCATCGCCGCACCGGGGTCGCGCGGCGCGCTGCGACTGACCGTGACGACGGTCGCGAGGCCGAACGGCACCCGCGCCGCGTACCACCGCTCCAGTACCGGAAGAATGTCCCGCACGCTCAGCTCCTCTCCCACGACCCCGGCACCTGGCCGGCCGCGTCCGTGCCGGCGCCCTGCACCACCGCCGCCAGACGCTCCAGCGCGGCCAGGCTGTGACCCTCGACGAAGTCGTCCACGCTGGGCAGCGCCGCCGCCATGCCGGCGGCCAGCGGCGCGTAGCCCGGGCGCGCCTTGCGGGGGTTGGACCAGATCACCCGGTGCGCGAGCCCGTGCAGGCGCCGCATCTGGGCGGCGAGCAGGTGTGGGTCGCCGCGCTCCCATCCGTCGGACAGCAGTACCACGACGGCGCCGCGCGCCATGCCCCGCTGGCCCCAGCGGTCGAGGAACTCCCGCAGCAACTCACCCAGGCGGGTGCCGCCGCGCCAGTCCGGCACGGCCTCGGCGACCGCGGCCATGGCCAGGTCCGGGTCGCGGTGCGACAGCTCCCGGGTCACCCGGGTCAGCCGGGTGCCGATGGTGAACACCTCCGTGCGCCGCCCCCGGGCGGCGGCGTGCGCGAAGCGCAGCAGAGCGTCGGCGTAGGGGCCCATGGATCCGCTGACGTCGACCAGCAGCACCACCCGCCGCGGCCGCTCCGCGCGCGCGTGCCGCCGCAGCAGCGCCGGCTCGCCGCCCAGCCGGAGCAGTTCCCGCACGGTGCGGTGCGGGTCCACGTCCCCGCGCCGGGCCGGCCGTCGCCGCGCGGTGCGCCGCGGCTGCCCGCGCAACGCGAACGCGGCGAGCAGCCGGCGCACCTGTGCGCGTTCCGTGGGGTCCAGCTCCGCCACGTCGCGGTGGCGCAGCACCTCGGCGGAGCTGGCGAGCGTTGCGGTGGGCGGCCCCTGCCGCCGCTCTCCGGGTGGTCCGGTGCGCGACCCGGCGGGCGCCTCCCGCAGGACCGGTCGCGGCCGGGGCGGGGGAGTGGTCCGGGCCGGGCGGGCCGGTGTCCCGTCGGTGCCGAAGTACGCGGCGAACACCCGCTCGTAGCGTTCCAGGTCGTCCCGGTCCCCGCACAGCGTCACCCGGCCCGCCCAGTACACGTCCGTCCGCAGCCCGGGGCGCAGGGCGTCCACCGCCCGCAGGAAGGCGTGCACCCGCTCGGCGCTCGCCGCGACCCCGGCGGCCCGCAACGCCCGCGCGAACCCCAACAACGCGGCATCACCCTCCGGCCGACGCCCTTCGCCATGCCTGCCGGCCCTGGCGTCCGTGGTGTGCCCTGCGCGGCGGTCCTGGGCAGGGCCGGTGACGTCCGCGGTGTTACGCATCTGGGGTCGGTGCTCCTGCGGGCCCAGCTCGTCGGGCCCGTGCGGACCGGGAGCTTTTCCATGCCCGCCCGCCCCGGCGTCCGGACTGCGCCCTGTGCCGGCGCCCGCGACGGCCGCGGTGGTACGGCTGTTGGGCTGGTGCTCCTGAGGGCACAGCGCGTTGCCCCGGCTGTCGGGCCCGTTGGGACCGAGGTCTTCGCCGCGCCTGCCCGCCCCGGCGTCCGTGCTGTGCCCTGCGGTGTCCGCTCCGAGTACCTCGCGGTGTCCTCGTCGTTCCCCGGTCACGGCGATCACGCTCCCCGTCCCGCGAGGACCGCGGCGAAGTCCAGGCCGCGGGCCCGGTCCGTGTCCTCGCGGTACTTCAGCACCGATCCCAGGGTGACCACCGCCAGCTCCGCGTCCACCTCGTTCGCCCCGAGGGCGTCCAGGGCGCGCGCCCAGTCCAGGGTCTCGGCCACGCCCGGCGGCTTCAGCAGGTCCTCCGCGCGCAGGGCCTGCACCAGCGCGGTCACCTGCTCCGCGAGCCGCGCCGACACCTGCGGCAACCTGCGCCGGACGATGGCGAGTTCGCGGCCGAAGCCGGGATGGTCGAACCAGTGGTACAGGCACCGCCGCTTCAGCGCGTCGTGCACCTCGCGGGTGCGGTTGGAGGTCAGGACGACCACCGGCGGCACCTCGGCCCGCAGCGTGCCCAGCTCCGGAATCGTCACCTGGAACTCCGACAGCAGCTCCAGCAGGAACGCCTCGAACTCGTCGTCGGCCCGGTCGATCTCGTCGACCAGCAGCACCGACGGCTGGGTCTGCAGGGCCCGCAGCAGCGGCCGGGCGACCAGGAACCGCCGGTCGTACAGCTCGCGCTCCAGCCGCTCCGCGTCCCTGACCCCGGCGGCCTCGGCGGCCCGCAGATGCAGCAGCTGACGGGGGAAGTCCCAGTCGTACAGCGCCTGCGAGGCGTCGATCCCCTCGTGGCACTGGAGCCGGATCAAAGGCGCGTCGAGCGCCTCGGCGAGGGCGGAGGCGAGCGCGGTCTTGCCGACGCCCGCGTCGCCCTCGCAGAAGACCGGCCGGTGCAGCCGCAGCGCCAGGAAGCAGGCGATGGCGAGCCCGTCGTCGACGAGGTAGCCGGTCTGCTCCAGACGGGAGCGCACCTGCTCGGGGCTGTCGATGGAAGTGATCGGCGCTCACCCCATCCCGGCGGCGGCCAGGACCGCCCGCTTGGTCAGCACCCGCGCGAGGTGCGCCCGGTACTCGGGCGAGGCCGACGCGTCCCGCGAGGGCCGGGTGCCCTCGGCCGCGGACTGGGCCGCCCGCGCCACCGAGTCGGCGTCCCCGGCACCGGCCAGCGCCTCCTCCGCGGCGGCGGCCCGCAGCGGGGTCGACCCCATGTTGGTCAGCCCGATCCGCGCCTCCGCGATGCGCCGGTCGTCGCGCCGTACCAGCACGGCGACACCGACCATGGCCCAGGACTGCGCCACCCGGTGGAACTTCTCGTACCGGTAGCCCCAGCCCTCCCGTTTGGGCACCCGTACCTCCACCAGGAGCTCGTCGGGGGCCAGCGCGGTCTGCAGATAGTCGGCGAAGAACTCGCGCGCCGGGATCGCGCGCCGCCCGCCGGGCCCCTCGGCGACCAGTTCGGCGTCCAGCGCCAGCGCCACCGCGGGCAGGTCCCCGGCCGGGTCGGCGTGCGCGAGTGAGCCGCCGAGGGTGCCCCGGTGCCGTACGGCGGGATCCGCGACCGTCTCGGTGGCTTGGGCCAGCAGGCCCGCGTACCGCCGCACCAGCGGGTCGTGGACGACGTCGTGGTGCGTGGTCAGCGCGCCGATGGCGAGCGTGCCGCCGTCCTCGCGGACCCCGCGCAGCCCGGGGATCCGCCCGATGTCGACGACGAGTTCGGGAAAGGCCAGCCGCAGCCGCAGCAGGGGCAGCAGACTCTGCCCGCCGGCCAGCACCTTCGCGTCCTCGCCCGCGTCGGCGAGAGTGCGCACGGCCTCGTCGACGCTGGCCGGGCGGGCGTAGTCGAATGCGGGGGGAATCATGCCGAGGCCTCCTTCCGCGCCGACCGCGCCTGCGCGGACCGCACGGCCTCCCAGACCCGCTCGGGGGTGCACGGCATCCGCACGTCGTGGACGCCCAGCGGGCGCAGCGCGTCCACGATCGCGTTGACGACGGCGGGCGTCGAGGCGATCGTGCCCGCCTCGCCGACGCCCTTGGCGCCGAGCGGGTTGGAGACCGCGGGCGTCTCGGTCCGGTCGGTCACGAAGTCGGGGAGGTCCGCCGCCGACGGCACCAGGTAGTCGGCCATCGTGCCGGAGACCAGGTTGCCCTCCGCGTCGTACACGGCCTCCTCGTACAGCGCCTGGGCGATGCCCTGGGCCAGTCCGCCGTGCACCTGCCCCTCGACGATCACCGGGTTGATCACCCGGCCCACGTCGTCCACGCAGACGTAGGAGCGGATACGGGTCTGCCCGGTCTCGGTGTCGACCTCGACCGCGCACAGATGGGTGCCGTGCGGGTAGGAGAAGTTCTCCGGGTCGAGCAGGTACTCGGAGTTGAGGGTGGGCTCCATGCCGTCGGGCACGTCGTGCGAGGTGAACGTCTCGAAGGCGACCTCCTGGATGGTCCTGCGCGCCTCCGGCGAGCCCTTCACCGAGAACACGCCACCCTTGAACTCCAGGTCGTCCTCGCTCGCCTCCAGCAGGTGCGCCGCGACCTTCCGCGCCTTGTCCACCACCTTCTCGGCGGCGCGGTGCACCGCCGACCCGCCCACGACCAGCGAGCGCGAGCCGTAGGTGTCCATGCCCTGAGGCGCCGCCAGGGTGTCGCCGTGCAGCACCTCAACGTCCTCGAACGGCACACCCAGCACGTCCGCGGCGATCTGGCTCCAGCAGGTCACGTGCCCCTGTCCGTGCGGGCTGGTGCCGGTGACCACCTCGACCTTGCCGGTGGGCAGCATGCGGATGCTCGCCGCCTCCCATCCGCCGGCCGAGTACCTCAGGTCCCGCAGCACCCGGCTCGGCGCCAGCCCGCACATCTCCGTGTACGTCGACACGCCGATGCCCAGGCGCACGCCGTCCCCGCGCTCGTTGCGCTGCTGCTGCTCGGCGCGCAGGTCGTCGTAGCCGAACAGGGCGAGCGCCTTCTCGGTCGCCGCCTCGTAGTTCCCGCTGTCGTAGGTCAGGCCCGCGATCGAGGCGTACGGGAACTCCTCGTGCCGGATCCAGTTACGCCGCCGCACCTCCACCGGGTCGAGACCGACCTCGGCGGCGAGTTCGTCCATGGCCCGCTCGATGGCGTACGTGGCCTCCGGGCGCCCGGCGCCGCGGTAGGCGTCGGTCGGGGTACGGGTGGTGAACACACCGGTGCAGTTGAACTCGTAGGAGTCCATCTTGTAGATCCCCGGGTACATGAAGGCGCCCAGGATCGGGATGCCGGGAGTGACCAGCATCAGATAGGCGCCCATGTCGGCGATCAGGTCCACCTTGAGACCGAGCAGCCGGCCCTCGCGGGTCGCGGCGATCTCGATGTCCTGGATCATGCCGCGGCCGTGGTGGGTGGCCAGATAGCCCTCGGAGCGGGACTCGGTCCACTTCACCGGTCGTCCCAGCCTGCGCGCGACCTCGACCGCGATGGCCTCCTCGCCGTACACCTGGAGCTTGGAGCCGAAGCCGCCGCCCACGTCGGGGGCGATCACCCGCAGCTTGTGCTCGGGCACGCCGGTGACCACCGAGAGCATGATCCGCAGGATGTGCGGGATCTGCGTCGCCGAGTACACCGTGAACTCCCCGGAGGCGGCCAGCGGGGTGACGACGACCGCGCGCGGCTCCATGGCGTTGGGGATGAGGCGCTGCTGCCGGTAGCGGCGGTGCAGGACGATGTCGGCGCGCTGCTTGACCGCCTCGAAGTCCTCGCCGGTCCTCAGCGGCCACACATAGGCGCGGTTGGTTCCCTTGTCGGCGTGGACCAGCGGGGAGTCGTCGGCGAGCGCCTCCTCCAGGTCCAGGACCGGCGGCAGGGGCTCGTAGTCGACCTCGACTGCCTCCAGCGCGTCGGCCGCCGCGTACCGGTCACGGGCCACCACGACCGCCACCGGGTCACCTGCGTGGCGCACCTCGTCGACCGCGACCGGCGGATGGTCCGGCAGCACCATGTCCTCGGTGACCGGCCAGGCGCAGGGCAGCGACCCCAGTCCCCCGGCGAGGTCGCGGCCGCTGAAGGCGGCGACGACGCCGGGGCGTTCGAGGGCGGGGGAGACGTCGATGTGTTCGATGCGGGCGTGCGCCATGGGGCTTCGCAGGACGGCCAGGTGCAGCAGTCCGGTGACGGTGATGTTGTCGGTCCAGTTGGTCTGCCCGGTGATCAGCCGGGCGTCCTCCTTGCGGAGCCGGGCCCTGCCGACCTCGCGTTCGACGGCCTGGTCGGTCATGCCGTCACCTCCTGGGCGGACCCGGTCCGCTCGCCGGCGGCCGTCTCCCCCTCGGCGACGGCGAGCACCGCGCGGACGATGTTCTGGTAGCCGGTGCACCGGCACAGGTTGCCCTCCAGCGCCTTGCGCACCTCGTCGGAGCCGGGGTGGGGGTTCTCGCGCAGCAGATCGCGCGCGGCCATGATCATCCCGGGGGTGCAGTAGCCGCACTGCAGCGCGTGCCGCTCGTGGAACGCGCGCTGCAGCTCCGTCCACTCGCCGTCCCTGGCCAGTCCCTGCACCGTGGTCACCTCGCCGCCATCCGCCTGGACGGCCAGCACCGTGCAGCTCTTGACGCTCGCGCCGTCCAACTCGACCGTGCAGGCTCCGCAGTTCGAGGTGTCGCAGCCGATCGGGGTACCGGTCAGTCCGAGGCGGTCGCGCAGATAGTGGACCAGGAGCAGACGGGGTTCCACCTCGTCCTCGTAGGCCGTGCCGTCCACCGTGACCGAGATATGGGTCATGTTCCCTCCGGGGCCGTATGGGCATGGGTGGGGGAAATGTCGTCGACCGTGTGGTGTACGTCACTCTATGACCGTGTCAGGGCGCGGGCGAGTGGTGCGACAGGCGTCGTTGACCGTTAATCCATTGCCCCGGCGCTTCGGCTCTGCTGCACTGCACGTCATCACGTCGTCACCGAACGAGGAGCACCCATGCGCACAGCGTCCATGTCCACCCCGGAAGGAATCCCCGCCATCAAGAAGGACATGACGCCCAGTGCACTTGCTCAACCTCGGCATCCTCGCGCACGTCGACGCGGGTAAGACCAGTCTGACCGAACGGCTGCTGCACTCCGCGGGGGTGATCGACGCGCTCGGCAGCGTCGACGCCGGCAGTACGCGGACCGACACCCTCGCGCTGGAGCGGCAGCGCGGCATCACCATCAAGTCCGCCGTCGTCTCCTTCCCGGTCGACGACGTGACCGTCAACCTCATCGACACCCCCGGCCACCCCGACTTCATCGCCGAGGTGGAGCGGGTGCTGGGCGTGCTCGACGGCGCGGTACTCGTGGTCTCCGCCGTCGAGGGCGTCCAGGCGCAGACGCGCGTCCTGATGCGCACCCTGCGGCGGCTGCGCATCCCGACCCTGCTCTTCGTCAACAAGATCGACCGGCGGGGCGCCCGGCAGGAGGAACTGCTGAGTGCCGTCGCCCGGCGGCTGACACCGGCGGTCGTACCCATGGGGCGGGTGACGGGAATCGGCGCCCGCGAGGCCCGCTTCGTGCCCGGCCTCGGCCCGTCCGCGCCGGACGTCCTCGCCGAGCACGACGACGATCTGCTGGCCGCGTACGTCGACGGCACCCTCCGCGCCGACCGCCTGCGCGCCGCCCTCGCCGCCCAGACCCGGCAGGCCCTCGTGCACCCGGTGTACTTCGGCTCCGCGATCACCGGTGCCGGAGTGGACGCGCTGATCGGCGGCGTCAAGGAACTGCTGCCCGCCGCGGGCGGCGACCCCGACGGGCCCGTCTCGGCCACCGTGTTCAAGGTCGAGCGGGGTCTCGCGGGGGAGAAGGTGGCGTACGCGCGGATGTTCTCCGGCACCCTCCGGGTACGCGACCGCGTCCCCTACGGCGACGCCCGCACGGAGGGCAGGGTCACCGCGATCGGCGTGTTCGACCACGGCACCGACGTCCGCGCCGACGCCGTGTCCGCGGGCCGCATCGCCAGACTGTGGGGCCTGGCCGACATCCGGATCGGCGACACGGTCGGCGAGCCCGGCAAGGCCTACGAGCACTTCTTCGCGCCGCCGACCCTGGAGACCGTCGTCGTACCGGGCCCCGGCGTGGGCGGCGGGGCCCTGCACCTCGCACTCACCCGACTGGCCGAACAGGACCCGCTGATCGGGCTGCGCCACGACGAGGCGCGGCAGGAGACCTCCGTGTCCCTGTACGGGGAGGTGCAGAAGGAGGTCCTCCAGTCCACGCTCGCCGACGAGTTCGGACTGTGCGTCACCTTCCGGGAGACCACCCCGCTGTGCGTCGAGCGGCCGGTGGGCACAGGTGCGGCCGTCGAGTTCAACAAGAAGGACGGCAACCCCTTCCTGGCCACCGTCGGGCTGCGCGTCGACCGCGCGCCGGCCGGCTCCGGGGTGGACTTCCGCCTGGAGGTCGAACTGGGCTCGATGCCGTACGCCTTCTTCAAGGCGGTGGAGGACACCGTGTGCGAGACCCTCGGGCAGGGGCTGCACGGCTGGCCGGTCATCGACTGCACGGTGACCCTGACCCACTGCGGCTACTCGCCCCGGCAGAGCCACGCCCACCAGGGCTTCGACAAGAGCATGTCCAGCACTGGGGCCGACTTCCGGGGCCTGACCCCGCTGGTGCTGATCGAGGCGCTGCGCCGCGCGGGCACGCTGGTCCACGAGCCGGTGCACCGCTTCCGCGCCGAGGTCCCGGCGGACACGCTCGGCGCCCTGCTGCCGGTGCTGTCCGCACTGCGAGCCGTGCCGCGGACGACCGTCACCCACGGATCCGTGTGCCTTCTGGAGGGCGGCGTCCCGGCCGCCCGGGTGCACGCGCTGGAGCAGCGCCTGCCGGGGCTGACCCGCGGTGAGGGGGACCTGGAGAGCGCCTTCGACCACTACGCGCCGGTCACGGGCGACACGGTCCCCGAGCGCCCACGCACCGACCACAACCCACTGGACCGCAAGCAGTACCTGCTCAACCTGACACAGCGGGTGGGACGATGACGCCCGCCCGCCTGCCGCCGCCCACGACCCTGCACCCACCCGCCGGGGTCCGGGACGCGGTGGGCGGCGCGGAACGCGAGCCTCCACTTCGACCTGCCCAGGTTCGAGGCCGACAGTGCGGCCCGCTTCCTCGCCCGGCACCTCGGGGTAGCGGCCACCACGGCGGCCTGACGCCGGACGGCGGACACCGGACGCCGCACGTCGGTCGGCCCGAGAGGGGCGAGACCACCGGCGTCCCAGCCGAAAGCCCCGGCCGCCGCGGAATCCACCGCGGCGGCCGGGGCTCACCCGGCGAGGGAGACGCGACCCGTCAGACGAAAGCCGTCAAACGCAAGCCGTCATCGGACGCGAGCGTCAGGAGGTCACGATCTTGGTCTTCGAGCAGTGGGACGTGACGCCGCCCTTCGTCAGGCAGGCCCACATGATGTACTGATGGCCCTCGGGCAGGTTGCCGCTCTTCCAGGCGGTGTAAGGCGAATTGTGGCCGGAGGTGCTGACCACACGTTCGGGGATGCTGCCGTCGGGCGCGCTCAGATGGGCGACGACGCCATATCCGTCGGCGGTGGCGTCGAAGGCGCCGAGGGTGTCCCCCGTCACGCCACAGCCGGGGTTCGCACTCCACAGACCGGAGCCGGCCCACTTGCCGGCGTCGTTGTAGACATCGACGGACGGGTACGTGCAGATCTCGTCCGTCGCGGCGGAAGCCGAGCCAGATGTCGCGGTGACGAGGCCCCCGGCCATCACGAGACTGGTCAGCGCGACGCCTGCCTTACGAGCAATACGCATGATCTCCCCCTGAACGCCGCCAGGGTCTCCGGCGGCGGCACTCAGTATGGAATACGGGGGCAGAGCAGAGCAATGATCTTTCCGGCGGTGGATCAGGGCCGGACAGGCCCTAAGCCGGACCGCGCGCTCGCCCGCCTCGGCCACGCGGTGGCCGGCGAGTGGCAGAGCACCACGGGCCAGGCCCGCGACGTACCTGTCTTCCGGGTGGAGGTGCGCGCGCACGTCCCGGGCGAGAGCCGGAGCGAGTGGCAGCTGGTCCGCGACACCGACGGCGACGAAGTCACCGTCACCCTCATCGCGTCCGCCGACGGTCAGCGGGTGAGCGTCCAAGGCGGCGCCGGCGAGACGTTCCATGGCGAGCGGGCCCGGCAAGCGGGCGGTGGAGGAGCTCGTCCCGGCGCATCAAGCCCGCGGCTACCGGCTTGCCGCCGTACGCGCCACCCGCTGAGCACGCGGCCCTGTTTCATAGGTGTTCACCTGTGAAACACCCCGACCCGCGGCGCACGACCTGCGGTGATCATGTTTCATGAGTTGTCGCAAAAAGGGGGACAGATGAAACGCCCTCATGAAACGATCCGGGGTGAGTCCGGCCCCCCACACCCTCGTTGAGGCGCACACCTGCCCGATGTCGTCCTGCGCCGCCCCGGCCGGCTCGCCGTGCCGGACCGGCAAGGGCAAGGTCGCCGTGCAGTACCACACCGCCTGCTTCCGCCTGGTGCCTCAGCTCGCCAAGACGCTCAACGTGCCCACCCCGCCCGTACGCAAGCCCGGCACGGCCTGGGTGGAGCTGCCGCGGCCGCGTGCCGCCGGCGCCGAGCCGACTGGGCACGTCCGCCTCGGCTACGCCCGCGCCTCCACCGCCCGGCAGTCCCTCGACGCCCAGCTCGACTCCCTCGCCGAGGCCGGGGTGACCCGGGTCTTCTCGGAGAAGATCTCCACCCGGGTCACGAAGCGGCCCGAGCTGGACAGGGCCGTCACGCTCGCGCGGGAACTGCGCGCCTCCGGCGTCGCGGTCACCTTCGTCGTCCACGAGCACAAGCGCCTCGGCCGCGGCATCGACCTCGCCACGCTCGCCGAAGAACTCAAAGCGTCCGAGGTCGGGCTGGAGTTCCTCACCGGAGAGCTCCAGGGCCAGCACGATCCCTCCGGGGTCGTGTTCACCGTGCTCGCCGCGCTGTCCGGCATGGAACGCGAGTACATCCGCGACCGCACCCTCGAAGGTCACGAGTCCGCCCGCAAACGCGGCAAGGCCATCGGCGGCGCCACCGTCGCCGACCCGGACATGCTCGCCATGGCCCTGCACTACCGGGATCAAGGTATGAGCCTGCGCGACATGGCCGCGAAGCTCGTCATCACCAGCGGCAAGAAGAAGGGCCAGCACCCGTCACCGGCTACCGTCATGCGGATGCTGCGCGAATACGACGAACAGGCCACCGCGACCGCAGCGGCGTGATCCACCGCTACCTTGCGGCTGGTGTCTGAGCCAGGACTCCGGGGCCGTGTTCGCTCTCCTGTCACTGCCGGGAGATGATGAGCCAGGGCCGCCGGGGCGGCCCGCCCCTCGACGGAGGGACGGGTGGGCCGCCGGTCCTGTCTATGCTGAGGCCCATGGCACTGGAATGGGAACAGATCATCGTCGATTCCGCCGACCCCGTCGCTCTCGGGCGCTGGTGGGCCGAGGCTCTCGGCTGGGTAGTGGTCGACGAATCCGAGGAGATCATCGAGATCCGGCCTGAGCCGGACCAGATGCCGGGGCTGCTCTTCGTGCCTGTCCCCGAGGGCAAGACGTCGAAGAACCGGCTCCACCCCGACTTCCGCCCCGACGACCAGGAAGCCGAGGTCGCCCGGCTGCTCTCCCTCGGTGCCCGGCGCGCGGACACCGTGCAGGACGAGCAGCACTGGGTGACCCTCCTCGACCCGGAGGGCAACGAGTTCTGCGTCCTGAGTGAGCGGAAGAGCTGAGCAGAAGCACTGGCGGAAGCGCTGAGCGGAGGCCGGGCAGTTGTCCGGGGCCCCGACGTCCCACACAGCAACACGCACAGAATTGACACGGAAGCCGGATGGCGGTGGCGCGGCGCACCCGAGCGGGCCGGCACCGCCGGGTTCGTGCCGCGCGAGTTCCTGTTCTCCTGCCCGGACTGTCCTGCGGTTCTCTGACCTACGCGGCACGACGTCGCGACGGCCCAGCCCAAGATCATCTCGTGGCGGGTTTGGAGCGTATCTGGGTCACACCCCTAGAGGCCCGTGGGTTCAGGGGAACTGAAGGCTTCTCGGCGGGAACCCGAGGGTCCGGTGTCCTGAATCCCGGGTGTAGCCCCTTGGGTTTGTTGTGAACCCGCGTGTGCGATCTCGCTGATGTGGGCGTGTGCGTGTCGTCCGGGCTCGGTTCACGCTTCGTCGCGGTGGGTGAGGTGGCCGTCGGTGAGTCGCCAGTAGTGCTGGTGATCGGTCAGCTGCCAGGTCTCGTCGGCGGCGATGGCCTGCGTGATCCATTCGTGCAGTTGCGGGAGGGCATGCGCTCGTAGAACAGCGCGGGTGGCAGCACGTTCAGTGGCATCGACCGGGTGGACATCTATGTGGACGCCGACCATGTCCGGGTGGATGCCGCGGCCGTAGTTGCGGGGGTTCGGAGCGAGCCATGCTGCTCCCAGGACGATGGTCCCGCTGTCAGGTCCGGTGAGGAACTGCAGGTCCCTGACGCGGGTCATGTAAGGGCCGAGACACTCGTTGATGTCGGTGGCGGTCAGTGGCCAGGCACGGTGCCGAGGCAGTCTTCGATTTCGTGCAGACATGGCAAGCAGAATCGCAGAAGGTCACTGCAGGCCCTCACGGGTTTGTTCGGCGGCCTGCTCCAACAGCGCCCGTGCGGAGTCCGCGTAGCGCATCGCGGTCTTCTCGTCGAGTCCGAAGACCCCTCGTTTTCACCCTGACCGTCGAGCGGTCAGACACAGTGAGAACGCTTCAGGAATCCCGAAATTACGTCAGGGCGCGAGGAGCCACCAGAGAGAGGACGAACCCCCTGGCCACGAGGTTGGGGACTCAACGGGGCTCAGGAGAACTCACGGGATGTCGCACAACGAGTCCTGGGCCGAAGAGGACGAGGGGCTGAGGACGGTGGCTGCCGGGGGCCTTCGCCGGCCAATGCAGTTGCCTTTTAAGCACCCGCCCAGTTCACGGGCTCCTCTGCGTTTCGGCTTCACTGCCGCAGGCGCTCGCCGCCATCACCCGCAGCTGCCAGGAGGCCCCGGGATACACTGCTCCGCCCCACCCTGACCGGAGGTCATCTCAGTGTTACCTGCACGGGTACTCGCCGTTGCCCCGCTGGCTCTGGTGATTCTCGCCCTGTCCGGTTGCTCTTCCTGGGGCTGCACCGACACGACGGCGAAGCGCGGTAAGGCCGGTGTCAGGGTGCAGGTCGTGAACACGTATGGGCAGCCTCGCGGCGTCACCGCCGAGGTCGTTGACTGGCGCCTTGAGCCCCACCCGCAAGTGCCCTCCAGAGGTGACAAGGTCCACTTCCACTTCCGCTTCGACGGCGCCGACGAATATTCCGGCCCTGCAGTGGACGCCTGCGCGGTCGACAAGGAGCGCGTGGCGTTGAGGTGTCAGACGATCTATTCGTCCGAGGCGTGGCCCGAGCCTGACGGTGCCCGCACGGGCGACGACTGGCTCACTGTCGAGCACCCTGAGCAGGTTGCCGGAGTGCTGTTGATCCCCAATGACCAGTCCTACGACCGACGCGCCTGCGATCAGGACCCCAAGGACGGTGGCGGGCCGCATCCTCCGGAGCCACCCAGCAGGGGGGACCAGCTGTAAAGGGGTCAAGGCGGTTGAGCGCGAGGCACGGGTCTGCCGGCGCCCCGGTGTTTGCGCTGTTTGGTGGTCTGGTTGTGTGCCCATCGCCCCGGCGCGACCTTGCTGCGGCCGCTCCGGGTTCTCAGGATCGGCCACCGCATCGGCTTCTTGATCGCTCGGGGCCAGTCCCGGCCGGACCGGGGCGGAGGCAGACGGGACCGCGCTTCCTGGCAGGCCTCCTTCCAGGCGTTGGTCGGCGAGCGCCTGGAGGTGTCGTGCTGGGACGGCACGCTGCGCCGGGCGATCCGGACGCAGCGGAGATAGGAGAGCCGGTCGGCATCCAGGACCGGTCCACTTGCCGCGGCGGCGTGCGCGAACCGGCGGACGGCCTGGTGGACCGCGAGCAGGGCCCACCGCTCCTGCCGCACGGCTTCAGGGGTGCGCGATCGGAGCGGTCCGCCGGGGCCGAGGTGGTTCTTGATCTCGTCGAAGGCCAGCTCGATCTCCCAGCGCTGCCGGTAGAGGGCGATCAGCTCGTCCGCCGGGTACTGCTCGGTGTCCAGCAGGGACGTGCCCAGGTGCACGGCCTTGTCGTTCTTGGTGAAGGTGATGACGCGGTAGGTCGTCTCCTTCGGCAGGGTCCGGCCTTCGCGGGCTGCCCGGAGGCGGACATCCTTGCCGGGGCGCATCAGGGACAGCCGGGAGCCGTCCGGCAACTCCGCCTGGGTGGTGCCGAGGTGGTTGGACTGGAGCCTGGCCAGCAGATGGGCGCCGGACGTGGTGAAGGCGTGGACGAATTCGACCGACCAGAACCCGCGGTCGGCGATGAAGAGGTCACCGGGGCCTGTCGAGTTGGCCAGCGGGTAGGCCAGGCGCCGTTCGCCGTCCCGGTAGCCGCCCAGGCCGGCGTCGAGGATGGCGTGGGTGACGATCTCCGCGAGCACGGCGGCTCGCACCTGCGGGAAACCGAACGGCGTCCCGCCTGTGGAGGGGCCGTCGAAAGTGTCGCCGTTGCTCACTGAGTCCGGCACGTCGAACTGTGTGCCGTCCAGTGCCAGGAGGCGCAGACCGCGCCACCACGCGCCCGGCGTCTCCGGTGCCGCCAGCGGGCCGGCCACCTGCCGGCGCGATGTCGCCCGCAAGGAGATGCTCCGGCTCTTCGCGCTGCTGGCGGCGGGTGACATCGCATCGGTTGAGGCGCTCTCCTGGCAGAGGTGACCGGCCTTACCGTCAGGTTCGTACCCAGAGGGAGATCGCCGCGACCTGAAGTGCCGCGAGGTAGTGCACGGCGAGCTTGTCGGTGCGCATGGCGATACCGCGCCACTGCTTGAGCCTGTTGATGCATCGCTCGACAGTGTTGCGGTGCTTGTATGCCTGGCGGTCGAAGCTCGGTGGGCGGCCGCCGCGCGAGCCGCGCCGCTTGCGGTTGGCGATCTGGTCGGCAGGTTCCGGGATCACCGCAGTGATGCCGCGACCGCGCAGATGGGTGCGGATCGCGCGGGAGGAGTACGCGCGGTCCGCGCTCACGCTGTCCGGTCTCGTCCTGGGCCTGCCGCTCCCGATTCTGGGCACGCGGATGCTGGCCATGACGGCTTCGAAGTAGAGAGAGTCGTGGCGGTGTCCGGCTGCGACCAGCAGTGACAACGGACGGCATCGGTCGTCGGCTGCCAGGTGGACTTTGGTCGTCAGCCCGCCACGGGACCGCCCGAGAGCGTGGTCGTCCGGTTCTCCCGCTGGAGCCCCTTTTTGCGGGCGCCGGCGGCGTGCTGGTGAGCTCGCACGGTAGTGGAGTCCACGCTCACCAGCCAGTCGATGTCTCCGGCTGCGTCGGCCTGGGCCTGGAGTTCGGTCAGGATCCGCTGCCAGGTGCCGTCCTTCGCCCAGCGCCGGAAGCGGTTGAAGACCGTTTGTCAGGGACCGAACCGCTCAGGAAGGTCCCGCCAGGCGTTGTTGCCCCGGTACTTCCATGCCACTGCATCAATGATCATCCGATGGTCCCGCCATCGACCACTACGGGGCGGATCTGGCGGCAGGAGCCGCCGGCTCCGTTCCCAGCCCTCATCGCTCAACACACCCCTGGACTCCACGTCGGATCAAACGACCATCTGATCCACGGGACACTGCCTAGCCGACCGGCCCGTCGTCCGTGCCGCGTCCATACTGCGGGAAACCACGGGAACCACTGCCTGAACGGCGTGGGAGGTGCCCCCGGCACCGGACGCCGCGAGCTTCCCGGCAAACCTTTCCGGCCACAGCACTAGATGATCGATTCCAAGGGGTAGTTGCGGCTGCGGGGTCCAATGAGCCTTTCCGGTTCCTGTGTTCGGCGATCTCCGTGGGAACAACCAGGTCCGGTTGACGGCCCTCCTCTGGGACAGTCGACGGGAGTAGATACTGGCCCTCAACGCAGGCACGGATGAGGAGCACAACCAGTGACCAGCGACAACCGCATAGGACCGCCCAGTTTTGGCAGCGAACGCGACATGCTGCGGGCTTTCCTCGACTACCACCGCGCGACCCTCGCCATGAAGTGCGAAGGGCTCACCGACGAGGAGCTGCGACAGCAGTCGATGCCGCCGTCCACGCTTTCGCTGCTCGGTCTGGTGCGGCACATGGCGGAGGTGGAGCGTGCCTGGTTCCGTCGAGTGTTCGAGGACCACGACGCGCCCATGGTCTGGTCCGACAAGATCGACTTCCAGGCGGCGTACGACGCGAGTGCGTCGACCAGAGACGAGGCGTTCGTAGCCTGGGAGGCCGAGGTGGAGACCTCGCGCCGTATCGAGCGGGAGGCCAAGTCCCTGGACCAGGCCGGGTATCAGCCACGATGGGGCGAGGAGGTATCGCTGCGGATGGTGATGGTGCACGTGCTCCTGGAGTACGGCCGCCACAACGGGCACGCGGACTTTCTGCGTGAAGGTGTCGACGGGACCGTGGGCGCCTGATTCCGCAGGGGCCACCTGTCTCCACCTGCTGAGCCGTTCCAGAGAATCACCCGCGGGGTTGGAAGGAGGGAGTCCAACGTCAGTGTGTGAAGACAGAGTTGGACTCCCTCGCCACCGCACTCTATGTGAAGACCGACGACCTGCTGAAGGACTCACCGCACCTGGCGCCCTGGCGTCCGTCGGTCGGGATCGCCGCGCAACTGACCGATGCCGAGCTGGTCACGCTCGCGATGATGCAGGCCATGCTGGGCTTCACCTCCGAGGCCAAGTGGCTTCGCCACGCCCGCGCCCACCTGCGGCACCTCTTCCCCTACCTGCCCCAGCAGCCCGGCTACAACAAGCGCTTGCGCAAGGCCACCGAGCTGCTGCGGCGGGTGACCCGGCTGCTGGCAACCGACACCTCTGTATGGAGTGATGACGTGTGGATCGTGGACTCCACGCCGGTGGAGTGCGGACGCTCCCGCGAGACCGTCAAGCGCTCCGACCTGGCCGGATGGGCCGAGTACGGCTACTGCGCCAGCCACAGCCGCTTCTTCTGGGGCCTGCGCCTGCACCTGGTGTGCACCCTGCAGGGCCTGCCCATCGCCTTCGCCCTGACCGGGGCCAAGGCCGACGAACGCGAGACCCTGCTGGACCTGCTCGCCGCCGAACCGGAACTGGTCGCCGCCCGGGCCGGGCAGACGCTGATCGGCGACAAGAACTACTTCGGCCGCGCCTTCGAGGACCAGTTGGCCGAGCAGGACATCCGGCTGCTGCGGCCGGCCCGCAAGGACGAGCCGGAGCGGGCCGGGGCACCCCTGTTCAAGCCGTTGCGGCAGGTCATCGAGTCGGTCAACGAGACCTTCAAGGGCCAGCTTGACCTCGAACAGCACCGAGGCCGCACACCGGGCGGTGTCATCGCCCGCGTCATGCAGCGCATCCTCGCGCTGACGGCCGCGATCTGGCACAACGACCACACCAGCCAGCCCGTACTACGCTCACTGACCGCCTACGACCACTGACCTCTTGGAATCGATCATCTAGCGGGCGAGTTGTTCGACCGCGTTCAGTACCGGTGCCAGGCCGTTCTCCTCGCGGATCCGGGCGCCCAGGGCCCGTGCCCGTTCCCGGTGTCCGTAGCCACGGGTGGCGCGGACCAGGGCCGCGGCGAGGTTGTCCGCGGTGAGGCCGCGCAGCGGAACCGAGCAGGGCGCCACGCCGAGGCCGACGAGACGATCGGCCCAGAAGCCCTCGTCGAACTGGACGGGCACGGGCACCGCGGGGACGCCCGCCCGCAGCCCGGCCGCGGTCGTGCCCGCCCCGGCGTGGTGCACCACGCCCGCCAGCCGCGGGAACAGGGCCGAGTGCGGGACCTCGCCGATGGTCAGCATGTCCTCGCCGGACGCCTCCAGCCCCGCCCAGCCCTGCTGGACCACACCGCGCAGTCCGGCCCGGCGCAGCGCGCGCACGATGGTGTCGCTGAGCCGCCCGGGGTCGGGCACGGTGGCGCTGCCCAGCCCCACGTAGACCGGAGGAGGGCCCGCGTCGAGGAAGTCCCACAGACCGTCCGGGAGTTGGGTGTAACGGTCGTACGGCCACCAGTACCCACAGACCTGGAGCGCGCTGCGCCAGTCGCGGGGCCTGGGCACCACGAGCGGGCTGAAGCCGTGGTACACCGGCCCGCGCTGCTCCTGGCGGACGCGGCGGCCGGTGACCGCGCGGGCGGGCAGCCCCAGCCGGGTCCGCACGGCGGGTACGGCCGCCGAGAAGACCCGCTCCACGGCCAGGTCCACGCCGTGTCCGGCGAGGCGGTTCGCAGCTCCGCCCCAGTGTCCGCCGCCCAGCAGCGGAGGGGCGAACTCCCTTGTGGGGGAGAGGGGTTGCAGATGGGCGCTCACACTGGGCAGGTTCAGCGCCTCGGCGATGGCGTGCCCGACCGGCCCGAGCGAGCCGGCCAGCAGCAGCAGGTCGCTCTTCTCGGCCGCCGCGATCAGATCGTCCGTCATCCGGGCGATGGCCGCCCGCACCAGCCCCACGGCCCGCAGCATCTTGCCCGGGCCGGTCGCGCTGCGGTGGAGTCCCCGGCCCCGCGAGGACTCCAACTCGGCCCGCGGGTCCACCGGCAGCGGGTGGAAGCCGAGGCCCGAGCCCGCGACCAGCGGTTCGAAGCATCCGTGCGTGACCAGGGTGACCTCATGACCCGCGAGAGCCAGGCCGTGCCCCAGTCCGGTGAAGGGGGCGACGTCGCCCCGGGATCCCGCCGTCATGATCGCTACGCGCACGACGGCCAGTATGGCCGCGCGGCCGCCCGCCGTCCGTGAACGACCCGAGGGGTGTCGCACCCCCGCTCCGGTCCCGGTACGCCGGTCACACCCCGAGCTGCCGGGCGGCGGCCGTCACGGTCTGCTCCAGCAGCGTGGCGATCGTCATCGGGCCCACCCCACCGGGCACCGGAGTGATCAGCGAGGCCCGCTGCACGGCGGAGTCGAAGTCGACGTCGCCGACGTTGCCCGGGTTGTAGCCCGCGTCGATCACCACGGCGCCGGGCTTGACGTCCTCGCCGCGGATGAGCCGGGGCCGGCCCACCGCGGCGACCACGACGTCCGCCTCACGCACGGCGGCCGGCAGGTCCGCGGTCCGCGAGTGGCAGTAGGTCACCGTCGCGTCCCGCGCGAGCAGCAGCATCCCCACGGGCTTGCCGAGGATCGCGCTGCGGCCCACCACGACGGCTCGCCGGCCGCGCAGCTCGACGTCGTACGCGTCCAGCAGCCGCAGGATGCCGCCGGGCGTGCAGGACACGAACCCCGGCAGGCCGAAGCTCATCGCCGCGAACGAGGCGCAGGTGACCCCGTCGACGTCCTTCTCGGGCGCGATCGCCTCGAACGCGGCCCGCTCGTCGATGTGCTCGCCGACGGGGTGCTGGAGCAGGATGCCGTGCACGGCGGGATCCTTGGACAGCGACCGCAGCGTGTCGACCAGTTCCTCGGTGGTGGTCGCGGCCGGCAGTGCCACACGGCGGGAGTCGATACCGGCCTTGCGGCAGCGGTTCTGCTTCATCCGTACGTAGGTGACGGAGGCGGGGTCCTCACCGACCAGCACGGTCGCCAGACAGGGCGTCGTACCGGTGCGCTCGGTGAGTGCGGCGGCCTTCCGCGCGGTCTCCTCGACGACACGGCGGGCGAGCGCGGTGCCGTCCATCGGACGGGCCTGGGACATGGTCCACTCCTGGGCGTTCGGGGGAATTGCCCAGGCGCGCGGCTCACGTCTCTGCGTGGACCGCTCCCCGGTGGTGCTCCACCTCAGCGCCAGTCACGGCCCCGCCTCACCCTAACCGACACGGCCCGCCGCGGCCGAAGGCCGCGCACCGCCGTACGGCCCGGACGCGGCCGCGCCGCCCGCGGCAGCGAGCGGACCGCCGCGGCGGACGCCAGGCGGGGCACGGCGGTCGAGGGCCCCGGCAGGCGCGACCGGGCCGAACGGGACCGGCCCAGGCCGGCGCGGGCCGAGAAGGTCCGGGTCGGACGGGAGCCGACCTGGAACCTCGCGGCTCTCCCGCCTATTCGTCCCATGCCTGGATCAGTGTCTGCTCGGCGATCCTGCCGTCGCGCAGCGAGACCATGGACTCCGCGAGGACACGGCCGCCGTCCGCGTACTGGCAGGACTCCACGTACGCCGCATGGTCGCCCTGCACGACGCACTGCTCCAGCCGGTGCGTCATGTCGCGGCCGTAGATGTCCTGGAGCATGGTGCCGATCTCGTCCCGGCCGTGCAGGACCTTGGGGTTGCTGGGCTGGGTGTCGCGGTCCACGATGCGGATCTCCGCGTCGTCCGCGTAGAGCGACAGCAGCGTGTCCGCCGTGTCTCCTTCGATGCCGCGGCGCAGCGTGTCGGTGTCGAAGGCGGGGCTTGCCGAGGTGGACATGACGGGACCTCCTCCGAGGGCCGCGGCCCTTGCGAGGAGCGGGCCGCGGCGGGCCTCACAGTTCGAGACTCCTCCGCCTCGGCGGGCGCGGCAAACGGGGTCCGGACGCTGAGCCCGACGGGTGAGCGCGGCCGCGGGCCCGTGTCCGGGCGGGCCAGGACGGCGTTGCCGAGGGCATGGTCTGCACTCGACGCATCGTCGCCGCCGTCGGACGCGCCGTCTCGGTCACGGGCCTGACCGCGCTGCCCGCGAGCGCCGCGGGCGCCCCGTCCGTCGGCGGGTTCCAGCCGCCCGGCCTGCTCGACTCCCTCCCCGGGACCGGCGTCCAGGCCGAACACCGGGGCGAACCGCCCACGGTCTCCGAACGGCTGTCCGGGGTCGACCGCGTACGCGATCTCAACCAGGTGGGCCGGCTGAACCAGGTCACCTGCCTGGTCCCGCCGGTCTTCGGGCCGGTTCCCGCCAGCCAGCGCTGATCTTCCGCCCCGCGGGCCGGGCACCCGCGCCTCGCCCGCCCGTCCCCGCAGATCAGAGGCCCCCTCGGTGTCCCTTACCGATCAGTCGGACGTAGGGTCGGGGGACGTACACCGCTCGACGGAAGGGACCACCACCATGGCGCAGGAAGTGCGCGGCGTGATCGCACCCGGCAAGAACGAACCGGTGCGGGTCGAGACGATCGTCGTGCCGGACCCGGGGCCGGGAGAGGCCGTCGTGCGGATCCAGGCCTGCGGCGTCTGCCACACCGACCTGCACTACAAGCAGGGCGGAATCAACGACGAGTTCCCGTTCCTGCTCGGCCACGAGGCCGCGGGCGTCGTGGAGTCGGTCGGCGACGACGTCACCGACGTCGCGCCCGGGGACTTCGTCATCCTCAACTGGCGGGCCGTGTGCGGCAAGTGCCGTGCCTGTCTGCGCGGGCGGCCCTGGTACTGCTTCGACACCCACAACGCGCGGCAGCGGATGACCCTGACCGACGGCACCGAACTCTCCCCGGCGCTCGGGATCGGCGCGTTCGCCGAGAAGACCCTGGTGGCGGCCGGTCAGTGCACCAAGGTCGACCCGTCGGTCTCCCCGGCGGTGGCCGGGCTGCTGGGCTGCGGCGTGATGGCCGGCATTGGCGCGGCGATCAACACCGGCAACGTCGGCCGCGGCGACTCGGTCGCCGTCATCGGCTGCGGCGGTGTCGGCGACGCGGCGATCGCCGGTGCGTACCTGGCGGGCGCGGCGAAGGTCATCGCCGTCGACATCGACGACCGCAAGCTGGAGACCGCCCGCACCATGGGCGCCACGCACACGGTCAACTCCAAGGAGAACGACCCGGTCGAGGCCATCCGCGAGCTGACCGGTGGCTTCGGCGCCGACGTCGTCATCGAGGCGGTCGGCCGCCCCGAGACGTACCAACAGGCCTTCTACGCCCGTGACCTGGCCGGCACGGTTGTCCTGGTCGGCGTGCCGACCCCGGAGATGAAGCTGGAACTGCCGCTGCTGGACGTCTTCGGACGCGGCGGGGCGCTGAAGTCGAGCTGGTACGGCGACTGCCTGCCCTCCCGGGACTTCCCGATGCTCATCGACCTGCATCTGCAAGGACGCCTGCCGCTGGACAAGTTCGTCACCGAAACCATCCAACTGGACGAGGTGGAGAAGGCGTTCGAGCGGATGCACCACGGCGACGTGCTGCGCTCGGTGGTGGTGCTCTGATGGCCGCCCGTATCGAACGCCTCGTCACCTCCGGGCAGTTCACGCTCGACGGCGGCACCTGGGACGTCGACAACAACGTGTGGATCGTCGGCGACGACCATGAGGCCGTCGTCATCGACGCCGCCCACGACGCCGAGGCCATCGCCGCGGCGGTCGGCGACCGCCGGCTGACCGCCATCGTGTGCACCCACGCCCACAACGACCACGTCAACGCCGCCCCGGCGCTCGCCGACCTCACCGGCGCGACCATCTGGCTGCACGGTGACGACCTGCCGCTGTGGAAGATGACCCACCCGAACCGGGACCCCGACGAGCACCTGGTCGACGGCCAGGTCATCGAGGCGGCCGGTGCCGACCTGAAGGTCCTGCACACGCCCGGCCACGCCCCGGGCGCGATCTGCCTGTACGACCCCGGACTCGGCGTGGTCTTCACCGGCGACACGCTCTTCCAGGGCGGTCCCGGGGCCACCGGCCGTTCCTACTCCCACTTCCCGACGATCATCGACTCGATCCGCGACCGTCTGCTGACGCTGCCGCCCGAGACGAAGGTCCTCACCGGCCACGGCGACCCGACCACCATCGGTGCCGAGGCCCCGCACCTGGAGGAGTGGATCGCCCGCGGGCACTGACGCGGGAGAACCGGGCCGGGAGCCCGGGTGGCGGGCCGCACGGGACCGGGAGGCGCTCGTGCGGCCCGCCCTCGTTTCACCGCTTCCCGCCCGCGTTCCACCGTTTCCCGCGCCGTTTCCCGCGCCGAAAGGCGACAGAAGGTGTCCGGTTTCCCCGGCACTCTCGATGACGGCATCGACGGAAGACGCATCGGGAGGTCGGACATGCCGGGCCCACTGGAAGGCAAGGTCGCGCTGGTCGCGGGGGCGACGCGGGGAGCGGGACGGGGAATCGCGGTGGAGCTCGGCGCGGCCGGCGCCACCGTCTACGTCACCGGACGCACCACCCGCGCCCGCCGCTCCGAGTACGACCGCCCCGAGACCATCGAGGACACCGCCGACCTGGTCACCGAGGCCGGCGGCCACGGCATCGCCGTACCGGCCGACCATCTGGAGCCCGGCCAGGTCCGCGCCCTCGTGGACCGTATCGCGCGCGAGCAGGACCGTCTCGACGTCCTCGTCAACGACATCTGGGGCGCGGAGCACCTCTTCGCGTGGGACACGCCGGTGTGGGAGCACGACCTCGACAAGGGGCTGCGGCTGCTCCGGCTCGCGGTGGAGACACACGCGATCACCAGCCATCACGCCCTGCCGCTGCTGCTGCGTCACCCCGGCGGTCTGGTGGTGGAGATGACCGACGGCACCGCCGAGTACAACCGGGACACCTACCGCGTCAACTTCTTCTACGACCTCGCCAAGGCGTCCGTCCTGCGCATGGCCTTCGCACTCGGCCACGAACTCGGCCCGCGCGGCGCCACGGCGGTGGCCCTCACCCCGGGCTGGCTGCGCTCGGAGCTGATGCTCGACCACTTCGGGGTCCGGGAGGACAACTGGCGCGAAGCCCTGGACCGCGTTCCGCACTTCGCCATCTCCGAGACCCCGCGCTATGTGGGCCGTGCCGTGGCCGCCCTGGCCGCGGACCCGGACGTGGCCCGCTGGAACGGCCGTTCCCTCTCCAGCGGCGGGCTCGCCCAGGACTACGGCTTCACCGACCTGGACGGCAGCCGCCCCGACGCCTGGCGGTACCTCGTCGAGGTCCAGGACGCGGGCGGGCCCGCCGACCCGACCGGCTACCGCTGACCGGGCGCCGCCCCACCACGGCATCGCATCTCCCGGCCCGTCGGCCACGACGCCGACGGGCGTGGGGAGTTGCGGGACTCGCCGGAGCGAGGACATGTTGCGCGCCGACTGCCCGGGAGGCCTTCGGGGAAGTAGGTTCGGCGCATGACGGACAGTGGGCGGTTCGACGGACACGGGGTTCTCATCACCGGTGCGGGCCGGGGCATCGGCGCGGCCACCGCGCGCAGGCTGGCCGAGGAGGGGGCCGGGGTCCTGGTCACCGACCTGGACGGGGACGTGGCGGAGCACACGGCGGCGGCGCTGCGCGAGCGTGGACTCACGGCCCGGGCACACGCGTTGGACGTCGCGGACCGGGACGCGGTCCAGGCGGCCGTGGACCTGGCCGTCCAGACCTTCGGATCCCTCGACGTCCTGGTCAACTGCGCGGCCCACTGCACGCCCGACACCCCGTTGTTCGAGGACGACCCGGAAGCGGTGTGGGCCCGCGACCTCGACATCACCCTGACCGGTGCCTACCGCTGCTGCCGCGCCGCCCTGCCCCACCTGGCGGCGGGCGGCAGGGGAGCGATCGTCGGCATCGGCTCGGTCAACGGCGTCCAGGACTTCGGCAACCACGGCTACAGCGCGGCGAAGGCGGGGCTTGCCTCGCTCACCCGTACCCTCGCCGGACACGCCGCCTCCCGCGGCGTCCGCGTCAACCTGGTGGTGCCGGGCACGGTCCGCACCTCGGCCTGGGAGGGACGGGAGGCCGAACTCGACCGGGTCCGCGGCCTGTACCCGCTGGGCCGGGTCGGCGAACCGGAGGACATCGCCGCAGCGGTGGCCTTCCTCGCCTCCCGCGACGCGGCCTGGATCACCGGCACCACCCTGACCGTCGACGGCGGCCTCACCGCGGTCAACACCGCTTTCCGCGCGGCCGTTCAGGAGGAGCGGGAGGAGGGGGACACCTGAGCGGACCGCCCGGCCCCGGCCTCGACCGCCGGGCGCGTGTCACCGTTTCGTCTCGGCACGCGCCGCTGCGCAACCGATGTGCCCCGCCACGGGTCTAGGTGTCGGGAAGTGCCGGAACGCACCTAGGGGGCAAGGTCGTTATGAGGGACATCGGCAGGCGGGGAGCGGTCGTACTGGGCGTCACGGGGCTGGTGGCACCACTCACGCTCGCGCTCGGTACGGCACCGGCGCAGGCGGCGAGTTGCACGACGCAGGCGGGACCGTACCAGAAGCAAGTGGAGAAGTTCCTCGGGCGGCCCGTGGACGGACGGCAGTCGGCCGCCGACTGCAAGGCCATCCGGGCCTTCCAGAACAAGCACGGCATCACGCCGAACATCGGCTACGCGGGTTCCGTCACCTGGGGCGTGATGAACCTCATGAACAAGCAGAAGGCCGTCGGCAAGAAGCCCAACAAGAGCGGCAAGTGCCCGGTCAACAAAGGCCGTATCGCCTGCGTCGACCTCACCCTCCAGCTCAGCTGGATCCAGGACGGCAGCCGGCTCGTCTACGGGCCGGTACCGGTGCGCACGGGACGCAAGGGGTACACGACCCGTACCGGCCTGAAGAAGATCTACTGGCGGGACATCGACCACGTCTCGACCGTCTACAACGTGCCCATGCCCTACAGTCAGTTCTTCGACGGCGGTCAGGCCTTCCACTCCGTCGGCCTGAGCATGTGGAACCCGCCGGGTTCGCACGGCTGCGTCAACATGACGACGAAGGACGCCAAGAAATACTGGTCGCTGCTGAAGAAGGGCGACGACGTGTTCGTCTACGGGCGCAAGCCGGGCACCTGACGGCACGGGCAGGCCGACGCCGAGCCCCGTCGGCCGAGTGCGAACTCACGCCGGTGACCTGCCGAATTGACGTGATGAGCGACACGGTCCGATATGCCTGTATCGCTCGTACTTATTCACAGCGCCTTCACTCCGGGCGGCATATGCTTCACGGCATGTCCACCAGTGTTGAACCCGTCTCCGAGCGATCGGCCGCGGAGGTCAACGAGGAGATCCGGGCGCTGTGGCGCAGGTCGGGCGGGATTCTGACCACCGAGCAGCGCGAGGAGTACCAGCGCCTGGTGATGGAGTGGGCCGCGGCCGCCCCGCACTCCGACAGGGCGGCCTGAACCGGCTCCGACCTCTGCCCTCCGACCTCCGCCGTCGGTCCGCCCGTCGCCGTCCGTCCTTTCCGTCAGCTCCACGTCGCCGAGTAGTACCTCTGGTAGGCCTTGCGGTCCCGTTCCGCGCGGATCCAGCGGGTGGCCACCAGGGCGATCAGACTGCCCCCCATGATCAGGAGACCGGGGCCGACGTTTTCGGGGTCGGAGAGCCGGGAGAGCGGCGTGGTCCCGTCGGCGCCGCCGGCCACCGGCGCCGAGGAGCCGGGGGAGGCCGTGCCGGGGGCGATGGCGCTGTGGGTGGCCGGGGCGGACGGCTCCGCGCTCTGCCCGGTGTCCTGCCGCGCGTCGGACACGATCAGCCGCACGTCGAGCGCGGACAGCGCCTTGGTGACCGGCTGGAAGAACGTCGTACCGCCCCGTGTGCAGTCGCCGCTGCCGCCCGAGGTCACCCCCAGGGCGATCCCCTCGGAGAACAGCGGACCGCCGCTGTCGCCCGGCTCGGCGCACACCGTGGTCCGGATGAGACCGGTGACGGTGCCCTCGGGGTAGTTCACCGTCGAGTCCAGTCCGGTCACCTCGCCGTCGCGCAGCCCGCTCGTGCTGCCGCTGCGGAACACCCGCTGCCCCACGGCCGGATCGCCCGCCCCCGTGATCCGTACGCCGTTGCCGCCGCCGATCGCCACCACGTCGGCGCCCTGGCCCGCGCTGCCGGAGTCGTACCGCACCAGCGAGAAGTCGCCGCCCGGGAAGGACCCGGCGACCGTCCTGCCGAGCTGCCGGTCGCCCTGGCCGTCGGCGAACCAGAGGGAACCTGTGGGCCCGCAGTGGCCCGCGGTGAGGATGAAGTCGGTCCGCCCGTCGGTCACGTTGAAACCCGCCGAGCAGCGCCCGTCGGTCGACAGGATGGGCTGCGCCCCGTTGAGACGGGTGGTGAAGGCGCCCTCGGTGCGCTCCATGCGCACCAAGCCACCGATCCTGCCGGCGACCTCGGTCATCCGGGCCCAGTCGGAGGCGGAGACCGTGCTGTCGCCCTCGACCGTCACCCGGTTGGCGCGGTAGTCCATCGTCCAGGCCGTGCCGGCCACCCGGGGCGCCGCGCGCAGGGCCGCGGTGGCCGCCTTCAGCTCGTTCATGCTGTGCCGCACGATCTTCGCCTCGGCGCCCGCCCGCCGCACCTCCGCCGCCGTCCGCTCGTCGGTCACGGCGACCACCGGGCGCCCGTCGGAGCCGGTCCAGCTGCCCGCCGTGCGCGAGGTGCCGAGCCGGGCCACCAGGTCGGCGCCGGACGTGCCGGACGTGCCGGCCGGCCCCGCGGTACCACGCGCGGCGGAGGCGCCGGGAGGCTCGCTCGCCATCGCCGCCTGCGCGACCATCGCGCCCCCCAGAAGGAGTCCCGCGACGGCCGTCAGCCGTGTCACCCGCCGGACGACCCGTCGTCGTGCGTGCCCCATGCATGGCTCCCGAACCCGAACCCGCGGTCTCAACACCGCGAGGCGCTACGGTCGTTGAGCGCCCCTCCTCCATACGTGGCGCGGCACGGCCGTGTTCAGCGCTCGGGTGATCTTCTTCGGGCGCGCCCGCTCAACAGGGGAGCCGCGCCCCCGAGCCGGCCCGCGTCCCCCGGCCGCGGCCGTCCGGGAGCGGGCCGAGGCGGGCCCAGCTCGGGGCGTCTCCCCAGACGGAGGAGGAACCGACGTAGGGGCGCAGCAGCGCGGTGAGCACCGGGTCGCCGCAGCCGTTCAGCTCGTCGGAGGCCAGCTTGCGGGCGACGCCGGCGAGGAAGTCGGCGAGCTGCACCCGCAGGTCCAGCCGCGAGTGGACGAGTTCCACACCGTCCAGGGCCACACCCCGCTGCCGGGCCGTCCGCAGGAGCCAGTCGACGCGGTCGGGAGTGAGCATGTTCTGCCGGTCGTGCACGAGCCGCACGGCGGTTCGCGGCGCGCTCCACAGCGCGGCCGTCCGCAGGATCGCGGGCAGCAGCGGGTTGAGCGCGGGGATCAGGGGCGGGCCGGCGGTGACCCGGGCCCGGTAGGCCTCGGCGCGCTCCCGGCTGCCGGCCAGCCGCTCCAGAACCGCCGCGGCCGGTTCGGGAACCTCCACACGCCGCAGTTCCTCGACATGGGCGAAGAAGGCGTCCACCGGGTCCACGGGCTCCGCGTCGCTCCTGGCCCGCAGCAGCCGGTTGGCCGCCCGCAGGAACCGCCGCCATCCGTCCGCGCCGAAGGCCTCCCGCCCCGTGCCGTACAGGGCGTCCGCCCCGGCCGCGTCCCCGAGCAGCAGGTCCAGGGCGCGGTCCACCACGAAGAACGCCTTATCGGTGAGGTCCACCCGGGCGTGCCCGTACAGCGGCCCGGCAGGGGAGAGCACCCACTCCAGTACCGCCCGGTGCTTCTCCCGCAGCAGATGGCCGGCCTTGTACTCCTCCGCGGGCGAGCGGATCCGGTTCCGTATCTCCTGCACGCACCCGGCCGCGGACTCCGCCGGCAGCAGCACGCTGGCGTGCGCGAAGACGTCGGTGTTGCCGTCGGTGAGGTTCTCACCGTCGGACCCCGACTCGTCGCAGGCGACCTCCCGTACCCCGTCCCACATCATCCGTCCCGCCCCCGTCCTCGTCGTCCCGGACCACAGCCCGAGTCTTCCACTGTCACGCCGGGCCTAGACTGCGGCGCATGGACGACACCCTGGTGGAGCGGCTCGGAGCGGGGAAGTACCTGCTCGTCACCAGCTATCGCAGGAACGGCACCCCGGTCGCCACCCCGGTCTGGGTGGTGCGCGACGGCGACGCGCTCGGTGTGTGGACGACCGCCGACTCCTGGAAGGTCAAGCGGATCCGCAACCGCGCCGACGTCCTCGTCGGCCCCTGCGACCTGCGCGGGCATCCGACCGGGGAACAGGTGGAGGCGCGGGCGGAGATCTGCGACGCGGACACCACCGCCCGCTACCGGGGGCTGATCGCCCGCAAGTACGGCGTGATCGGCCGCCTCACCCTCCTGGGCAGCAGACTGCGCCGCGGTCTGGGAGGAACCGTCGGAATCCGCGTGACCCTCTGACCGCGTGGCAGCCGCCGCACGCGGTACCCGCTGGGCTAGTGTGCGGGGCGCTGCGAGACGACGGGGCTGGTGCGGTGCGAGGGATCTGGGCCAGGAGCCGGGGGATCGGACAATGGCTCACCGGCCATGCCGGCTGGTGCCTGGCCGTCTCCCTGGCGGTGCACGTCGCAGCCGTCGTCACCCACCCCACCCACCCGCTGGACCTGCGCGTCTACCGCGAGGCCGCGCCGCACGTGCTCTCCGGCGGCCTGTACGACTACGCGCTGCGCACCACCCCGCCCATCCCGCGGCTGCCGTTCACCTACCCGCCCTTCGCCGCACTCGTGTTCCTGCCGCTCGCGCGGCTTCCCTGGGCGGCGCTGGTCGCGCTCTGGCAGTCGCTGTCCGTGGCGGCCCTGGTCGTCGTCGCCGTGTGCGCGGTGCGGCTGCTGGGCCCGCGTCCCGGCGGCCGGGTCCGGCGGCGCGCTCTGCTCTGGGCCGCCGCCGGGCTGTGGCTGGAGCCCGTGCGTCACACCCTCGACCAGGGTCAGGTCAATCTGCTGCTGGGCGCCGTGGTCCTGTGGGGCCTGGCCGTGCCGCGCGCGGCGCCGGGCAGGGGAGCGGGGGTGGGTCTGGCGGCGGCGGTGAAGCTGACCCCGGCCGTCGGAGGACTGTATCTGCTGGCGACCCGGCAGTGGCGGGCCGCCGCGTGGGCGGTCGCGGCCGCGGCGGCGGCGACGGCGCTCGCCTGGGGTGTCGCCCCGCGCGAGTCCGCCCGCTACTGGTCCACGCTCGTCACGGACACCGGCAGGGTCGGCCCGGTCTGGTCGGTGCGCAACCAGTCGCTGAGTGGTGCCGTCGCCAGACTGCTCGGTCAGGACACCACCGCCGCCGTGGTCCTCTGGTCGGTGCTCGCTCTGGTGACCCTGGCGCTGGTCTGTGCTCTGCGCTCCGCCGTACGGCGGCACGACCTGCTCGGTGTCCTGGTCGCCGTGGAGCTGTACGGGCTGCTGGTGAGCCCCGTCTCGTGGAGCCACCACTGGATCTGGTGCCTGCCCGCCATGATCTGGCTGGCCCACGGACCCCTCCGCGGCCGCCTGCTCAGCCGCGTCGCGCTCGCGTGGTGGGCCGTGGTCACCGTCGCCCGCGTGGTGCCCTTCCTGATCGGCGCCGAGGACCGCCTGGTTCACCCCGGTGCCTATCCGGCGCTGCTCGCCTGGCCCGGCTGCGTCTACGCCGGGTGCGCCGTGCTGACACTCGCCGCCGTGGCGCTCCGACCCGCGGGGCCCGACCGACCGGTCGCCGCAGACAACGTGCCGGAGCGGGATCGCTCGGACGTCGCGGGTGGTTGACGGCCGGTCAACGCCGTGAGCGGTTGACCGCCGGTCAGCTCCAGGCGCCGTACGGCTCGTCGACCAGCTGGAAGACCGGCTCGCCGCGCACCGGGTCCTTCGCCGTGGACAGCCGGACCCGGTCGCCGCCGTGGATGCCGATGGGCGGCCCCATGACCCGTCCCCGTACGACGAAGCCCTCGCTCAGCTCGATCAGCGACACATTGCGCGCGGCGGGGGAGTTGCGGTTCACCACCGTGGAGTGGCGGACCGTGCCCGTACCCGCGCTGCGCTCGGTGCGCAGGTCGCTGCCCCGGCACACCGGGCACAGCAGCCGGTGGTACACGGCCGTCCCGCACCAGGTGCAGCGCTGGAAGTACAGGGCCCGCGAGTCGTGGGCCGCGGGCTCGAGAAGGCCGGTCGTGGAGCCGGCTGCCGCAAGAACGGTGTTTCCTGAGTGGTGGTACACGCTGGTCAACTCCCTGCGCTCGGCCGGAATCCCTTGTGCGCGGCGCACCCGGGCACGCGTGTGCACGGTGGTCGCGCCACCGTGCACACGCCCAGCGTATGGCACTGGGTGTCACCCGTAAAGGCACTGCGTACCCTCAATTGCCCTCAGTCCGGGGGCTGCCGGCCCTCCGCGAGCGCCGTCTCGACCTCCCGCACCACCCGCCACAGGGGCGCTCCGCGCCGCGCGACCACGACGACCACGTCCTCCTGTGCCGCCCCGGGCCGCCGTTCGGCGCGGGGGGCGGCCGGGTCGCAGAAGGCGGCCTGCACATGGTTCAGCGCGTGGTCCACCGCCGCAGCCGCGTCGCCCCGTCCGTCCGAACGCAGCCACGAGCGCAGGGCGTTGTTGTGCGCCGCGACCACCGCCGCCGCGATCACGTCCGCCCGCAGCGTCCCGTCGCGCCGCTGCGCGAAGCGGGTCCGCAGATACCCGGCGAGCGCGCGCTCGTAGCGCCACACCACCGACAACTCGTACGCCCGCAGCCCCGGTACGCGCTTGGTGATCCGGTAGCGCTGGACGGAGAACGCCGGGTTCTCCGCGTACATCCGCAGCACCAGGCGGGCCGCGTCGCAGGCCCGCCGCACGGGTTCGTCCTCCTCGCCGCCGGCGGCGAGGAAGGCCGTCATGTCGGCCAGGTACCGCTCGTGGTCGGGGAAGACCACGTCCTCCTTGGAGGGGAAGTAGCGGAAGAACGACCGCCGTCCGACCCCGGCGAGCGCCACGATGTCGTCGACGGTGGTCTGTTCGTAGCCGCGCTCCAGGAACAGCCGGAACGCCGCCGCCACGAGGGCCTCGCGCATGGGCGTCCGCCCGGCCGCCGTCCGCGCCTTCTCACCGCGGCGGGACGCGGCGCTGCTGGAGCTCATGGACGGGAACGTAGCATCCGGACGGGCGTGGAGGGCACTCGGTGCAGTCTGATGGGGAACCGAGTGCAAGGGGAGCATCCGGCGGTTTGCGCAGTAACCTTTCCTCACCTTCTCCCGCTCCTCGTCCGTCCCACCGGACACCACGTTCCAGGAGACAGCCATGCCGTCCGTTCGTTCCCGTCTGCTCTACGTCACCGACCTGGCGTACCCGGCCCGCGGGCGCCGCTACTGCGACGAGGACATCCGGCTCACCTCGCGCCTGCGCGAGGACTTCGACCTGGCCCTGTGCCACCCCCGGGACGCCGCCGCGCTGATGGACGCCTTCGACGCCGTCGTCGTGCGCAACAGCGGACCCGTCCTGGAGTACCAGGCGGCCTACGACGACTTCCGGGCCCGTGCCCTGGACCGGAAGACACCGGTCTACAACCCGCTCACCGGCCGCGCGGACATGGCCGGCAAGCAGTACCTCCTCGATCTCAGCGCGGCCGGCCGCCCGGTCATCCCCACCGTCGACCGCCCCGAGGACCTGCACCGTCTGCCCGCGGCCGAGCGCTACGTGGTCAAGCCCAAGATGGGAGCCGACTCCATAGGCCTGCGCATCGTCCCCGCCGGGGAACTGTCCGGCCTGGCCGGCGGCGGCCTCCTCGTCCAGCCGCACATCGACTTCGCCTACGAGGTCTCGTTCTACTTCGTCGACCACGACTTCCAGTACGCCCTCCACGCCCCGGACCCGGAACGGCGCTGGGAGCTGCGCCCCTACGAACCCTCCCGCGAGGACCTGGAGTTCGCCCGGAGCTTCGTCGAATGGAACACCCTCGCCCACGGCATCCAGCGGGTCGACGCCTGCCGCGCCCCGAGCGGCGAACTGCTGCTGGTCGAACTGGAGGACCTCAACCCGTACCTGTCCCTGGACGCCGTCGACGACACACGGAGGGACGCCTTCGTCGCCGCGATGAAGTCCTCCCTGCGCCGCTTCCTCGCAGCCGCCGGGTGAGCCTCCACCGCGAGCCGCACCGCGGGCGGCGCTGAACCGGCCGGGCGGCGTCCGCGTATCACTCCTCGGGACGGGGCCCGGATGCAGAGCGTGAGGAGTGCAGTGTGTCGACACCGCCCGGACACGGACAGCCGCACGACGGGGCGCCCCTGGAGCCGGTACGCGTCATCCGGCCCAGACGGACCGACGCCCTCGCCGAGCTCATGCGGGAGTTCAGGGAGTACCAGCGGGACACCGGCGGCGAGCACCCGCCGGGGCCGCCCGACGGATCCGTCGAGGACGCGGCGACCGAGGAACTCCCGACCGCACCGGCCGGGAGCCCCACACCTCGGGGCTCCGCATCCTGGGGCTCCACACCTCGGGGCTCCACACCCTGGGGTCCCGCACCTCGGGGTCCCGCACCCCGCCGGGCCCCGGTCCTGGAGCAGGACGCGGCGGGGCGCTCACTGCGCGGGGCCGCCGTCGCGGTCGCCGTGGCCTCGGCCGCGCTGCTCGGTTTCGGCTGCGCCCTCCTGCTGCCCGCCCGGGGCGAGGCCGCCGGCGCGGCGGCGGCCCCACCGCGACCGTCCGCGAGCGCCGCCGCCACGCCCACCCGGGCCGCGACCCCCATCGCCACCGCCACCGGCACCGCGCCGGCCGATCCGGACGGCGCCGGCACCCTGCGCGAGGGCGACAGCGGCCCGGACGTCACCGAACTGCAAGAACGCCTCCTGCGCGTTCCGGACGTCTACCGCGACGGCTCCGCCGACGGCCGCTACGACGGCGAACTGAGGGCGGCCGTCGCCCGCTTCCAGCTCTGGTACGGCATCAGCGGCGACGAGGCCGGCGTCTACGGCGACGACACCCGCCGCGCGCTGGAGTCCCGTACGACGGTCGACGGCGGATGAACCGGTCGGAGGCGGCCGCGCCGGTCCGGCGGCGGACGGAGCGGGGAGGGTTGCGGTGAGGGCCGCGGCGAGCGGGCCTACACCGGCTGCGTGGGCACCCGGAGGTCCAGGACGCAGACGTCGTCGCGGCGTTCGCCCTCCAGCATCGAGGCCAGCAGCGGCCCCAGCGCACCGGCCGGACCGCCGCGGCCGGTCGCGGCCGCCGCGGCGAGTCGCTCCAGGCCCTCCTGGATGCCCTCCCCGGGCCGCTCGACCAGGCCGTCGGTGTACAGCAGCAGCCGGTCTCCCGGCTCCAGCCGGCACTCCGCCTCCTCGTACACCGGGGTTCCGGTCGCCCCGAGCAGGACACCGCGCGGACGGTCGAGGTAGCGGGGCTCGCCCCGGCGCAGCAGCAGCGGCGGAGGGTGTCCCGCCTGGACCCACAGCAGACGGCGCTCGGCCGGCTTGTAGCGGGCCAGCACCATGGTGGCCGTGCGACGGGTGTCCCGGGAGTGGAGCAGCAGGGTGTTCAGCCCGAGGAGCGCGTCCGTCAGCGCCGAACCGGTGAAGATCATGCCCTTGGCCGTGAAACGGAGCTGGGCCATGGTGGCCACCGCGTCGATGCCGTGCCCGGCGACGTCGCCGATCACGAACAGCGCGTCGCCGCCCGGCAGTTCGATCGCGCTGAACCAGTCACCGCCGACGTGGATCCCGGACTGCGCGGGCAGATAGACCACGTCGACCCGCAGCCCGGCCAGCCGTACGGGCCGCCGCGGCAGCGGCAGCAGCGCGTGCTGGAGCCGGCCCGCCAGCGTCCGCTCGGCCTGGAGGATCCCGTGCTGCGCCAGGATCGCCCGCTCGCTCTCGACGAGGGCGAGTTCGGCGCTGCGCTGCGCGGTGAGGTCCTGTACGAAGCCGTGCACCTGGACCGGTGTGCCCTCGGCGTCCGGGACGGCCTCGGCGACGAGCCGCAGATGCCGCACCCCGGCCGCCGTCCTGATCCGGAACGGCACGTCGAACGGCTTGCCCTCGGTGAGCAGTTCGCGCACCACCCGGGCCAGCCCGGGTGCGTCCTCGGGCAGGGCGAGCTCCGGCAGTTCGGCCAGGCGGACCGGTCCGTCGCCGGGGTCGCGGCCGCACAACTCGTAGACCTGGTACGACCAGACCGCCTCCCGGCTGACCAGGTTCCAGGTGGCCCAGCCGAGATGACCCAGCCGCTGGATGTCCGCCAGGCGCTGCTCCTGCCGGTCGGAGGACTCGTGCCGCAGCCAGGTGACCACCAGACCGTCGCCCAGGCGGGCGGCCCGCACCGAGTACGTGGACAACTCCTGCCCGCCCGCCACCAGTTCCTGCCGCGCGAACGGCTCGCCCTCGTAGGGCTCCCCGCCGGTCAGTGTGTCCAGCCAGCCCTGCCACAGCGGCTCCCGGGCGGCGGCCGGCCAGCACTCGAGGAGCCGCCGGCCGACCAGTTCGCGTCCGCCGCGGCCGACCGTGTCGACGGTCCGCGCCGTCGCGGCGTCTATGCGGTAGTCCTCGACCTCGCCCGACGGTGACCGCAGCGGGGTGAGCAGCAGCGTGGTGCCGGGCAGCGCGTCGAACAGGGCGTGGACCACAGCCTCGGCCGCGTCCGCGGCGCCCGTCACGGCGCGCTCCGGCCAGGCGGTGAAGGCGCGCAGCCGGCCCGCGCACAGCCGGGTCGCCCCGCGCAACAGCGCCCGGACGTCCGGGAGGAACGGGCCAGGGCGGTCGCGCAGCACACCGATGACGGCGTCCGCCGCGTCCCCGTTGAGCACGGGCAGCCAGGCGCGGGTGAGCCACGGTCCGGCCGGGCCCCCGATCGGCAGGTACCGCTTGCTGTCCTCGGCGAGGTCCTCCAGCCACAGTTCCTCGCGGGTGTCGAGGGCGTGGCGCGCGGCCACCCCGCTGACCGGGGGCACGTGCCGCCACAGGTCGGCGAACACGTCGTCGATGCCGGCGTGGCCGATCAGCTCCAGCCCTCCGGCGGGCAGCCGCCGGTAGATCATCACCGCGGCGGCCCCCACGGGCACGGCGAGATGGTCCAGCAGACACCGGGCGAGGTCCCGCGGGGTGCTGACACGGACCAGGGCCCGGCCGAGTACGGCGAGCACGTCCGAGCCGCCGCTTCCGTCGGGGACGTCCGTCCCGGTCTCGGCGGCTGCCGGCCCCGCGTCGGAGGGTGCGGGCCGTGCGGAGGAGGGCGCGGTGCCCGCGGGTGCGGGGGACGGGGTGGCCGGCTCGGCGCCGGCGTGGTCCGGCCGGGACCGAAGGGCGCCGAGCGTGATCCAGCACTCCTCCATGAGCGTGCGGTTCGCGGCCTTGGACCGCGCCAGCAGCTCCTCGTACGCGGCCTCCGCGGCGCAGCCGGTCAGCGCCATCAGCGCTCCCTTGGCCCGCTCCAGTACGGCCGAGGCCGCCGCCTGGTCCTGGAGCCGGTCGAGCTCGGCCCGCTGTCTCGCCACCACCTTGGCCAGCGCCGCCATGTCGGGGACGGTGCCGGACTCCGCGGGAACGGCGGGCTCGCTGGTCACGCGTCGAGCATCGCACATACCGGCCGGTCCGATCACCGGATTGCCGGCCCTGATTGACGCGCGACCCGGCGCGTGGTGAGCGCGGCCGGGAGGTCTCACCGGTGTCCGGCGCGCTCCACGAGTGCCTCCGTCACCGCGCGAACGCTGCGGGCGATGTGCTGGAGTTGCAGCAGTTCGGCTGCGTACAGCTTGATCGTGTGCTCGATGACCGACTCGGGCATGCCCAACCGGGGCAGTTCGGTGCGCGCGGTCTGGAGGGCGGTGCGGGCCACCCGGATCTCCTGCTCGACCTGTATCCGCGCATGGCGGGCGAGCAGCACCGGGTGGCGGATCAGCGCGGGGTAGCTGCCGTAGCGCGCCGGGACCAGTTCGCGCAGCCACTTGGCCGCGGAGCGTTCCCAGTCGTAGCTGCCGGGGGTCTTGACCTGGCGGGGCCAGTCCGGGCTGAGGCGCGTGGTCGTCGGGGGCATGGTCATCGCTTCCGGGTGTGCGGCGTCGTGGAGGGGTGGTACGACGAGGTGAGCGGCCCCGGCCTAGGGGATGACCGGGGCCGCCGCGGGCGTTCGCGCAGGCGATGCCCGACCCGGCACCCCGTGTGCCGACGCCGGTGGGAGACGGCGGCTCGAGGTGCCCGTGCAGGGTGTGGCACGTACCGGGGTTGGGCCGGGCCGTGATCCGTGAGCAGTATTTATATATGCCGTTCGGTTGGCAAGGAGTATGTAAACATTCACGCTCGCTTGCATTGCCCTCCCGGAGACGTCGATCGTCCGATGCCGCGCCGGCCGTGGAGGACCGGTGGTGAGCCGGTCAGTCCCGGAGGAAGAAGTGGTGCTGGTCGGCGATCTGCTCGTACTCCTCCAGCCGGGCGTGGGTCCGCTCCGGGTCGGCGTCTGTCATGGCCTGGAGCAGGGCCGCGCACATCACGCCGGGCGCGGCGTAGGAGTCGAAGACCAGGCGGGACCCGGTCCCGGTGGCGAAGGTGACGTCGGCCTCGTCGGCCACCGGCCCGAGCGCCAGGTCGGTGATCACGGCCACCTTGAGCCCGGCGCCGCGGGCGACACGGACGGCGGCCAGGGTCTCGTGGGCGTGCCGGGGCATGGAGAAGGCCAGCACCCAGGTACCGCCGGCCTCCCGGGCCTGCAGCAGCGCGTCGTAGGCGACGCTGCCGCCGCGGGTCACCAGCCGCACGTCCGGATGGATACGCCGCGCCGCGTAGGCGAAGTACTCGGCGAGCGACCCCGAGATGCGCAGGCCGAGCACGGTCAGCGGGGTCGAGCGCGACAACTCGCGGCCGGTGTCGATCACGAGGCCGGGGTCGGCGAAGTCCCGGCGCAGGTTCTCCAGGTTCCCGATCTCCGCGTCGACGGCCGCCTGGAGCTCGTTGCTCCGGTCCTGCACGGCCGTGTCCGGCCCGCCCGCCAGCGTCCGCAGCGCGATGGACTGGAGCCTCTCGCGCAGCGCCGGGTAACCGCTGAAGCCGACCGCCGCGGCGAACCGCGTCACCGACGGCTGGCTGACGCCGACCCGGTCGGCGAGCTCCGTGATCGACATGAACGCCGCCTCGGTGATGTTCTCGATCAGGTACTGGGCGATGCGGCGCTGCCCGGGAGACAGATGGGGCCCGTCGAAGATCGTTCTGAGCTGGGACGCGGGGGCGGCCTCCGCCCGTGGAACCGTCTTTCCCGAGGTGATCGCTGACGCCTGTGCGCGTGCCTGCTGCGGCGATGGCACCGAGGCGCCTCCTTTGTCTCCCACAGAGGCCCAACATAGTCCAACGCGGCAGGGGCGCCCGTCGCGCCGGACGAGCGGGACCGGGCGGGCTCAGGCCGCGCGGGTGCGGGGCGGCAGGGCCGACCGCGGCACGATCAGGTCCGCGCGGGACCGGGTCGCCGCGACCAGGTCCGCGTTGCGCTGGTCGGTGCCCAGGACCCAGGCCACCGCCTCCTGGTGCGACTTGCCGAACTCCTCGTGGCGGGCGACCAGGCGGCGCACGCGCTCCGGCTCGTCGAGTTCGCAGAACCAGACCTCGTCCAGCCGGGGCCGCACCCGCGCCCAGAGTCCGGTGTCCAGCAGCAGGTAGTTGCCCTCCGTCACCACCAGCCGGGCCGACGGCGGTACCGGGACGGTGCCGGCGACGGGCTGCTCCAGGACGCGGTCGAAGCCGGGCGCGTACACCGTCTCGTCCGGCTCCTCGCGCAGCCGGCGCAGCAGCGCCGCGTACCCCGCCGCGTCGAAGGTGTCCGGAGCCCCCTTGCGGTCCCGGCGGCCGAGCCGGTCGAGTTCGACGTCGGCGAGGTGGAAGCCGTCCATCGGGACGTGCGCCACCCATGGCTCCCCGTCCCCGTCCCCGTTCAGTGCCCGCACCAGGTGCTCGGCCAGGGTCGACTTGCCCGCGCCCGGGCTGCCCGCGACACCGAGGATCGCCCGGTGTCCGGCACGGGGGAGGGCTCGGGCGCGGGCGAGGAGGTCGTCGAAGGCCGGCGGCACACGGCACAGTGTTTCACCCGGTCGGCGGGGACGGATCCCGGCACCGAGGGGAGGACGCGCCCGCGCGACCGGCGTACGCCCGCCGCCGGGAGCACGATGGCCGCGGGACCGACGACCGTTCGCCGCGACCGAACGCCGGATGTGGCATCGGCCGGATGTGGCACTCGGCACCCTCTCAAAGCCGCGATGCGGGGAAAGGTGCCTTTATGACACAGCTCGGTCTGCCCGAAGACATCACCGTCTGCCTCTTCGACCTCGACGGGGTGGTCACCAAGACGGCCGTGGTCCACGCGGCCGCCTGGAAGGAGACGTTCGACGCCTTCCTGCGTGAGCGGGAGGGCGCCGGCTTCCGGCCCTTCGACCAGGTCGCCGACTACGACGAGTACGTCGACGGCCGCCCCCGCGCCGACGGGGTGCGCACCTTCCTCGCCTCTCGCGGCATCGAACTGCCCGAGGGAAGCCCCGACGACCCGCCGGACGCCCCGACGGTCAACGGGGTCGGCAACCGCAAGAACGAACTCCTCCTGGAGAAAATCCGTACCGAGGGTGTGGAGGCGTACGAGGGCACCCTGCGCTACATCCTGGCCGTCCGGACCGAGGGCCTGCGGACCGCGATCGTCTCGTCCAGCGCCAACACCCGGGACGTCCTGCACTCCATCGACGCCGAACGTCTCTTCGACGTCCGCATCGACGGAGTGGTCGCCCGCGAACGCGCTCTGCCCGGCAAACCCCGGCCCGACACCTTCCTGGCCGCCGCCCGCGACCTCGGCGTCGACGCCGGGCGGGCCGCCGTCTTCGAGGACGCGCTGGCCGGCATGGAGGCGGGCCGCTCGGGCCGCTTCGGATACGTCGTCGGCGTCGACCGCGTGGGCCAGCGCGACGCGCTCTACGCGCACGGCGCCGACGTGGTCGTCAAGGACCTCGCCGAACTTCTCGGCGGGGGAGGAGGAACCGAGTGATCACCCACCGTTCGTACGCCGTCGAGCCGTGGTCCGTACGCGAGACGGAACTCAGCCTCGACGTCCTCGCCCAGAGCGAGTCCGTCTTCGCGCTGTCCAACGGGCACATCGGCTGGCGCGGCAACCTCGACGAGGGCGAACCGCACGGACTGCCCGGCTCCTACCTCAACGGCGTGTACGAGGTGCACCCGCTGCCGTACGCGGAGGCCGGCTACGGCTACCCCGAGTCGGGCCAGACGGTCATCAACATCACCAACGGCAAGGTGCTGCGGCTGCTCGTCGACGACGAGCCGTTCGACCTGCGCTACGGCCGGCTGGTCTCCCACGAGCGCACCGTCGACCTGCGCCGCGGGGTGATGGAGCGGACCTGCGAGTGGATCTCCCCGGCCGGCACGACGGTCCGGGTGCGCTCCACCCGCCTGGTCTCCCTCACCCAGCGGTCGATCGCCGCGGTCGCCTACGAGGTGGAGCCCGTCGGCTCCCAGGCGCGCGTGGTCATCCAGTCGGAGCTGGTGGCCAACGAGCAGATGCCCCAGTCCGACGGCGACCCCCGGGCGGCGATGGCCCTGGAGTCCCCGCTGGAGCCGGAGGACGACTTCGCGTCCGGCAAACGGCTGCGGCTGGTCCACCGCACCCGGAACAGCGGACTGCGGGTGGCCGTGGCCGCCGACCACGTGATCTCCGGACCCGAGCACACCACGACCGACAGCGAGAGCCATCCCCACCTGGCCCGGCTGACGGTCGCCTCCGTCCTCGAACCGGGACAGCGGCTGAGGGTGGAGAAGTTCGTCGCGCACGGCTGGTCCGGCGCCCGCTCCCTGCCCGCGATGAGCGACCAGGTCGACGCGGCCCTGGCGGCCGCCGCGCACGGCGGCTGGACCGGCCTGGTCGATGAACAGCGGGCGTACCTCGACGACTTCTGGTCCTGTGCCGACGTCGAGGTGGACGGCGACGAGGAGATCCAGCAGGCCGTGCGCTTCGCCCTCTTCCACGTCCTCCAGGCCGGCGCCCGCGCCGAGGAACGGGCGATCGCGGCCAAGGGGCTGACCGGCTCCGGCTACGACGGGCACGCCTTCTGGGACACCGAGATGTTCGTGCTCCCCGTGCTGACCTACACCTCGCCCGACGCCGTGACCGAGGCGCTGCGCTGGCGGCAGAACACCCTGCCCGCCGCCCGGGAGCGCGCCGCCCAACTGGGCCTGCGCGGCGCCGCCTTCCCCTGGCGGACCATCGAGGGCCAGGAGGGTTCGGCGTACTGGCCCGCCGGCACCGCCGCCTTCCACGTGAACGCCGCCATCGCGCACGCCGTGGTGCGCTACGTCGCGACGACGGGCGACGAGGACTTCGAACGCGACACCGGAGTGGAACTGCTGGTGGAGACGGCCCGGCTGTGGCGCTCGCTGGGCCACCACGACCACCACGGCACCTTCCACATCGACGGCGTCACCGGCCCCGACGAGTACAGCGCGATCGCCGACGACAACACGTACACCAATCTGATGGCCCGGGCGAACCTGCTGGCCGCGGCCGACGTCGTCGAACGCCATCCGAAGGAGGCGGAGCGGCTCGGCGCCGACGACGAGGAGAGCGCCACCTGGCGGGACGCGGCCGAGGCGATGAACATCCCGTACAACGCCGAGCTGGGCGTGCACGAGCAGCATGCCGGGTTCACCCGCTACCAGCGCTGGGACTTCGCCGGCACCCGCGCCGACCAGTACCCGCTGCTGCTGCACTTCCCCTACTTCGACCTGTACCGCAAGCAGGTGATCAAGCAGGCCGACCTGGTGCTGGCGATGTACACCTGCGGCAGCGAGTTCGACGAGGAGCACATCGCCCGCAACTTCGCCTACTACGAGCCGCTGACCGTACGGGACTCCTCACTGTCGGCCTGCGTGCAGGCCGTCATCGCCGCCCAGGCGGGCCATCTGCGCCTGGCCTACGACTACGCGGCCGAGGCCGCCCTCATGGACCTGGAGGACCTGGAGCACAACACCCGCGACGGGCTGCACATCGCCTCCCTGGCCGGTACCTGGCAGGCGCTGGTGGTCGGGTTCGGCGGCACCCGCCGCACCGGTGAGGAGCTGTGGTTCTCGCCGCGGCTGCCGGAGAAGTTCAGCCGCCTCGCCTTCACACTCCAGTTCCGCGGCCGCCGGCTGCGCGTGGAGGTCACCCAGCAGAGCGTCACGTACTCGCTGCTCGACGGGCCGACCATGACGATCCGTCACCACGGTGCCCCGGTCACGCTCCGCCCGGGAGCCGCCACGGCCCGCCCGGTCCCACCGCCGAAGCACCTGACGGCCCCGGAACAGCCCCCGCACCGCAAGCCCAATGCCCGCTGACGCGTGCGCTCCTCGCCGTACGGGACGCCGTAGGACTACGGGACGATGTGCACCAGCAGGCCCAGCAGGTCGCCCGTGGCGTCGGCGGCGCCCAGGGCGGGCAGCGCACCGAGGGCGAGGACGGCCACCGCGACCGAGCGCAGATGCGGCGGCGGGGCGGACTGGAGCGCCGCGATCCGGCGGGTGACAGCGCGATCGGTGAAGCCCAGCGCGCACGAAGGCTCCGCCCGCCCGGCCGTGAGCGCCGCGCGGGCGAGCGCGCGGGCGGTGGTGGTGCGGTCGCCGACCGCCGCGGCGGCCCGTTCGTCCGCCCAGCGTTCGACGAGGAAGGCCACCTGGTCGCGCACCGGCCCGAGCAGCGGGTTGGCCGCGAAGGCCAGCGTGGCCGCCGTCACCAGCAGCGCGTGCCGGTGCGCCAGATGGGCGCGTTCGTGGGCGAGCAGCACCCGGCGCTCGACCGGCTCCAGCGCGCCGAGCATCGCCGCGGTGACCAGGATCCGGCCCGGTGAGCCGGGAATGGCGAACGCCCGCGGCACGGGCGATGCGGCGACGATGAGTTCGGTGTCCCCCGGCTGCCCCTCGCACAGCCGCCGCAGCCTGCGGCGCGTGGCGTACTCGGCGCGGACGGCCCGCCACAGCCGGTGGGCGATCAGCGCGAGGGCCGGGCAGGCGGCGATCCCGATCGCCTCGGGCACCGGGTCCGGGACCGCGTATCCGGCCTCCCTGGCCTCGGCGAGGACCGGCGGGGCGTCGTTGAGGAGGGTGGCGGCCAGCAGCACGAGGGACCACACGGTGGCGGCGGCCGTCACCGCGGCGGCGGCGGTCAGCACGCGCGCGGCCAGGGCGGGGGCCACCCGCCGGCCGACCGCGGGACTGATCGCGGCGAGCAGCGCGGACAGCGCCAGCGGGGTGTAGACGTCGACCGTCACGCGGCCCCTCCGGTGAGCAGTTCGCGCAGGGCCCGCTCCTCCTCGGGGCTCAGCCCGGTCACGAACTGCTGGAGGGCGGCGATCGGGTCGGGGCCGCGGTCCAGGGCGTCGTGCATCGCCTGGGCGGTCAGCTCGGCCGCGTTCTTGGCAGGCCGGTAGGCACCCCGCCGCCCGTCCACCTCGCGCAGCACCAGGCCCTTGTCGTACAGCCGCTTGAGGATGGTGTGCACGGTGTTGTAGGCCAGGCCGCCGCCGATCTCCAGCTGGATCTCGGCAGGGGTGAGCGGGTGCTCCGTGGACCACAAGGCCGCCAGGACCTCGCTCTCCAACTCGCCCGAACTGCGCCGTTCCACCCTGCCGTGAGGCCCTCTGCCAGCCATGCCCTCAACCTTACAGCGCGTAGGGGGTCAGGCGTCCGGCGGCGTCCCGCCCGGCGCGTGGGCGCGGCGCGGGTTAGTTTGTCCGTGTTTTCCCTGACGTCGTACCTGTTTTCCCCGACGTCTTACTTGTTTCCCTGACGTCCTACCTGGTTCCTGCTTACCTGGTTCCCGCGCCGGCGGCGCGGAACGCGGGGAGCCCGAAACCCCGCGGTGCGGGGGTGAGGGGTGGAGATGGCCGACAGTACGCACGCCATACTCGCCGGGACACGGCGAGCGGGACCGGGATCCGGCTTCGCCCGCGCCCGCCGGGCGCGCGGCGACGTCCTCGTGGCGGCGGTGGCCGCCGCCTTCACCCTCGCCCAACTCCTCCTCGTCCGCCCCGGCATGGGCCTCGGCTGGGACGAGTCCATCTACGTCAGCCAGGTCAGCGGACACGCACCGGCCGCCTACTTCAGCGCCCCGCGCGCACGCGGCGTCTCGCTGCTCGTCGCGCCGGTCGCCTCCTGGTCGCCGTCCACCACGCTGCTGCGCGTCTACCTCGCGGTGCTCTCCGGGCTCGCCCTGTACCTGGCCCTGCGCGTGTGGCGGCACACGTTCCGCTCCGGTGTCCTGGCCCTGGCCGGCGCCCTGTTCGCCTCCCTGTGGGTGACCCTGTTCTACGGTCCGCAGGCCATGCCCAACTACTGGGTGGCCATCGGCGCCCTCGCCTGTGCGGGCTGCTTCCTGCGGGTCCGGACCGCCCGGCGGGACCGCGCCGCACTGTGGGGCCTGGCAGGGGGTGCCGCCCTCATGGCGTTGATGCGCCCCATGGACGCCGTCTGGGTGGTCCTGCCCCTGCTCGCCCTCGCCCTGCTGGAGCGGCGCTGGAAGCCGCTCGCCGCGCTGCTCGCCGGACTCGTCGCCGGATCCGCCGAATGGGTGATCGAGGCGTACGTCGCCTACGGGGGCCTGTTCCAGCGGCTGTCCGACGGCTCCGCCGTACAGGGCGGCCTGGGCTGGCACTTCGCCGTGGCCGACCAACTGCGCAGCCTGGGCGGGCGCGCCCTGTGCCGGCCCTGCACCGGCGCGCAGCCGAACCCGGTTGTCACCGCCTGGTGGTACGTCCTGCCTCTGCTCGCCCTGCTGGGCCTCGCTCTCGCCGTGCGCGCCCGGCGGACCCCGCCCACGCTGGTCGCGCTGGCCTGCGCGGTCACGGCCGCCTTCCCGTACCTGTTCATGATCGGATATGCGGCGCCGCGCTTCCTGCTGCCCGCCTACGCCCTGCTCGCGATCCCGGCCGCCGACACCCTCGTCCACCTCCTCAGGGCGCCGAGCGGCAAGTGGCGGCCCCTCGCCGTGTCCCTGGCCGCCCTCGGCCTCGCCGGACACCTGGCAGTGCAGTACGCCGTCCTCGCCCACACCGTCCACCGCACCACCACCGACCGCCGCGCCTGGTCCGGCACCGCCGCCACGCTGCACCGCCTCGGCGTGCGCCCGCCCTGCCTGCTCACCGGTGAGGAGGCCATCCCGATCGCCTTCTACGCCGGCTGCGGTTCGGCCGCGACCGCGGGCCCCAACACCAACAGCACCCCGGCGGCCATCGACCAGACCGCACGGAGCCTGCCGGTCGCCGCCCTCACCACCGCCGACGGCACCCCGCCCGCGTACGCCCGCACCTGGCCCTCCCACCGCTTCGGCGACCTGCGCCTGTACGTCGCGCCCCAGGCGCGCAGGGCCACCGGCCCCTGACGCCGGGAGTTCCGCAACCGTCGCCAACGCGCCCGTAGTTCGCCGCCGGCGCCGCCCACCACGTACTGGCCGCCGGCCTCGGGGCGGGCGTGGTCGACCTGCGGTTCCTGATCCGGTGAGGCCCGTCCGCGGACCGCACCGCGAGCGCGCTCGCCGTGCGGCGTCTGATCGTTGTACTCGCCGCGGCCCGCCCGGGCGTCCTGCGGATCCCGCACTTCTCCGTCATGGCCGCGGCCATCGTCCTCGGCGCCGCCGCGCCGGTGACGGCGGCGGTGCGGGGCCCGCTGCGGCCGCGGTGCCGGCCCATGGTCGCGGCGGTGCCGAACGGCATCACGACTGTGCACAGCCGGCCGCGGCGGCCGCCGACCTGTGGGGCGGCCCGCTCGCCTTCGCCCGGCGGGGCGCGCAGCGCCGTGCGGCCGCCGCGTACACCCCCGCGCCGAACCGGCCGGCGGCCGGCGAGACACCCCCGTCGCCGACGAGAACAGAACGTCCTCGGTCGGCCTGTGCGGCGCGGATCTGACCAGCGCGGATCTGACCGGCGCGGTCTCGTCGACCAGTTGTCCGGGGCCCCGGCGCCGGTGTGGCCGGGCCGCTGCCCGGTGGACGGCTCGTGGCTGCGCGGTTCGCCGCCGGCGACGCCGCCGGGCCCCCGCGTCCGTCGTCGGCCGGTCGCGGCGGTGGGCTCGCGTCGAGGGGTGAGCCGGAGTCCTCGTGGTGCAGGCCGTGGCGCCGGGGCGTCACACGGGGCGTGACCGCCCTCGACCGCCGGGACCCTGGCCCGCGTGGTTCTCCACCGGCCCTCCGGCTCTCGCCGTCAGCTCGGACACGAGGCCGGCGGGCAGCCACCAGGCGGCCGCGCACAGGCACACCCCGAGCCAGCCCGCGGCGAACAGCCAGCCGCCGATCACGTCGGTGAACCAGTGCACCCCGAGATACACCCGGGTCAGCCCCACCAGCGCGCCCCAGCAGCCGACGACGAGGCAGAACGCCCCACGGCCGCGCGGGGCACGCACGGCCGTCGCCAGGATCAGCAGTCCGGCGGTCAGCGCGGAGGTGGTGGTGTGCCCGGACGGGAACGACCACGCCGAGGCGTGGGCCGCCCAGTCCTGCCGGGGCGGACGCGGCCGGGAGATCAGCTCCATCACGCCGTAGCGCAGGGCCTGGCCCGCCACCAGGCAGCCGAGGCCGAGAGTGACCGCGACCGCACGCTGCCGGGCCGTGCGGCCGACGGCGAGGCCGGCCAGCGCGACGAGCAGGTACGGGATGACCCCCGTCCCCGTGGCGGTGAGTCCGCGGGCCACCGCCACGGCCACCGCCGGGCGGTGACCGAGGGACCAGGAGAGCAGGACGTCGTCCACGGACAGGGGGGTGCCATGGCCGCCGACGACCAGGCCGAGCACGGCGAACGCGGCCCAGGCGCCGAGCCCCGCGCTGCCCGCGAGGTCGGCGGTGTCCCGGGGCCTCATGACACCAGCAACGGCCGCAGCCGCGTCGCGGCCAGGCGCCGGGCGAGTATGTCCGGCCGGCGCAGCAGCGCCTTCATCACGACATAGGCCACCAGCGCGCCGGTCAGGAGCCCGGCCGCCACGTCGTGCGGATAGTGGGCGCCGACCCAGACCCGGGAGGCGGCCATCGCGACGGCGGCCACGCAGGCGATCGCGCCGAGCCGGCGGGAGACGAGGAACAGCGCCATCGCGGCCGCGGCGGCGATCGCCGCGTGGTTGCTGGGGAAGGACCAGTCGGTGCGGGCCGGACAGGCCTCCAGGGTGACCACGTGCAGCGTGCGGCACGGGCGCACCTCGCGCACGAGCAGCTTCACCAGCGAGTTGACGGCGTAGGCGAGCACCACGACGAGTGGCACCACCAGAGCGGTGGCCGCCGCCCCGGCATCCACCCGGCGCGAGCGCCACCAGACCGCCAGCATCAGCACGGCGAACACGGCCAGGCCGTAGGCCGACCACACCGTCACCATGTCGTCCCACCACACGGGGGAGTGGCGGGCCAGGTCCACCACGTCCGAGTACAGGGGGCCGTCGATGGACGAGCCCGACAGGGCGAGGATCATCCGCGCGCCTCCTTGGTCTTCGCGGCCCGGCGCGAGCGCAGGACCTCCGGGACGAGCGGGATCAGCGACACGAGCACGATGAGTCCGATCACGGGGAGCAGATACTTGTCGATGTTCGGGACGGAGGAGCCGAGCGCGTACCCCGCGAGGGTGAGGCCGACGCTCCAGACGAGACCGCCGACGACCTGCCACAGGGTGAACGTGCGGGTCGGCACGCCCAGGGCGCCGGCCATCGGGTTGAGCACCGTACGCACCACCGGCACGAAACGGGCCAGTACGATCGCCTTCGCGAACCCGTACCGCTCCAGGAGTTCCTCGGCGCGACCGGCGCCCTCGTGCAGGCGCGGGGAGCGGCTGCGGGCGAGCAGGGCGCCGCCCGCCCTGCGGCCCAGCAGGAAGCCGCACTGTGAGCCGGCGAGCGCGCCGACGACGGCCGCGACCAGCAACGGGGCCAGCGACAGCTTCACACCCCGGTCGGCCGTGCCGGTGCACAGCAGGCCCGCGGTGAACAGGAGCGAGTCGCCGGGCAGGAAGAAGCCGATCAGGAGCCCCGTCTCGGCGAACAGCACCACGCCGACGCCGAGCACGCCGAAGGCGGCCAGCAGCGACTGCGCGTCCAGCACGTTGACAGCGAGCTGCGACGACAGGTGCGGGAGTGCGATCATCGTCGCGGGCCCTTTCCGTCGGGTCGGCGGGCGCGCGGCTGAAGGCACCGGCCGAGTGACTACAAATCTGTAGACCGTCTACGTCAATGTAGACGATGGAGACCCCTGGGGCGTTCCCATGGTCGCCCGAATGAGTGAACCGGGCCGCCCAGCCGGACCCTCCACGCGGTTCCTGTGTGCGAGAACGGCTGTGACCGAGGACTCCCGTGTGCGCGTCGACCTTTACCGGTCCATTGCCGCTTCATGACCAGTCGACTACACGCCTGTAGTCATGATGGATCACGAAGTTAGGCATGCCTTCGCTAACCCGGTCCCGGAGTGGCCGGGGCGGTGTGCCAGGGAGGACCGTACGGCATGTGGGACGACGCGTTTCCGAGTTTCCTGATCGGACTGCGAGAGGGACTCGAAGGCGGACTGATCGTCTCCATCCTCGTCGCCACCCTGGTCCGGGCCGGAGCCAGGTCCCGGCTGCCGCAGGTGTGGACCGGCGTCCTCGCGGCCATCGCGCTCGCGATGAGCTTCGGCGCGGTGCTCACCTTCACGGCCGCATCGCTGTCCGCGACCGCGCAGGAGGCGTTCGGCGGTGCCCTCAGCGTCGTGGCCGTCGCGTTCGTCACCGCCATGGTGTTCTGGATGCGCCGCTCGGCCCGCAGCCTCTCCGGTGAGATCAAGGAGAAGGTGACCGGCGCGCTCGGCATGGGTGCGGGCGTGCTGATCCTCACCTCCTTCCTCGCGGTGGGCCGCGAGGGCCTGGAGACGGCCCTGTTCCTGTGGACCACCGCCCGCGCGGCCGGCGAGTCCGTGGGGCCGCTGACGGGCGCCGGGATCGGCCTCGTCCTGGCGGCCGGTCTGTGCTGGGGCCTGTACCGGCGGGTGCTGAAGATCAACCTCACCAAGTTCTTCACCGCCACCGGCGCCGTGCTGATCGTGATCGCGGCCGGGGTCCTCGGCTACGGCCTGCGCGACCTCCAGGAGGGCGGAGTCCTCCCCGGCAAGGCGGCGTACGCCGTCGACCTCGGCGGCACCGTCGACGCGGGCTCCTGGTACAGCACCCTCGTCCAGGGCGTCTTCAACCTCACCCCGACGATGACCTGGCTCCAGGTCCTCGGCTACGCCGGCTACCTCGCCCTGGTGATGACCCTGTTCGTCCGGGGCGTGCGCGCCACGAAACCGGCGCCCGCCACGGCGCCGACCGGCACGCCGACAGCTGCTGTGCCGGAGACCGCGCGAGGTGCCGGCGCCGGGAGCGGGCCTCGGGCAGCCGCTGCGAGCGGGCCGCGCGCCGCGGCCGGGATCGGGGCCCCGGACGCCGGCTCTGCCGGGCTGGCGTCCGAGGCCGGGCCGTCGGCCGCCGTCGCTGCTGGGCGCGGGGACCGAGCCGCCGCCGGGCCGGACGTGGGTGCCGCCACTGCGGCGACGACAGCGGTGGCGAGCGGGACGCCCGCCGCGTCCCGGGCCGAGTCGCCCGCCGCCTCGCACGCCGAGAGGTCCGCCGCGTCCCGGGCTGAGACGTCCGCCGCCTCGCACGCCGAGAGGTCCGCCGCGTCCCGGGCCGAGTCGCCCGCCGCCTCCCACGCCGAGAGGTCCGCACTCTCCGGGGCCGACGATCCGTCCGATGGTGGCGGCGCCAGTGAGGTGCGGGCCGAGGGGGCCGACCCGTCGCGGAGGCCCGAGCGCGGCGTCCGCGAGACACCGGACGAATCGCCCGCGCACGCGGCCGTCGCCCGCCGGAGGCGTCCCGTCTGGGTCGTGCCCGTGGCCGTCGTCGCGGTGCCCGCGGTGGTGGCCGGACTCGTAGTCGCCCTGGGACGGCCCAAGCCCGCCGGAGCCCAGACCGTCGCCGTCTCGGAGACCGAGTGCGGCAAGGGCTTCACCGCGCCCGAGCCGGGACGGCAGACGTTCCAGATGCGGAACACCGGGTCGAAGACGTCCGAGGTGTACCTGATAGACCCGGCCACCAACGCGGTCTACGGCGAGATCGAGGGCCTGGCCCCCGGCACCACCCGCGACCTGGTCGCCACCGTCGCTGGCGGCAGCTACGCCTGGCGCTGCGTGCCCACCGGCGGCACGGCCGTCACCTCCAAGGCCGTCCGGGTCGGCGGCGGGGCAGGGGCCACGGCGGTCGTCCCGGTGTCCGAGCAGGACCTCGCCACCCCGCTCAAGGAGTACAGGCAGTACGTCGGACGGGGTCTGGCCACGCTCGTCGCCCAGACTGGCCGGCTGAACGCCGACATCCAGGGCGGTGACCTCGACGCGGCCCGTACCGACTGGCTGACCGCCCACCGCACCTACTCCTCCCTCGGCGCCGCCTACGGCACCTTCGAGGACTTCGACAAGAAGATCAACGGCCGGCCCGACGGCTTGCCCGGCGGAGTGGACGACCAGGACTTCACCGGCTTCCACCGCATCGAGTACGGCCTGTGGCACGGCCAGAGCGCGGACCGGCTGAAGGCCCCCGCCCAGAAACTCGCCGCCGACGCCGAAGGCCTGCGCAAGGCCTTCCCCACGCAGGCCTTCGACCCCGGTGACCTGCCTCTGCGCGCCCACGAGATCCTCGAGAACACCCTCCAGTTCGAACTCACCGGCCAGGCCGACCAGGGCAGCGGCACCGAGCTGGCCACGGCCGACGCCAACCTCGCCGGCACCCGCGAACTGCTCACCGTGCTCAGGCCGCTGCTCACCTCCCGCGCCCCGCGCCTGCTGCCCACCGTCGACGCGGACACCGCCCGGCTGGAGAAGCTGCTCGACGCGGCCCACCGCGGGAACGCCTGGACCCCCGTGAACCGGCTCGACGCGATCACCCGGGCCCGCCTCGACGGGGCCACCGGACAGCTTCTGGAGGACCTCGCGCCCGTACCGGACCTGCTGGAGATCCGGAAGTCCGCCTGATGACCGCACCACGCGCCATGACACCCGAGACCGTACGTACCGAAGGGAACCGCTCCATGCCGTCCGCCGAAACGTCCGCACCCGAGGGTGGCTGCCCCGCCGGCCACGGGCGCCGCACCTTCGTCAAGACGGCCCTGGGCGCCGGTGCCGCCGGCGCGGTCCTGGCGGGTGGCGGCTTCACCCTCGCCCGGAGCGGCGCGGGCCAGGCGCACGCCGCGGACGGCACCGGCGCGGCAGCGGTCCCGTTCCACGGCGTCCACCAGGCAGGCGTCCTCACGCCCGCCCCCGCGGCCGCCGCCTTCGTCTCCTTCGACGTCATCGCCGAGAACCGCGAGGAACTCGCCGGACTGCTGCGGACCATCACCGAGCGGGCCCGCTTCCTCACCGCCGGCGGCACCCCCACCGACCTGGGCGTCGGCGCCCCGCCCTCCGACAACGGCATCCTCGGTCCCGAGATCCCCGCCGACGCCCTCACCGTCACCGTCGGCGTCGGTGCCTCCCTCTTCGACGAACGCTTCGGGCTGGCCAAGGCGATACCGCGCCGGCTCACCCCCATGCGGACCTTCCCCAACGACAACCTGAACCCCGCCGAGTGCCACGGAGACCTGTCCCTCCAGATCTGCGCCGACCGCCAGGACACGGTGCTGCACGCATTGCGCGACATCGCCCGGCACACCCGGGGCGCTCTGCAGATCAAGTGGCGCGTCGACGGCTTCCAGAGCGGTCCGCGCCCCACCGGCGCCCAGCGCAACCTGCTCGGTTTCAAGGACGGCATCGCCAACCCGGATGTCGCCTCCGCCCGGGAGATGAGCCGCCTGGTCTGGGTGGGCGACGGGCAGGGCGAGCCGGCCTGGGCGGCCGGCGGCAGCTACCAGGTGATCCGGATCATCCGCATGCTGGTGGAGTTCTGGGACCGGGTGTCGCTGACCGAGCAGGAGAAGATGTTCGGCCGCCGCAAGGACACGGGCGCCCCGCTGGACGGCGCCAAGGAGACCGACGTCCCCCACTACGCCAAGGACCCCAAGGGCACGGCGATCCCGCTGGACTCCCACATCCGGCTGGCCAACCCGCGCACCGCCGGCACCGACGCCTCCCGCATCCTGCGCCGCGGCTACAACTACGACCGCGGCGTCGACAACGTCGGCAACCTCGACATGGGCCTGGCCTTCTGCTGCTACCAGCAGGATGTCGTCCGCCAGTTCGAGGCCACGCAGACCCGGCTGATCGACGAACCCCTCGTCGACTACATCTCCCCGACCGGCGGCGGCTACTTCTTCGCCCTGCCCGGCGTCCGCGACTCCTCCGACTGGCTCGGCCGCGGACTGCTGTCCGCCTGACGGACGCGGGACCACCCCCTCCCACGAGGAGCACGCGGACGCCGCGCCGCCGGACATGGAGAACGCGGTGGGGGAGCGGACCTGCGACGACGTCCTCGACGAGGGCTGCTCCCCGCCGGAGAAGCCGCTGGGCGTCACCAAGTACGGCACGACGGCCGCCGGACAGCACGCGGGCGAGAGCGTCGGCCGGCGGCCGGCGCGGGAGCGGCCCGACGAGGGCGGGCCCGAAGGCGACGGGGTGGGCGATCTGCCCGGCGGCGAGGGCGAACCGGTCTGCCCAGAGGCAGGCAGGGACCGCGCCGGCTGCCTCGTCGCCCCGGACGAGGGCGCCGTGGCGACACCACCGAGGAGGAGGTCGCCGCCGACATGGGCGTCGACGCGGGAGCCGCCGGCGCCGAGGAGGCCGCCGTCCACATCGCCGCTGTCCACGTCGTCGACGACGACACGCTGCCGGACGACGGCACCCAGTCCTGACCCGGCCCGGGTCAGCCCCCGATCCGGTCGATCTGCCGCAGCTTGTTCGTCGCGTCCAGGGCGGCCACCTTGTACGACTCCGCGAGCGTCGGGTAGTTGAACACCGCGTCGACCAGGTAGTCCACGGTGCCGCCGCAGCCCATCACCGTCTGCCCGATGTGGATGAGTTCGGTGGCCCCGGCGCCGAAGCAGTGCACCCCGAGCAGCGTGCGGTCCTCCGGCGAGACCAGCAGCTTCAGCATGCCGTGCGAGTCGCCGATGATCTGCCCGCGGGCCAGCTCCCGGTAGCGCGAGACGCCCACCTCGAACGGCACCCGGTCCTCGGTGAGCTGGTCCTCGGTCCGCCCGACGAAGCTGATCTCCGGGATCGTGTAGATGCCGATCGGCTGAAGGCCGCCCATCCTGCCGACCGGCTCCCCGCAGGCGTGGTACGCCGCCGCCCGCCCCTGTTCCATCGAGGTCGCCGCGAGCGCGGGGAAGCCGATCACGTCGCCGACCGCGTAGATGTGCGGCACCTGCGTGCGGTAGTGCTCGTCGACCGCGATCCGGCCGCGCGCGTCGGCGCTCAACCCGGCCTTCTCCAGGTCGAGTCCGTCGGTGAGACCCTGCCGGCCCGCCGAGTACATCACCGCGTCGGCCGGTATCTTCTTGCCGCTCTCCAACACGGTGAGCGTGCCGTTCTCGTGCCGCTCCACGGCGGCCACCGTCTCCCCGAAGCGGAAGGTGACGGCGAGGTCCCGCAGGTGGTAGCGGAGCGACTCCACGATCTCGACGTCGCACATGTCGAGCATGCCCGGCCGCCGTTCGACGACGGTCACCCTGCTGCCGAGCGCGGCGAACATGGAGGCGTACTCCATCCCGATGACCCCGGCGCCGACGATGACCATCGACCGCGGCACCCGCTCCAGCGTGAGCACGTTGTCGGAGTCCATGATGGTGCGTCCGTCGAACTCCACGCTGTCCGGACGGGCCGGCCGGGTACCGGTCGCGATGACGATGTGCTCGGCCGTCAGCAGCCTTTCCTCACCGGTCACTTCGCGCAGCGCGACGGTGTGCCCGTCGACGAAGCGGCCGGTCCCGGCGAGCAGGGCCACATGGTTGCGGGAGAGCTGGCTGCGGATGACGTCGACCTCGAGGCCCACCACGTGCTGGGTGCGTGCGGTCAGATCGGCGACGGTGATGTCCTCCTTCAGCCGGTAGCTCTGACCGTACAGATCACGCTGGGTGAGTCCGGTGAGGTAGAGCACCGCCTCACGCAGGGTCTTGGAGGGAATGGTTCCGGTGTGGATCGAGACCCCGCCGACCATGTCGGGTCTGTCGACGACAGCGACCCGGCGGCCGAGCTTGGCCGCGGCGATGGCGGCCTTCTGGCCACCCGGTCCGGATCCTATGACGATCATGTCGAAGTCGGGCACGCCCCGGAGTCTCGCAGAGCGACGCCCCCCAGCGAAAGGGACGAACGAAAGGGACCGGAACGACAGGGCTCCGATCCCTTTCGCACGCGCCCGGGAAGAGCTAGGGCAACAGCTTGTCCAGGGCGGCCGGGCCCTCCGTCTCGATCTTGCGCTTGGCCCACTCCAGGTTGCGCGGGGTGATGTCGCGGCCCGCGGCCAGCACCACGTCCTCGGGCGAGACGTCGGTGCCGGTACGGGCGTGGAGCACGTCGTCCGGGGTGCAGCGCTCCCCGGGCTCACGGGATGCATCGGGTTGTGACGTCGACATGTGGCCTCCTCGGGTCCGGCTGGGTCCCCGCCCGGGTCCGGAGTGCGGCCCTCGTGCTGCGGGAGCGGGACCTCCTCCCACGATTGCCCGTCGGACGGCACCCTGCATCCGGAAGACCGCTCCTAAGCTGGAGGAACCGCAACAGCCGCGAGTACCGGTCCGTGCGAGGGGGGACAGGGAGGGGACAGGAGGCAGCCGCGATGGCCGACACCCGAAGCCGAGGGCCCGAGACGGGCACATCCCGCTACGTTCCGATCGCCGACCACGGCCTGATCGGCGACCTGCGCAGTGTCGCCCTCGTCGGCACCGACGGCACGATCGACTGGTACTGCTGCCCCGCCTTCGACGCCCCGAGCGTCTTCGCCGCGATCCTGGACGCCGAGCGCGGTGGCAGTTTCGAGCTCGCCGCGGCCGAGGCGGCGCACACCAAGCAGTTCTACTTCCCCGACACCAACGTGCTGATCACCCGGTTCTTCACCGAGGACGGCGTCGGCGAGGTGCAGGACTTCATGCCGGTGAGCGGAGACCGGCAGGGATCCGCCGAGACCGAACGGCACCGGCTCATCCGGCGCGTGCTGTGCGTGCGCGGCACCCTTCCGTTCCGCGCCCGGGTGGCTCCCCGCTTCAACTACGGCGCCGACCCGCACACGGTCCGGATGGAGGGATGCACGGCCCTGTTCGAGTCGGCGACCCTGTCCCTCGCCCTGACGTCCACCGTGCCCCTGGAGAGCGACGGCACGGACCTGCGCGCGGACTTCAAGCTCGCCGAGGGCGAGTCGGCCGTCTTCGCGCTGGACCAGGTCGGCGGCGAGGTGGTCCCACGGCGGTGCGCCCACGCCGAGGCCGAGGACCAGTTCTGCGCCACGGTCGCCTACTGGCGCCGCTGGCTCGCGCAGTCCCGATACCGCGGCCGCTGGCGCGAGATGGTCCACCGCTCCGCCCTCACCCTGAAACTGCTCACCTACGCCCCGACCGGCGCCATCGTCGCCGCCCCCACCACGAGCCTGCCCGAGCGGGTCGGCGGTGAGCGCAACTGGGACTACCGCTACGTCTGGGTGCGCGACGCCGCGTTCGCCGTCTACGCGCTGCTGCGGCTCGGCTTCGCCGGCGAGGCCGAGGCGTTCATGCGCTTCCTGACCCGGCACATCAGCCCCGGCGACGGCAAGGCGACCGGCCCGCTGCAGATCATGTACGGCATCGACGGCCGCAGCGAACTGCCCGAACGCGAACTCGGCCACCTGGAGGGACACCGGGGTTCCGCGCCCGTACGGGTCGGCAACGCCGCCGCCGACCAGCTCCAGCTCGACATCTACGGCGCCCTGATCGACTCGATCTACCTCTTCGACAAGTGGGCCCAGCCGATCTCCAGCGACCAGTGGGACGACGTGTCCGCGCTGGTGGAATGGGTCTGCGAGAACTGGGACCAGCCCGACGAGGGGGTGTGGGAGACCCGGGGCGGCAGGCAGAACTTCCTGTACTCGCGCCTGATGTGCTGGGTGGCCGTCGAACGCGCCATGCGGCTGGCCAACCGCCGCGGCCTGCCCGCCGACCTGCCCCGCTGGCGGCAGAGCCGGGACGCGATCTACCGCCGCATCATGGACCGCGGCTGGTCCGCCGGGCGGCAGGCCTTCGTCCAGTACGAGGACGGCGACGTACTGGACGCCGCCGTGCTGATGATGCCGCTGGCGAAGTTCATCGCGCCGACCGATCCCAAGTGGCTGTCCACCCTCGACGCGCTGACCGGCGACCTGGTCTCCGACTCGCTCGTCTACCGGTACGACCCGCAGGCCAGCCCCGACGGGCTGCGCGGCGACGAGGGCACGTTCTCCATCTGCTCCTTCTGGTACGTCGAGGCCCTCACCCGGGCCGGCCGACTCGACGAGGCCCGACTCGCCTTCGAGAAGATGCTCACCTACGCCAACCACCTCGGCCTGTACGCCGAGGAGATCGGCCCCACCGGCGAGCAGCAGGGCAACTTTCCCCAGGCCTTCACGCACCTGTCCCTGATCAGCGCGGCCTACAACCTCGACCGCGCCCTGGGCTGACACCGACCGCGGCCCTCGGTCCGCCGCGGCGTTAGCGGATGCGGTAGCCGTCCCCGTACACCTTCCAGTCCAGCGGCGGTTCCAGATCGAGGTTGCCCTGGCGCAGGAAGACCCGCTGCCCGGTGTCGACCCTGCTGGTCTCACGGTGGGCCGGCTCCTGTCGCATGGCCCACAGGCGTGCGTCGAGGAACGCGTTCAGATACGTCACCTCGTCGCCGCCCCGGGCCGGGGGGAGGGCCGTGCGCAAGGCCCGCTCGCGGATGCCGCGGAAGCCGGTCAGGCCACCGCCGCCGTGCATCACGATCGCGTCGTAGTAGGCGAACTGGCCGAGGGCGCGCAGCCCGTCGGCCTTGCCCTGTGCGACGGCCGGGTCGAAGTAGACGCGGTCGCGCTCGTCGTTCTGGGCCCGCTGGAACGCGGTGTCCCGCGCCGCCCGGCGCCAGTCCTCGGGGAAGCCGGGGTCCAGTCCCCCGTGCGAGTCGGTGCCGTGCACGCGGCGCAGTGCCGGGAGGTACCCGGCCAGTACGTTGCGCGGCCTGCGGTCGGTGTAGTGCCGCACCAGGCCGAGCATGTCGCCGGTGCCGGAGCAGAAGCCGACGATGCCGGCCGTGTAGCCGCGTCCGTCGCCGAGGTCCTCGATGTACGCGTACTGGGCCTTCCAGTCGAGCGTGGAGTTCTCCGCGCTCGACACCAGTTTCATGGCGATCTCCTTCTTCGCGGGGCTGTCCAGGCCCGGGGCCGCGGCGACGCCCCGGGCGCCGAGGAGCGGGAGGGCGACGAGCGAGCCGCCGATCAGGGCGAGGACGCTGCGGCGGGCCGCGCCGGCCGGCGCGGTCGTTCCGGGGGTGTCGTGCACCAAAAGGGCTCCAAGTGACTCGACTGTGGGAGAGGTGGCAGAAGAGGTGGCAGAGGTGGCAGAAGTGGGAGAGGCGGGGAGAAGGCGGCTCAGGGCAGCGGCTGCTCGGCCCATATGGCCTTGCCGGTGGGCGTGTAGCGGGTGCCCCACCGCTCGGCGAGCTGCGCGACGAGGAACAGCCCGCGGCCTCCCTCGTCCGTGCTCGCCGCATAGCGCAGGTGCGGGGAGGTGTTGCTGCTGTCGAAGACCTCGCAGATCAGGGCGCGGTCACGCAGCACCCGGACCCGGATGGGTTCGGCGCCGTACCGGATCGCGTTGGTGACCAGCTCGCTCAGGATCAGCTCGGTGGTGAACGTCAGCTCCTCCAGCCCCCACTCCGCGAGCCGCCGGCTCACCGCCGCGCGCACGGCCCCGACGGCCGCCGCCTCCCCGGGCACGTCCCACTCGGCGACCTGCCCGGGCCCCAGGGCACGGGTGCGGGCGACGAGCAGGGCGATGTCGTCCACCGGCCGGAACGGCCGCCGGACGTCCAGGACGGCCCGGCACGTGTCCTCCGGCGACTCGCCGGCCGAGGCGAGAGCGGTGCGCAGCTGCTCGAGGCCCGTGTCGATGTCCCGCTCCCGGTCCATCACGAGCCCGTCCGTGTACAGGACCAGCCGGCTGCCCTCCGCCAGTTCCAGCTCCGCCGTCTCGAACGGCAGCCCGCCCAGCCCGAGCGGGGGGCCGGCGGGCACGTCGGGGAACGTCACGTCCCCGTCGGGCCCGACCACGGCGGGCGGCGGATGGCCGGCGCGGGCGACCGCGCACCGGCGCGAGACCGGATCGTAGATCGCGTACATGCAGGTCGCGCCGGTGACGGGCACGCCGGCACTGTCCGCCGTCTCGTCCTGGTCGATACGGCCGACCAGCTCGTCCAGCAGCCCGAGCAGCTCCTCGGGCGGCAGGTCCAGGGCGGAGAAGTTGCTGACCGCGGTCCGCAGCCGCCCCATCGTGGCCGCGGCGTGCAGCCCGTGGCCGACCACGTCGCCTACGACGAGCGCGACCCGCGCCCCGGACAGCGGCAGCACGTCGAACCAGTCCCCGCCCACGCCCGCCTGCGCGGGCAGATAGCGGTAGGCGATGTCCAGCGCGTTCTGCTCGGGCAGGCTGCGCGGCAGCAGGCTGCGCTGAAGGGTGACCGCCAGCCCGTGCTCGCGGGTGTAGCGGCGGGCGTTGTCGATGGAGACGGCGGCCCGGGCGACCAGTTCCTCGGCGAGGGCCAGCTCCTCGGAGTCGAAGGGCTCGTCCTTCTCCGACCGCCAGAAGCTGACCAGGCCCAGCACCAGATTGCCCGCCCGCACGGGCACGCTGATCAGGGAGTGGATGCCGAACGCCAGCACCCGCTCGGTGCGCTCGACGTCCTGGGCCTGCCAGCCCGGGGCCGCCTCCAGCCGGGGCTCGAGGACCGCCCGGCGGGTCTTCAGGCTGAGTGCCTGCGGAGTGGAGGGGACGAAGCGGATCTCCTGCCCCAGCGGGTAGAGCGGTGTGTTCTCGCGGATCCCGGCGCAGGCCGTACGGCGCAGCGCGGCCCCCGGATCCGGGTCCTCGCCGGCCAGCACGGCGTCGTACAGGTCCACGGTGGCGAAGTCCGCGAACCGGGGAACGGCGACCTTGACGAGTTCCTCCGCGGTCCGGGCCACGTCCAGGGTCGTGCCGACGCCCACCCCGGCGTCGTAGAGCAGGCTGAGCCGCCCCCGCGCCTGCTCCGCCCGGCCGGACAGGGCGCGCAGCTCCGTGGAGTCGCGCAGCGTGGCCACACTGCCCGACGGGCCGCCCGGCATGTCCGTGGGCCGCTGGTTGACCGCCAGCAGCCGGTCGCCGACCCGGTGCACCTCGTCGGTGGCGATCCGGCCGGAGGCCAGCAGTTCGGCGGTCCCGGGGTCGAGTCCGAGGTCGAGCACGGGCCGGTGCTCGGCGTCCTCGGGCAGGCCGAGCAGTCGCTGTGCCTCGTCGTTGGCCAGCAGCAGCCTTCCGTCGTCGCCGACGATGATGACGCCTTCCCGCACGGAGTGCAGCACCGCGTCGTGGTGCTCGTACATCCGGGTCATCTCCCGGGGGCCGAGCCCGTGGGTCTGGCGCAGCAGCCGGCGGGTGACCAGCGCGGTCCCCGCCGTGGCCAGGGCCAGCGCCACGGCCGCGGCGCCCAGGACGACCGGCAGCTGCCGGTCCGCGAGGCCGCCGGCGTTCCTGGTGGTGATGCCGGCCGACACCAGGCCCACCACCTTGCCGTCCGGCGCCCGGACCGGTACCACGGCCTGCACCAGCGGCCCGAGCGTCCCGTCGACCTGCTCGACGACCGTGCCGCCGGCCAGCGCCGGCCGGATGGTGCCGACGAACGTCTGGCCGATACGGTCCGGCTCGGGGTGGGTGTAGCGGACCCCCTTGGTGTTCATCACGACGAGGAAGTCGACGTGCGCCTCCTTGCGGGCCGCCTCGGCCCGCGCTTGCAGCACCGCCGTCGGGTCCGGGGCGGCGAGCGCCTCCCGGGTGCCCGGGGCGTTGGCGAACGTCTCGGCGACGGCGAGCGAGCGGTTGCGGGCCTCCTGGTCGCTGTCGTGCCGCACCTGAAGCACCAGCGCCACCACGGCCGCCGCGACCAGCAGCACCACGATGGCGACCTGGAGCAGGAACACCTGCCCGGCGACGCTGCGCCCGCCGAGCGATCGCAGCCCGGACGGTCTGCTCCGCCCCGATCGGCCATGCCCGGCCAGCTCGCGCGCCCGCCGGGCTGGGCCGGACGCGAGCTGGAGACGCCGTCCGCTGGGACGGCGGGCCGACCGGGAGCCGGTACGACCCGGGAGTCGGACCATGAGCCATGTCTACACTGCCGCGCCGCGTGAGGCGAGAGGCAGTCACTCCCTCGGTCACGAGGGCGGGCAGGCGGCGGCCGCGCCAGCGGCGCCACCCGAACGCGCGTTCCTGCCCCCCGGATATGACCGAGACACCACTCACCGGCCGCACAGCAGCACCCGCCTGGGGATGGTGACGGGGGAGCCCCGGCCCGCTCGGCCCGTGTCAGCTCTGCTTGGGGGCGTCGGTACGGATGGTCTGCGCGACGTCGCGGATCTTGATGTTGTGGTGCTGGGAGATGCGGCGCAGGACGGCGAAGGCGTCCTCCTCGCTCAGGCCGTGGCGCTCCCGCAGGATGCCCATGGCCTCACCGATGGCGTGCCGGGTGTCCAGCGCGTGTTCGAGCTGGTCGACGGTTCTGGCACCCGCCACGGCGACGGCGGCGTGCGAGGCGAACAGCCAGCCGGCGGTCTCGCTGTCCTTGGTGAAGGAGCCGGGACGGCTGGAGTAGAGGTTGAGCGCACCGAAGTCCTGGTCGTGGGTGTACAGCAGGAAACCCATCATGCTGCCGATGCCCAGTTCGCGGGCGGCCGGCGCGTACCGCGGCCACGCCGGCTGCGGCTGCGTGAGGTCGGCGATGCGGAAGAGGCGGTCCCCGTCGACGCGGCGGGCCGCGTCGAAGCAGGGGCCCTCGCCGACCTCGCCCTGCAACCGGTCGGACTCCTCGACCATGTCCCCGCGGGCGGCCAGCGTCACGGCGCGCCCCTTGCGCAGGGCCAGGATCCCGGACGCCTCGCACCCGTCGATCAGCTCGACGGCCGCCTGGACGATCTCGTCGAGCGTCTCCTGCGCGGAGTCCTGGGCCAGCAGGCGCCGGGCCAGCTGGGCCATCTGTTCGGCGAACTCGCGCCAGTCCATCCGCACCCGCCCTTCTCCCCGCCGTGCGCACCGGTGCGCACGGGGCATCGCCCGTAACCGGCCGGCATGCGCAGCGTACCCCGCGGTCACGTGCGTATCCGGGCCGCACCGATCATGGTCCGGGCACGTGATGGTCCCGCGCACGTCCACGACTCGGCCCCGCACGCCGATGCCCCGGCCGCGTGGGCCGGGGCATCGGGATGCGGGGCGGTCGGGGACCGAAACGGGCGTCGGCCGTCCGGTGCCCGCGGGGTCAGGCGCCCCAGGTGCCCTGGTTGACGGCGCAGTTCCAGCCGGAGCCGTGCAGGGCGAACTTCACCTTGTAGGTCCTGGTGTTCAGCAGGTGCGTCCGGACCTTGAAGCCGAGGCTCGCCTTCCCCTTGAAGGTCGTGGTGCGGACCGTCACGGTCTGCGAGGTCCTGTGGCTGATCTTGCCGCCCTTCGGCGTCGCCGAGCCGAAGCGGATGTTCTTGACGTTGGTGACCGTGAACGTGACGTTCTTGAACTTCTTCGTGGTCTTGCTCTTGATGCCGAAGTACAGGCCGCCGTTGGTCACCCACCCGTTGTGGTCCACGTAGAAACGGGACGGGTAGACGATGTTGATCGGGCAGCCCGAGCTCTGCGGTGCGGCGGTCGCCGCGGAAGCGGCCCCGGCGAAGCCCAGCTGAGCGGCGGTGAGGACCCCGGCCGCGGCCAGCGCCGCGACGGTCGTGCGCATGCGGTTCACTGAGGTGACACCTTCCCCCTACGGTCCTCACGGACCGGACCGACATGGCGTGCGGCGTCCCCGTGGGACGCTCCGCGCCACTGTGACGCCGTATTTCTTAGCACGCGGGAAAAGTGCGGGAGCAACACCTGTGACTCCAGGGTCACTTGGTGACAAAACCGGGACAATCGTGAGGCACCGGCCTTGCCGGTCCGGTCCGGTCCGTTCCTGTCCGGTCCCGTCCGTTCCCGCCCTCTCTCGTCCGGTCGGTCCCGGATCCGGGTGCCGCGTGTGTACGTTGCTGCCATGTATGCCACACGGGTCTCACGGTGGGTGCGGGCGTCTCCCGCCGCCGTCTACCGGGCCCTCACCGACCCGGACGTGGTGGCGGGATGGCGCGTCCCCGACGGCATGACCGCTCAAGTCCACACGTTCGACGCCCGTGAGGGCGGCACGTTCCGGGTGTCCCTCTCGTACGACGAGCCGGGCGGCCGGGGCAAGTCCGGTGCCCACACGGACACCTACCGCGGGCACTTCGCCCGGCTCGTGCCCGATCGACTGGTGGTCGAGGTGCTCGCGTTCGAGACCGACGAGGACGCCCTGCACGGCACGATGACGATGACCACGTCACTGGCCGAGGTGGACGGCGGGACGGAGGTCGTGATCGTGCACGAGGGCATCCCCGACGAGGTGCCGCGCGGGGACAACGAGCTGGGGACGCGCATGGCTCTGGACAACCTCGCCCGGCTGGTGGAGGGCGAAGGGTAGGGTCACCCGCCGGCGCCGCGGGCCGCGGCGACCGCCTGTTCGGCGTACCCGCGTCCGAAGAGCACCGTGTGCACCAGCAGCGGGAAGAGCTGGTGCAGTCCGACGCGGCCGGCCCAGCCGTCGGCGAGCGGCGCGACCTGCTGGTATCCGTCCAGGACGCGGTCCAGGTGCGGGCAGCCGAACAGCTGCAGCATCGCCAGGTCGGTCTCCCGGTGCCCGCCGTGCGCGGCCGGGTCGATCAGCCAGACCTCGTCGTCCGCGCCCCACAGCACGTTGCCGTTCCACAGGTCGCCGTGGAGTCGCGCGGGCGGTTCGGCGGGACCGGCCAGTTCGGGCAGCCGTTCCCGTACGCGTTCGATCACGGCCGCCTCGGCGGGGCGCAGGGTGCCGTCGTCGACCGCGCGGCGCAGATAGGGGAGCACCCGGTGCTCGGCGTACCAGCCCGGCCAGTCGGCGCCGGGAACGTTGCGCATCGGCGCGAGCCCGATGTACGCCTCCCGCGGCCCGCCGGGCGGAGCGGCACCGAACGCGGGCGCCCCGGCGGCGTGCAGGGCGGCCAGGTCACGGCCGAACCGCGCCGCCGCCCCTGGAGTGGGCCGGCCGGCTGGAACCCGGTCGGTGACCAGCCAGTGGCGGTCGTGGCCGTGCACGGCGGGGACCCGCACCGCGCCCGCCTCGGCGAGCCAGCGCAGCCCCGCGGCCTCGGCGAGCACCGCCTCCGGATCCTCATCGCGCTTGACCACGACCACCGCGCCGTCGTCGAGGGTCACCTCGGTGGGGTTCGCCGCAGACGGGCTGCGACCGGTCGCCGCACGCCCGGTCAGCCGGGCGGCCGCGGCGGCGGGATCCTCGCCGGAGCCGGAGCCGGAGCCGGAGCCGGAGCCGGAGCCGGAGCCGGAGCCGGAGCCGCGCGGCGGACGGTCGGTCACGCGGGCAGGCGCTCGCGCACCCAGTCGAGCAGGCCCGGGGTCGCGGCCTCGATCATGGCCAGCGCCTGCTCGAACCCCTCCGGGCCGCCGTAGTACGGGTCGGGTACGTCCAGGTCCCCGGTCGCGTCCGGGTCGAAGGAGCGCAGCAGCCGCACCCGGGACGGGTCGTCGACGAGCCGGCGCAGCGCCTTCTCGTGACCGCGGTCCATGGCCAGCAGCAGGTCGGCGTCCAGATGCTCGGCGCCGACCTGGGCGGCGACGTGCCGGACCGGGTAGCCCTTCCGGGCCAGTACCTCACCGGCCCGCTCGTCGATGGCCTCCCCGGCGTGCCACGGGCCGATGCCGGCGCTGCTGACCCGGACCTCGTCCGTGAGCCCCGCCCGGCGCAATCGCTCGGCGAACACGAGCGCCGCGGACGGCGACCGGCAGATGTTCCCGCTGCAGACGAAACAGATGTGCACGGCCCCCAGAGTACGGGCCCCCTCCGGAAGCCGCTCAGGCGTTGCGCAGGGTCCTCCTGGCGAGTTCGTAGGCGGGGAGCATCTGCTCGTGTTCCTCGGTGTCCATACCGCCGAGGTGCAGGACCACGGGGCCCTGGGCGGTGCCGACGGCCAGGGCGCGTTCCTTCTTCGGCTCGTCCAGCAGCTCGCTCGTCCGCACGTACTCGACTTCGACGCCTTCGAGTCCGCCCGTCGTGAACGAGCGGTACGTCTCCCCGCGCACGTCCTCCTCGGCGGCCACGAAGGCCCGCAGTACCGTTCTCGCGTCCCCCGCGCCCGGGGGACCGGTGAACACGCGGAGGAAACCGATGTTCCCCGCGGGCTTGGCGTCGACCTCGCACACGGTGGTCACCGGGCCCTGGCGCAGCAGCGCGTCCGCGACCTCCTCGCCGGCGGGGGAGTCGCCCGCCGGCGCCGGATCCACCGCCCCGGCCTTCCAGTCCTCGGCGATGTCGAAGGTGACGGGAAGCTCGCACACCGAGCCCCGGGCGCCGATCGTGCCCCCGCTGCGGACCGACGTGCCTGTCGCGTCCGTCGCCTCCGCCGGTCGCCCGGTGGACGCGCCTTCGCGCGAGGTCCCCGAACACGCCGTCAGCGCCGCGCTCAGCAGCAGCGCCACCACCATGGTCGAACCCCGCCGTGCCGTCCCCGCCCGACCCCGCACCGCTCTCTCCCCTCCTCGCCGGCGCGTCACTGCAACCGGTCGCGGCCCGGAGGCCTTGAGTGGCCTCGCCCGGGTCCGCGGCCGGGGCGCCCGGCGTGATCCTCGGCGCCGGCGGCCCCGCCACGCTGGAGGAGGTCATCTCCCTCCTGGGTGCCCACCGCGTCCGGGAACGCTTACCCGCCGGGGTCTGGCCGGTACACGTACGTACGGCCTCCGGGCCGCCTCCCGGCGGGTACCGCCACTCCTCGCCGCATGCGATGGTGGCGGAGGCCACGCCCCGGAGGCGGCCTGGGTCATACTGCTCGGCCTGGGGTGCGGACTACCGTTTCACGCAGTCCTTTTTGTCCGTGAACGGCTCGAACGGTCCGGCAGTGCACGAAGATCTCTCCCCGCTCATCGCGGCGACCACCCATTGGCTGACCAGCGCGTACCCGGCGTCCGGCGGCGCGCTGGCCTCCGCCCTGTGCGAGGCGCAGGCGCGCCAGGCGGTGACGGCCGCGGCCCGTTCAACAGGTGTCCCGCGTCGACCGCCGGTTCACCGGGAGCCCAGTGTCTCGCCCAGCACCTCGCGCGCGGCTTCCAGTGCTGTCGTGCGGTCGGACGGTACGAGGCCGATCCGGGTGCGGCGGTCCAGGAGGTCGGACTCGTCGAGGGCACCCTCCTGGCGTACGGCCCACAGGAGTTCGGCGCGGGTGACGGGGTGGCCCTCCAGCACGGGTGCGCGCAGGCGTGGGTCCCGGGTGCCCAGGGCGTGGACGGTCGGCGCCTCCGTGCCGTAGCGCCGGACCAGGCGGTGCGGGGCGCGGAGCGCGGCGAGGATCCGCGGTGACGCGGCGCCGACGAGGGGGAGGGCGGCCGTGGGGGAGGGCCCCGCGCCGAGTCCGTGCGCGGCGACGGCGGTGTCGACGGCGTCCTCGGCCATGCGCCGGTAGGTGGTGAGCTTGCCGCCCACCACGGTGACCACACCGTCCGGCGAGGTGAGCACCGCGTGCCTGCGGGAGATGTCCGAGGTCCGGGGCGCCGAGGCGGATCCGGTCGCCGGCGTGGTGTCCAGCAGGGGACGCAGGCCCGCGAAGGCGCCGGCCACGTCGTCGCGGCGTATCGGCACGTCGAGGGCGGAGGCCAGCACGTCGAGCAGGAAGCCGACGTCGGACTCGGGGACCTCCGGCACGTCCGGGACGCCGCCCTCGACGGGCTCGTCGGTGAGCCCGGCGTAGACCCGGCCGTCGTCCTGCGGCAGGACCAGGACGAAGCGGTTGGTCTCCCCGGGGACCGGGATGTGCAGCCCGGCCGGCAGGGGACCGAGCAGGCCGGAGCGCAGCACGAGGTGGGTGCCGCGGGAGGGCCGGATCCGGATGCCGTCCACCAGGCCGCCCGCCCACACTCCGGAGGCGTTGATCACGGCCCGGGCCCGGATCTCGCCCTCCTCGCCGGTCAGTTCGTCACGCACCCGGGCGCCGGAACCGGTGAGTTCCAGGGCCCGGACCCGGGTCAGGACGCGGGTGCCGCGAGCCGCCGCCGTACGGGCGATCGCGGTCACCAGGCGGGCGTCGTCGGTGAGCCGCCCGTCCCAGGACAGCAGACCGCCGCGCAGCCCGGTGCCGCGCACGGCGGGCGCGAGATGGCGGGTCTCCACGGCGGACAGCCTGCGCGGCACCGGCAGGGTGGCACGGGCGGTGCGCGCCGCCAGCCGCAGTCCGTCGCCCGCGCGGAAGCCGGCCCAGGCCAGGGCGGCCTGGCCGCGCGAGACGAGCGGCGTGAGGGGCAGGACGAACGGCTGGGCGGCGACCAGATGGGGAGCGGTGCGCTCCATCAGCACACCGCGTTCGACCGCGCTCTCGTGGGCGACGTCGAACTGGGCGGAGGCGAGGTAGCGCAGTCCGCCGTGGACGAGTTTCGAACTCCAGCGGGAGGTGCCGAAGGCCAGGTCGTGGGCGTCGATCGCGGCGACGCTCAATCCGCGCGCCGCGGCGTCCAGGGCGGCCCCGGCGCCGGTCGCGCCGAGACCTACGACCAGGACGTCCACGGCCGGACCGCCGACGGTCCGGGCCAGTTCGCGGGCGCGGCGGGCGGCGGTGAGCGAGGTGCCCGGAGCCGTCTGCGCGGGGACGGCCGGGTCGTTGCCGAAGCTCATGGCGTCAGGGTCCTCTCCAGGATGGTCCGCAGTTCCGCGAGGAAGGCCTCGCCGTCCAGTTCGGGCTCGTCCTCCTCGGTCATGGTGCGCAGCGACAGCGTGAAGGACTGCACGACCAGCAGCAGGGACCGAGCTTGCCGCTCGGTGTGACCGGCGCGCACCGACCCGTGGGCGTGGCCCTCGCGCAGGTGGCCGGCGAGCAGGGAGAGCAGGGCCTCCTGGCTGGCTCCCCGGCGGTCCAGCACATAGGGGAGGAGCAGTTCGGGGTCCACGTCGACGATCTTGCGGAAGAGCGGGTGGGCGCGGAACGCCCTCACCCCGGCCACGAGCCCGTCGACGATCAGCGCGCGCGCGTTCGTCCCGGGCCTGCGCTCCGGCATCGCCCCGACGGCCACGGCGATCCATTCCCGCGTCATCAGGTCGCCGACGAGGGACCGCACATCGGGCCAGCGGCGGTAGAGCGTCATCCGGGACACGCCCGCGCGGCGGGCCACGTCCGTCAGGGTCGTACGCCGGACGCCGACGGCCAGGACGCAGTCGCGCACGGCGTCGAGTACGGGATCACCGTCCGAGTGGTCCGGCCGGTCCGAACCGTTGTGACGAATAGGCGTCATGTGTCACAGTGTAACGCCTGCGGTCCCGTCACGGCGCACCGCGGAACACGGCACCCACACGGCAACTCGGAACACCGCACCCCTCCTTCGACACGACCGGTGAGGAACACCCCATGGACATGCTGTGGAGCGGCTGGGGCGAACCGGCCAGGGCCACACCGCTGCCCGAGCCGGTGACCGGACTCCTGCGCGACGTGCTCGGCGTCAAGCCCCGCGAGGCCGGTCCGGTCGCCCTGGAGGAGATCCGCGTCCCCGCCTCGCCGCTGACCGCGGACGCGCTCCGCGCCCTGGGCGAGGCCGTGGGCGACGAGGCGCACGTCCGCACCGACGCCGAGTCCCGGATCCGCCACACCCGCGGCAAGTCCACCCCGGACCTGCTGCGCATCAGGGACGGCGACGTCACCGACGTCCCGGCGGCCGTGGTGCTCCCCGCGGACCACGACGACGTACTCGCCGTGCTGCGCGCCTGCGCCGCCCACGGCCTGGCCCTCGTTCCGTTCGGCGGCGGCACCTCCGTCGTCGGCGGTCTCGCCCCCGAGCGCCGCCGCCCCTTCGTCGCCCTGGACCTGCGCCGTATGAACCGGCTGCTCGCCCTGGACCCGGTCTCCCGCACCGCCACCCTGCAAACGGGCCTGCGCGCCCCGGACGCGGAGGCGCTGCTGGCCGAACACGGCTTCACCCTCGGCCACTTCCCCCAGTCCTACGAGTGGGCCACCCTCGGCGGGTTCGCCGCCGCCCGCTCCAGCGGGCAGGCCTCGGCCGGCTACGGCCGCTTCGACGACATGGTGCTCGGCCTCACCCTCGCCACCCCCGAGGGCACCGTCGAGGCGGGCCGCGCCCCGCGCTCGGCGGCCGGACCCGACCTGCGCCAGCTCGTCCTCGGCTCAGAGGGCGCGTTCGGTGTCATCACCGCGGTGACCGTGCGCCTGTGCCCCCTCCCGCAGACCCGTGTGTACGAGGGCTGGCGCTTCGCCTCCTTCGAGGAGGGCGCCGCCGCCCTGCGACGGCTCGCCCAGGACGGGCCGCGCCCGACCGTGCTGCGTCTGTCCGACGAGACCGAGACCCTGATCGGCCTCGCCCAGCCCGACGCCATCGGAGCCCTGGACGTCCGGCAGGGCACCGGCTGCCAGGCGATCGCGGGCTACGAGGGCACCGCGGAGGACACCGCCCACCGCAGGCGACGTGCCGCGGCCGTGCTGCGCGAGTGCGGCGGCACCCACCTGGGCGAGGAGCCGGGGGAGCGCTGGGCGCACGGCCGCTACTCGGCGCCCTACCTGCGCGACTCCCTCCTGGACGCCGGCGCGTTCGCCGAGACGCTGGAGACCGCCGCGTTCTGGTCCCGGATCCCCGGGCTGTACGCCTCCGTCCGCGGGGCGCTGACCGCCACGCTCACCGAGTCGGGCACCCCGCCCCTGGTGATGTGCCACATCTCGCACGTCTACGAGAACGGCGCCTCGCTGTACTTCACCGTGGTCAGCGCCCAGGGCGAGGATCCGGTGGCGCACTGGGCGCCCGCCAAGCGGGCCGCGAACGAGGCCATCCTCGCCGCGGGCGGCACCATCAGCCACCATCACGGGGTGGGCACCGACCACCGGGACGGGTACGTCCGGGAGGCCGGACCGCTCGCCATCGAGGCCCTGCGGGCCGTCAAACGCCGACTGGACCCCGACGGACTGCTGAACCCCGGCGTTCTGCTGCCCCTCGACTGACCCCGGCTGCCCCTCGGCCGCCCCCGGCCCGTACCGCCCGCGACCGCCCCCCTTTCCGTCCCGGAGGCCCCACCGATGCGACAGTTCACCGCCATCGTCAACCCCACCGCGGGCGGATCCGCCGGGGCCGCGGCGCTGCTGCGGGTGGCCAGGCTGCTCAGGGAGGCCGGCGCCGGAGTGGAGACCGAGTACAGCCGCAGTCTCGCCCACGCCCAGGACCTCGCCCGCCTGGCCGGGGAGCGCGACCGCGTCGTGCTCGCCGTGGGCGGCGACGGCATCGCGGGCGGTATCGGCGGAGCCCTGAGCGGCAGCGGCGCACTCCTGGGCCTGGTCCCGGCGGGCCGCGGCAACGACTTCGCCCGCGCACTGGAACTGCCCGCCGATCCGGCGGAGTTGGCCCGGATCCTGCTGCACGGCGCCCCGCGCCGCGTCGACACCATCGAGGTGGAGTCGGCCGCGCACCCGCGCAGTGTCGTCCTCGGCAGCGTGTACGCGGGCGTCGACGCGCTCGCCAACCGGCACGCGAACAACTCCCGGCTGCTGCGCGGCGCCGCCTCCTACTACGCGGGCGGGCTGCGCGCCGTGGCCACCTGGCGGGCGGCGACCTACCACGTCACCGTCGACGGCGAGGAGCACATCCACCGCGGCTACACCGTGGTGGCCGCCAACTCCGCCTACTACGGCTCCGGTCGCATGATCGCGCCCGGCGCCCGCGTCGACGACGGCCTGCTCGACGTGGTGATGATCCGCGAGGCGCCGCGCCGGCTCTTCTTCGCGCTGATGAACGAGCTGAAGTCGGGCGCGCACGTCGAGCGCCCCGAGGTGCGGATCCTGCGGGGCAGACGGATCCGTGTCGCCGCCGACCGCGAGGTGCCCTACGGCGCCGACGGCGAGGTCGGGGCGGTCCTTCCCGTCACGGCCCGCGTGCTGCCCGGCGCGCTCTCGGTGCTCTGCTGACCGCCCGTCGGCTCAACCGGCGGGCCGGGAGCGATACTTGGACGGCCGAGGCGCCGTCAGGAGCAGCCCCACGCCGACATCCCCTGGAGGACGGCCAGTCGCCCGGCCACCCTGATCTGCTGTCTGCGCGAAGCCAGGTCCGCTCGGCGCGCGTACTTCAGCCCTCCCGCGGCTTTCCAGCTGGACTGGCGGAACTGGAGCCCGCCGTAGTACCCGTTGCCCGTGTTCGCCTTCCAGTTGCCGCTGGACTCGCACGCGGCGATGGCGTCCCAGTCGGGACCCGGACCGGCGGCCGGGAGTGCCGTCGCCTGGGGTCCGCCGGCCAGTGCCGCGGTGGTCGCCGCGGCCAGCAGGGTCCCGCGCAGCGCGCGGCGGCGAAGGCGGCGGCCGGGGGCCCTGTCGATGTTCTGCTGACAGATCATGCGCAGACTGTTACACCAGGTGAACGGAAAGTGGTGAAGTGACGCGCCGGGCGCCTGTCCGCCGGGGCGCTGTCGGCCGCTGAGTCCGTGACCGCGCCGTCGAGGAGGACCGGTGCCACGCGATCCGGATGGAGGAGGAGATCTGACGCGGACGGCGGACGGGGTCTGACGCAGACGGACGAACGCCCCGCCGGGTTCCTTCCGGGAGCCCCGTGAACCGGCCACCATGCCGCGTCATGGACATTCTGCTCGTCGTCAGTGCGTTCAACAGCCTGTCGCAGCGCGTCTACGCCGAACTGGCGGACCACGGCCACCACGTCGACGTCGTGCTCGCCACGCCCGGCCCCGACGCAGTCCGCGCCGCCGTCGCCGGGACGAAGCCGGAACTCGTCATCGCGCCGATGCTCAAGACCGCGCTGCCCGACGACGTGTGGCGGGAGCACACCTGCCTCATCGTGCACCCCGGCCCACCGGGCGACCGGGGCCCCTCCGCGCTGGACCGGGCGATCGCCGACCAGGTGCCCGACTGGGGCGTGACGGTCCTCCAGGCCGAGGCGGTGATGGACGCCGGCGACATCTGGGCGGCCATGCCGTTCCGCACGGAGCCGGTCGGCAAGAGCGACCTGTACCGCAACGAGGTCTCCGACGCCGCCGTGGCCGCCGTACTCCTGGCCGTACGGCGCTACGCCGAGGGCTCCTTCAAACCGCTGCCGCAGAGCGACCCCGCCACCCACGTCGTCTGGCGCGGCTTCCTGCGCCAGGAGCGGCGCCGCGTCGACTGGGAGCACGACAGCACCGCGACCGTGCTGAACAAGCTGAGAGGCGCCGACTCGCAGCCCGGAGTCCTCGACGAACTCCTCGGCCGTGAACTGTTCCTGCACGGCGGCCACCCGGAGGACCAACTGCGCGGCCGCCCCGGAGAACTGCTCGCCACGCGGGCGGGAGCGGTGTGCCGCGCCACCCGGGACGGCGCCGTGTGGATCCCGGAACTCAGGCCGCGCAAGAACTCCGGCGACCCGGCCCCCTTCAAACGCCCGGCCGCCTCGGTCCTCGGCCCGACCGGTCTCCCCGAGGCGGCCGTACCGCTCGAACTGCCCCCGGGGCGGCACACCTGGACCGACATCCGCTACCGGCAGCGCGGCGACGTCGGCTTCGTCACCTTCTCCTTCCCCAGCGGCGCCATGAGCACCGACCACTGCCGCAGGCTGCTCGCCGCCTACCGCCACGCCCTCACCCGCTCCACCCCGGTACTCGTCCTCGGCGGTGCCCGCGACTTCTTCTCCAACGGCATCCACCTGAACGTCATCGAGGCGTCCGACGACCCGGCCGCCGAGTCGTGGGCCAACCTCAACGCCATGGACGACCTGGTCGAGGCGGTGCTGCACACCACCGACCGGCTGGTCGTCGCCGCGCTCGGCGGCAACGCCGCCGCGGGCGGTGTCATGCTCGCCCTCGCCGCCGACGAGGTGTGGTGCCGCACCGGCGCCGTACTCAACCCGCACTACCGCAGGATGGGCCTGTACGGCTCGGAGTTCTGGACGTACACCCTGCCGCGCCGGACCGGCACCGGGACGGCCGGACGGCTGACCACCGAGGCCCTGCCGGTGAGCGCCGCCACCGCGCACGGCCTCGGCCTGGTGGACCGTCTCGTGCCCGTTCCCGCGGGGGAGTTCACCGCCGAGGTCGACCGCATGGCCGCCGGGCTCGCGGACGCACCCGAGCTCGGCCGGCGGATCGACGCCAAGATGGCGGCCCGCGCCCGCGACGAGGCGGTACGGCCGCTCGCCGAGCACCGGCGCGCCGAACTCGCCCGGATGCGCGACATCTTCTTCGACCCCGCCGCCCCCTACCACGCGCTGCGCTCGGCATTCGTCCGCAAGCTGCCCGGCGCCTGCGCCCGCCCCCTGTCCGCGACCGGCGCCCCGCTCACCGGAGGCACCCGATGACGCCGCCGCCCGGCACCCGGCTCCTGGTCGCCGGCGTCGGCAACATCTTCCTCGCCGACGACGCCTTCGGCCCCGAGGTGATCCAGGCCCTCGGCTCCCGCCCGCTGCCGGCCGGGGTCCGGGTGCGGGACTTCGGCATCCGCGGCCTGGACCTCGCCTACGAACTGCTGGACGGCTACGACACGGCCGTCCTGGTCGACGCGGCGCCGCGCGGCCACCGCCCCGGCACCCTGTCCCTGATCGAGGCGGAACTCCCCGACCCCGAGGCCGGCGCGGCGGCCCCGCCGGAGGCCCACGGCATGGACCCGGCCAAGGTGCTGGCCCTGGCCGCGCACCTGGGCGACGGGCCCCTCCCGCGCGTCCTCGTGCTCGCCTGCGAGCCCCAGGTGCGGCCCCGCGGCGACGAGGACATCATGGCCGGGCTCAGCGACCCGGTGCGGGAGGCCGTCGTCCCGGCCGTCGAGGCCTTGCGCACCATGGTCCCGGTGCTGCTCGCCGACCCCGCGGCCACCCCGCCGTTGGTCCGCACGGAGGAATCCGCACCCGCGCACACGGCTGCGCTCCCGCACCTCGCCACCGAAGAGGCCGAAGATCGGTGAGGGGCCCCGCAACCCTCCCCCTGTCCTCCCCGCCCCCGCCCCTGAACCGACCCCGAGGAGCAGCGCCATGTGCCGGTCCGTCGACGTCAAGCAGGCCGTCCTCGCCAAGAACGACGATCTCGCCGCCACCCTGCGCGGCGACCTGGCCCGGCAGGGCGTGGCCGTCGTCAACCTGCTGTCCAGCCCCGGCAGCGGCAAGACCGAACTCCTCGGCCGGGTGCTGGCCCGCGCCGTCGAACGCGGCGTGCCGGTGGCCGCGCTGACCGCGGACCTGGCGACCGAGAACGACGCCCGCCGGCTGGCCCGCTCCGGCGCCCCGGTGCAGCAGGTGCTCACCGACGGACTCTGCCACCTGGAGGCCCGGCAGGTCCGCACCCGGCTGGAGGGCTGGCTGCCCGAGGACACGGCGGTGCTGTTCGTGGAGAACGTCGGCAACCTCGTCTGCCCCGCGTCGTACGACCTCGGCGAGACCCTGCGCATCGTCCTGATGGCGGTGACCGAGGGCGAGGACAAGCCGCTGAAGTACCCCACCGCGTTCGGCTCGGCCCACCTGGTCCTGGTCACCAAGACCGACCTGGCCGAGGCCGCCGGCTTCGACGAGACCGCCTTCCGCACCCATGTGCGGCAGGTCAACCCCGGGGTGGAGATCGTACGGACCTGCGCGCGCACCGGCGACGGCGTCGACACCGTCCTGGACCGGGTGCTGACAGCCCGCGACGGAGCCCCGCAGCACCGGCCCCCGCTCACCCCGCACCCCCACGGCCACGACCACGCCGCCGACGGTGAACAGGCCCACGACCACCACACGCAACCGCACCCGGCGACCACCCCCGCCTCATGACCGCACCCGTCACCGGCCCGGTGCGCCGCCGGCTCACCGTGCGCGGCACCGTGCAGGGCGTGGGCTTCAGGCCCTACGTGCACCGCCTCGCCGCCGACCTGGCGCTGGCCGGCTTCGTGAGCAACACCGCCGCCGGCGTGCTGATCGAGATCGAGGGCCCGCCGGACGACGTCACCCGGTTCTGCGAGCGGCTGGCCCGGCAACCGCCCCCGCTGGCCGCCGTCACCGGCATCGGTCTGGAGGAGCTTCCCGCCACCGGCGCCACCGGCCCGTTCGCCATCCACGCCACCGAACACGCGCCGGGACGCACACACCTCCCGCCCGACACCGCGACCTGCGCCGACTGCCTGCGCGAACTCGCCGCCCCGGGCGACCGCCGTCACCGGCACCCGTTCATCACCTGCACCCACTGCGGCCCCCGCTTCACCATCGCCACCGCCATGCCGTACGACCGCGCGGTCACGACCATGGCCGGCTTCCCGATGTGCCCCGCCTGCGCCCGGGAGTACACCGACCCCGCCGACCGGCGCTTCCACGCCCAGCCCGTGGCCTGCCCCGACTGCGGCCCCCGGCTGCGCCTGGTCCCCGCAGCGGGCAGCGGGGACCGCCCGGCCCGGGACACGCACGCCCTTGCGGCGGCCCGGGCCCTGCTCGCCGCCGGACGGATCGTCGCCGTCAAGGGCGTCGGCGGCTACCACCTGGCCTGCGACGCCGCCGACACCCGCGCGGTCGCCACCCTGCGGGCGCGCAAGGAACGCGGCGGCAAGGCGTTCGCCGTGATGTGCGCCGACCTCGCCGCCGTCCAGCGGATCGCCGACCCCACCGACCGCGAACGGGCCACGCTCACCAGCCCGGCGCGGCCCATCGTCCTGCTGCGCCGGCGCGCACGGCCGGACGGGCTCCGCCTGTCCGACGAGGTGTGCCCGGGCAGCCCCCACGTCGGCGTGATGCTGCCCTACACCCCCGTGCACACCCTGCTGTTCGGGCTGCCCGGCGATCCCCCCGGCCCGCGCGTGCTGGTGATGACCAGCGGCAACCGCTCCGGCGAACCGATCGTCACCGACGACGAGGAGGCGCTGATCCGGCTCGCCGGGCTGGCCGACGCCTGGCTCGCCCACGACCGGCCCATCGCCTCCCCCTGCGACGACTCCCTGCTGCGGGTACGCCCCGACGGCACCGAACAGGTGCTGCGCCGCTCCCGCGGCTACACGCCCCGCCCGCTGCGCCTGCCGCTCGCGGTGCGTCCCGCGCTCGCCGTGGGCGGCGACCTGAAGAACGTCCCGTGCGTCGGCGACGGCGAGCAGGCCTGGTTCGGGCCGCACATCGGCGACATGGGGGACCTCGCCACCCAGGAGGCCGCCCGGCGGGCGGAACGGCACCTGCTGGGCCTGACCGGGGTGACCCCCGCCCTGGTCGCCGCCGACCGCCACCCCGGCTACCACTCGGCCCGCTGGGCACGCCGCCGCGCCGCCGGACTCCCGCAGCCGGAGCCCGTACTCGTCCAGCACCACCACGCCCACATCGCCTCGGCGATGGCCGAGCACGGCCTCGACGGCACCACGCCCGTCATCGGTGTCGCCTTCGACGGCACCGGGTACGGCGACGACGGCACCGTCTGGGGCGGCGAGTTCCTGCTCGCCGACTACACCGGCCACCGCCGCTTCGCCCGGCTGACCCCCGCCCCGCTGCCCGGGGGCGACGCGGGTGTGGCCAACCCCTGCCGGCTCGCCCTGGCCCGGCTGTGGGCCGCGGGACTGCCCTGGGACCCCCGCCTGCCCAGCGTTGTCGCCTGCGCACCCGACGAACGGTCGCTGCTCCGGCGGCAGTTGGAGCGCGACCTGGCCTGCGTGCCGACCTCCAGCACGGGCCGGCTCTTCGACGCCGTGTCCTCCCTCGCGGGCGTGTGCCACCGCGCGGGATACGAAGCACAGGCCGCGCTGGAACTGGAGGCGGCCGCGACCCTGGCCCGGGATGCCGACAGCGCGGCGTACCCCTTCGCCATCACCGAAGGACCCGGCCCCCTCGGCTGCGACCCGGTGCCCATGCTGCGGGCGCTCCTCGACGACCAGCGGCGCGGCACCCCGCCGCCGGTCCTCGCGGCCCGCTTCCACCGGGGCCTCGCGCGGGCCGTCGCGGAGATCTGCCACCGCGCCCGCGCGGCCACCGGCCTGACCACCGCCGTCCTCAGCGGCGGTGTCTTCGCCAACGGCTTGCTGGAGGACGAGTGCGCCGGGCTGCTCACCGCGGACGGCTTCACCGTCCTGCGCCACGGCGAAGTCCCCCCGAACGACGGAGGACTGGCTCTCGGACAGCTCGTGGTCGCGGCACACGAGCGGCACCACCGGCGGCGCCCGGAGCCGCCGTATGAGCCGACCGGGCCGGGGCCCGCGCGAGAGCCGCGGGGCCGGCGGACGACAGACAGCGACGAGACGGAGTGACCCATGTGTTTGGCAGTGCCCGGCAAAGTCGTGGCCATCGACCACCGTGCCGATCCGCTCACCGGTCTGATCGACTTCGGAGGGGTGCAGAAACAGGCGTGCCTCGAGTACCTGCCCGATGTGCGGGTGGGGGAGTACGTGATCGTCCACGTCGGGTTCGCCCTCCAGCGCCTGGACGAGGAGTCGGCCCGTGCGTCCCTGGAGCTGTTCGAGCAACTGGGGCTGCTGGAGGAGGAGTTCGGTGACGCCTGGGTGCAGGCGGCCGAGCAGTCCGGCGACCCGGCCCCGCAGGCGCCCGGGGCCGAGGAACGCGAGAAGAGCGGGAGTGAGGCCTGATGAAGTACATCGACGAGTTCAACGACCCCGGACTGGCCCGGCGGCTGCTGGACGAGATCCGCGCGACGGTCACCCGGCCGTGGGCGCTGATGGAGGTCTGCGGCGGCCAGACCCACTCGATCATTCGGCACGGCATCGACCAGCTGCTGCCCGAGGAGGTCGAGCTGATCCACGGCCCCGGCTGCCCGGTGTGCGTGACCCCCCTCGAAGTCATCGACAAGGCACTGGCGATCGCCGCCCGCCCCGACGTGATCTTCTGCTCGTTCGGCGACATGCTGCGGGTGCCGGGCACCGACCGGGACCTGTTCCGGGTCAAGGGCGAGGGCGGGGACGTACGGGTGGTGTACTCGCCGCTCGACGCCCTCCGGCTCGCCCGGCAGCACCCGGACCGGCAGGTGGTGTTCTTCGCCATCGGCTTCGAGACGACCGCTCCCGCCAACGCCATGGCCGTGCACCAGGCCCGCCGCCTGGGCCTGGACAACTTCAGCCTGCTGGTCTCGCACGTCCGGGTGCCACCGGCCATCGAGGCGATCATGACGGCCCCGGCCTGCCGGGTGCAGGGCTTCCTCGCCGCCGGGCACGTGTGCAGCGTCATGGGCACCGCCGAGTACCCGGACCTGGCCGAGCGGCACCGGGTGCCGATCGTGGTCACCGGCTTCGAACCGCTCGACATCCTCGAAGGCATCCGCCGGGCCGTCCACCAACTCGAGCGCGGCGAGCACCGGGTGGACAACGCCTACCCGCGCGCCGTGCGCGAGGCGGGCAATCCGGCCGCCCTGAGCATGCTCGAGGAGGTCTTCGAGGTCGCCGACCGGGCCTGGCGCGGCATCGGACGCATCCCCGCCAGCGGCTGGCGGCTGTCCGACGCCTACCGCGCCTACGACGCCGAGCACCGCTTCGACGTCGGGGGCATCCGCACCGAGGAGCCCGCCGTGTGCCGTGCGGGCGAGGTCCTCCAGGGGCTGATCAAGCCCACCGAGTGCTCCGCGTTCGGCACCACCTGCACCCCGCGCACCCCGCTCGGCGCCACCATGGTCTCCAGTGAGGGCGCCTGCGCCGCCTACTACCTGTACCGCCGGATGACCGGACAGGCCTCACCGGGCGCCCCGGCGCCGCAGGGCTCCCGCATCCCGCAGGAGGAGATGAACCCCGTTGGCTGAACTGGCTTCCGCGGCGGCCGACGCCCCCGTCGACCCGGCGAACTGGACCTGCCCCGCCCCCCTGCGCGACCAGCCGGTCGTGGTGATGGGCCACGGCGGAGGCGGCGCCCTGTCCGCCGAACTGATCCAGGACGTCTTCGCCCCGGCCTACGGCAACCCCGTCCTCGCCGCCATGGGCGACTCCGCCGTCCTCCACCTCGGTGGCGCCCGGCTGGCGTTCTCCACCGACTCCTACGTCGTCAGGCCGCTGTTCTTCCCGGGCGGCAGCCTCGGCGACCTGGCGGTCAACGGCACCGTCAACGACCTGGCGATGAGCGGCGCCCGGCCCGCCTACCTCTCCGCCGCCTTCGTGCTGGAGGAGGGCGTGGAGCTGACCGTGGTCGACCGGATCGCGCGCGCCATGGGCGCGGCCGCCGAAGCCGCGGGAGTCACCGTGGCCACCGGCGACACCAAGGTGGTGGAGGCCGGACACGGCGACGGCGTGTACGTCACCACGGCCGGGGTCGGTGTCGTCCCCGAGGGAGTGGACATCCGCCCGCAGCGCGCCAGGCCGGGCGACGCCGTCATCGTCAGCGGCCCGATCGGCCTGCACGGCGTGGCGATCATGAGCGTCCGGGAGGGCCTGGAGTTCGGCGTCGAGATCGCCAGCGACACGGCGCCCCTGGGGGACCTGGTCGCCGCCATGCTGGCCGTCACCCCGGACATCCACGTGCTGCGCGACCCCACCCGGGGCGGTCTCGGTGCCTCCCTCAACGAGATCGCCCGCGCCTCCGGCATCGGAGTCCGGCTGCGTGAACGCGCCCTCCCCGTCCCCGAGGCGGTCGCGAACGCCTGCGGATTCCTCGGCCTCGACCCGCTGTACGTCGCCAACGAGGGCCGGCTCGTCGCCTTCGTGCCGCCCACCGAGGCGGAGGCCGTCCTGGAGGCGATGCGTGCCCACCCGCAGGGCGGCGGAGCCGTGCTCATCGGCGAGTGCGTCGCCGACCATCCCGGCATGGTGGTCGTCGCCACCGGCCTCGGCGGCACCCGGGTCGTCGACCTGCCCCTGGGGGAGCAACTGCCGCGCATCTGCTGACCCGTAGGGACGGACGGCCCCGCCGGTGCGTCGTGCACCGGCGGGGCCGTCCGTCCGCCTGGCGGCCCGTCAGGGCGCGGGCGACGGCGCGGGCTCGATGGCGGTGATCTCCAACTCCCGTCCGCTGCGCAGGTCCCGCGACGGACGATCGCAGTGCGGGCACCAGAAGAACGGGGGCATCCCGACCGGGAACTCCGTGTCGCACGGGACGCAGTAGGCGTGCGCGGTCACCTGCTCGACGACGAGCCGGGCCCCGGCCAGGGCGGTGCCCTCCCGGGCGACCTCGAAGGCGAAGCTCAGCGCGTCGGGTACGACCCCGGCCAGCTCGCCCACCCGCACCGTCACCACGGAGACGGCGCCCGTCCTCTCGGCCCGGGCGGCCTCGTCGGCCTGTTCCACGATGGCGGTCGCGATCGACAACTCGTGCACGTCGGTCAGCTCCGATCGGCCAGTTCCGTTCGGCCAGTTCCGTTCGGTCAGTTCTGTTCGGTCAGCTCCGCGAAGAACTGCTCCACGGCGGGCCACACCCGGCCCCCGCCGGACATGCCCCGCCACTCGCGGCGGACCACGGCCAGCATCCGGAAGCAGTCGTCGACGGGCACGATCCAGTGGTGGTCCAGGCCCTGGACGGTGTTGACGAGAAACGCCTCCACATCGGGCTCCATGGAGGCGAGTTCGGGGAACCGGGTGGTCAACCGCCGCCAGGCCGCCGCGTCCACCTCCCACCGCATGGCACCCGCCGGGCTCGGGCCCTCCGCGGTGACCGTGCCGTCGGCGCGCGGCACGAAGAAGACCAGACCGACCGGCACTCCCAGCGCCGCCGTGTCGACGTGCGGAAGCCGCACCCGGCGCCGGGGGACGAGCCGGTAGTGCCCGCCGCCCGACCCGTCCTCGGCGAAGAGCACCGAACAGGGGCCGCAGGCGCACCGCACCTCGGCCTCGGCGGTGTCGTAGAGGTGGCGGTGGTCCTCGGGCACCGGCGCGGCGCACAGATCGCACACCTCGCCCGGTGCCGCGGAGGCCCGGCCGGCCGAGGAGCGGATGAGGCGGGCCAGCGCTCCGTCCCCGGTCACCGTGGCTCCTGCGAGCGTGACGCACCCCGGCGCGCGAGTGTCTCCAGGGGGACGAACGCGGGAGCCGTCCGCCGCTCGGACGCGCCGGGCACCGCCTCCACCGCCGCCACTTCCGGAGCGGCGGCGAGTACGGCCGCACGGACGGCGCCGGTCACGTCGTCCGTGGCGCCGCCGCACCCGGAACCGCAGCCGCCGCCGCCCGTGGTCACCCGCACCCGGGCCACCTGTTCCTCCAGGCCCATCCACTCGACGTCGCCGCCGCGCTCCCGCACGGCCGGGCGCAGCCGTTCGACGGCGCGCGCCGCCCGGCGCTCGGCCGGCTCGGGGTGGATCTCGTGCAGGACCAGCAGGTGGCCCACCAACTCGTCCTCGGCCAGACGCGCCGTCAGTTCACCGTCCGCACGGTCGAGGACGCGGCCCAGCGCCTCGCCGTAGACCTCGCTCAGCAGCCGCACCGCCTCCAGGGCGGACCGTACGGTCGGCCCCGGAGCGGACTCGAGCCCCGCGAGGAGTTCGTCGAGCCGGGCGAGCCGCGCCTCCACGTCCGGGTCCGCGAGCCGGCCGGACCGGGCGTCCTGCTCCGTGTCAGGCA